>NZ_CP052766.1:0-616312 GCF_002499975.2 Alteromonas pelagimontana
TGCCGATGAATTTTTACTCACTCGTGCTCTCGTCCTGAACGTAAAATGCTTCACAAAGCACATGCAAAATGAGCAAACGAGCATTGAAATGAAATATGCAATAGCAAATGGGTAGACAGGCTAAAGAGTTTAGCGGGACTTTGTTACTCACAAACTAAAATGTATTTGTGTGAAAAGCGCGTTAACCATTGCCCCACCCCTGCCTACCGTTCCTGGCTCCTACGCACTAATTTACATTGTAATGAATCTGTCGCATGCTAAAGCCTTAGTTCGATATCACGCAATACGGAATTTTTTATTCATGGAATACGTTTTTTTACTTTTTGCTTTTGTTTGCGGTCTGTCAGTAAAACTTATTGGTATCCCACCAATGGTGGGATATTTGGCAGCAGGTTTTCTGCTAAATCTTGCAGGTTATTCGATGACCGACTCACTCCAGGAAATCGCCAATTTGGGCATAACCATTATGCTCTTTACCATAGGCCTTAAGTTAAACGTACGGGATTTGAGTAAACGGGAAGTTTGGGCAGGAAGCGTGTCGCATGCACTCGTGTGGGTGGGAGTGATAACGTGTATTTTATACGGTCTGGCAATAATAATAGCGCCGATGAGCGGCCCACTTGACTGGCAAAGCGCGGCCCTCATTGCCTTTGCTCTAAGTTTCAGCAGTACCGTATGTGTAGTCAAAGTATTAGAAGAAAGTGGAGAAAGTAAAACCCGGCATGGGCGCCTGGCCATCGGTGTGCTGGTTATGCAAGATGTATTTGCCGTAGTTTTTCTGGTTGCCGCCACCGGGAAACTGCCGTCAGTTTGGGCACTAGGGTTACTTGCCGTGATCCCGTTGATGCCCTTGATCACACGCGTCATTGACAAATCCGGCCACGGCGAACTTCTTCCACTGACAGGTTTTATACTGGCCCTGGGTGGCTATCATGTTTTTGAGCTGGTTAATATAAAAGGCGACCTTGGAGCACTGATATTGGGCATGCTCCTGGCCCGCCACAGCAAAGCCACCGAATTGGCAAAATCGTTACTGAGCTTCAAAGACCTGTTTTTAATTGGCTTTTTCCTGACGATAGGCCTAACGACGATAGGCCTAACGGCCTTGCCCGACATGAATATGATAATTATTGCCTTGATACTGTGCCTGTTCCTGCCGATAAAAGCATTGCTGTTTTTCGGCTTGTTGGTGCGTTTGCGATTACGCGCCCGTACCAGTTATTTAACCAGTCTGGTACTCACCAACTATAGCGAATTTGGTTTGATCGTCGGAGCACTGGCTGTTTCGCTGGGTTTATTGAATAAATCCTGGTTGGTAGTTATTGCATTGGCTGTCTCCTTTTCCTTTGTAAGCACCAGCATTTTATACCGCAGCTCCCACAGCAGATACTTGCACATCAAGGGCGCGATCTCTGCTTACGAAAGTGACCGTCGACTCAATGAAGATATATATCCGGTCATCGACGGCGCAAAATTTTTGGTCATTGGAATGGGACGTGTCGGTTTGGGCGCTTTTCAGTCTCTTGAAAAGCTAGCAACAAGCAGCGTGTGGGGAATGGACGCAGACCGCGTGAAAGTACAGCGCTTGAATAAGGAAGGAATGAACGTGATCTGTGGAGATGGTGAGGATGTGGATTTATGGGATAACCTCGAAATTCATAATCTCGAACTTGTTTTACTTGCCCTCCCCTCCATCGAAGATGTTATCAATGTGACAAAACAACTTAAATTTGCAGGCTACACCGGCAAAGTGGCTGCGATAGCCCGGTATGAAGATGAAATAGATGCATTACTTAGCCATGGGGTCGATAAAGTCTTCAACTTTTTTACTGAGGCTGGTTTAGGGTTTGCAGAAGAAAGTTTAGCGTTTGTGAACGAAGATAAACAAGCCGCACCTGTGCTTTGAATAGAAACAAAGATTGCATTGATAACTATTAATATTTGTATATCATTGTTTTTAAAGTATTTTTTGATTTTTTTATAGCTGCACGTTATACTCTTTCGCAAATACATTAGTGGATGAAAATTATGCAAGGCGACAAGAAAGTTGTTGCGACACTGAATGAAGTGTTAACCAGCGAATTAACCTCGATAAATCAGTACTTTCTACATGCTCGCATGTTTAAAAACTGGGGGCTAAATGAGCTGAATGAAAAGAATTATAAAAAGTCCATTAAGGATATGAAACAGGCTGATGTTCTGATTGAACGTATTCTTTTTTTGGAAGGACTCCCCAACCTGCAAGCGCTCGGTAAGTTATATATTGGGGAAGATACGCAGGAAATGCTGCAGTGCGATATTAAATTTCAGACAGAGCAGCTTCCCGTGTTACGTAAAGCCATCGCCCTGTGTGAAGAAAAGCAGGATTACGTGAGCCGCGATTTGCTTGAAGATATACTTGAGTATGAAGAGGAACATCTTGATTGGCTTGAAACGCAGAACTATCAAATCAACGCCATGGGCATTGAAAATTACCTGCAAGCGCAAGTGAAAGGAGACGATTAATGAAAGGTAACGCTGCGATACTTGACGCCTTAAACGAGTTGTTAGCTTATGAGCTGGCAGCAATGGATCAATACTTTATTCATTCTCAGATGTACCGGGATTGGGGATTACATAAGCTGTTTGAACGTATTGACCACGAATTTGATGACGAGCGAGGCCACGCGACCAAGCTGATCGAACGTATGCTTTTTTTAGAAGGCGCGCCTGATATGCAGACACGCACCGGCTTCCAGATTGGAACCGATGTGCCGTCAATGCTGCAAAGTGATCTTCGGGTGGAATATGAGGTTGATGCGAAATTACGCGAAGTGATAGCTTTGTGTGAAGCTCAGGAAGATTACGTAACGCGTGATATGTTAATTACGCTTTTAGAAGATACCGAAATGGATCACGCTCATTGGCTGGAACAACAGCTGGGTCTGATTAAACGTCTGGGATTATCAAACTACCTGCAATCACAGATGTAGGTACTTCAGGTCATGACGACGTGGTAAAGTACAAAAAGACCGGCGTAGGCTGGTCTTTTATATTAACTACCATTCGCCATCGCATCAGCGGTTCAGCGCAACTGCCTAACATGAACCAGCCCGACCATTGATTAGCGTCAATTGAGTCAACCGAAACGGGTATCTTTCCCATGTACATATTTACCCCTTCAATCCATATGCTCTCAATCACAGCATCCTGCGGTGTAATGAGATTGAGAGTAATGGGTTCTTCAATTGTGGGGGGGGCAGAAAATCGAGCAACCGCGGGACGGGCGAAAATAGCGAAATCGCATTCTAAGTCAACAAAATTGCATTGATTGCGTAGGTCCATATCGTCTGATGACACGCTGACATATTGGTTTGCAAGATAGACACAAGCCGGTAAAATAACGATAATAAGGGGGCGTAGCGCTTTTTGTAACAGGAATTTTATTTTCACGTTGGTAGTATTTTTCTTTCCAGCAAGGGCCATAAGTAGTTTATTGACCAGGATCAACCTTGGGCAGTTTATGGTATCTTTTTATAAATAAAAACCTTATCATCCGCGTTCTGACTGGCCTGGGGCAATAGTTATTGTCTTTTACAGGCACGGTGTAAGCCCGCAAGACTAGCATTTTCTGCTATTTTACGGCAGTTAGAAACCCATTTAGCATTAGAAGTGGAAGATTCATTAAAATGAGTGAAACAAGCCAAGCACAACCTGACTACAATTACAAAGTCGTCAGGCAATTTACCGTTATGACAATTGTCTGGGGTATTGTGGGGATGGGGCTGGGAGTATTTATTGCCGCGCAATTATTTGCTCCAGCACTCAACTTTGATACTCCCTGGTTGACATTCTCCCGTTTGCGTCCATTGCATACCAATGCCGTTATTTTCGCTTTCGGTGGGTCTGCGTTATTCGCAACCTCTTTTTATGTAGTACAGCGCACCAGTCAAGTTCGCCTGTTCAGTGACAAGCTTGCTGCATTTACCTTCTGGGGATGGCAGGCGGTAATCATCTCGGCTATTGTGACTTTACCTCAGGGTATGACAAGTACGAAAGAGTACGCTGAACTGGAATGGCCAATTGATATTCTTATTGGCTTGGTCTGGATAGCGTACGTCATTAACTTCTTCGGCACCCTGGTTATTCGAAGAGTTTCCCATATTTACGTTGCTAACTGGTTTTACGGCGCGTTTATGCTGACTGTTCTGGTATTGCATATCGGAAACAGCATGGCAGTTCCCGTTTCCATGACCAAATCTTACTCCTTATATGCAGGTGCTGTAGATGCCATGATGCAGTGGTGGTACGGACACAACGCTGTCGGGTTTTATCTTACTGCAGGCTTTTTGGGAATGATGTATTACTTTGTTCCTAAACAGGCAGGGCGTCCTGTTTATTCGTACCGGCTTTCAGTGGTGCACTTCTGGGCACTAATTTCTCTTTATATCTGGGTGGGTCCGCACCATCTTCATTATACGGCCTTGCCTGACTGGACTCAGTCGCTTGGAATGGTGATGTCACTTATTCTGTTTGTGCCTTCCTGGGGCGGCATGATCAACGGCATCATGACGTTGTCGGGGGCTTGGCATAAATTACGTACTGACCCTGTATTGCGCTTCCTCATTGTGTCGCTGTCATTCTACGGAATGTCTACCTTTGAAGGCCCGATGATGGCAATTAAAACGGTAAATGCCTTATCTCACTACACTGACTGGACAATCGGGCACGTTCACTCCGGTGCTCTGGGATGGGTTGCCATGATTTCTATCGGCTCAGTGTATCACCTTATTCCTGTACTTTTTGGTCAGCGCGCAATGTACAGCACACGCTTGGTGAATATTCATTTCTGGTTAGCGACGATAGGTGTTGTACTTTATATCGTAGCCATGTGGATGTCGGGAGTACTACAAGGCCTGATGTGGCGTGCAGTTAATGCTGATGGCACGTTAACATATAGCTTTGTTGAATCGATGGAAGCCTCTAAACCCTTCTACGTAGTACGGTTTATTGGCGGCTGTTTTATCTTAGTCGGTATGCTGATTATGGCTTATAACGCCTATAGAACCATCCGAGCGCCGAAAGGCACTATTGCAGCTGAACCAGCGACGCAAGCTGCATAAGGAGACGGTAGTGAAAAGAAATCCACATGAGTTAATTGAAAAAAACGTTGGTCTGCTTACCGTTCTTATTCTGGTGGCTATTGCTTTTGGGTCGATGGTGCAAATAACACCATTAATGTTCCAGCAACAGACCATGGAGCCGATTAAAGGACTTAAGCCTTATACTGCGCTCCAGTTAGAAGGCCGTGACATCTATATTCGCGAAGGTTGTGTTGGTTGCCATAGCCAGATGATTCGTCCGTTTCGTTCAGAAACGGAGCGTTACGGTCATTATAGCGTAGCGGGTGAATCTGTATGGGAGCACCCATTTCTTTGGGGTTCAAAAAGAACCGGGCCTGACTTGGCTCGCGTAGGGGGAAGATACAGTGATGCGTGGCATCATGCGCATCTTTACAACCCTCGTGACGTGGTGCCCGAGTCGATTATGCCGAGCTTCCCTTGGTTGCAGGAAAATACATTGACCGGCGAATACACTGCGAAAAAAATGGAAGTATTTCAAGGCTTCGGCGTACCTTATACCGATAAAGATATTGCTGGAGCAAAAGCGGCGGTACAAGGCAAAACCGAAATGGAAGCCTTAATCGCTTACCTTCAGTCTCTTGGAACACAGTTGAAATAGCATGGATCAAGGAACTATAGGCAGCATATTTACTGTCGTCGTTTTCCTCTGTTTTATAGGCATAGTATGGTGGGCTTTCGCCGGACGTAACAAAAAAGATTTCGACGAAGCCGCTAACCTTCCTTTTGCAGACGAAGATAAAGAAAAATCAGACAAAGATAAGCAGGAGTCTTGACCCCATGAGCATGTTTTGGACAATATGGATCTCTGTTCTCACACTGGGAACCATTTTTGGATGCTATTTCCTGTTACGTTGGTGCTTAAGCAACAACACAGGTGTAGCTGAAGGCGAACCAATGGGTCATTCATTTGACGGCATTGAAGAAATTAATAATCCGCTTCCTAAGTGGTGGACCATACTATTCTACGTAACCATGGTTTTTGGTTTGGTTTACTTGTTGCTGTTCCCTGGACTGGGGTCATTTGATGGTTTGCTGGATTGGAAAAGTTCGAATCAGAATATTCAGTCTTTAGAAGAATCAGAACAAGCGCGTATACAGGCAAAAGAAGAAGGTATTTTAGTAGAATATGATCGCGAACTGGAGTTTGCGGCAGAAAAATTCGATCCTATTTTTGAAGCCTATGCGCAAATCCCTGTCGAAGAGCTGGCAAAAGATCCCGAAGCCATAAAAGTTGGGCAACGCATGTTTTTGCAAAACTGTTCTCAGTGTCACGGATCTGATGCTCGTGGTCAGCGAGGCTTCCCTAATCTTACCGACAACGATTGGTTATACGGTGGAACCGGCGATAAAATCGTAGAGACCATTGTCAATGGTCGCCAGGCTGCAATGCCTGCGTGGCTGGATGCAATGGGTGAACAAGGCATTAACGAGGTTGTTGAATACGTACTTGGTCTAAGCGGCCGAAATGTAGATGACGAACTCGCCGCCAAAGGCAAACCACGCTTTGCTGTTTGCTCTGCTTGTCACGGCCCCGACGGAAAAGGTAATCAAGCATTGGGCGCTCCTAACCTCACCGACAATATTTGGTTATATGGCAGCACCCACGCCATTGTCACTGACACGGTAAGTTATGGTCGTAACGGCGTAATGCCTTCCTTTAAGGATCGCTTAGGCGAAGATAAAATCCACGTGGTCGCCTCTTACGTTTACAGCCTGTCTCATTAATATTGACCACATAAAAAGCCCTGTCCTCACAGGGTTTTTTTATGCGAAAATAGAGCGCCAGCCGTATTGGCGTTTTACTTCTCATTCTCTAGCTCCCACTTTACGTGGATGCCGTTGGAAAAGACCTTATGATTACTCCCTGGTACAAACAGTTTTGGCCGTGGTTTCTTATTACAGTTCCCATTATTTCCTTTGCCGTGGGTGGGCTGATGTTTCATCTGGCTTCTGATACTACCGATAGTCTGGTGGTCGACGATTATTACAAAGAAGGGAAAGCGATTAACGCCAGACTGGACAAATTAGAGCAAGCTAGAAAGCTGAACATTACCAGTGATCTCAAAATACATAACGACACAATTATTCTTGAGTTCCATTCTGGTATTCCCCGCGAGGGCGAAGCTCTGAAACTGACGTTTTATCATGTAACATTGAAGGAGAAGGACACCAGCGTCTTATTGACCCGTGATGCCAGCGGCCTCTATCGAGGAACCATTGATCAGCCGCTGGAAGGAAAGTGGCATGTCACACTGACGCCTCTTGATGAATCATGGAAAATTCAACAGTCTGTTACCCTGCCCCGCGCTGACACAATAAAATTTAATCCGTAGATATGGATAAAAACCGCGATAATGCTCGCTACGAGCCGCATGCCATTGATGCCCGGCACAGTGATGCCCAGCACAGTGGTGCCCAGCACAGTGGTGCCCAGCACAGTGATGCCCAGCACAGTGATGCCCAGCACAGTGATGCCCAGCACAGTGATGCCCAGCACAGTGATGCCCAGCACAGTTCCCAACCAATGCTACCATTGCGGTTTAGCCAATGATGCCTCGCAACATTTCGAAGCGGTAGTCTTAGGAGAAACCCGCCAGTTTTGTTGCCCGGGATGCCAGGCGGTGGCGCAGGCTATTGTTGATAATGGTTTAGAAGATTATTACCAGTTCAGAACGGAGCCTGCCACGCAAAATGATTACGCTCTGGAATCGCGACTTTCGCAACTTAAAGTCTTTGATGAGCCCGCATTACAAGAAGAGTTTGTGTTTGACGAAGGAAAGCATAAACAAATTCAATTGACGATAGAAGGCATTACCTGCGCTGCCTGTGGATGGCTCATTGAAAAACAATTGGCAAAAGTAGCGGGAATTACACAGGTTTCTGTCAACGTAGCCGAGCGCCGATCAGCGATTAGCTGGGCACCCGAGGCTATTTCTCTTAGCCAGATTCTACTGGCTTTAAAAAAGGTGGGTTATCAAGGCCTGCCATTTCATCCTGATCAACATGAAGCTTCTTTTAAAAAGGAGCAAAAAAGCTTTCTTAAAAAATTAGGCCTGGCAGGTTTAATGACGATGCAGGTCATGATGCTGATGGCGGGTTTGTATTTCGACTTATTCGGTAACATGGAAGCAGAAACAAAACAGTATTTTTACTGGATTGCTCTTGTGTTAACCACACCTGTAGTGCTTTATTCAGGAAGTGTTTTCTATCTTGGCGCTATTAAGGCGATCAGCGCTAAAACAGTAAATATGGAGGTCCCAGTCACACTTGCCATATTCGGCGCTTATATTGCTGGTATCAGAGCAACGCTATTAGAACAGGGCGAAGTCTACTTTGAATCCATCTGCATGTTCATATTCTTACTTTTGCTAAGTCGCTTTTTGGAACATAGAGGCCGTCACAAAGCAGCTCAGATTTCTGCGAACATGATGCAATACATTCCGGTGACTGCCACCGTGCTCAGCGACGACCAGACATTAACGCAGTGTCTTGCAAAAACGCTGACTGTAGGACAGGTAGTTTTGGTAAAGCCAGGGGAAACGATACCTATTGATGGTACGGTACTGAGCGGTCAAACAAGTGTGGACGAATCTATGCTTACCGGAGAATTCAATCCGGTGCATAAAAAAGAAGGAAGCGGTGTATTTGGTGGCACCGTAAATCAAAGTGGCAGTTTGACAATTCAGGTTACGCAAACTCTGAAACACGCGCTGGTGAACCAGATTATTCGCCTGCAAAGTACCGCTATGGCTACCAAACCTAAAGCAGCCAGAATGGCAGATACCGTGTCGCGCTACTTTGTCGTCGCCGTACTTGTTGTTGCCGCAGGTACCTTTACATTTTGGCATTTGCAGGGAAATGATCATGCTTTCTGGATCACCATTTCTGTTCTGGTTGCCACCTGTCCCTGCGCATTAGGTTTAGCCACACCTTCAGCCTTAACGTGCGCCATGGCTAAACTTAATCGTAACGGCATACTGTTGAAGCGAGCTGACGCGTTAGAGCAAATTACCGACGTTGATACTATCACTTTGGATAAGACCGGCACACTGACCGAAGGTAAATTTTCCATTACGCATAGCTGGTTTGCAGAGCCCGAACATCAACAATATATTATGCGAGTGGCTGCTACACTGGAATCCAGATCGGAGCATCCTATAGCTCTGGCCTTTCACGATTCGACACTTTTTGCCATTGAAGACTTCGCGGTTACCTCTGGCTACGGCGTTTCCGGAGTAGTTGATGGACAGCGCTATCAATTAGGCTCAGCAAGATTTGGTCCCCTTGTTGAAACGGAGTGGTCATTCGCGCCCAATGTTTTTCTGTTCAATGAGCAAGGTTGTGTAGCGGCGTTTCAAGTTACCGATGCAGTGAAACATGATGCCAAAGACGTTATAACCGAACTCAATGACAAGAGCTTAATTTTGCTCAGCGGAGACAGCCAGCAAAATGTTGAGCACATTGCTAAACTCTTAAATATTCCCGAAGCTGTGGGTAACCAAACGCCGGAACAAAAATACCGCTTTGTGGAAGAACGTCAGCGGCAGGGACGCAGGGTAATGATGCTGGGTGATGGCATTAATGATGCACCTGTGCTCGCCAGTGCTGATGTAGCGGTAGCGGTGGGAAATGCAACCGACATAGCCAAGAGCGCTGCCGATGTCATATTGTTAGGGGAACATTTAACCAGTCTGCCTCGGCTTTTTCGCGTGGCGGAAAAAACGCAACAAACTATTAAACAGAATATTGGCTGGGCAATTGCTTATAATCTGTTGGTACTACCATTCGCGATTAGTGGCATATTGACTCCGTGGATGGCGGTAGTGGGTATGTCTGCAAGTAGTATAATTGTGGTGACCAACTCGACTCGCTTACTTAAATAGGCAAATCATGAGCATAATCTATGTACTGATCCCATTAGCAATCGTTTTAGTGGCTATTGGAATAGCAGTGTTTTTCTGGGCTGTAAAATCAAATCAATTTGAAGATCTTGAGCGACAAGGCTACAGCATTTTGTTTGATGACGATCTTCCCCCTGAGGAAAAAAAACTCGCGGAAGAGCGAAAAAAGCAGAATGATCGAAACTGATATACTTTCTGCGTTTCTTATCGGCTTGGCAGGTGGCGTACACTGCGTGGGTATGTGTGGCGGCATTGCTACCGCGTTACGGGTGGTTACACCACCGAATGCGAATCCGTGGCCTTACACACTTTCCTACAATATCGGACGTATCAGCAGTTACACAGCAGCAGGAGCCATTACCGGCGCGATTGGTCAGATATCAACTTCCTACCTTCCTATTGCAGGGCCAGTTTTAGCCATTTTTAGCAGCCTTATGTTGCTGGCATTAGCCTGCTATTTAGGGCAATGGTGGCAAGGTTTACGTGTGGTGGAAAAAGCAGGAAGCCGCATATGGAAGCGAATCCAGCCTATTTCAAAGCGTTTTCTTCCGTTCAGAACCCCTTTACATGCCTTGCCTTATGGCATGATTTGGGGCTGGTTGCCCTGCGGCCTGGTTTATTCTACGTTAACCTGGGCGCTTGCGTCTGGCAGTGCAGCAGACGGCGCTTTAGTTATGTTATGCTTTGGTCTTGGCACACTGCCTACCTTATTGGCTGCAAGTGCCGGCGCGAAATGGTTAGTTAGTGGTTTCAGAAATCCCGTTTTTCGGCAGATGATCGCCTTTTTACTGTTTGCGTATGCTTCCTGGTTAATGGTAAAAGCGATAGCAAGTATCTGACTGGGGTATCCATTCCTTTATCGTAGGGTTCAATTATTCATTATGGCCAATCAAGACAATTTTTCTATTCATTGTCAGAACTGCAGCTTCAGCCACCTCTGTTTACCTGTCGCACTCAATAAAACTGAAATCGAGTCGCTGGATGATATTATTGAACGAAAAAAACCACTGCATAAGCACGATAAGTTGGTGCGACCAGGCGATGCTTTCCGCTCCTTGTATGCTGTGCGTTCAGGTTCGTTAAAATCCTTCGTCAACAATCAGGATGGCGAAGAACAAATTGTTGGTTTCCATTTTCCTGGTGATATTATTGGTTTTGATGCATTGCGGGAAAGTCAACATCAAAGCTTTACGCAGGCTTTAGAAACGGCAATGGTATGCGAATTACCTTATGAGACGCTGGATAAAATGGCAATCCAGTTTCACAAACTTCGTCACCAACTAATGAGCTTTATGAGCGCGGAAATTAAGCAACATCACGATATGATGATGCTACTTAACAAGCGTACAGCGGAAGAACGTTTACTTTATTTTTTGGCTCACCTTTCCAAGCGTTTCGAAGAGAGAGGATTTTCTCACCGTCAGTTCAATCTTAGTATGACGCGTAACGAAATTGGTAACTATCTCGGTCTGACGGTGGAAACGATTAGCCGCCTCCTTACCCGCTTCCAAAAAGAAGGCATTATTGAAGTTGAGGGCAAACTGATATCTATAATGAATTTTGCCGCTTTGGATAACAAGCTGCAATCCATGACCATTTCCAGTCACTGTGGTTAGGCTGCCGTTTTCTGTTTCTGTTGATCTAAAACAACGCTTTTGTGCCTGAAGCGTATACACTTACACTGATGAGACTTCACACTAATACTAATCCTCATCGATGTGGATTAGTATAAACAGCGACCAGGAGAAAGGAGGTGCATCATGATCAACTATAATCAACTATTGGTGGTTATTGACCCGGAACGTGATAGGCAACCTGCCCTTTCCAGAGCGCTGGAGGTGGCTGATAAAACAGGGGCAGCTATCACGGCGATATTGGTGGTTTATGATTTTTCTTATGACATGACTACCATGTTATCTGGTGAAGAACGCGAAGCTATGCGCGACGCAGTGGTTAAAGATAAAGCCGAATGGCTAAAGAACATCCTTGCCAACCATACATCTCAACCTATTGATGTTGTCGTGGAATGGCATAATCGCGCTCACGAAGCCATCACCCACTATGTGACTGACAATCATGTCGATATGGTAATTAAAGCCACTAAACGTCACGATGATTTTGCTTCAATTTTGTTTACCCCCACCGACTGGCATCTGCTTAGAAGGTGTCCTTGTCCTGTTTTGCTGGTAAAAGATCATGCATGGCCAGCGCAGGGCAACATTCTTGCCGCGTTGAATGTGGGCACAGAAGATCGTGAGCACGCACAGCTTAATGAAAAATTAACCTCTATTGCTCAGGATTACGCGAACTTACTCATTGCCAATGTCCATCTGGTAAACTCATATCCCGGTACACCTTTAAATGTCTCCATTGAAGTGCCTGAGTTCGATTCGGCTACTTATAACAATTCGGTGCGTAATCACCACATTGAAGAAATGGAAGCCCACGCGAAGAAGTTTAAAATAGACTTCAAAAACTGCCATGTTATAGAAGGGATGCCCGAAAAAGTTGTTCCTCAGGTGGCGAAAAAAATTGATTGTGAATTGGTGATAATCGGTACGGTGGGAAGAGTAGGTATTTCCGCAGCACTTATAGGCAATACTGCTGAACACGTTATTGATGAACTAGAGTGTGATGTACTTGCAGTAAAACCGGATGGATTTAGTTCGCGTCGCTAAGTCTGGCCTGCCAACTTAAAGTCGTGCCAAAGCGCCGTTATTGAGCGGCGCGGCTTATTCCGAGTGGGGGTTAAATAGTGATAATGTAAATCATCTACCGCTGTAACATGCCCTCGTCGACAGTTCGGCAGCTCTATTTTTTGTGTTACCAAATTTCAAAATCCCTTCTCACTGTTCAGGCAACAGGCCGTTAGCTAAGACTTATTTAATTCTCGATGAATTATCAATTACCAGTATCAATTGGTATAAGAGGTGACGGCAGGGCCACGGCTTTTGTATAATGTTAACTTTACCAGCAATAGCAGTAACAAAAATGAATCAGCAAGCCGCCAGTGCCAGCCCGCAGTCTATCCATAGTTCGAAAAGCAAACAGAAATACAGCTTTAACAAGCTTCAAAAACGATTACGAAGAAATGTGGGGAAAGCCATTGAGGATTTCGGCATGATCGCCGACGGCGATAAAGTCATGGTTTGCCTGTCTGGCGGCAAAGATAGTTATACAATGCTGGATATATTGCTGTTTTTAAAGAATATCGCGCCAATTCATTTTGATATTGTTGCGGTCAATCTCGATCAAAAGCAGCCTGGATTTCCTGAACACGTGCTGCCTGAATACCTGCAGAACCTTGGTGTCGACTACAAAATAGTAGAGGAAGATACTTACTCAATAGTGCTGGATAAAGTGCCTGAAGGTAAAACAACCTGCTCGTTGTGCAGTCGCTTGCGTAGAGGCATTTTATATCGCACAGCAAAAGAGATTGGAGCAACGAAAATCGCCCTCGGCCATCACCGCGACGATATGTTAGAAACCCTGTTTTTGAATATGTTTCATGGCGGCAAACTTAAATCTATGCCACCGAAGCTCGTCAGTGATGACGGTCAGAATATTGTTATCCGACCCCTCGCCTACTGTAGCGAAAAAGATATTGAGAAATATTCAAACGCTGCTGAGTTTCCTATTATTCCGTGTAACCTCTGTGGCTCTCAGGAGAACCTTCAGCGCCAGAATATCAAGCACATGCTACAGGATTGGAACAAGCGCTTTCCAGGCCGTATTGAATCAATGTTTCGTGCATTACAAAATGTCACTCCCTCTCATTTGGTCGATAAAAATCTATATGATTTTAAGGCCATTGCTACAACAGATGGTCCGGTAGACGATGGCGATATTGCTTTCGATTCGCCGAATTTTACCTCTGCTTCTGGCATTGATGATGAGAATTCAGTGCAAATAGTCAATCTGACGGAATAACTCAACATGAAAATAGGAATAGCGCTTGGCGCCGGTGCAGCTCGGGGCTGGACACATATTGGTATTATTCAGGCGCTGGAAAAGTTGGGCGTTAAAATAGATATTGTAGCGGGCTGTTCAATTGGGGCTTATGTCGGTGCAGCTTACGCCAGCGGAAAACTCGAGGGATTAAAAGATTGGTCGTGTTCATTAACTGAATGGCAAATACTTTCATTAATGGGAGTGGGTATCCGTCGCGGCGGTATTGCCAGCGGCCAAAAAGTGTTTGCGAAACTACAAAACGAATTTTGCGCCCCCACATTCGAAGAAATGGAGAAGCCATTTGCTGTTGTTGCCACTGATCTTTATTCCGGCCGTGAAGTAATGTTCAGCACGGGTGATATTGCAGAGCCAATTCAGGCTTCTTGTGCAATACCCGCGCTTTTTAGCCCTGTGGCCTTTCAGGACCGCTGGCTGGTAGACGGTGCCGTGGTTAATCCTGTGCCCGTGAATCTTTGTCGGCAACTGGGCGCAGACTTTGTTATTGCGGTAAATCTGAATGCCGATTTTCGCCCCCAACGGCTGGAGAAAATCACTGAAGAGCATGAAGAAATCCAACGCAAAACCGACCATTTCTTCACCAAAAGCTCCAATGCGGTTCGTCAATGGTTTTCACCTGAAACCAAAGCCGATAAGCCAAACGCGTCACCGCCAGGAATATTAAGCGTAATGAGCAGCTCGCTGGAAATTTTACAAGCTCGCGTTACGCGCTCAAGATTGGCGGGCGATCCGCCTGATATTCTCATTGAGCCGCAGTTAACGGATATCGGCTTAATGGAATTCCATAAAGCGGCAGCGTTATGTCAGCGCGGTGAAGAAACAGTATCTCGCTTAGCAGAACAAATCCGGTACCAACTTGTGTTGGGCTAACCCTTCGATGCAATAGCCGTAATACGCAGCGGCTTCTCGGGTAACGACAATGATTTTTTCTGTTCTAACCACTGCGTTTTCAGCATCAGCATTCCGCCGTTTATAGCAGGCGTATCTTTTGGCGCGGTGTTTAACGTACCGTTTTCGAAGTGGAACAATAACCCTTCTACAGAAGGCATCATAAAGGAAAGGAAGCTTCCCATTTCGTTAAAAAACGAACGATATTGTTCAAGTAACATATCCAGTTCTTCTGCGGTATATTCCGTCTTCAGATATTCAGGCTTGGTTTCAAGCTGTACAGACATATCGCAAACATTGGCAGCCTCTTCAAGGTCAATACGGACTACTGCTTCTGCCATTTTCAGCACTTTCTCTGAAGGTACGGTAAAGCGGTTTTCTGATGTTACTTCCAGCGGTAGTGTCTGTTTCTGGGTAACAATTTTTGCATCATTTATTTTGCACAGATGCCCTTCCCCAACCCGGACAAACCCGAAAGCAAACTGAAGTGCCTTGGTATCTTCATCATTTAGTTTTCTGACATGACTATAAAATCGACTGTACTCAACATTCAGCACTTCCGCATAACTTGAAAAGGTTAAAAAAGCACAGAGTAAGAAAGTTAGCTTTTTCATTCGGCCAAAAACTCCTGATTAAATCGAATCATTGCCTGTAATTCTTCAACATATGCCACACCACGTTCAGAATAATTTAACAATCCTTCAGCCAGTGCCACACCCGTAACGGGCAGTTGATTTGCCCTTAAAGTTGAGCGAATATTTCGCAGATCCCGGTAAGCGTAATGACGGTTCAAATTACGCATATACGTGTAAGTAGCGCGGGACAAATTCGGAAACTTGGCGACTTCGTGATCCGCGCCCTTCGTTCTGCGAGATGGAACAAAACCACAGCCTCGCTTAAAACACCACAAGCCGAAGAAATTGTACCCTTCCTGAGCGAACCGACTGGTTCCCCACGCGGATTCATTTGCCGCCTGTGCCAGTACCAGTTCGACAGGTAAAATATCAACTTTTTTAAGAAGTGCCGCTATCTGGTCGTCTACATCCAAATCTTCTTCAACGGCATACTCTTCCACCAGCCAGTCTATACGCTCCTTATCATCATCAGAAAGCGCTTCATTACTATTCACTTTCCGTTGTAACGTTTGAATATAATGGCGCAGCGACAACAGGTATTCGTTTTGCTTTTCGACTTCCGGGCGCAAATAATTAAAGAAGGTGGTTTTCTTCTTGCTGACGTTATCAATTGCATTAAAATCGGGAACCGGCTTATCTGATTGCTCAGTTTCAGGTACATCAAGAATATCCGGTTCGCGATTCGTTAATATCCAGGCATTAATGACAATAACAGCGAGAACAGCGACGGTAATTAAGACAATTTTTGTCGTTTCTGTTTTATGCATCAAACGTCGACTCATTTTTTGGTAAATGCGAAGTGGTGAGTACAGATTCTTCACCAAAAAGATCGCAATACAGCACCCCAAGAGTGACATAATACAGCGGCATTACCCAGATCAGCGCGATTCCAAAGGTTAACAAACTGATGATTAACAGCGCCGCAAAGATAAGAAACAGTGTTGCAAAGCCAGCCAGATATTTATTAATCACACGACAGGAAAGCAACATTGCAGAAGTCACTCCCATGCGTTTTTCTGCAATCAGCGGTAACGTAAAGGAAGTGGCGACAAAAACGTACAGGCCCGGCAAAACCAGTAATGCCAAACCTAATTGTACCAGAATAGAAATTACCAACTGAGCCAATGCCAATACAACTGTCATTGATAAATAACGAAAAATATCAAAAGGGGCGACTGAACGTCCTCGAGCGGCATTGACGCCTACCATCATTAAACCAGTGGTAAGTGGTGCCATGACTAAAATAACCACAATATCAATAACCGCTCTTCGGGTTTGGCTAAGCTGCTCTAAGTCACTTACTGAATACTGATGCATCAATATAGATACCATCACAGCGACCACAACGAAGAGCACGGCGCATGCCTGCACCAATTGCCAGATCTGTGCCTTAACAATACGGTTGGCGCGGACAAAAACATCTTTTACGTTAAACGTATAATTGCCTGCCAGCGCATTTTCTAAATTGTTTTGGGGGGAGGAAGAAGGCGGTCTTCCCTGCTCATGATTATTCAACAGCATCTCTAGTTACAACGTAAACCAGATGCCAGTATAACGTAAGTGACCTCAATGCCATACTACAGCCAAACCAATTTTGCCGCGAGCCCTAAAAGTAACACCCCCATCACCCTATCCAGCCAGTATCCTTTTGATCCGATAAGATGTGCAATTTTACTGGAACTTAATAAGTAGGAAAGAAAGCAAAACCATACACCTGTCGCTACTGATAAATAGATTCCGTACATCAATTTAATACTAAAAGGGGTATCAATATTAATGATTGCCGTAAACACCGAAAGGAAAAACAGTGTGGCTTTGGGATTAAGCCCGTTGGTGAGAAATCCCGTCCACAGGGCTTTCCTGTCAGACATTGTCGCTTTATTTTTAGTGTCGACACCCACTACTGCGGGCGAAGATGAAGGCCCGCTTCGCAATGCACCTATCGCCAGATACACCAGATAGGCGGCAGCCAGATAGCTAATTGTGCGAAATAGCCAGGGCGTGGTTTTTATCACCACACTTAATCCGATAAGAGAATAACCGACGTGCAATAAGATACCCAACCCGATACCGATGCTGGTTAGTAATGCGGCCCGGCGGCCATAAGTCACGCTGTGTCTCACCACAACAGC
Organism: Alteromonas pelagimontana; assembly: GCF_002499975.2. Taxonomy (NCBI): domain Bacteria; kingdom Pseudomonadati; phylum Pseudomonadota; class Gammaproteobacteria; order Alteromonadales; family Alteromonadaceae; genus Alteromonas; species Alteromonas pelagimontana. The sequence continues at coordinate 17,649 of NZ_CP052766.1, forward strand.
AAAATCCGGCCCCGGACTGGCAACAGCAACTAAGTGAATAATGGCTATGGTAATAAATTCATCGATGTACGGTGTCATTTTAATGTCTCGGATACTGCCACTCTTCCAGTAACTCGCGTAAAAATGCTGGCACAATTTCAGAAGCCAGCCCCTGTTTCGATTCATCAAACAAGGTTATTGTGTCACTGGGTTGCAAATTTAATTCTATGGTTCTTGCTCCGTTGTCTTTTGCCAACTGAACAAATCCTGCTGCAGGATACACTTGTCCTGATGTACCTATAGCAATGAAAATATCGGCGTTGGATAACGCACTTATAATATCTTCCATTCTCAATGGCATCTCGCCAAACCAGACGATGTTTGGTCGAAGCCGCGCTGGCGGTTTGCAACAAGGACAGTGAGTATCAGCGTCAAAGGACGTTTTCCAGACATGACTTTTCCCGCTTTGGCAACATCGGGCAGAAAGAAGTTGACCGTGCATATGAATAACGCACTCACTGCTTGCCCGCTCATGTAAGTCATCCACATTTTGCGTTACCAAAAGAAAATTATCACCTAAGGCCTTTTCACATTCAGCCAGCGCTATATGCGCTGCATTAGGGGCGATTTCCGGTTGCTGTAACTGCTCCCGTCGAGCGTTATAAAAACGGTAAACTAAAGCAGGATTTGTGGCAAACGCTTCAGGCGTTGCGACTTCTTCAACGCGATGTTGTTCCCACAGGCCGTTATTATCCCGAAACGTCTTTAAACCCGACTCTGCTGACACACCCGCACCGGTGAGTACAACTATCCTTGGCAATTCTCTCACTTTATACCTCCACCGGATATTGCGTATTTGCCCCCCACTCTGCCCATGAACCATCGTACACGCTCACCACTGTCGCGCCGCTCAGTAAAGCGGCAACGCCAGCAATGCAGGCTGTAACACCCGAACCACAACTGCAGATAATTGGCTTACTTAAGTCCACGCCCGCTTGTGCAAAAGCGTCTTTAAGCGTCCTCACCTTTTTAAACCGCTGATTTTTCAATAATTCCGTAAACGGCACATTGTACGAACCCGGTATGTGCCCTCGACGAACGCCAGCCCTCGGTTCCGGTACTTTTCCACTGAACCTGTCACGACTACGCGCATCCACAATCTGTGTGGCTGAGCCTAATGACGCTTCCACTTCGCCAGCGCCAACAAACCAGTCAGCTTCAGGCTGAGGTTCGTAAAAACGATTGTGTCCCGGCACTGCAGAGCCCGGATTAATGGGTAACGCAGCGGCCTTCCACGCCGGTAAACCGCCATCAAGAATCTTCACATTTTTATGACCCAGCGCTTTCAACAACCACCACACGCGGGGCGCTGAATAAATACCGTGGTTATCGTAAACCACTACGGGTGTATCGATGCTTAAGCCAATGTGCCCCAGATGAAGCGCCAGCGTGTCAACGCCGGGGAAAGTATGAGGTAAAGACGATGAGGGATCGCTTCCTTCACTATCAATATCAAAATTAAATGTATTAGGCAAAAAATCGGATTGATGATTGTCAGCGGTACCATTAATCGGATCTTTCATCAATGCACGAAGTATCATCAGCGGTTCCTGCACTAACGCCTGCTGTAATTCAGCCACTGAAATTAATGCGGTTTTCATAGCGATAACCTTACGTAAGGTGGGATATATGTAGTTAAAAGCCAATAATATTGCCAATCCATAGCGATGAGTTCTGACTATGGATTGGTATAATACGAAGATTCGGTGAAAAAATATAGCCAGTCTTTTTTTGTGTACGCACTGCTCCCGTCCCTCGTTTACTCATCGTCAGTTGGCGTACGGGATTTTAATCTTTGTTTAAGGGTAAAGTAGGCAAAGCGCTCAAGTCTGAGCGCCTTATTCCTGTTATTTGCTCAGCACATCAAAGGCGATGTGGCTGGGAAACTCGGTATTATGATAAACCTTATGTTGCGCACGCACATAATCTTTAGGCGTGGCATTAAAAATGTTATCAACATAATTTTGCGGGTTTCTGTCCAGAAACGGAAAAATACTGCTTTGGATTTGAATCTGCAACTTATGACCGCGTTTGAAATTATGCAGCAGATCATACAGCTCAAATTTAACCAGCGTCGGCTTATTTGGGGTAAAGGGTTCAGGCGCACTGAAGCTGTTTCTGAACCGACCACGCATTATACCCCAGCGAACCAACTCATGACGATTACCCGTTTTAGCATCCATTTCATTGGAGTTTTCATCGACACCTGGAAATACATCAATAATTTTGACCACAAAATCAGCAGCCGATTGATCAGTAGATACCCACAGCGATGCCTCTACCGGCCCCGCGATGGTCATGTCTTCTTCCATTTCAGGTGAGTTAAATACCAATACGTCTGGGCGACGCGCGGTAAAGCGCTGATCTTCTGCCATATAAGGACGATCCCAGCCACGGCTAATATTGGCCGAATGAGGAACGGGCTTGTTAGGATCGCTTACATAATCAGAAAACCCTTCTTTGACCATTGGTTTACTGTTACCTAATTTTTCTTCGCCCTGGAAGTATAAGGTTTCATTGTGGGTATTTTTTGGCGGCCACTGTGCAAAGGTACGCCAGCGATTCGCTCCGGTTTCAAATACGGTAGCTTTGGCGTTATAGCTATCATTGGCAGATTCACGAAGGTGTTGCTCAAAGAAAGGTAACAACACGTTGTCCTGAAACCAGATACTGGTTTCAAAGCCAAACTGTGCCTCACCCAGGTTTGTTCCCTTATCCCGAATCCATTGACCGTGGTACCAGGGCCCCATTACGATTTGGACATTCTTTTTCTTGTTGCCATCAGACATTTTTTGATAAGTAGCAAGTGGACCGTACAGATCTTCGGTATCATACCAGCCGCCCACAATCATCACTGCGGGTTTAATATCGTTCAGGTGTTGTAATACATTGCGTGCCTGCCAATAATCATCGTAATTGGGATGCTGCGTCAGCTCGTTCCAGAACGGCCGTTCACCCTTAAAGTACTTTTTATCTACATTAGAATGCGGCCCCAGGTTTTTGAAAAAATCATAGCCGTCAGGCGTCTGCAATTCGTTTTCTCCCTTGGCGCGAAAAGGAAACACGCCCTCGCGAGGTTTATCAAAAGAATCAAAGAATAAAAAAGCCATGGGCGTAGAGAATGCGCCATTGCGATGAAAGTCATCAAAGAACCAATCGGCAATGGGCGCCTGCGGTGAAATGGCTTTCAGCGCCTTATGGCTGTTGATAGCCGACACCGAAGTGTAATAGCCAGGGTAGGAAATGCCCCACATCCCTACTTTACCATTGTTGCCGGGTACGTTTTTCACCAGCCAATCAATAGTGTCATAAGTGTCGGTGGCATCATCAACCGCATCCTTGCCGCGTGTGTAGGCGTCCTGGGGACGCATATTCACAAACTCCCCTTCCGACATTTGCTTTCCACGCACGTCCTGAAAAACAAAAATGTAGCCTTTTTCCTCAAACTTTTGGCTTGGCCCCAGGCGGGTTTTGTAATCCGAAGTTCCGTAAGGCGCGACGCGATAAGGCGTGCGCTGCATCAACATCGGGTATTTTTTTGAACTGTCGTAGGGAATGTACACTGAGGTAAACAGCTTTTTGCCGTCACGCATGGGAATGTGGTATTCGTATTTAGCATAATGTGAGCGGATATATTCGGCCCGTTTATCTTGGCTCTCTGCCGCCGCACTAAAAGCGCTTAGCGTAATTATTGCAAAAGCTAGCAGCCACTGCCCCGCAATTTTAACTTGAAGTCGTCGCATGAGTTTTTCCTTATTATTTTATAAAAGCCGACGCTTTACCGTGGAATATGAGCAAAATCAGGTTGTCGCCAATACGCACGTCAGGATAAAAAAGCCTCGGTAAGACTGAACCTACCATTTCGCTATCGCTGACTCAATTTGTCGTGTGCTCACTCGTTGAATTCTTAGGTTAAAACGCGCTTCTACCTCAATTTAAACAAAGCGCTCACTTTCTTACAGTTAATGATCTTAATTCCTTTAATTGCCGTTTTGGGTTTCTGATCAGCAACATTAACTTTTACCAGCAGTCGCTAAGCTTTTCTTATGTGAGGAGCCTTCCAGAGCTGCTTGCAAAACAACACGGAATTTATGAAGTATAGAAGCGAAATAGATGGCTTGAGAGCCCTCGCCATTCTCCCGGTAGTCTGGATGCATGCGGGTCTACCTGGGGTAAGCGGCGGCTATCTTGGTGTGGATGTATTTTTTGTAATCAGCGGCTTTTTGATTACCTCTATCATCACCACTGAAATTCAGCAAAATAGCTTCTCATTACTTACATTCTATGAGCGTCGGGCGCGCAGAATTCTGCCGGCGTTAGTCGCAGTTATTTTCGCGACGTCAGCGGTTATTCCTGTCATTACTGTTGCCCCGAAAACGCTGCTCGATTACGGTGCCAGCGTCGTCAGTGTGGTGGTATTTGCCTCCAACTTTTTCTTTTGGCAAACATCAGGTTATTTTGGTTCTGCGTCTGAGCTCTCGCCGATGCTTCATACCTGGAGCCTGGCGGTCGAAGAGCAGTATTATATTTTCTTCCCGTTACTTGCCATGTTAGTCCTGCCCCAGGGAAAGCGTTTATTCATTGCGTTACTGATTGTAATTTTACTGGTAAGTATTACTTTAGCCCAAATCATGGCTGTTACCGCGCCTATTCCAAATTTTTACTTGCTTCCCAGCAGAGCGTGGGAACTTATGGCGGGCGCTTTAGCCAGTTTTCTCATAACCAGCAATGGTGTGAAGAACGTTAAACCTCTTCTTGCAAACCTACTAGCGCTGGCAGGTATGCTGATGGTAATGCTGAGCTATCTTACATTTACCCCAAACACACCGCACCCATCCATGCTGACAGCCGTTCCTGTTGCAGGGGTAGTATTGATGTTGTTATTCGCCAGACAATATAACCTTGCCGCGACGATATTATCCGTTAAAGCATTTACCTTTATCGGGCTGATGAGTTATAGCCTATACCTGTGGCACCAACCCGTTCTTGCGCTTGCCAAAATTTATTACGGCGAGCATTTATCCACTTCAGCTAAAGTTGGGTTAATTGTCCTTACTTTTGGGGTTAGCGCCCTCTGCTGGAAATACGTAGAATCGCCTTTTAGAAACAAGCAGGTCTACTCACGTCGGCGTATATTTTCTCTCAGTGCAGTGTCTTTATCCGTGGTGCTACTTGCCGGGCTGCTCTATCAGCAAAATGTGTCCGTGCGGAAGCTTTTTCAACCACACGATATGTACCGCTATGAACTGCTACAGGTGGCTGGCGAGTCCCACAGTCATCAGGATATGTATGAACAGGCGTGCAAATTCTGGTCGCCTGAATTTTCTCCCGCTTTCATAGCCCGATTTAAAGAATGTGCAAAACGCTTCGACCAAGGGATAATGATACTTGGCGGTAGCCATGGTATGGATCTTTACAACGCTGTGGCGAGAAACAGCGAAAACCCGTTTGTGGTCAGCGTTTCCCGAGGCTCCTGTCGCGCTCACAAATACAATGGTAATCCCAAAGATATTCCTCATTGTCAGTACGAAGATTTTAAAACCTTTGCACAGGAATACGCGGAAAACTTGTCAACGGTGGTGTACACCCAAACCCCCGATCGCCTGTTTGCCCATAATGACATGTTCAGTTCAAATTCTACTGAGGTCTTAGGCGAATACATCGACCAGATCGTGAGTTATCTTGATACCCTACAAAAAAGTTATGATCTTAACGTCATTATGATTGGAATGTTACCGCCAATAAAAGTACCTCCCTTCTACTGGGATTACAACGTGCCGCTTGAGCAGCAAGCTAAAAGTAATGTTTCTGCAAATGCGGTGGCGTTAGTTAAAACAGTAGATACTTTATTGCGTAGCAAACTCGCTGCAAAAGACATTACTTACGTGACTAAGATGGATGCTTTTGCGCTGAATCTGCCAGACGATCTTATTATTGATGGCAACATTACGTATTCCGATAACCGTCATCTCAGCACGAAAGGAGAGGAAATATTCGGTAAGCGGCTGATGACGCATCTATATAAAAAGGGATTTGCGGATTTTAAGCCGGTTAGCCAATAAGGATAATCCAGTTGAGCCAGCAGCTTTGCCATAAGCAGCTGGCGAATAAATCGTCTCTCAACCGCATTTTTGCCAAAAGGAATCTTTTTTCACCACCTGGAACTTCGCCCATGCACGAAACTCCTCAACATTGCATGTTTCTATATTGCCGATAGTCGTGCCGGCTACCCGTTGAAAAGTGACTTGTCCAGCGTGTTTAGCAGTGGCTTTTGTGCGGTGCAACACTTCACGAACAGACCAGTCTTTTCCCAACTGTCCGTTGCTGTAAAAAGCATTTACCTTAATCTCTTTGGGATGAATCACTTCTTTTTCTGCGTTGAGTTTAGCCAGTTCAAAAAGCTCTACCCAGCTCTCTTCAGTAATATCAATGTAGGAATCATGTTGATTAACTGCGGCGATAAAATCTTCAAGGGTTATCTCTGATTTCCGTTGGCTAGGTTCCACACGCTGTACAGTGTGCGTTAAGTGAAAAAGGTGTACGGGATACAAGCGCCACTTGAAAGGATAATTCAGAATAATTGCCAGTAACACCATGATCACCGCACTGAACAACACAGGAAAAAGAATGAATAGATACCCTAAATGCTTTACGCCATCCCCACCAAGTACCGCAGTGAGTGCGGTGGCCCCCCCAGGAGGGTGAATGCACTTAAAATAGTTCATAAAGAAAATTGCGCCGCCAACAGCCATGCTGGCAGCCAGCAGCGGCGAGTGGATATAGTTACTACACACCACACCGACCAGCGCACTCACGACGTTGCCACCAATGACCGGCCACGGTTGGGAAAGCGCACCATGAGGTACGGAAAAAAGTAGAACCGCGGTGGCAGCAATGGGAATAAGAACAAAACAGTCGGCAAAGATATAGGCATTTTGCCCAAAACTTAGTCCTGCAAAATATATCAGGCCAATGGCTACCATGCCTGTCGCACCAGCCACAGCTTTTTCTTTGGCTGAAGTCGTTCCGCGTCCCAGTCCCATATAGTGTTTAAGTTCGGTAAACATAACCTGTTAGTCTTTCCGCAATTTTGAGAGATTCTTATGTATGTGAATTAGAGCCTGACGTTATCGGATCAACGCCTTTTAGCAGCCGCGGCAGTGTAGCAGGCCTTCTAAATGAGGAATAATGAATATTAATGCTTTATAATATTCGATATTTTGATATTAAAAGACATAATTGTTATGGATATTCATCTTGCGCAAACTTTTATTGCAGTTGCCCAATCCGGTAGTCTGATTGCCGCCGCTAAGGCACTGCATGTCTCCCAAACTACTGTCACCGCGCGGATAAAAAATCTGGAAACACAGCTTCGGTGTACGTTACTGATCCGCAACCGAAGTGGCGCCCACTTGACCGAAAATGGCCAACGTTTACTCCCCTATGCCCATCAAATGATACAAATATGGGAGGCAAGCAAGCGAGATGTGCCTGCGCCCTCTGAAACATCAGAGGTACTGACCATTGGCTGCGAGCAAAGCCTGTGGAATCCTTTATTATCAGCATGGGTGAGCGTTATCTGTCGGTCTTTTCCAGATATTGCGCTGCGCACTATTGTGGCAGAATCTGATCGGCTCAATCGCGATATTAAAGCCGGATTCATCGATATCGCGCTGGTTCATTTGCCAGCGTACGCCACTAATGTGTGTGTTGAGCACCTTTTGGATGAAAAGCTGATCATGGTGACATCGCGGTCTGCCAGGACGCGGTCTGCCAGGATGCGGTCTGCCAGGCTACCTGCAGACGAATATGTTTACGTTGATTGGGGGCAGGAATTTGCGGAGCAACACGACGCTGCATTTCCTGAGCTCATCCAAAGTCGCATTTACTTTAATTTCGGTCCCGCTGCGCTTCAATATATTCTGAAAGAAGGCGGAAGAGGCTATTTCAGAACGCGCGTGGTAAATCGCCATCTGAATTCCCAGGATCTTCACCGGGTAGTGGATACGCCTGAATTTTCCTATCCTGTCTATATTCTTCACCGCAAAGCGCCGACAGAGACGGTAATACTGTGTGTTGAGAAACTGCGCAATCTCGCCAAATCGGAAAGTAATTGGTTCTAGGGTGGATAAATTCGTTAGAAGGAAAAAGCCATCATGTAAAGCATCTTTTACGGAAGCGAACACGGAAAAACATTCAACGGTTCTAAAGTTTAAAGCGTGCAAGAACGATAACGTCATACTGTCGCACTTTTCATCTTAATCTCTTTTGGCATATTTCAAAACCTTAGCTATTTATTATATTAGAACTGTCTTACCTGATTTGGCAGTAGCTTTTTTACAGGATACCCAATGAAATTTCTGTTAAAACTTTCAGTCGCTAAAAAAATCTTTCTCATTCCTATTATCGGAGCAGCAAGTTTCGTCGTTTTTATCGTAATTAACAGCTACATTTCTACCCAAAATGCAAAACAGCTTAAGGTTGCAAAGAATATTGACTTTCCTGCGTTGCAGTTAAGTTCAACAGCATTAGCGAGTATGGAAGAAATCCGTGATCTTCTTGCTGCCGCTGTCACCACTGGAGATACCGAAGCATTAGCGCAAGCTCAGGCTTCTGCCGAAGCCACCCTACAAAGTCTGAGGGAGATCGAGAACATAGATCCAGAGTTAAGTGGTGAGGTAAGCGCCGTATTAAACGAATTTAACGCCTATTTTAGTCTTGCGCTGCCCATTACTGAATCTATGTTAAACAACACCACTGACTTCAGCACACTGAACGAGCAGCTAGAAGAAATGAATGCCAGTTATACAACTGTTACCGAACACCTGCTGCGTTTTAAGCAAGCCCGTGCTGAAGCATTTGATACGGCATTTTCTGATTACAATGAAGCTCAGCAGTTCTTATTGATGCTGGGCATTGTGATGGGCGTGCTTACCATCATCATTTTGTTTGCAACAGCCTGGCCCATTGTTTCAGAAATCAGAGGAAACCTGAATCGCGTGGTGCAATCGTTACGAAATATCGCCGAGGAAAATGGTGATCTGACTATTCGCATTCCCTCTAACTCGAAAGATGAAGTCGGTGAGCTGGTAACGTATTTCAACCGCTTTATGGAGCGGCTACAGAATATCGTGAAAGACATTGTAGAGACAACGCTGCCGTTGTCGTCGCTGGCACAAAGCTTACATGCGCTGACATCAGAAACCAATCTTACTATTAAGAATCAACAAGCTTCCGCCATTGAAGCAAAGTCGGCGGTAGACAATATGAACGAGTCAGTCAATTCTGTGGCAAGCCATGCATCAGAGGCTGCCAAAGCCGCAAATGAAGCTTCCAGAGCCGCGCAAGAAGGTAAGCTGGTTGTGGGAAATACGGTCTCCAGCATTGAAGGTTTAGCGAATAATGTGGCTGAAGCCGCAGATGTTATCAAGAAACTTGAGGGTGATTCCAATAAAGTCGGCGCCGTACTGGACGTAATAAAAGGAATTGCGGAACAAACCAATCTGCTTGCGCTAAATGCCGCTATTGAAGCTGCCCGCGCTGGGGAACAGGGACGCGGCTTTGCTGTGGTCGCTGATGAAGTCCGTACGCTTGCTTCCAGAACGCAGAAGTCTACTGAAGAAATTCAACAAACCATTCAGCAACTGCAAAGTGCTGCGCATTCCGCCGTAGCGGTGATGAGCAAAGGCAACGATTTCGCGAAAGAAAGCGTGGAAACCGCTAATTCCGCTGGTGCGAGCTTAGATACCATTACTCAGACTATAGAACAAATTAGCCAAATGAACGCCCAGATCGCTCAATCTACTGATATTCAGCAATCCACATCTAAAAATATTGTGGGTAGTGTCGATGCGATCTCCCGCCGGACAGAAGAAACGGGTAAAAATTCCTATCAACTGGCTTCTGCCAGCACCTAGTTAGCCGAACTGGCAACGAAGCTTGAATCTATAGCCAGACAGTTCAGAGTATAACGCCTTATCAGGTATGGTCGTGCATATGCAGTTATCAATATAGCTATGCACTTTCGTACTTTGGGCGTATGCATTTTACCTAATGTTGCACTACTATGCGCGACGAAATATTTAACCCCAATCCTGTTTAAGAAATTGAACTAAAAGCCTGTTCCAAGATCGGATCTTTCGACAAAGAAATGACCAAATCAACAAGGAACAGGCATGAAGAATCTAGTTGAATTATTTTGCGATGTCGATGACTTTTGCAAAGTGTTTATTCCCCAATGGCAAAAGCAGCTACTTGAAGACGGCACCAGAAGACGACGACGTGAGTGCCGTATGTCAATGAGTGAAATGATGACAATCATCATCGGTTTTCACATGTCACATCATCGCGATTTTAAGAATTATTACTCGGGGTATGTAAGAGTATTTTATCGCAACGCATTTCCTGATTTGCTTAGTTATACACGCTTTTTAGAAGTAATGCCGCGAACAATTGTGCCCATGTGTGCCTACTTCAGTACTTTAAAGGGAAAGCCTACAGGCATTGAATTCATTGACTCTACCAGCCTAAAGGTTTGCCATAACATTCGCATACCTCGCCATAAAACCTTTGACGGGATAGCGCAAAGAGGAAAAGGAACAATGGGCTGGTTTTACGGCTTTAAACTACACTTGATAGTGAGCCATCTGGGTGAAATCGTGGCGACAAAAGTGACGACGGGGAATGTCCATGACACAAAACCTGTCGAAGAATTAGCTCGACATTTACCCGACAAATTGTATGGCGATAAAGGGTATTTGAGCAAAGCATTAGAAGCTAATTTATTTGAGAAAGGCGTCAAACTTATCACCACGGTTCGCAAAAATATGAAAGCAAAAGCGATGTCTTTATGGGACAGAGCGATGCTATCGAAGCGCTTCATTATTGAAACTATCAACGACCAATTAAAGAACATTTCATACATTGAGCACTCAAGGCATCGGAGTATAAATGGTTTTACACTCAATTTAATGGCTGGTCTGGTGGCTTATTGTCTTAAAGAAAACAAGCCATCCCTTAATATCAGTGACATTGAGCGCAATGCGATGGTTGTTGCTTAAGCCGATCTGGGGTTATTTACCTTTTGGATCTACTATGAAATTTTCCTTATTGCGTTGTCTGCCATTGGCACTGGCATTTTCTTCAACTGCCAATGCTGATATCCAGTTTAGTGGCTTTGGCACCGTTTCAGCGGGTGTACTTACCGAAGAAAATACCAAAATTCGAGACTATACTGATACCGATGTCAACTTCTCGCAAGGCTCCTTTTTTGCGTTACAGGCGTTCTCGGATTTAGGTGACGGCCTCAGTGTTACCACACAAATCAGAGCGCGCGGAAACGAGGATTGGGATCCAGAGTTCACCTGGGCATACCTATCGTATCAGGCCAAAAATAACTGGCGAATTCAGGTGGGTCGGCAACGTATTCCTGTTTATCTTTATTCTGATTACTTAGATGTGTCCTACGCATATCACTGGATAGCGCCGCCAACGGAGGTTTATCAATCATTCTTTGACAGCATCAATGGTGTCTCTTCTATTCACGATTTCACGGTCGGTGAAAGTCAGGTAAACCTGCGTTTTTATTATGGTCAGGAAAACAACACAGACAACGGCGTAGAGTTTGACATCGATAATGTGTTTAGTGCTGTCGCCAGCGTCAACTATGACTGGTGGACTTTCCGGACAACCTATCTTAATTTGGAACTCGGAGCAGATCTTGGGTTGACACCGCTTGCTGACGCTTGGCGCCAGACTCCTTTCGCCTATATTGGCGATGATTTGGAAATTTACGAAGATACGTTAGAAGGGTTGGAATTCGGCGTTATTTTCGATAATCAGGATTGGCTATTTGTGGCCGAATACATTTCCGTAGCAATGGACAACACGCTCATAGGCGATAATAAACCGTGGATGGTGTCGCTGGGCAAGCGGTTTGACTCTGTCATGTTTCATGGCACGGTTGGTCGGGATTCGGCAAAAACTGGCGTAGATTTATCGGTTATTCCTTCAGGCGTAACGCCTCAGTTAGATCAGCTCACCGCGACTACAGAGGGAGTATTAGCTAGCCGAACCAGAGAATCGCAGTTTTATACAGTGGGTGTACGTTGGGACTTTCATGATTCCGCAGCATTTAAGGCTGAATATACGAATTCTGAGCAAGCGGATGGCAGCGATGCAGGCCTGTTTCAAATCGCCGTTGTTACAGTTTTTTAAGGTGATTATATGAAAAAATTTACGAAATTATTTTCTCTAAGTGTTTTGTTCGCTGCTGTCGGATCATTTGCCTTACCCGCATCTGCTGAAATCGCAGTGATAGTAAACAGCAGCTTTAACGAAAGCGTCGATGCAGATCAGGTAACTAAGCTATTTCTGGGTAAAGATAAATCGCTAACCCCTATTATGGCCGGAGGCAAAGCATCTGACGAATTTATTGAAAAAGTATATCTCACACGCCTAGTCAGTACAAAGCCTATTGGGCAAAACTGGCTTTCACAGGCGGTGGACGCCCGCCGCAGACGCTAGATAACACGGCCGATATAATTAAAGAAGTGGCTTCAGACAAAAGCAAGATTGGCGTTATTGATGCCGCAGAAGTCACAGATTCTGTTAAGGTTTTACATAAATTCTAAGGCTTGGAGTCGTAGCTGCTTTAAATAGCTACGACCCCGCTGCCAACTGAAAACCAAGCAAAGGGCTGATACCAACAACGGCCCTTTTTCTATTTCAATTTAGTCAAAAAACTAATTCTACTGCCCTGCACTTCCTTCACTGCTCATAAGCCTCAATGTGCAGACGCCGGCTTCAGGTGGATACCGAGAATGTTACCCTTCATTTAATTTCTTATACTGCTTAGGTTTCAACAGTCGGTATATCCATAAAAAGAAATAGGGTGCAAAGAAAACCACAAAAATGGTTGTTGTAGTAATGCCACCCAGCACACCAATACTAATGGCGTTCTGAGCGCCAGACCCGGGGCCGGAGGCGAAAGCTAATGGCATTACGCCGAGTATAAATGTTAGCGATGTCATTAGTATCGGCCGCAATCGCTGTTTTGCAGCACCCATTACGGCATCATAAACGCTCATACCATCATCAACATTACGCTGAGCAAATTCGACAATTAATATCGCATTTTTCGCCGCCAAACCAATAGTCATCAGCAAACCCACCTGAAAATAAACGTCGTTCGCCTGGCCGGCAAGCCAGGTTGACATTACCGCGCCAAATATCCCCAGCGGAACAATAAGCATAATCGCCAAAGGAATGGTCCAGCTTTCATACAGCGCAGCCAGTATCATAAACACTGCGATTACGGTAATTCCGTACAGCATCATGGTTTGATTGCCGCTCTCCTTTTCTTCATAGGAAAGTCCGGTCCAGGCAATATCGATGCCCTCGGGAAGGGATTTAACAAGACGTTCAACCTCCTGCAATGCTTCACCTGAACTTACTCCAGAAGGCGTAGAGCCTTGAATTTCACTCGATGAAATGCCGTTAAATCGAGTAAGTTTTGGCGGGCCGTAAGCCCATTCACCATTGGCAATTTCCTGCAACTGCACCATGCCGCCACTATCGTTACGGACATACCAATCATTAATATCTTCTGGCAGCATCCGATATTGATCTTCTGCTTGTACATATACGCGTTTGATGCGGCCATCTTCGATAAAATCGTTAACGTATGTTCCACCCAAGGCTGCGCTTAAAGTTTGATTAATGGCAGATATGGGTACGCCTAGCGCGCGAGCTTTTATGCCGTCGATATGCAAATCATATTGCGCGTTATCCGCTAAACCATTAAAGCGCACCTGGCTAAGCATCTGGCTTTGCGCGGCGGTGCCCAGAAATTGATTGGTCGCGGCGACAAGTGCCTCGTGTCCCACGCCTCCCTTATCAATTAACTGAAATTCGAATCCAGTTGCATTGCCCAGCGCGCTGACCGGAGGTGGAATCAGAGGGACTATCATGGCATCTTTAACAGATGACAGAGCCTGGGTAGCCTGCTTTTGAATATTAAACACGCTGTTGTCTTCTCCCCGCGCTTCCCAGTCTTTCATTTTTACAAAAGCAATGCCTACGTTTTGCGCCTGGCCCGCAAAGCTGAATCCCGCGGCGGTAAACAGTCCCTCAACTGTACCTCCGGCTTTTTCTAAATAGAAATTTTCTACTTTTGCTAATTTTTCGCGGGTTTGTTGCAGCGTAGAACCTGGAGGTCCGGTCACCAAAGTAAACATACGCCCTTGGTCTTCTTCAGGCAAAAAAGAAGTGGGAATGCGAAGAAATACGAATATGGTAATAGCCACTAAAACGGCGAAAATAAGTGGAAGAATAAATTTGTTGTTGAGGGTTTTTTCAAGTACGCGCCCATGACCAGCACGCATTTTGTCGAACCCTTTGTTAAACCAACCAAATATTCCTTTTTTCTTTGCTGTTTTCCCTGACTGTAAAATAATGCCGCATAACGTCGGCGACAGCGTCAGCGCAACAAACAGTGAAATTGTCATTGCTGCTGATATGGTGATAGCAAACTGTCGATAGATCACTCCTACCGATCCTTCAAATAACGCCATGGGTAAAAATACTGCCCAAATCACTACGGTGGTGCCCACTAAGGCTCCTGAAATTTCACTCATGGCTTTTTTTGCCGCGTCCTTAGGCGAAAGTTCTCCATCTTCCTCTAGTTTTCGCTCAGCATTTTCTGTTACCACAATGGCATCGTCTACCAACATGCCGATGGCTAATACCAAAGCAAATAAAGTAAGAACATTAATTGAGTAACCCAATGCCAATAGAAAACCAAATGTTCCCAATAGTACAATGGGAATGGCAACCGCAGGAATTAGTGTGGCGCGCAGCGTTTGCAGAAAAATATAAATAACCAGCACTACCAGTACAATGGCGATGGCAAGGGTTTCAACAACATTGAAAACGGAAGATTCAATAAAAGGTGATATATCCACTGGATAGACAATTTCCAAATCACTGGGAATAATATTGTCAAAATCTTTAATGCGCGCTTTAACAGCGTTAATTGTGGCTAATGCATTTGCTGATGGAGCCAGTTCAATAGCGATACCAGAAGCGGGTTTACCGTTCCATCGCCCCAGTACCTGATAGCTTTCTGCTCCTATTTCTATGCGGGCGACGTCTCCTAACGTCACATGTGAACCATCAGAATTTACCGAAAGTAATATCTGCTCGAACTCTTCTGGAGTAGAAAGAAGAGCTTGGGCTGTAATAGTGGCGTTAATCTGCTGGCCATCAACAGCAGGAGTGCCACCAATTTCTCCCGAAGCAAGCTGAACATTCTGTTCTTCAATGGCACTGATAACATCCAGGGTAGTGATATTAAAGTTGTTCATGCTGTGAGGATCTAACCACACTCGCATGGCATGTTCAGGTCCAAAAGTCTGAATTTGTCCTACTCCGTTTACCCGGCTTAGCGGCTCCTCCAGGTTTGATACCAAAAAATCCGATATATCATTGCGATTTGTTTCGCCGCTTTTAGAATAAAAACTTAGCAAGAAAGCAAAACTGTTACCGGCTTTTTCCACTGTCACGCCGAGTTGCTGAACCGTGGGTGGTAACGCAGACTGCGCTTGCGACACTTTATTCTGTGTTTGTACCTGCGCAATATCCGCGTCGGTACCAGGTTCAAATGTGAGGGTAATAGAGGCATTGCCCGCAGAGGAACTTTGCGATTGAATGTAACGCAGATTATCAATGCCAGTGAGATTTTTTTCTATCACTTGCGTAACAGTATTTTCCAGTGTTTCTGCGGAAGCCCCTGGATAAGAAGCTGAAATAGAAACTTTTGGAGGCGCGATATTCGGATACTGCTCTAAGGGTAAATTTAATAGAGAGTACAGCCCGATCCCCATAATAATGAGAGAAATAACAGACGTAAAAATAGGACGATTTATAAAAAACTGGGAAAACATTGTTAAAGCGCCTGTCCGGATTGCTGCGCTTCTTTGGCAGGCTTACCTCTGTTATTATCTGATTGGTTCTGCGATGAAAACTTCTCAGGCTTGACCGGTGCACCATCCTTCAATGTCATTGTTCCTTCAACAACTACCCGTTCTCCTGGTTGCAATCCATCTTCAATTACCCACTTATCTTCATATGCAACACCGGTCTGAATCGCGCGCTTACTGACTTTATCCTTCTTATCAATAACCCAAACATGCTGCTTTCCGCCTTCACCTATCGTTACACTTTGTTGCGGCACCACCAGCGCTTCGGAGGAAGATAAATCTTCTATGGATGCTCTTACAAATAAACCGGGAAGCAACAGGTTATCTGGATTCGGAAACACTGAACGTAGCCGGATAGCGCCAGTTTGCTGATCTACTGCTAAATCGGTGGCATCAAGTTTTCCTTTGTAAGGATAAGGCTCGCCTGATTCAGCAAAAAACAAGCTAACCTCGAATTCTTGATCATCACGTTCCTCAATTCTCGATTCAATCAACCTTGCCTTTAATTGCTGAGCATCGCCCACAGACTGGGATAAATCGACGAACACGGGATCTAATTGACGAATGGTGGCAAGAGCTTCTTGCTGTTGTTGCGTGACCAGGGCTCCTTTTGTCACACTCGAAGGGCTAATAAACCCGCTGATTGGCGCATAAACTTTGGTATAGGCTAAATTGATTTTTGCGGTTTTGACTTCCGCTTCGGCCTGACTGACGGAAGCCTGAGCCTGCTTTAGCTCCATCTTGGCGTTATCAAATTCCTGTTCACTCAGTGCGTTAATATCAGCTAGAGTTTCGTAACGCCCAACTATTGCAAGTGCATTATTTACCGTAGCTTGTGCGTTCTCAAGATTGGCCTGCGCCACCTCAAGATCTGCCTGATAACGCGCTGGGTCAATTTGATATAGTTGCTCACCCTGCTCCACAAATGAGCCTTCTTCAAAAAAGCGAGCTTGTATAATACCACTGACTTGAGGGCGAATTTCTGCGATGCGATAAGAGACAACCCGGCCAGGAAGTTTTTCCGTATATTGAATTTGTGTGGGCGCGACTTCTACAAACGCTACAGGAACAGGTCGGGACCCAGCCGAACCTGGCTGTTGGGTTTCTTGCGAACCTTCTTGTTTTCCCTGTTCAGCGCCTTTTTCCTTTGTTGCACCTGAATTTTCGCTACAGCCGGTAATCCCTGTTCCTATCATTAATAATGTGACAAATATCTTTATGCACCACGCCTGCCGGCGAAGCACAGTCTTTGTAGATAACGGGAAATGTATCATCCTTTATTTGCCTGTTCAGCATGGTTAAAAAATAGGTGAGCGATATTGAAACGTAAACATCTTTGACGTAAGAGAGTTTTTGCTACATCAGCGACTTCCTACGCCATACCATCAAGAGACGATCAGTTCTACCTAGCGTAAACCTTTCTAACTTTCCCAACATTATAAAAAATCCGCAGATTTGCTTTTATTAGGTAAGCGATCAATTTAGACCGTCTTTCTCAAGAACCGTTTTCCCCTAAAATAGTTGTCATAGATTTCATAACAGGAGCAATCATCTATGGCCAATAAAAAACGTAACGCAGAACAATGGCAGCAGGTAATCGAACAACAGGTAAATAGCGGGCTGACGGTGAGTGAGTTCTGCACTCAGCATAAGCTCACCGCTGCCAGTTTTTATTTATGGCGCAAAAAGTTAAGCGGTACAGACAGGTCGGCGTCTTTAAAACAAAATGAGTGGCTAGCTTTTGATATGCCAGCTTCCGCAAGTCCTGATACACCGTGGCAAATTGAGCTGGCATTGCCCGGTGGTGTGGTGCTGCGGATGAACCGGCCAGCCTGATGTTACCGTTATCCAATGGTCGCATCTGGTTATATACGGGTAACACTGATATGCGCAAACAGTTTGATGGCTTGGCAGCACTGGTGCAAGGCCAGTTAGGAATGCAGGCGCATTGCGGTGACTGGTTTGTGTTCATCAATCAGCGCCGTACACAGATAAAGGTGTTGTACTACCATCAGGGCGGCTTCTGTTTGTGGAGTAAACGTCTGGAAAAAGGCACCTTTGCCAAAGTGGCTGGCGGCGAAGAGAAAATGGCGCTTAACAGCGCGCAATTACAGTGTTTAATTGATGGTATTTACTGGCAAAAAGACAAACAAAACAGGCGATTTAATTAGCTGATTTTGTTATAATTTGCGCCATGAAAACGACTTCTGTCAGTCATTTATCCCCATGCTGAGATTGATGCCACTTTCGCTCGTCAAAGTGAGGAAATTGCACAATTAAAACAGCAATTGGACTGGTTTAAACGCCAGTTGTTCGGGCGTAAGTCGGAGAAGGTGCTGCCGGATAATCCGGCTCAGAGTAGTTTGTTTGCCTCTGCAACACCAGATGAAGTCCTTGCTGTTGCCAATCCCGTTAACGCCCACACCCGCTCATCAAAGAAGCAGCGTAACGATGCGGATAGGTATGATGAAGGCTTGCGCTTTGATGAGACGGTACCGCAACAGATAATTGAACGCCCTGCACCTGAGCTACAGGGGCCGGATGCGGACCAGTACGAAATAGTGGATATCAAGGAAACCCTCGTCTGGCTCAGCAGCCGGGCAGTTATGTGGTACTGGTGTATCGTCGTCCGGTGGTACGTCATAAACCCACGCAAACCTTAAAAGACACGCCTGCACCTGCCAATGTGCTGGAAGGCTGCTATTGTGATGTCTCGTTGCTGGCCGGACTGATGGTCGACAAAGCGGTGTACCATTTACCGCTGCACCGGCAACACCAACGCATGCTGGATAGTGGCATTAAGGTAAGCCGGGCTACTCTTATCAACTGGCTCCAAAAAGGCATTGAACTGCTTCGTCCCATTGCTAAAGCCCAGTGGCAGCACATTCTGCTAAGTAAAATTCTCGCGATGGATGAAGTCCCCATCAAAGCCGGACGCACTAAAGGCGGGGGCAGAAAACCCAGTCAAATGAAACAGACCTACTTCTGGCCTATGTATGGGGACAGTGATGAAGTGGCCTTTACCTGGAGCAACAGCCGAGGCATGCTGCATGCCAAAGCCCAGCTACAGGATTTTACTGGTACCTTACTGACCGATGGCTATGCTGCCTATACCAAAACCGTTGAACAATTAAACCAACAAGACGCACACATCATCCACGCCGCCTGTTGGGCGCACATGCGCCGCACCTTTGAAAAAGCGCTGGACAGTGAGCCACAAACAGCACAACAGGCACTGGATATCATCGCCGCGATTTACCGGCATGAAAAACATATCCGGGAGAAACAACTGAGCCTGGAAGACATCCACACCTACCGGCAACAACACAGTGAGCCGGTAGTGAATGACTTCTTCCGCTGGATCTTTCAGCAGCGGCAACGCACCGACTTATTGCCTAAATCGCCTCTAGCGAAAGCCTTAGCCTATACCCATGAACGGGAAACCCAATTAAAGGTGTTTCTCTGTAATCCTGCATTACCCCTGGATACCAATCACCTGGAACGGGCACTGCGCGTTATCCCCATGGGCAGAAAAAACTACCTGTTCTGCTGGTCTGAAATCGGTGCAGAGCAACTGGGCATATTACAAAGCCTGATGGTGACCTGCCGTCTTCAGGGGGTGAATCCGTATCACTATCTTGTGGATGTATTGCAACGCGTGGCATTACACCCGGCAAAAGAGGTGCTCGACCTGACACCGCGAATATGGAAAGAGAAGTTCGCTAAGAATTTTTTAACCAGCGATTTAGCTACAATGGGGTGATCTGGGTCTATATTGATCGCTTACTTTATTAGCTTGAAATAATTTCGATGGTTCTTAAGACCACCGCCCACCTCAAAATGTTGATTCAACTATGCCACTTGCACCATCGGTTCATTGAGAGGGCGCTACGCTCAACAGCTTCGCCACACGAGAGCGAGCATACCCTTTGGCTAATCGACAACAACCGCACTAGCTCTACAATTGAAACGTTTATCTTTACTAAGTTGAACGATTTTTCAAATCGGCGTCGTTCAGGTCGTTCTAACAACCACATTCTGTTCATGCTCAGTGCGATTTCGCTAATTTCTGTCTGACGTCCCATCTGCTCGCAGACGTCACACTGAGTTCCGCTCATTGCCTATGAACACTGTCTTTATCCTCATTGTTAGTGATTGCCTACGAATTACAATTTGATACATGAAAACAGTTCTGACTATCTTGCTCTTTCCTTACCATGAGCCACCATCAATACCATAAAGAGCAAAATCAAACCGTGAAAAAAATAATATTCGCTTTTATTTCAGCTTCGTTGGCTAGCTTCCACGCTTCTGCCACTGTCGTTGAAATTCGTACTAATATGGGAAGCATCAGTGTTAACCTTTTTGATCAGGATACCCCTGAAACCGTTGAGAACTTCCTGGAATACGTCAATTCAGGTGGATATGCCAATAATGTAGTTCACCGTCTGGAACCCGGTTTTGTCGTTCAGGCTGGTGGATTTACCTATAACAACGAGCTGCCTCTGGATACTATCGCTACGGGAACGCCAGTTACAAATGAGCCTGAGTTTTCCAATGTCCGCGGCACAATTGCTATGGCAAAACAGGCAGAAAACCCTGACAGTGCCACGTCACAATGGTTTATCAACCTGGGTGACAATAGCCAGAATTTGGATGCACAAAATGGCGGTTTTACCGTTTTTGGCCAGGTCATTGGTGAAGGAATGAGCATTATAGATGAAATCAGCGAGTTGCCTCGATTTAACTTGGGTGGCGCTGCGAATTCAATACCGCTTATTGATTTTAGCGCTGATGATGCGAAAAACGGGAAAGAGCCAACCGAAGAAAATTTTGTATTGATTACGGATATCGTAGTGACAGATTCAGCGACGGTTACCAATCCTGATTTAAACCCTACCCCCAATACCCAGATTAACAATGACGATGGAGACACCCCAGCTCCGCCGTCTAGTGGAGGCTCTTCTGGCGGCTCAATGAATCCGCTGGCGTTAATTTTTATGGCAGTTTCAGCGGTTGTGTTTAGACGTAAATTAAATCGTTAGGGTCTCAGAGGAAAGGTTGGTAACCCTTACCAACCTCCTCTCTTAAGAACCCACGAAAGTCTCGTTAATCTGCCTCCAATAGCCTACCGAGCAAAACCGGAAAATTCTAATTTGAAGCTGTGTCATTAACGGGAAAGTGGACAGAGTGAGCACACATCATTGCGGATTAGTATTACCAGTAATTACTGACATTGACGTCGATGGCTTTCAGGTTACTGGCAAACAGCGGGTTGTTATTACTGATGTTGCCATTGGTATGTAGATAACTACCCGCAGCCAAGTACTGTAATCAAGTGGGTTAGATGCATTAACGTTTAGACCGGCGGTGCATTCTGCCCTTTCGCTACAGCTTGCCTTATAATTGTCTTAACTGAAGGGAACAAGTTAAAGATCGTAGAGACAAGCGCCTGCTCTTTGGTTAAGGTCATTCCATAGGTATAATCGAGATTCTTCCATTTTTCTCCAGTACCGCAAACTTTATCTGATCTATGGACTCGAGGCCTTGACTGTCGCGGGAAGCGAGCAGAATTTCATCGGTTTCCACGGAGGCTTTTTTCATCCGTTCAGAAAGCTCTTTGCCATTTTCAACCAAAATAATCGGCGTCCCATCAATAATGCGCTCTGCGGTGGGTGAGCGTTCCTTCCACGCGCCTAAAATGTAGTCTATGCTAAAAAGCGTGACTATAGTAAGCATTGCGCCAGTCATTGAATGATCATTGGTAAGCAGCGCCTGCTGCGTTGCTTCGCCCACAATAAGAAGTAAAATAAAGTCGAAGGAAGTCATTTGCATCAAAGTACGTCTTCCCACCAGCCTCATAACTACTAATACCAGGTACATACCCGCAGCGCGTAGAACCGTTTCCATCACTCTCTCCTGTCAAGGATAAATCCATTGGGTAAAGGTCATCGATTCATAATTGTTTACCTGAATGCTCATTTCGCTCCGTCCGGCTGACTTAGGTGTTAGACCCATCCAGATGCTGTGGCCGGGACTTAATTTCCCCGCATAGGTTTGCGACTTAACAGGCTGCGGATATAACGATTCAATTTCAAAGTTATTCATAGCGCTTTTTCCAAGCGTCACAGTAAAATGTTCGTTAGATACTTTTCTTACCCGTATCGTCATATCCATTGGCGTTCGATCACGACCAAATTTTTCATATTCCACCTCGACTGAGCCATCTGCAGCACTGAGAGTTTTATTACTGAGGAAGCCTCGTGAAAATGCTCCGCAAGCTCCAAGAATCACTTTAGAAACAATAGGAAGGTTTCGTTGCGCTGATCCTCTCTCTATTTTACCAGCGCATATGTTCTTCAATCGGATGGCCGCGGCTCTCCATTTCAGATGTAGGTTTTTCTGTCATACCTTCCTCACCTTAAAAATAGATTGTAGCTCCTGTAGGTGGAGCTCGCTGAGCACTGGATAGAAAACCCGCTCCCTTCTGAAATGGTTGATTTGTTCTAGTTTAAGAAGCGTTGGACTTATCTGGCTGTGAAGGCATGACATATTTCATGTCCACGGCAGGTGCTAAGGTTTTTGGAACAGTGAGAACACCAATTTGAGGAGCAAACGATATTACGCCTTTCCCGAAGTAGCGACAGTAGTTTGGACAATACTGCGGTAAACTTCCTGCCCAAGCCTATGAGGCTGAAGATCGACAAACGTGATCAATCTAGCAGTCGAAATCACCTTTTTAAATATAGCTGCAGTTTGAACCTTTGTGAGTAATTGTCGGTTGAGCATCAATAGCGCCTATTCACGTAGGACGAAGATCACGCATCATGATGCCGTCCTAGATCACGGAAGGAAACAGTGTGATCTTCTATAGAAGTACCAGTAAAAGAAGGATATTGATCAACTGTATCTTGTCATCTGTTCAGGCTTGCTTTATGAGCACTTGCTAAACTAAGCGGCTAAATAAACGTGACTTGCTCGCCGGTGATTTTTAATATCGTATAAAACACCTCATGTTAAAGCTAACCGTGTAGCAGCATCATAGGCTGAAATTTGATCCCGTCAGCAGGGCTAAGCTAAAAGCGAAAACGACTTAAAGTTAATCCTTCCGTTGAGGTAGTCACTCCTGACGAAAGGTGGGGTAAGAGCAATGATGTGTGCTCACTTAACGCAAGAAATAGCCGCGCCCGTAGGGAGATAGAAGAACCCCAGTTTATGGGAAAGAGTTGAGAAGTAGCAGAAGCAAGCGATCGTAACGCTGGAAAAACATTGTGCGCGATGAATGGATTCAGAAACACCAGAAATGTCAGAGAATATATCAAGATTATTCAGTGTGACCGCATCACAACCCCTAGGCAGTTGGAAACAGGTTAATGAATTGAATATATAGAGGATAAATGGTGCCCGGGGCCGGACTTGAACCGGCACGCTGTTACCAGCGAGGGATTTTAAATCCCTTGTGTCTACCAATTTCACCACCCGGGCAAGGGTATGTCGTTAGACATCGGTGTCAGGTTGGTACCTGTTCTAACTGCGAGGCAGTTAATATGGAGGCGGAACCCGGAGTCGAACCGAGATCCACGGATTTGCAATCCGCTGCATAGCCATTCTGCCATTCCGCCAATTTGGAGCGGGAAACGAGATTCGAACTCGCGACCCCAACCTTGGCAAGGTTGTGCTCTACCACTGAGCTATTCCCGCATAACTTTTTAAACCGCTGGTAATTTTATTGTCGTCACCTTGCCAGATGGCAATCACTTCGTGACGAGGCAATGTGCTCTACCACTGAGCTATTCCCGCATAACACTTTTTAATGATACAACTTCAGTAATATTACCCCCCATCAACCTGCCAAGGATCTTGGCAACCGGTTCCCGGCGAGGTATGCACACTACCACTGAGCTATTCACGATTATTCTCTACGGCTAAACATCTTGTTACTTGCCGCTTCAAATGTGGGGTGCATTCTACCTACCCCACCTCAACTGTCAATACAAAAAATGCCTAATTTATCGGTAAACTCTTCATTTTATGATTGTTTGCTATTTTTTTATTCACATTGATTATTGAACAATCAATTAATAATCCTGCGGATAACTTTTCATGTGCTGCCATGCCGCATTGGTGTAAATAAGCATCGACCATAATGATAATACTGCAGCGATATATAAGAGTATATAACCCAGTGTCACCCAATAAATAGGAAAGCCCATAAACGTTTCCAGTCCAGATAACAATCCGATAAGTGCCAACATTTGAGCCATTGTCTTGGCCTTTCCCACAAATGACACTTTTACTTTATTGCTTGATCCCCGCTGTCCCATCCACTCGCGCAACGCCGAAACATAAATTTCCCTTACCAGCAGAATAATCGCCGGCACGGTTATCCATAAAGAGCCGTAAGAATGCGTAATCATCAACAACGCCGCCGCAACAATAAGTTTATCTGCTACTGGATCAAGAAAGGCGCCAAAAGGCGTCGTCTGCTTGAGCTTTCTGGCTAAGTAACCGTCAAACCAATCGGTAATTGCTGCCAACCAGAATATGAACGCTCCTGCTTCCTTGGCCCAGCGCCAGTCGAGAAAATACACAACGACAAATACAGGGATAAGAAGCACCCTGAACATGGTGATAATATTGGGAACTGTCCACATAATAACTTCTCTGTTCTAACAACTGCAGTTAGTTGTTCTTAAATTTTCACCCACGTCCATGTCTGCCGATATTAATGATGCAGATGGTCGTAAATAGTTTCGGCTAAATCGCTGCTGATGCCGGGCACACTGGCAATTTCGTCTTTACTGGCACGTTTTAGGCCTTGGAGCCCTCCCATAAACTTCAGTAACGTCTGTCGACGCTTAGCGCCTATTCCGGGAATTCCTTCGAGCGTCGACGTCGTTTTTACCTTTTGCCGCCGATTACGGTGACCTGTAATGGCAAAACGATGCGATTCATCCCTTATATGCTGGATCAGGTGCAGTCCGGGAGCATGGCTTTCCATAGGAATCGTTTCATGAGACCCCGCAAGAATGAGCGTTTCCAGTCCAGGCTTACGTGTGGTTCCCTTCGCCACGCCAATTAACATCGGCTTTTTATCTTCCGGCCACTCTTCAAAAAAGTTCTCAGCCTGCGTTAACTGCCCTTTGCCGCCATCAATAAAAAGGATGTCAGGTATCTTACTGACTTCTTTTACATTTTTATAGCGTCGCTTCAGCGCCTGTGCCATCGCCGCATAGTCATCACCGGGAGTGATCCCTTCGATATTATAACGGCGATAGTCACTTTTCAGGGGGCCCTCGCGGTTAAACACTACACAAGATGCGACTGTTTGTTGGCCTGAAGTATGGCTAATATCAAAGCATTCCATACGTTGAATAGGTTGATCGCGTTCAAGTGTGGCTTCTAGATCCAGAAATCGTGCATAAACGGATTTTTGCTGGCTGTATTGAGCGTCGAGCGCGTTTTCTGCGTTGGTCTGCGCCAATTGCAAATATTTGCGTTTTTCTTCTCTGGCGCCACGGAAAAACTTCACTTTGTAATTGGCTTCACTACTCAACAGTTCTGCTATCGCATCTTCATCAGACAAGGGGCGAGGCAATACAATCTGTTTCGGGATCACCTTGTTTCCAGCCAAATAAAACTGCAGAAAAAAAGATTCGAAGATCTCGTCTTCGTTGGCGGTTGATGGCACCTTGGGAAAAAACGCTTTACTGCCTAGCAATTGACTATCGCGGATAAACATAACTTGTATGCACGCCATATTTCCCCGTAATGCAAAGCCAAAGACATCCATTTCGTCCTGCGTACCCGCCACCCACTGACGTTCCTGCACTTTTCGCAGAGCGTTTATTTGATCACGATACCGCCCCGCCGCTTCAAAATTTAACGCTTCGCTGGCTTTCTCCATTCGTTCAACCAGCGTACCAATGACCTGCTGATTTTTACCTTTTAGAAACAACGTAGCGAGTTTCACTTGCTCAGCATATTCTTCATCTGTGACGTGACCTTTTACACAGGGCGCGCTACAACGTTCCATCTGATACTGTAAGCAAGGCCGGCTTCGGGCGCGATAATAGCTGTCTTCACACTGCCTGACCGGAAAGATTTTCTGCATGGAACGCAGGCTTTCCCGCACCGCCCAGGCACTGGGATAAGGTCCAAAATACTCGCCCTTTTTCTTTTGCGGTCCACGATGAAAAGCCAGGCGAGGATGCTCATGAGCAGAAAGAAAAATAAAAGGATAGGATTTATCATCCCGCAGCAATACGTTATAGCGGGGCTTATACTTCTTGATGAAATTGTTTTCGAGCAGGAACGCTTCCGTTTCGCTATTGACAACGGTGATATCCATATTGGCAATTTGGCTTACCAGCGAACGGGTTTTAGCGTTATCTACCTGCATTCTGAAGTAGCTGGATACACGCTTTTTTAGATTTTTTGCTTTCCCCACATAAATAACATCACCCTGCGCGTTATACATTCGATAAACGCCGGGTTGATTAGTGAGATTTTTTAAAAAATCTGCTGCGTCAAAATCAGACATTCAGGCCTTACAATAAGTTGGGATCAATCAATTTATGACGCAGCGCCAGATGGGTTAATTCTACGTCTGTCGTCACCCCTAGCTTTTCAAACATACGATACCGATAAGTATTTACAGTTTTTGCGTTTATGCTTAATTCAGTGGCAATTTCCGGCACCTTTTGCCCACGGGTGAGGCGCATGGCAATGTTCAGTTCTCTGCTGGATAAGATGTCAAAAGGATTGTCTCGGTCAGGCGCCAATTTACTAATGGCAATGCTTTGAGCAATCTCTGGGGCGAGATATTTCTGACCAGCAGCAACTTTATATATAGCCCGAATCATTTCATCTGGTTCAGCATCTTTGGTTAAAAAGCCAAATCCACCCATCTGCATAACCTGGGAAGGTATCGGATGTTCTTTATGCATTGATAAACAAATTACCCGAGTATTTTCCGCCATCCGGACAATCTTTTTAGTGGCTTCCAATCCTCCCATACCGGGCATATTGACATCCATAAGTACGACGTCGGGGGCATTTTTCCGACAAAACTGTACTGCTTCTTCTCCGTTTTTGGCTTCGGCAACGACGGAAAAATCATTTATATCGTCAAGGATACGTCGAATCCCTGTTCTGACCAATTCATGGTCATCTGCCAGGATAATCTTAATCACGTTTAGGCTCACCGAATCTTTATTTATTAGGAACAGGTCTAACCTGCAAATCCATAATACCACGTAAAAATGAGTAGTGAAGAGCTTTCACTAAGCAGTTTACTAACTGCTGAAAGAGTAACCACTTACGTTTTACGCCTTGCAACATCAATAACCAAGTCCGAAGGAAACTCTTGAACGGCTAAAACCAAGGTATAAGTTAAATTAGCAAATGAATTGAAGTAATAGAGAAAAGATAGTCTGGCTGCATAACTATATTTTTTGTGCCATACGTGTAATACGTTTACTGGCCGCTTCCAACAGCGAAGGCGAAGTGGCAAGATTCATTCGAAAACAACAAGGAGCGCCGTATTCTTTGCCTGATGTTAATGCAACACCAGCAGCAAGTAGTGCTGTCTCTATTTGATAGTGGGTTTTATCTAGTGCAGTAAAATCCAACCATGCAAAATAAGTGGCATCTCCTATGTGTACCTGCAAGCCTTTGGGGGAAGACCGAAAACAGTTTGCTACCATCGCGCGGTTTTCCCGTAGCCATGCCTTTACCTTTGCCAGCCATGGCTCGCCATGACGATACGCCGCATTTAACGCTACACAGGATAAAGCTCCTGCCTCGCCATGTACTGACGATATACGTTGATGGAACGCTCCTCGTAAACCTGAATTCGGAATGATGGCGTATGCAGCGCCTGGAATTGCTGCCAAATTAAATGACTTAGCGCAGCTATTTAGAACAATGGTGATATTTTGCGCGTGCTCACCCAACGCGAGCACACTTTTAAAGGATCGTTGATTAAAAATGAAATCACTATGAACTTCATCAGCAATAACAAGAATATTGTGCTTTACGCAAAAACTCACCAGGCTTTGCAGGTCTGTTTCAGGCCAAACACTGCCTGTGGGATTATTAGGGTTGCACAGCAATAACATTTTCGCATCAGGGTTAAGCTTTTCGATATCGATGGCGAACCCGCTGTTTGTCGGCACTAACGGTATTTCATGAATCGTGCGACCACACTGGGAGATAAGAGAATAAAACGGGCTGTACACCGGAGAGAGAAGCATTATCTTGTCGTCTATCTGTGTAAACGTAGTAATAGCAGTGCGGATCCCCATAAGTACGCTAGACAAGCTGGTGATCCATTCCCGTTCCAACGCCTCGCCTTTACTTTGATGCCAAAGGCAGACCGCCTCAGTTATATCAATATCGACATAGCCCACGATATTCGCCTGCAAAAAATTGGTAATGGCGTCAACAATTTCACGCGCAATCGCGATATCCATGTCAGCAATCCACAGCGGTATTACATTGTCATTGCTGATGCCAAACTTATTTTTTAAACCATCAAACTTAACTGCGCCTGTTCCCTTGCGCGGCAGGACTTTCACTAACTTGTTCGCTCAAACACGTGAAACTCTGAAAAAGTGTGTTGGTGTTTTCGCTTCGTTTCTCGAATAACAAACGGAATTTCGGTAGGTTCACCAATACGTTTAAAATTATCTGATAACGCTTTTTCAAGTGCTTCGGAAGAGGTTAATGTCTCGCCGTTTTCATCTTTGTAACCTCCCAGCCACTCATTTCGCTCAGTATATTCTGGCAACCACGTGAAAGGCGAAGCAACAATAAGAATGCCGCCTATATTGAGGCGCTGTGTTACCGATGCCAATAGCTGCCGCGGGCTGTACACCCGGTCAATAAGGTTGCCCATAAAGATAAGATCATAATCGGTAAATTGCGCTTTTAAATTGCAGGCATCACCTTGTGCAAAGGCAACTTTGTTGCGCACCTCATATAAACTCAAGGCCGCTAAGCGCTGACTGTGAAAAGAGGTTAACTCGCCTTCTTCTATTAGATGATAGCGGATTTCCCCGCGCTCTTGCATGTCAAAAGCAGTTTTTATAAATCTCGCCGAAAAATCAACCCCATCGACATGGGCGAACTCTTTGGCCAGCTCAAAAGTTGCTCTGCCCACTGCGCAGCCTAAATCAAGCGCCTTTCTTTTAACTTTGCCTTGCATCTGCTGTAAGCAGAACGCTGCTGAGGCTTTAGAAAAATTCGGAACATTAAAGTACTCTTTTCCATAATGCATTTCGCAATATTGTGATACCTGAGTATCGCTTTCGTAGTCAAAGTCGTTCACGTTTATATTGATATCCGATTGTATGTAGCGAAAACCGCAATGTTGATAGAAGTGACGGCGAAATGCATAGCGACTGTCTCGCGTCGCTTCGTTACCGGTGGAGATCCAGGATCCCCCTTTCATCAGGTTGTGCTTGTTATCAAACGTGGGCGTTGTAAAGTCGTCGTACAGCGGGTGCACTTTAAAACCTTCCATGGGAAATATAGGCGTCTCCGTCCATTGCCAGACATTTCCGGCAACATCAAAAAAATCTCCGTGACGATTTATATTAACTGGTTCTGAGGAAGCTGCCTTGGCAAGATTGATGTTAAGCCCTTTATGGTAAAGCGTGTCGTCCAGGCCAGCCTCATCCCGCAGACGCAGCCATTCATTTTCTGTCGGCAGCCTGAGATTATGGCCGGTCATTCTGCTCTTCCAGTTACAAAATGCTTTGGCTTCATGATAGTTAACATCTACTGGCCAGTTCATGGGTAGTGGTATTATCTGACTCAGGGCGCGATATTCATATCCATCCTTCGACTTTTGCCAAAAAACAGGCTTGGTAGCTTGGGTAAAAGCTAACCATGAGGCGCCTTCCTCTTCCCATAGCTCAGGTTGCTGGTAGCCACCTTGCGCGACAAACTCTAAAAATTCACCGTTGCTAACCAGATACTTTGATGCTTTAAATCCAGCAACGAAGGCGGCTTGATGACCATATTCGTTATCCCAGCCATAGTATTGCGCATGAAAAGGTTTACCTGATTTTACGTCGCCTGCGGCGACAGGAATTAGTTCGTTGGTGACCCTATCGCCGACATTTTTACTTGGAGCCCAAGCGGATTTCGGTTTGATGTGCTTGATGGGAAGCTGGCGAATAAGTACCGACGACGTTTCCAAATGGATCCGTTCATGCTCTATCGCCATGAGTACAGGCCACATCGGACTGTCCCATTCAATGGGCAAGGTAAATATCATGGTTTCTATAAGATCTGAAACAACCTGGCGAACGTCGGCACGATAGTCTTTAACGTCAGCAACACTCGGCCAATCGTAATGTTCATCATTGAGATCGTCCCAACTCATTTCATCCACGCCAATAGCGAACAAAGACTCAAGCTGAGGGTTTACCCGATCTTTAAGCTGCTTCGCCAGAACCAGTTTATTGATGAAAAAAGTGGCGGTATGCCCGAAGTAGAAAATAAGAGGATGACGAAGTTTTTCAGGACGCTGATAGTAAGCTTGTTCGTCGGTCAGCAGACTATATAAACTTTCGTAAGTATCAAAAGAATGGTGAAAATATGCCAAAATCTCTTTTCGCTTATCTTCCACGTTGCCCTTTTGTAAATGTGGAGTGTGTATGATTTCCATTGCCCATCCTTAAAAATTTTTGCATCACCTATCCTCAATATCAAAATTACTAGAAGATGGAAGCGAAAAGCTATCAAGCACTTATTTAATCAGGTACAACAATCGAAAATCAATGGCTTCACTCAATGAAGGTGGAGGAGAAAGCCGATCACAACAAGAACGTGCGTGCCAATAGAAGTTTTTCGACATAAAAAACCGAAAAGAATAACGCGCCATAAAAAAAAGCCTAAACTTGCGTTTAGGCTTTTTTTAAGAATGTGGCGGAGAGCGAGGGATTCGAACCCCCGGAAGGTTTGACCCTTCGCTTGATTTCAAGTCAAGTGCATTAAACCGAGCTCTGCCAGCTCTCCGGCGAGTGATGCGTATCTTAATGAATTTTTTTCCGCTGTAAAGGGTTATATGAGAAAAAAATTCCGACTGCGGATCTTTTGTTCTATATGAGTAGCTTTTGAACAAAAAGCAGCATAAAAAAGCGCATTTTAAAAATAGTGTGATTTTCCTTAGTTGTTCTGAGCGAAAACACTTGAAAAGCGGAACCAAAAGCCATACAAATGGACTAACTAAATAGTTAACCGTTTTGGTCAATACTATCCTGTTGGAGGAAACAATGGATCAACGTTCAATGTATGCTGGTGCATCTCGATCGTCAGTACTGGAAACTAACAAGGTATTGCGTAATACGTATATGTTGTTAGCGATGACACTGGCATTTAGTGCCGTGTGTGCAGGTATCGCCATGGCAGTAGGTATTTCCCCTATCATGTCATTGGTTATGACGATTGGTGCGTTTATTACACTTTTTGTTGTACAGAAGAAAGCTGACTCTGCGTCTGGTTTATTCTGGGTGTTCTTATTTACCGGGTTAATGGGCGCGTCATTAGGTTATACCCTTAACTTCTATCTAGGTGTTGCTGGTCCTGGTCTTATTATGCAGGCGCTAGGTGCTACGGCATTAGTCTTCTTTGCGCTTTCAGGTTATGTGCTTACCACGAAGAAAGATTTCTCTTTTATGGGTGGTTTTTTGATGGTTGGACTAATGGTGGTTATTGTTGCTGCAATCGCTAATATATTTTTCGCGGTTCCGGCAGTAAGTTTAGCCATAAGTGCTGCCATCGTGTTCATAATGTCTGGGCTAATATTGTTTGATACCAGCCGCATTATCCATGGTGGTGAAACTAACTATATTCGCGCAACAGTATCGCTCTATCTGAATATATACAATCTTTTCACTGCCATCCTGCACTTGCTGGGTGCATTTGGTGGCGACGACTAACCGACAGGTTTACGGAGAAAACACCCCGTCTACGGGGTGTTTTTTTATTTATGGCTACGTATTCAGTTTTAGTGACAACCTCTCCTTTTGACTCATCAAATGCACGGCGAGCTATAAGTTTTTGCACCAGTGCTATTGAATTAGGCGACAAGATACAGCAGATTTTTTTCTATCAGGCCGGGGTTTATCACGCTAACGCTCTTATCAATCCTACTAACGATGAGTATAACCCTTACTTTCAGTGGTGTGAAATTCATCAATCTGCGGCCACTCGCTTGTGGGTTTGTGTTACTGCGGCGGCTAAACGAGGAATTATGAGCAAGCATGAAGCCGCTATTGCTGAAAAGACTCAGCACAATGTGGTGTTTCCTTTTGAACAGGTAGGCTTGGGTGAGTTTTTTACCGAATTACACCAGTGCGACCGATTGGTGCAGTTTTAATATGGCTACGTTACTAATTAGACAAACTCACTCCCCCTATGACAGCAGTGATGCGAGTGAAGGGCTGGATTTTGCATTGGGCGCCACTAATTTCGGTCATAACGTCATTGTGCTGTTCAGTGGCCGAGGTGTACTTCAGTTGCTCAACAACCAAGCCCCTCCCGCTGGCACGAAAAACCACGCAAAGCGCCTGAACCTACTTCCCCTGTATGATATAGAGAAATGTTATGTTTGCAGCCGTAGCCTTACCGATTTTTTTCCTGCAGCGCTAAGTGACCCAACTTTATTAATGAACGTAGTAAAACCTATAGAAACCAAAGAAATCGCATCTTTGCTTTCTCAGGTTGATCATGTAGTGACGTTTTAATGCTAGCCGTTCTTACAGGTTCCGACTATACAGGCGAAATAAAGGCGCAACTGGGCGGTATGAAACCTTCGACGCCCGTTATACTATGTGGAGACGGGACTTATCTTTACGCCGAGTTAATTGGCGAGTTTCCTGCATTATCGATATATGTTTTGGCAGAAGATGCGTTAGCGCGAGGTGTGACATTATCTGCTGAGTATTTAATAGATTATCGGGATTGGGTTGCCTTATCGCATAAATTTTACCCGTGGGTATTGTTGTAGTATGACCGAAAAACATTTTTTTAACTGGCAAGGTAGCCAAATCTTCACCGATAAGTCCGGTTACTTACTTGATCATACGCAGTGGAAAGAAGAGATGGCACTGCTGCTGGCGCAATCAGAAAACATTGCGCTTACGGAGGAGCATTGGGAGGTAATACGTTTTGTTCGCGAATTTTATCTTCAATACGATACCAGCCCTGCGATCCGCGCATTGGTAAAGGCTTTTGCGCAGCAGTACGGGCCGGAAAAAGGGAATAGCCGCTATTTGCAACGGTTGTTTCCTAAAGGTCCGGCGAAACAAGCAACTAAGCTGGCGGGCTTACCCAAACCGGCAAAATGCCTGTAATTGCCGTCTGAGCAGCAGGTTTTTATTCCCTTAAAGGAGGCAAGGTGATTCCCATTAAATTACTTTCCAAGTCTGTGAGTAAATTTGGCGCGGTTATTCTTACCAGCATTGCTGCTAGTTCCGCTTTTAACTATGCTTATTCTCAAGAAACGTTAGAATCCGAAGTGATAAATGTGGAAGGAAAAAAGCGGCATTATCGCTTATTTGTTCCCTCTGCCGCTGAAGAAGGGTTAGAGTTGCCGCTGGTACTGAATTTTCACGGAACCAGCTCCACCCCTCAACAGCAGGCTAAATTTTCTGATATGGAAGATTTAGCTGAAAAAGAAGGTTTTTTTGTTGTTTCGCCTGCTGCCATCTATAAAAGGAAGAGCGACGGCCCAAATACCTGGAATGTGGATAAAGATCCCAAAGGAGTGAGTGACGTTTCCTTTGTTAAAGCTATTCTCGAAAAGCTCAAAGCCGATTATCCTGTTGATGAAAGTCGTATTTATGCTACTGGGTTTTCGGGCGGAGCTCGAATGAGCAGCCGCTTAGCTTGTGATATGGCGAACGACATTGCCGCTATAGGTCCAGTAGCTGGCGTGCGTTATCCGGAAGATTGTGAACCGGCAAGGCCAGTGCCAGTAGTGACGTTTCATGGTACGAAAGACACAGTAAATCATTATGAAGTACAGGAAGATTCCCCTTCGTACTGGCGAATGGGTGTAGAAAAGGCCGTTGATGGATGGATTAAACACAATGGTTGTAACCCCGAGCCCGAAGTGGATAAGATTGATAGCAGTGTTACCCGTTTTACCTACACCGAATGTAAAGACAACGCAGATATCTTGTTCTATCGTTCTGAAACAGCCGGGCATACTTGGCCAGGTTCAGCATCGGGAGAAGATTTTGCAAAATATGGTTTAGGTAAAACTGATGAGGAACTTCCCGCCACTAAATTTATCTGGGCGTTTTTCAGTACTCACCCCTTGCCGGGCAACGAGGCAAATTAGCTTAAACTCAGTAATAGAAAAATCCGGTGGCCAATGCCCCCGGATTTTTGTCTCTAACAAGAAGTTGCTTATCCTGCTTTAAGTTCTGTCAATCCACCCATATAACTTACCAACACTTCTGGAATCTTTATACTTCCATCTTCCTGTTGATAGTTTTCCAGCACTGCAACCAAGGTGCGACCTACTGCCAAACCGGATCCATTTAGCGTATGTAAAAGTTCTGGTTTACCCGTCTGGTGGTCGCGATATCTTGCCTGCATCCGGCGCGCCTGAAAATCTCCCATATTCGAGCAGGAAGAAATTTCTCGATAAGTATCTTGTGCAGGAAGCCAGACTTCCAAATCATAGGTTTTACAAGAACCAAAGCCCATGTCGCCGGTACACAGCAGCATCTTGCGATACGCCAGGCCCAGCTTTTGCAGTATTGATTCGGCGTGGTGAGTTAACGCTTCCAGCGCATCAAAACTCTCTTCTGGCCTTACCAACTGCACCAACTCAACTTTTTCAAACTGATGCTGACGGATTAAACCGCGTGTATCACGCCCGTAAGAGCCTGCTTCGCTGCGAAAACATGGAGTGTGGGCTGCCATCTTCAGCGGAAGCTGCTTCGCTTCAAAAATTTCATCCCGCCCGATATTGGTAAGCGGGACTTCAGCCGTAGGAATAAGAGACAGCCCCTGCCCCTCTTCTGTTGCGGGTTGAGTATGAAACAAGTCTTCGCCGAACTTGGGCAGTTGGCCCGTCCCATAAAGGCTGTCAGCGTTGACCAGGTAAGGAACATACATTTCTTGATAGCCATGTTCGTTGGTGTGGGTATCAAGCATGAATTGTGCTAACGCACGGTGCAATTTGGCAATTTGCCCGCGCATAACTACAAACCGGCTACCGGTAAGCTTTGCCGCCAGTTCGAAGTCCGCCCCCTTACCAATGCCTTCGGCTAAATCCACATGGTCTTTAATGGCAAAATCAAAAGAAGGTGGCGTTCCCCATTTGTCAACTTCTACATTCTCTTCTTCATCTTTTCCAACAGGAACAGATGCATCAGGCAAATTCGGAATTCCCTGAGTTATCTCTGTAATACTCGTTTGTACAACCGCCAGCTCCGATTTCGCTGCATCCAGCTGCTCGCCCAGCTCTCCCACCTCAGCGAGCAATGGCGCAATGTCCTGACCTTGAGCTTTTGCCTTTCCAATCGATTTACTGCGCACGTTACGTTCGTTCTGTAACTCCTGGGTTCTCATTTGAAGCGACTTACGTTTTTCTTCCAATGCAGTAAAAGTGTCAACATCCAGTTTGTAGCCACGGCTAGCCAGACGTTGCGCAGTGGTTTCAATGTCGTTTCGCAAAAACTTAGGATCTAACATGTGTTCCTTCTTATCCTTTTATTAATTCTATTGCCAGCCAGCCTGCCAATAAACAGGCGCCGACATTCAAAATGATATTTGATATCGCTTTTAACCATAACCCATTATTGAGTAACGAGAGCGTTTCAACAGAAAAAGTGGAAAAGGTAGTAAACGCACCTAACAGGCCAATGCCGAGAAGCGCCCGGTAAGGCGACTCAGCCAGCTCCTGTCGCTCAATAAAACTATACAATAAAACCAGGCAAAAAGAGCCGATAACATTGACGATAAGTGTACCAAACGGCAAGGCTTTTCCAAGCACTGAATCTATTGTTGTAGTGAAGAAATAGCGCATACATGCACCTACGGCACCACCGGCGGCGATAAAACAATATAGGCTGAATCCTGTGGGCATCATCAATTCCGTTTGTTTACACTTTGCTGGTTTAAGCTGTCCAGATAATCGCGCTTGGCTTTTAACGTTTTTTCTAAGCCCCGCTCGCTGGGATGGTAAAGCCGCGTACTCTGAAGCTCTGGCGGCATGTACACTTCACCCGCCGCAAAGGCATTAGGTTCATCATGGGCGTAACGATAACCTTTTCCATGTCCAAGCTCCTTCATTAAAGCGGTAGGCGCATTTCTTAAGTGTGCCGGCACCGGATAATCGGGCGCTTCGCGGGCTAACGCTTTGGCCCCATTGAACGCTTTGTATACGGCATTACTTTTCGCTGCCAAAGCGCAATATACTGCGGCTTGAGCTATCGCTCGTTCGCCTTCAGCCGGGCCCACACGATGGAACGTATCCCATGCTGCAATGCACAGCTGGATGGCTCGGGGATCAGCGTTTCCAATATCTTCAGATGCTATGGCAAGCAAGCGTCGGGCAACATATAAAGCGTCGCCGCCGCCATTAAGAATTCTGGCGTACCAATAGAGTGCCGCATCGGGATCAGACCCGCGTACCGATTTATGAAAAGCAGATATTAAATCGTAAAACGCATCACCTTGTTTATCGTAGCTTGCAACTTTCTCCCCCACTGCCTGCTCAACGTCGGATAGCGAAATGGAGGCACTTTCGGTAAAATCACTCGCAAGTTCCAAATAGGTCAACATCCGCCGACCATCGCCGCCACACAACCCAATCAATGCGCTTCGAGCGTCGGTGTCCAAAGTAAGGCTACGCTGACCAAGGCCTTTGTGCTCATCATTAAGCGCCTTGTCCAGCAAATTATCCAAAGCTATTTCATCAAGCGGCTTTAGCACATAAACGCGAACCCGAGACAGCAACGCGTTGTTTAACTCGAAAGAAGGATTTTCAGTAGTTGCGCCGATAAAAGTCACTGTTCCAGATTCTACAAAGGGCAAAAACGCATCTTGTTGACTTTTATTAAAGCGGTGCACTTCATCAACAAACAGTAATGTCCGCTGATTATATTTCGCTGCTTTTTCAGCTTGATCCATGGCCGCTCGAATGTCCTTTACCCCAGACGTCACAGCAGATAATCGAATGACAGTAGCATGAGTATAGGTGGCAATAAGTTCCGCCAGGGTGGTTTTCCCCGTACCCGGAGGACCCCATAGCACCATTGAGTGACAATGTCCGGCTTCCAGCATTTTTCTTAATGGTTTTCCCGCGCCAATGAGATGCTGCTGCCCCACATAATCATCCAGGGTCACGGGCCGCATCTTTGCAGCCAGCGGTGCAAAAGGTTCTTGTTCGCTAAACATTAACGTTGATCGTCAACCATATAGCTGGCAGGAATTTTTACTTTAAAAAAATCTGCGGGCAGAGAAAAAGCGGTATCGATGTTAGAAAAATCCAGCTCGCTTTGCTGTTCTTGCGCATCCAGCATAGTAAGTCTCTGCATCGTACCGTCTTTAAAGGTAAGCACGAGCTCGCGGATTTGTCCTTCTCCATCCGCCGGCTTAATCAAAAATTGTTCAGGGCGGGTCGACAACTTGTTAATAGTAAATTTATTCCACACCGCATCTTCTGAATTGGTGAGTAAAATAATGGGGTTATCTGCAACGGCGGAATCTTGCGAGATAACCGTCACCTGTTCAACAAACGTATCGACGTTCCACACGGCGGCGCCGTCGGCAACGAGCAATGTTTCATCCGGTGTCTGCGTTTGCCATTTTAGCTTATCAGGTCTTGCCATGGTCAAACTACCTGTTGCCTGATGCACTACTTCACCGGTGCTGTCGGTAACTATTTGTTTAAAATTAGCCTGATACTGCTGCATATGCGATAACGTTTCTTTCAATGCATCCCTGGCATCTTCATCCGCTGTAGCGCTTACCGCCGGGAGACTGGCGGCAGCAATAAAACACAACGCACATAATTCATTTATTTGTAAAATCATGATTAATCCTTGGGTGGTGGCGGCGCAATAACTTCGCGATTACCATTGTGGCCCGGTGAACTTACGACGCCATTTTGTTCCATTTGTTCCACCAGACGCGCTGCGCGATTATAACCAATTCGAAACTTGCGTTGAACACCAGAGACACTGGCTCGACGAGATTCCGTAACAAAAGCGACCGCTTCATCAAAGAAGGCGTCATATTCCTCATCTCCACCTTCTGGAGCTTCGCCGGGTAATAACACTTCCGCGGAGGCTTCGCCGTTCAAAATTTCGTCAATATATTCCGGCTTACCTCGCTTCTGCCAGTCCGCCACGACGGCATGAACTTCATGGTCATCGACAAAGGCGCCATGAACGCGGGTGGGCACCGGGCTACCCGGCGGTAAATACAGCATATCTCCCATACCCAGTAACGCTTCGGCGCCTTGTTGATCAAGGATGGTTCGTGAGTCAATTTTACTTGAAACCTGAAACGCGATACGAGTAGGAATATTTGCCTTGATTAGCCCTGTAATAACGTCAACGGAAGGCCGTTGCGTAGCCAGTATCAAATGAATTCCTGCCGCCCGAGCCTTTTGCGCAATTCGTGCAATAAGCTCCTCGACCTTTTTACCCACAATCATCATCATGTCGGCAAATTCGTCGACCACCACAACAATGTGTGGCAGCTTATCTAAGTCTGGCGCTTCCGGATCCATACTTTCTTCAGATCGCCACAGAGGATCCTTAATTGGCTCACCATCTGCAATTGCCTGCAGCACTTTAGCGTTATAACCTTTAAGATTTCTTACACCTAATGCAGACATTAAGCGGTAGCGTCGTTCCATTTCACCTACGCACCACCGCAGCGCATTGGCGGCTTCTTTCATGTCAGTAACCACTTCAGCGAGAAGATGAGGGATACCTTCATACACTGACAGCTCAAGCATTTTCGGATCTATCATGATCATGCGCACATCTTCTGGTGTAGATTTGTACAACAGGCTCAAAATCATGACATTGACGCCTACAGACTTACCCGCGCCAGTCGTACCCGCTACCAGCAAATGCGGCATTTTCGCTAAATCAACAACCACAGGTTTTCCGCTGATATCCGCACCTAATACCATGGTCAGAGCTGATGGCGCAGACTGGAAAGTGTCGCAGGAAATAACTTCGCTTAAACGAACCATCTCCCGCTTCTTGTTAGGCAACTCCAGGCCAATTACTGACTTGCCAGGAATTACCTCTACAACCCGGACCGAGATGGCCGACATGGCGCGAGCTAAATCTTTTGACAGCGTAGTAATTTTGCTGACCTTTACACCTGGCGCCAGATCCAACTCGAACCGCGTAATTACGGGCCCGGGATATACGCCAACAACCGTCGCTTCAATATTGAAGTCAGCCAATTTTTCTTCTACCAGGCGCGACACCATATCCAGCTCTTCCTGCGAAATAGGATTTTCATGCTTATCTGCACGTTCAAGAAGATCAAAAGACGGCATTGGGCCGACGGAATCGTCCCCTCCCCCACCTTCTCCTGAAGATATTTTTGCGGGTTTAGCGGTAGGTGACGCCGACTTAGGCGAGCTTGGAGATGGTGTTGAAGCAGCCGTTCCGTTTACTTTTTGCTTTAGTCCGGATATGGAAAAGCGGGACTTTTTCTCTTCCGGTTCAGGCTCAGGCTCAGCGCTTTCATCAATGTGAAAAGGAGGTTCGTCATCTGCGGTAAACACTTCATCAGGAATGCCAAAAGACGGCTCACTTCGTTCAATCGCAGCAGATTTACCACGTCGATGGTTGCTATTTTCCGCTGGTGGCTCAGCACGCATACTGGTGATATCAATTTCATCAGACGTTTCACTTTCCTGTTCGGTTCGGTTGAAAGGCAACGCGAGCCGAGGCATTTCTAAACCCAGTAGCTGCTGCGGTAGCGCCACGGCTTTACGACCAGTCCACAGCGTTATATTGCCCATCCAGTCAATGATAGTAAGCCAGCTGATTCCAGTAAGAAGAGTAAAACCGGTACAGAAAAAGCAAAGCAGCAGCAGGATAGTTCCTGCCGTATTAAAATAAGGAATAAGCGCCGAGCTGATGATATCGCCGACAAAACCGCCAGCTGAAAAATTAAACAGATCGTTAAAATTCACACTGGCTATACCGGTAGCACCTAAGGCCAGTAGCAGCCCGCCGATAAGCCTGAGCCCTATGGTCAGATAATCAAACTCTTCAATATTTTTAATATGCTGGAAACTGAACCAGCCGATAAACGCACAACAAAATGGCAGTAAATAGGCTAGATAACCAAAGCTAAACAGCAACAGGTCGGCTACCCACGCTCCAGTAGCTCCAACCCAATTATGAACGTCCAGCTGCAGACCTGCCTGACTCCATCCCGGATCGCCTGGATGAAATGAAGCAAGCGCAAATAAAAGAAAAAAAGCAAATACGCAGGCCACTATCATGCCTGCTTCCAGCAATCGCTGAACCCCAGAAAGTCGCGCCATAACCCTAATATTACTATTCATGAATACCGCTTATCTGCATAACCTATCACCAAAAACTAAAGTCAGCTTTAATCCAGCCTCTGCTGGTATGGAAGAAAAGGCGGCATTACCTTTTTTAATGGATAAAGCCTACCATAAAGCGCTGCGCTAAACCTATTGTTAAACCACGACAACTACCGTTTAATCGCGACTATTTCAGGTTGATTTTAAGTGCTGTGGTGCTTTTTACTTCTTCCATCACCACATATGTACGAGATTCGCTCACACCAGGTAGGCGTAACAGCGTATCGCCCAATAATCGACGGTAACTGGACATATCTGCTACGCGGGTTTTGAGCAGAAAATCAAAATCCCCTGAAACCAGATGACACTCTTGAATATCTTCGTGTTTCAGTACAGCAGCAGAAAATTCTGCGAAAATATCAACAGACGTCTTTGTTAATGTAATTTCAACAAACACCAACATTGCTGCCCCCAAAAGATTAGGGTCTACCACTGCATGGTAACCGATAATATACCCTTGATTCTCTAAACGCTTTACTCTTTCTAAACAAGGGCTTGGACTAAGACCCACATTCTTTGCCAATTCAACATTGGAAATGCGTCCATCCCGCTGCAATTCCGTCAGAATATTGCGGTCGATTCTGTCCAAGTGCTTAGGCGTTTTAACTAACATATAAAATACCGGATATTTGCCATACAGCAAAATATAACACGGCTTTACATGCTTTTTCAGCACATACTTTTTTCGCGAGTTGAGTATACTGCGCTCCTTCCCTACAACCCCGCAACGTAAAGAGGGTAATTATGTTAGTTGGTGTTCCAAAAGAAATAAAAAATCATGAATATCGTGTTGGGTTGACGCCCGCAGCAGTAAAAGAATTTGTGACTCACGGCCATCAGGTCATGGTGCAAACCCGGGCTGGCGAAGCAATTGGGTTCTCTGATGAAATGTATTCTGCTGCCGGCGCGACTATTTCGCAAACAGCAGAGCAAATCTTTGCTGAGGCTGAAATGATCGTTAAAGTAAAGGAGCCCCAGCCAAACGAATGTAAAATGCTGCGTCAAGGACAGACGCTGTATACGTACCTTCATCTTGCGCCTGATCCTGAGCAGACAAAGCTGCTGGTTGAGTCCGGTGCTACCTGTATTGCCTATGAAACAGTCACTGATGACAGAGGTGGATTACCTCTGCTTGCGCCTATGAGTGAAGTGGCGGGACGGATGTCAGTGCAAGCCGGCGCCCATTATCTGGAAAAAGCTCACGGCGGAAGTGGTACATTGCTTGGTGGTGTACCAGGCGTGGCTCCAGGTAAAGTGCTGATTATCGGTGGTGGTGTAGTAGGTACTCAAGCGGCTAAAATGGCGCTGGGTTTGGGTGCTGATGTAACCATTTTAGACCGTTCACTGCCGCGCTTACGCCAACTTGATGATATTTTTAATGGTCAAGTTAAAACTGTTTTTTCCACTGTTGACGCTATTGAAACCTATTCTTCTAAAGCCGATTTAGTAATAGGGGCGGTATTGATCCCGGGTGCCGCTGCACCGAAATTGCTGAACGCAGAACACATTAAAGCCATGAAACCAGGATCGGTGTTGGTTGATGTCGCCATAGATCAAGGTGGATGTTTTGCGACATCGAAAGCAACCACTCATCAAGATCCAATTTACATTATTGATGATGTAGTACACTACTGCGTTGCTAATATGCCTGGCGGCGTAGCTAGAACGTCTACCATGGCATTAAATAATGCGACGCTGCCTTTCGGCTTGGCTTTGGCCAATAAAGGTCCTGCAAAAGCTATGTTAGAAGACAAGCATCTGCTAAATGGACTAAATGTTCATCAGGGCAAAGTTACCTATAAAGCAGTGGTCGATGCCTTGGGAGAAGAACTTGGATTGACTTATACCCCAGCTGCAGAAGCTTTACAGTAACCACACCCGGCTTTTTCTCAAGCGAAGCTGCAAAAGCC
The DNA here is from genome assembly GCF_002499975.2 of Alteromonas pelagimontana. Classification (NCBI taxonomy): domain Bacteria; kingdom Pseudomonadati; phylum Pseudomonadota; class Gammaproteobacteria; order Alteromonadales; family Alteromonadaceae; genus Alteromonas; species Alteromonas pelagimontana. The sequence continues at coordinate 60,203 of NZ_CP052766.1, forward strand.
CTGCTCATTGCCGGGCTTTTGCATTCATAGTGTTTATACCGCCACCTGGTTCTACGACTGGGGTAATAGAAATTTACTCTCCTAGCTTACGGCTAATAAACTCTGATTGATGTCATCTAATACCGCAACAGGATCGGGTGCAAGAGTTACAGGTCTGCCAATAACCAGATAACTTGCGCCTACATTCATCGCGTCAACGGGTGTCATGACGCGTTTTTGATCGCCGATCTCAGCCCCTGCCGGCCTTATACCGGGTGTTACGAGCAAGAAAGGTTCTGGCATGTCGAGACGCAACATTTCCGCTTCTTTGGCTGAGCAAACTACCCCGTCCAGGCCACAGCTACGGGTTAGAGCAGCAAGATTTTTCACTTGTTGTTCAGCGGTAGTATCAGGCACTATGTCATTTAATTGAACATCATCCATACTGGTTAGTACGGTGACAGCGATTAACTTAGTCTGCGGATGGCTACTTTGGGCAATGGCTGCCTTAGCGGCCTTCATCATTTCAGCCCCTCCGGAGGCGTGAACGTTTACCATCCACACACCTAATTCGGCGGCTGCTTTACAAGCTTTAGCCACAGTGTTGGGAATATCATGAAACTTCAAATCTAAAAAAATATCGAAGCCTCTTTCAATCAGACGCTTAACGAATTCGGGCCCGAAAAGCGTGAACATCTCTTTGCCGACTTTTAGTTTGCATTGTGAAGGCGTAAGCTTGTCGACAAAGGCCAGCGCTTTATTTGCATCATCATAATCCAGCGCAATAATGACAAGGGGATCGTGCATATTTCTGTTATTCTCCATCAAGGCCTTTAATTGGTTTTACAATTCCCCACTTTTTACAGGAAGGGCATAACCAGTAGAGTTTGCGTCCCGAAAAACCGCAACTTTGACAACGGTATTTGGGGCGTTGCGCGATTTGGTTTTCCACCAGTTCTTTAAGCAGTTTCAGGCTGGCTGTTGAGGCTTCATCTTCTACCTGATTGATATATAACCCCACCAGTGTTTTGAAGCCTTTCATAGTCGGACGTTTACGTAGTTGATCAAGTAGATAGTCGGCGGCCTGCCCGACATCTCCTTTGGCTACCAAAATGTCCACCATTGCGAGATAAGAAGTTGCACATTCCTGCCAGTGCCCCTGCAGTTCTTTGGCAAACGCATCCCAGTTACCGGTTTCTTCAGCAATGCGTTCAAGTGAAGGAACCGCTTCGCTAAACCAGCTGATATCACGTTCTGCGACTTGTAAAAAATACGCGCTGGCATCATGATAGCGCTTTTCGTCTAATGCGATTTTTCCCAACATCAACCATGGTCTGACTGCATGCTCATCGGCATTGACTGCTTTTTGCAGTAGGGTAAGAGCCTGTCCCTGCTCATTTCTGTTAATTTCAACTTGAGCTTGTTCACAATAAAAATGGGCCAGCCGTTCACTTACATCATCATTGTCACCGTGGCACTCAACCATTCGCTCGGCTAACTCAATGGCTCTGTCCCACTCTTTTGTGGTTTGGTAAATGCTGAATAGTTGCTGTTGAGCAACCAGATAATGTTTGTCGCTGTTTAAAAGCTGTAAAAACGCGTTTTCTGCCCGTTCCAGAAAACCGGCCTGCGTATAATCTTTGCCTAGTTCGCGTAATGCATTTTCGCGCTGGGAAGGTTGTATTTCGTCACGACTAACCAGGTTCTGATGAACACGAATGGCTCTATCAATTTCTCCTCTGTGCCGAAAAAAATTACCCATGGCAATATGCGTTTCCACGGTATCGGTATTAAGGTTGATCATTTTGATAAGCGTATCCACTGCTTTATCAGGTTGATCGGACAGAAGGAAGTTTAAGCCTTTGTAGTAATGGCGGGACAATATACTGGATTGTTTCCTTTGCGCCTGCCGAACGCTGTTACGGCCCATGATCCAGCCATACCCAGCAGCAACTGGCAGAAGTAAGAATAACAATTCCAGCATATTATTGCTCTTTCGTCGCTTTTCTTAATTTGGCACGAGCAGCAACTAGCTGAACACGCAAACTCAGCCAGCTTACTAACATAATTAATACACCGATGATCACACCGATAGATAACGATACCGCAATCAATGTAGATACACGAATTTCAGCTTGAGCAATTAAATAATTAACTGAAACAAATGCTTCGTTCTGCGAACCGATAGCAAACGCCATCGCCAGCAAAAATACAATTATCAGTAACGAAATTATTCCTTTCAATACAAAAGCCTTTGTACACTTACTTAGTTATCAGCATAACAAATCGAATGGCAACATAACATCAATATATAGCATAATCCCCGTCATCGTAGAGCAGCAATAACAGATATCTATATAGTACCGCAACCAGTATGCTTGAGTAATTGAATGTGATGTAACTGTAGATGCTCCCACACAACTCAGCAGTACCATACTTTACGTTGCGATAATTCGAAAGAGCACCACCATAGTGTCGCTGCTCAGCGTTTTCATTCAAGCGCCACAATTAGGAAGTTTTCTATTGTCGCTGGATGATCATTTGTCACTGCGGAGTGGTAACTCAGCTGCAATAATAAAAGCGGAAAGCTCGCGAAGTTTCAAGTTTTGAACTTGGCCAGAGTAGACCTGTTTTGCCCAAGTCGTGAGGCACGAGCTAGACAAAATATTGTAAGCGATGTAAAAGGGTCTACGTCTGACGTTAGGCGGTGTTCCATTCGCGGAGAAGGAGCTTCCTATCCATAGCGAAAAGCTAATATTGTTTATTGAGAAAAAGCGAGAATGGAGGGTTTTGGCTTGCCGTTACGATAACGCCGAACTCTGAGACGCCACTTGAGCCGCTACGTGAGATAAAACGTAGAGCAAATTAAAATATTCTTTTTAGACTTCTGGATTCTATGGGTTCCATTTTTGAGACTCACTACCGAGCATGGATGAGGCTGATGAGATAAAGTATAGAAAGGGATATTCTTTATTAGCTTAAAGATTTACCTTATTTACAACGACCATCGAACGTCGTTTAAAAAACCGGGGCATTACTAACAAAAAAGGCCGTATTAACGGCCTTTTGATATTATTGAATTGCAGCGTCAACACGCTCTCGCAGTTCTTTTCCCGGTTTAAAGTGAGGGACATATTTGCCGTCTAACTTTACAGTTTCCCCGGTCTTAGGATTACGCCCGACCCGAGGAGCCCGGTAATGGAGAGAAAAACTGCCAAATCCTCGAATTTCAATTCGCTCGCCCTTTTGCAGGGTTTGCGCCATCTGCTCGAGAATTTCTTTAATCGCCATCTCGATTTCCTTCGCAGGAATGTGTCGAGCCTGATCCGCGAGCCGCTCAATTAGTTCCGACTTGGTCATAGTAACCTCTTTGTCAAAATTTAATCCAGTCAGCTACCGCGAGACAGGTGTACCTATGGTACACCTGCATCAACTGCTTTATTCGCCTTTAGCCGCTTTGAAAGCTTCCGCCATCGCACTACCGAAACCAGAATCATCGTGCTGGTTTACTTTCTCGATTGCGTCTTTCTCGTCAGCCTGATCTTTCGCTTTAACAGACAGGTTAACAGTACGGTTCTTACGATCAACACCCATGAACTTGGCTTCAATGCTGTCACCAACATTTGCTACTTCAGAAGCATCTTCAATACGTTCACGTGCTAAATCAGCAACGCGAATGTATCCGTCAACTTCTTCAGACAGGTTCACAGTAACGCCTTTCGCGTCAACAGCGGTAACTGTACCAACAACGATAGCACCTTTCTTGTTGTCTGTCAGATACTTATTGAATGGGTCTTCCTCAATTTGCTTAACGCCAAGAGAAATACGCTCACGCTCTGGATCGACTTGAAGAACAACAGCAGAAATTTCATCACCCTTCTTATAATCACGAACTGCGTCTTCACCAGACTTATTCCATGAAATATCAGATAAGTGAACCAGGCCGTCAATACCGCCGTCTAAACCGATAAAGATACCGAAGTCAGTGATTGACTTGATCTTACCAGTGACTTTGTCGCCTTTCTCATGAGATTTCGCAAACTCTTCCCAAGGGTTAGCGATACACTGTTTAAGACCCAGAGAAATACGACGACGCTCTTCGTCAATTTCCAGAACCATAACTTCAACAGTATCACCTAAGTTAACAACCTTAGAAGGATGGATGTTCTTGTTAGTCCAATCCATTTCAGATACGTGTACCAGACCTTCAACGCCATCTTCGATTTCAACAAAGCAACCGTAATCGGTAAGGTTAGTGACCTGACCTGTAATCTTAGTACCTTCGGGATAACGTTGAGCAATTTCTTGCCAAGGATCGTTGCCCATCTGCTTCATACCAAGAGAAACACGTTGTTTTTCTTTATCAAACTTCAATACTTTAACGTTAATTTCATCGCCAACGTTTACGATTTCGCTTGGATGCTTAACGCGTTTCCACGCCATATCAGTGATGTGCAACAGACCGTCAACACCACCTAAATCAACGAAAGCACCGTAATCAGTCAGGTTCTTAACGATACCTTTGATTTCGTGACCTTCTTCAAGATTAGCAAGCAGAGACTCACGCTCAGCACTGTTTTCAGCTTCGATAACAGCACGGCGAGAAACGACAACGTTGTTACGTTTAGCGTCTAACTTGATAACTTTAAATTCAAGTTCTTTGCCTTCAAGATGCGTAGTATCGCGCACCGGACGAACATCTACCAGAGATCCTGGTAAGAAAGCACGTACAGTGTTAACTTCAACAGTAAAGCCGCCTTTCACTTTGCCGTTGATAATGCCTTTAATAGTGGCCTTGTCATCATATGCTTTTTCAAGCTCAACCCAGGCTTCATGACGCTTCGCTTTTTCGCGAGACAGAATGGTTTCACCAAATCCGTCTTCTACTGCGTCAAGTGCAACATCTACTGTGTCACCGATTTCAATTTCTAACTCGCCGTCGGCATTCTTAAATTGATCTACTGGGATAGCACTTTCTGATTTAAGCCCTGCATCAACAAGAACAATGTCTTTGTCGATAGAGACGACAGTCCCTTTTACGATTGACCCGGGACGAGTTTCAAGTTCCTGTAAGCTTTCTTCAAAAAGTTGTGCAAAATTTTCAGTCATAAGGTTATTTAAATTTAATCAAAGTTGACATCCACATTACAGTCCGGCTAACGTGGGGTTATTAATTTAAGTCGTTACATCCTGTTACGACATCTGCTAGGGGCTATGCGGCTCACGTCTTAAAGGCGGGAGGAGATAACTTCCATTGCTTTTTCAAACACCTGCTCAATATCCAGGCTGGTTGAATCTATAATGATTGCATCCTCAGCCGGTATCAATGGAGCAACGGAACGATGAGTATCACGTTCATCTCTCGCCTTGATATCGGTTAAAAGGCGCGCAATATTAACATCCATCCCTTTAGCTTTCAACTGGCCATAACGCCTCTGCGCTCTTGCTTCAGCGCTGGCGGTTAAGAAAATCTTGATAATTGCATCTGGAAACACGACAGTGCCCATATCCCGGCCATCCGCCACCAGGCCTGGAGATTGCTGAAAAGCCCGTTGCCGGCGTAATAATGCCTCGCGTACGCGGGGCAATGCAGCAACTTTAGACGCTACGCTACCTACCTGCTCGGTACGTATATCATCCGTTACATCTTCGCCTTCCAAGATAATCCGCGGCTTGTCACCATCAGTTTCAAAACTTACGTCCAGACCAGTGGCCAGTGGCACAATAGATTCTTCATCATCGTTAGGTAAATCGTGATGTAAAGTTGCTACTGCCAAAACGCGATAAATTGCGCCGCTGTCCAGAAAGTGCCACTTCAGCTTTTCAGCAAGTAGGCTACTTAACGTACCTTTACCTGCCCCGCTTGGGCCGTCTACCGTGACTACGGGTATCGGATGCATGCCTGCTCCAGTTTTTACAAAAAGGTTAAAAATTCGGGCGCGATTATACGCACTCGGGGACGTTTAGCAATGCTGTGGCGATTACCGTCTTTGTCATTTAACCCGTTTTCAGCAACAATGAACACGTTAATGACAAATGGTCGCAAAGCGGGTGAAATAGTCTGGAAACGTTTTCGCTGTACAACCTGGATCATTGATAGTCACTGCAGTTTGACTCAGGCTCACAAGTGAAAAGCACATCGCAATGCGGTGATCGTTATACGTATCAATTTCCACATGGTTTAACGTTGTGTTGGGTGAGACTGTAATATAATCTTTACCCTCTTCTACTGATGCCCCTAATTTTTTTAATTCTGTTGCCATGGCGTGAAGACGATCCGTCTCTTTTACTCGCCAGTTATAAATATTGCGGATAGTAGTAGGCCCTTGTGCAAACAAGGCCGTGGTGGCGATTGTCATAGCGGCGTCTGGAATATGATTCATATCCATATCAACGCCCCGCAGCGGAGCTCCCGTAACTTCAACGTATTCTTCGTGCCAGGAAATAGAGGCTCCCATTGCTTGCAGTACATCAGCGAAGCGGATATCGCCCTGAATACTATTTTTCCCAATTCCTGTCACTTTAACCGTGCCGCCTTTGATGGCACCAGCAGCAAGAAAGTAAGAAGCCGACGATGCATCCCCTTCCACCATAAAATTACCAGGAGAGATATATTTTTGCCCGGCTTTGACTTCAAAAGACGCATACCCATGATTCACCACCTTCACCCCGAAGCGAGCCATGGTATCAAGCGTAATGTCTATATAAGGCTTTGAAACCAATTCTCCTTTAATGACAATATGAGTATTTTCGTTAAACAAAGGCGCAGCCATTAACAACGCGGTTAAGAATTGGCTGGATACACTGCCGTCAACTTCAACTTCTCCACCAGCGAGGGGGCTACCTGTGATACGTAGCGGCGGATATCCGACATTTTTGGTGTAGGAAATTGTAGCACCGGCTTGGTTCAGTGCATCGACCAAATCGCCAATTGGACGCTCTTCCATTCTGGGTTCGCCGGTCAGACTTACATTCACTCGACTGGCGGCAAGGGCTGCACATAAAGGTCGCATGGCGGTGCCTGCATTTCCAAGAAATAGAGTTAGCGGCTCGGCAACCGCAAAGGCCCCTCCCACTCCCGTCACTTTACACACTGTACGAGAGGCATCCAGCTCATACTGAACGCCCAGCGCCGACAGTGCGTTTAACATATGCCGAATGTCATCACTGTCAAGTAAATTAGTTAATACCGTTTCACCCTCTGCCAATGCTGCAAGCAATAACGCGCGGTTAGATAAGCTTTTTGAACCCGGCACATTGACTTCGCCGTAGACTGCTTTCACTGGTGAAAGTGTCAATTGGTCAAGATGGTTCATCCGTATTTCCTCTCAAATTCGCTCATAAAGGCAACCAGCGTTTTCACCCCTTCTACAGGCATGGCATTATAGATACTGGCTCTCATACCGCCCACTGAACGGTGCCCTTTCAAAGCCATCAGGCCTGCAGCCTCTGACTCGCGAAGAAAGACAGCGTCTAAATTATCGTCGGCCAGTTGAAAAGGAACATTCATTTTTGAGCGGCAATCGGGATGAATGGTGTTACGATAAAATTCTGAAGTATCGATGGCCTGATAAAGCAATGCTGCTTTTTCCGCATTCTTTGCCGCCATAGCTTCCACGCCCCCCTGCTCTTTTAACCATTTAAACACGAGCCCCGCCAGGTACCATGAAAAGGTAGGAGGCGTGTTATACATAGAGTCAGACTCCGCCAGTAAGCCATAGTCAAAAATAGAAGGTGTCACGCTACGCGCTTTTCCAGCTAAATCCTTTCTCACTATGGCAACCGAAAGACCGGATGGCCCAATGTTTTTTTGTGCTCCTGCGTATATCACTCCATATCGGCTTACATCCAGAGGCTGAGACAAAATTGTTGATGACAAATCTGCCACCAGGGGAACGCGCCCGCTTTCAGGTAACCAGTCATAAGCAACACCATCTACCGTTTCGTTCGGGCAAAAATGCAGATAAGCGGCTTGTTGATCAATATCAGAAGCATCAGGACAGGCAATGTAAGTCAAACCGTCTTTTACTGCCACGTCACCAATGACTTGTGCATTATTATATTTGTGGGCTTCTTCTACAGCCCCTTTCGACCAGGAGCCGGAAACAATATGCAGGGATTTTTCATCTGCTCGAGATAGATTCAGCGGCACCGCTGCAAATTGACCTCGGCCTCCACCGTGCATAAACAGCACATGGTAGTCGTCCGGTACAGCCAGAAGTTCACGCAAATCCGTTTCGGCTTGCTTTGCCACTTCAATAAAATTACTGCCACGGTGACTGACTTCCATAACGGAAGTGCCACTGTTCTGCCAGTTTACAAATTCGCTTTGGGCTTGCGCCATGACCTCAGCTGGCAACATTGCTGGACCAGCGCTAAAGTTGAATACGTTTTTCATTGATAGTTTCAACACCTGTAAACACAACAAGCGGCAAATGCCGCTTGTTTAAAAAGAATGAAACCGTTACTTCAAATTTGAAATAATCGGCACTACTCTTCTGTCGTCGGCTTATCGTCAGAATTTGCTAAATTATCTTCAGCGCTTTCGGCCGTTGCGGTATCTTCCGCGCCTTCTTCGTTATCGAGTAAAATTTCTTCTTCGATTTCTTCAATACGTTGTAACCCGACCACTTTTTCGTTTTCACCGGTGCGGATCAAGCGAACGCCCTGGGTGTTCCGACCTACAACAGACACTTCGCTAACTCGCGTACGTACCAAGGTTCCCTGGTCGCTAATCAGCATTATTTCGTCAGTCTCATCTACCTGTACGGCACCCACAACCTTACCATTGCGGTCAGAAACTTTGATCGAAACCACGCCTTGGGTTGCACGACTTTTCGCTGGATAGTCAGCAAGGGGCGTTCGTTTACCAAAACCATTTTCAGTTGCGGTAAGAATTGCGCCCTCACTTCGCGGCACGATTAACGAGACAACGCGCTGACCGTCCTGTAAGCGAATCCCACGAACTCCGGTTGCAGTTCTGCCCATGGGACGAAGCGCCAGAATCTCTTCACCAGTTTCTGCATCAATTTTCACTTCACCGGTTTCTGAGTCGCGGGCTTTTTCATTAAACCGCACCACTTTGCCTTCATCAGAGAACAGCATGATGTCATCGTCGCCGTGTGTGATAGCCACACCTATCAGTTCGTCACCCTCATTCAGGTTGACGGCAATAATACCGCTTGAACGGGGACGAGAATAGAGGCTCAAGTCGGTTTTTTTCACGGTTCCGTTGGCTGTCGCCATTAACACGAATTTACCTTCTTCAAACTCTTTAATCGGCAAAATGGCGGTTATGCGCTCATTGGCTTCAAGCGGGAGAATATTGACAATCGGCCGGCCACGGGCGTTGCGGCTGGCAAACGGCAATTGATAGACTTTTAACCAATAAAGACGTCCGCGGGTCGAAAAGCATAAAATATGATCGTGAGTATTTGCCACTAGAAGACGTTCAATAAAATCTTCATCTTTCATCTTAGTAGCAGATTTTCCCCGTCCGCCCCGTCGCTGAGCTTCATAATCGGACAGTTTTTGATATTTTACATAGCCTTCGCGGGAAAGCGTAACCACCACATCTTCTTGCTCAATTAAATCTTCAATATCGATATCATGTGTGGCAGCCGTGATTTCCGTACGACGGGCGTCGCCGAATTCATCACGAATTTTTTCTAATTCTTCGCGGATCACTTCCATCAAGCGTTCCGGGCTGTTCAGGATATGTAACAGTTCTGCGATTTGGGCTAAGAGCTCTTTATATTCATCAAGAATTTTCTCATGCTCGAGGCCAGTCAGCTTATGCAGACGTAAATCAAGGATAGCCTGAGCTTGTTGCTCAGTTAAGAAATACTTGCCATCCCGAATGCCGTACTCCGGTTCAAGCCATTCCGGACGAGCCGCATCATTCCCAGCACGCTCAAGCATTTGCGCGACATCGCCAAGCTCCCAACCTTGTGCTACTAACGATTTCTTGGCATCTGCCGGGCTCTGGGATGCTTTAATCAAATCAATGATTGGATCAATGTTTGCCAGCGCAATGGCAAGGCCTTCAAGAATATGCGCGCGATCGCGAGCCTTCTTAAGTTCATAAACGGTGCGTCGCGTCACCACTTCGCGGCGGTGTAAGATAAAGCATTCAAGGGTTTCTTTTAGATTGAATACTTTAGGTTGCCCATTATCCAGCGCCACCATATTAATACCGAATACGGTCTGTAACTGGGTATTAGCATATAAATGGTTTAACAGAACTTCGCCAGATTCATTACGCTTCACTTCAACAACGATACGCATACCGTCTTTGTCTGATTCATCGCGTAACGCCGAGACACCTTCAATGCGTTTTTCTTTAACCAGTTCGGCGATTTTTTCAATCAACCTGGCTTTGTTTACCTGATACGGAATTTCGTTGATGATGATGGTTTCTTTACCATTCGCATCGGTTTCAATTTCCGCTTTGGCTCGCATGTAAATTTTGCCACGACCGGTACGATAGGCATCATCAATACCTTTTCTACCACTGATAAGCGCAGCCGTAGGGAAATCTGGACCAGGGATATGTTCCATTAGGCCGTCAATGGATAAATCGGGGTCTTCAATTAACGCGATACAGCCATTAATAACTTCAGTAAGATTGTGCGGCGGAATGTTAGTCGCCATACCGACGGCAATACCTGAAGAACCGTTAACCAACAGGTTGGGCACCTTTGTAGGTAATACTTCCGGTATGTTTTCAGTACCATCATAGTTAGGAACGAAGTTGACCGTTTCTTTATCTAAGTCAGCCAGCAATTCATGAGCAATTTTAGCCATACGAATTTCGGTATAACGCATAGCCGCAGCAGAATCACCATCCACAGAACCAAAGTTGCCTTGACCATCTACCAGCATATACCGAAGTGAAAATGGCTGAGCCATACGAACAATGGTGTCATATACCGCAGAATCACCATGAGGGTGATATTTACCGATGACGTCGCCCACTACCCGTGCCGACTTTTTATACGGCTTATTGAAGTCATTTTTCAATTCATTCATGGCGTAAAGTACACGTCTGTGTACCGGTTTTAAGCCATCCCGAACATCAGGCAATGCACGCCCAACAATAACGCTCATCGCGTAATCGAGATAAGAGTTCTTTAGCTCTTCCTCTATGTTTACGGGGAGAATTTCTTTAGCGTTATCAGTCATAAACTGCTATTTCCCTTCATATTAGGTTTGTCGTACGCTGTTAAGTTAAATAAGCCCGATTAAGGAGAATCCAGGGCGCGCACATTGTTATTATGGGGTATTAAATTAATCGTTGAGTGTATCATTGGAAGAGGAATTTATGTAGCAGTTAATCATTCCAATTTACGCGCGTGCAATTAAATGTTTATTTTTTACACAAATCGGTTTTCTGCCGCCTTTTTTCGTCCCAATTTGTCCTGAATTGCGGTATGTTAGCGGGTAATGTCCGCAATCATTCAATGACCAGAGATGAAGCACACATGGTAAATGTTGATCAAAAGGAAATCAGTAAGTTTGGTGAGTTAGCGTCCAGATGGTGGGACCCCGAAGGAGAATTTAAACCTCTTCACGCTATCAATCCTTTACGCCTGGATTACATTCAGCAACATGCCGATGGGCTATTTGATAAAGCAGTAGTGGATGTAGGTTGCGGCGGCGGTATTCTTGCGGAATCTATGGCCAAATTAGGCGCCAAAGTGACAGGTATTGATATGGCTGAAGCGTCTCTTGAAATTGCGCGTCTGCACGGGCTTGAATCTGGCGTTGCGGTTGACTATCACTGCACCACAGCAGAGTCTTACGCCAATACCCATCCAGCAACCTTTGATGTGGTAACCTGTATGGAAATGCTGGAACATGTACCCGATCCTGCGTCAGTAGTTCGTGCTTGCGCTCAATTAGTAAAACCCGGCGGCCACGTGTTTTTTTCCACCCTAAACCGGAATATCAAATCCTGGTTAATGGGGATTGTGGGAGCTGAATATATAATGAAGCTGGTTCCTAAAGGGACGCATCAGCATGATCGGTTTTTGAAACCCTCAGAGTTGATGGGTATGGTGGATGCGACGGGAATGGTGACGCGCCATGCGACAGGGTTACATATGAATCCGTTTAGCCGCACGTTCTACTTATCCAATAAAAACATCGATGTAAATTATTTGCTTCACGTAGTCGCACCCTAACTTCTTAACACTAGATGTGGTGTCAAGGGATATCTTTACACCCTCTATATCGTGTTTTTATAAAAAAATATTTTTTGGAATAATTTGTTTTAGGTGATAATTTTTATCAAAAATAACGCTTGCAATTTATTCCGTCGATACTTGCTATTCATTGTTAGGTGAGTCTCTACTAACCTTTAAAATCGAGTGGGGCTGACTGCTTGAATAAACACCAGATGTGGGGTTGCATTAGCCTTAAAACCTCACTATCTTGTGGTTCGTACATGGGTACAATTCATCAGATTATTAATTCGCATTCATGATTAATACAGGTAGTACGCGTTTGCGATTTCGTCACAGGCGCCGATCTTTCACAGGATCTTAATGCCACATCGGCATTTCTTAGAAAATTTATAACAAACTCGAGCATCAAGCTCACGCTTCAAGCGCTAACATAAACGGCCAGCACAATGAATAACAATTTATATGTCACCAAGCGTCATGGTGAGAAAGAGCCCATTGAGTTAGATAAAATTCATAAAGTTATTACTTGGGCTGCTGAGGGACTTAAGAATGTCTCTGTCTCTCAGGTAGAGATCAAAGCTCAAATTCAGTTTTATGATGGTATCAAAACCTCTGAAATTCATGAGACGCTTATTAAGTCAGCAGCAGATTTAATTTCTACTGATGCGCCGGATTACCAATATTTGGCAGCGCGTTTAGCGATTTTCCATCTTCGGAAAAAAGCTTATGGCAAATTCGAACCACCTGCACTATTTGAACATGTAACGTCGATGGTGGAGCAAGGTAAATACGATCTCCACCTGCTGAAAGACTATACGCCTGAAGAATTTGCTGAAATGGATTCTTTTATCGATCACTGGCGGGATATGAATTTCAGTTATGCAGCCGTTAAGCAACTGGAAGGTAAATATCTGGTTCAGAACCGGGTTACCGGGGATATTTATGAAAGCGCCCAGTTTCTCTATATTTTAGTTGCTGCGTGTTTGTTTGCGAACTATCCAAAATCGACTCGTCTGGAATATGTTCGCCGTTTCTATAACGCCACGTCCACTTTTAAAATTTCTTTGCCCACACCTATTATGGCCGGGGTCCGTACCCCTACCCGCCAATTCAGTTCTTGTGTATTAATTGAAACCGGGGACAGCCTGGACTCTATCAATGCAACTGCCAGCGCCATCGTAAAATACGTGAGTCAGCGCGCAGGAATTGGTGTAAACGCAGGGCGTATTCGCGCTCTGGGCAGCCCTATTCGCGGCGGTGAAGCATTTCATACCGGTTGTATACCTTTTTACAAGTACTTTCAAACTGCCGTTAAAAGCTGTTCTCAAGGCGGCGTGCGAGGCGGTGCCGCAACATTGTTTTATCCGCTATGGCACATGGAAGTCGAAACGCTGTTGGTGTTAAAGAACAATCGCGGTGTAGAAGAAAATCGGGTAAGGCACCTGGATTACGGTGTGCAGTTTAACAAACTAATGTACCAGCGCATGATGAAGGATGGATATATCACCCTTTTTAGTCCTTCTGACGTGCCTGGTTTATATGATGCGTTCTTTGCTGATCAGAGCAAATTTGAAGAGCTGTATGTAAAATACGAAAACGACGACGGTATTCGTAAAAAACAAGTGAAGGCTATGGAACTGTTCAGCTTGTTTATGCAGGAACGCGCCAGCACTGGCCGTATTTATCTGCAGAACGTTGACCACTGTAATACTCATAGTCCGTTCGATCCGGCAGTTGCACCAGTTCGCCAGAGCAATTTGTGTTTGGAGATTGCGTTACCCACCAAACCGCTTGAGCACGTGAATGATGAAAACGGCGAAATTGCTTTGTGTACACTTTCGGCTTTTAACTTGGGGGCGATTAAATCGCTGGATGAGTTTGAAGAACTTTCTGATCTTGCTGTGCGTGCATTAGACAGTTTACTTGATTATCAGGATTATCCTGTACCTGCAGCTTATAATGCCACTATGAATCGTCGAACGCTGGGTATCGGTGTTATCAACTTTGCCTACTATTTAGCGAAAAATGGCGTGAAATATTCCGACTTTAGCGCCAATGGTTTGATTCACCGTACTTTTGAAGCTATGCAGTATTATCTGTTAAAAGCATCCAACAATTTAGCGAAAGAGAAAGGCGCCTGTCCTAAGTTCAATGAGACCACCTATTCAAAGGGTATCTTACCTATCGACAGTTATAAAAAGGATCTTGACGCGATTTGCAATGAGCCACTGCACTATGATTGGGATGCGTTAAGAGAAGAGATTAAAACTCATGGCCTGCGTAATTCAACATTGTCGGCGTTAATGCCATCGGAAACCTCTTCTCAGATATCTAATGCCACCAATGGTATTGAACCACCTCGTGGACATATCAGCATTAAGTCCAGTAAAGATGGTGTGCTAAAGCAAGTTGTGCCTGAATACGAAACGCTGAAAGAAAAGTACGAACTGTTGTGGGATATTCCTTCCAACGATGGCTATCTGCAACTTTGTGGCATTATGCAAAAATTTGTTGATCAGACTATTTCAGCGAATACCAGCTATGACCCTGGTAAGTATGACAGTGGCAAGGTGCCAATGAAGTTATTGCTTAAAGATTTGCTAACTGCTTATAAATTGGGTGTGAAAACGCTGTATTATCACAACACTCGCGACGGCGCTTCAGATACCAGCTCGCTGGAAGCCAAAGAGCAACAGCAAAAGCCTCTGGCACAAGAAGCAGTAATCGCTGAAGATGACGATTGTGCAGGTGGTGCGTGCAAAATTTAGCACGCACCTGGCGACTCATCTTTCATTAATAAACGTTATAAGTGATTTAGGCAGTTATGAAATACACCACGTTTAACCAACAAAGTGTGAATCCGCTTGCAGAGCCGATGTTCTTTGGCAATCCTGTAAACGTTGCGCGATATGATCAGCAAAAGCACAATATATTCGAGAAGCTGATTGAAAAACAAATCAGCTTCTTCTGGCGTCCGGAAGAAGTCGATGTATCTCGGGATCGGGTTGATTTTCAAAAACTTACCGACCCTGAAACACATATTTTTATTTCCAATCTGAAGTATCAGACGCTGTTGGATTCAGTTCAAGGACGTAGCCCAAACATTGCGTTTTTGCCTATTGTTTCTCTACCGGAACTAGAAACCTGGATTGAAACCTGGTCGTTCTTTGAAACCATCCACTCGCGTTCCTATACTCACATTCTCAGAAATCTGTTTTCCGATCCTAGCGATATTTTTGAAGATATCGTGGTGAACGAAGAAATTAAGCGGCGTGCCTCGGACATTTCTCGTTATTACGACGACTTGATTTTCGCCACTCAGCTTTGGCAAACCCAAGGGGAAGGCGTACATACCGTAGATGGTGAAGCTCATACTATTAATCTTCGGGAGCTGAAGAAAAAGCTGTTTCTATGTATGAATTCAGTCAATGCGCTTGAAGCTATTCGTTTTTACGTTTCTTTTGCCTGCACTTTTGCTTTTGCAGAGCGTGAGTTAATGGAAGGAAATTCCAAAATCATCCGTTTGATTGCGCGGGACGAAAACCTGCATCTCACTTCTACTCAGCATATTCTGAATATATGGGCGAAGGGCAAAGATGATCCCGAAATGGCGGAAATTGCGGAAGAATGTAAAGAGCAGGCACGTCAAATTTTCCTCAGCGCCGTCGAGCAGGAAAAAGAATGGGCGGACTACCTGTTTAAAAATGGCTCTATGATTGGCCTGAACAGAGAAATTCTCTGCCAGTATGTTGAGTATATTGCCAATCAACGCATGTCTGCGATTGGTTTCGACGCTCCGTTCGATGTGCAAAGTAACCCGCTTCCCTGGATGAATAACTACCTGAATTCAGATAATGTGCAGGTGGCCCCGCAGGAATCCGAAATCAGTTCTTATTTGGTCGGACAAATCGACTCTTCTGTCAGTGATAACGATTTTGCCGATTTTGAGTTATAACTGATCCTCAAATGAATGAAAACAACTGATAAAACATTCCACATCGATATTGTCGATGTGGGATGCGCTGTTTCTCAACCTGATAAAACGCTGCTTGAATCACTGGAAGCGAATAATATTATTGTTCACTACCATTGTCGTGAGGGCTTTTGCGGTGCCTGTCGTACTAAGATGCTTAGTGGAAAGGTATCCTACACAACAGATCCTCTGGCATATATTGACGATGACGAAATTCTGCCTTGTTGTTGCATCGCCCTTTGCAACTTAGTCATTAAAGTTCCGCAGTAGAAGCCACTGCTACAGATGTTATAGAACAGCCAGTTCCGTTACCGTTAGCTGCTGACCGTACATCTGCTTTAATCTTACCTTACGCTCCAAGTCGGCAATAATGGCACCAGAGAAATCTTTTCCGGTCAAATCTTCTGCCATGTTTATGCCACCAGGAGTATCCACATTAATTTCCATCATTTTGTTGCCGACAATATCCAGCCCGGTAAGGTACATGCCGTCTCGCATCAGCTTCGGTGCTACCGCTTCAGCAACCTTCAACGCTTCTTCATCAGGCGTGGCCATTTCATATTTTCCTCCTGCGGATATATTAGAACGGCCGTCCCCAGTGCTGTTAAATCGGCGGAAGCAGGCATATACACCCTCAACCTGAAGCGGACGACCATTTAACGTAATTAAACGTAAATCTCCATCAGCAGCCAAGGGCAAGTATTCCTGTACAATGGCGTAACCATCACGAATAGTCGCTTCGATAATCTGATTAAGGTTTGCCTGACTATCCTGATTAATGATAAACACCCCCTGCCCTCCAGAGCCTTGCAGGGGTTTAATTACCGCTTTACCGTTAAAGTTTTCAATGGCCCTTTTTATTTCTTCTACCCTGCAGGAAATGGCTGTTTTCGGGCGTACAATTTCAGGATATGTTTGAAAGTAAGTTTTGTTGGAAGCATCGGTAAGATGAGTTGGATCGTTCAGTACCAATACCCCCTGATTCGCCAGAAGCTGAGCAAATAAGAGCGCTGAATTGGGTGCCCATGGCCGCGTAAGGACCTCGTCCGCAGGATCTGACCTTAGTAAAACTACATCAAACTGCGTTAAATTCACTCGCTCTAATGCTGAGTCTTCATGCTGTAGCTCAGCCAACAATTGTGCATCATCTTCATAATCTTTGCTTTGCGGGCGACTTACCATAGCAGCGATGGATTCATCTGATTCATAGATCAAATCGCTAAGTCCAACCAAAACTACTTCGTGACCGATACGTGCCGCCCGACGCGCCAGACGGATAGTAGTATAGTTATCTTTTTCGGTGTGAATATCATTAATAAAAAAAGCTATTTTCATAACATAGGCTCTAGTTGGAAAAGTTGTTCAAGTTTGACATTACGCACTTGTTTTACACGTTCACGACCCCGTTCGCCTCGCAAATGGTGAGGTATAATTCTTGGCGGCAGCAGCCACCCCTGGTTGAGTAACTCTTTGATCAGCATCCGCTGACCCATGGCAAATTTACCCAAAAATAAAAATTCAATGTCCCCGCCATCAGCCAGATAGGCAAGAAGTTCTCTTAACCCTCGCAAATACACTGAATCTTTTGTCAGACCTCCGCCTCTGCAGGCTCTCACTGCAACGTCAAAGGCATCTTCAGCGGGTAAATGATATTCGTCGTGAAGTTCATGAAAGATTTCTTTAACGGATTGGCGCTTTAAAGCAAGTTCAGTGGCAATAACTCGTGCGGCTATCACTCTTAGCCGGCGCGGAGGAAGATAGCCAGCGAGATATTCCGCTAGCGTTCCCAATCCTTCCTGCAGCGGATCATAATGGGCCAAACCGTGCTCCAGCAGTTGTATAGGTTGGCATCTGCCGTTGTAACGCGTAACCACATGCGTGCCGACTTCATGGGCAATAAGGGGAGAAATACGCGCAGAGGGAAGCTTTACACTTTGAGCAACTTTCAGGTGCCCGTGATGCACCATCATCATGGAATTTAAATCTTCCATCACCTCTACCCGAGACGCCATATCTGGAACTTCAGCACGATATGCATTGATTTCTTTATCGGCCGCGGTGACGATATCGGCGCAGTTGGCGTCACTGGCAGGGCCGCTCACTATCGGCACTTCATTGAGTATTTGGCGCGCACTGTGCACTAAACTCGGCTCGGCTTCACCAAACAGCTCCACGGAAATCGCCATAAACCCCCGGCTTTCCCGCATCATTACGAGATCCACCTGCAGTTCCAACTCCATCCTTTTTTCATAAAAAAGAGCGTGTAGTGAAGGATCTTCGACATCGTCTATTGGTAAATTTTGTAGCGCTTCTTTAATCTCACAAAAATTATCGGGAATCTCCGGATACCACATAACGGGATTGACGGTATAATCACTTTCCTGAAAACGCTGCCACATTCCGTCATTGTCGCAGGGGGAAAGATAATAAAGCCAGTCTACCCGAGCATCGATATCGGCCAGCTTTTTATCAATTCGTGATGCTACTGCGGGGAGTTCACTTACCGACATTTCTTAATTTCCTCCCGAACTGCATCGACTGCTTTTTTCAAACCAGTACGTAAATCTTCGATTGCCGCCAGGGAACTCTCTGCCCGCCATTCGTCCATATAAAACTTTTTATATTCCAACGTGATCGTGCAGACATCGCTTCCGTAGTTTGCGAAAACCCACTCTGGCCAATAACCTCCATCGGGGTATCGTACGTTCCCGCGAACGTCCAAATAACGGCCCTGGCAAGGTGTATCAGCCAAAGTGCGAGACAACTTATCGGCCACATTGCCAAACCTTTTGTGATCCAATGTGGTAAGCCCTAAATCAATATCAGGATTATCCTGAAATGAAGCCGGTGCCTTATTCGGGCCTGCCCGGCGGTGATTGTAGCTGTGTAAATCCAGTAACAGTACTTTACCGTGCTCGGCTATCATCTGCTCAAGCCATCCTCGCATCATCGCGTAAAACGTGTCGTGTTGTTTAAGCGATCGCTCTATCATTTCCTCGGGTGGAGACTCCTTCCACACCTTCATCCCCCAGGTATCGTTCGGATCTGTGGAGCAAGCCTTGTTTCGAGCACGATTAAGATCAACTTCAAACCGGGACGTATAGCAGGAGAATACGTTGTCGCCAGTATTTGCCCATACGTCTGTCATGGGATCTTCTTCGCGGCGGCGTTCTGAATCATCAGCTTCAAGGAAGGGCAGAAGCTCTTCGCGCATCGCGTGTCCAGCGTGAACAGCAGTGGCCATAACCGGGCCGCGGCTGTGATGAATGAACCACCGGTCGTATGGCTCAGAAGAATAGCTAGATGTGTTAGTGCTAGAACCAGATATCATGGGTTTGACCTCGCAATCGTGAGTAACGTGAATATCTAGAGATAACGGACAGCATGAAGTGTGCCACGCAGCAAAGAATGTTATCGATTGGAATTAAAACACGCTCTATTTGTGGAGATCGCTTGCTTCAATATCATACAAAGTCATGGATGCCGTTAGTTTTTCCCATACCGAAACCTTTCCTGTGCTAAAGACTTCGGAACTCTTTAAAATCAATAAGAAGCAGCGTACTATCGACAAATTAACGAAATTTTGAAAAAGTTACAGAGCAACCCATGAGGCTTTAGCGTGTGAGATCGGCGCAACTTCACAGTCACATAGACCCATTCAGCGTGCATCCGTCGTTTAATAATCAAGGCAACGTTGCACTTTAAACAAGTCCCTTTCTACTATCCGCAACGAAGAGCATTAACTGCTGAAGCGTTTCCGCCGCTCACCTGATCATTTTACCCGTTTACCACGTTCATTATCTAAATCACTCCCACAATATCGGGCTATGTCTATCTCAATACAAAACACAGATGAAGAACCGCGCAATTCAGTGTTAGGCGAAATTAATGTTGCTTTTCACACATACTATCAAAAACGTAAAACGCAAATGCTTGAAAATATTCATGCAGGTAACTACCAGGTTATTGTGCGGATGGATAACCGAATTATCGTTAAGTGTGGCGACAAGGTTACGCAGCACTTAATTAATAACGAGGCTTACCACACGATAAAAGCTGTCAGTCATCTTCCTGTTCTATTTTTTTATTTACTCAGCGAATCTCCCATTGAAACTGCTACTTTAAAAATTGAAGAGGTACTTCGCTCTCTAGAAAGCGAGCTGGAAAGTGATCAGCCTGAGAAACAAGCGCTGCTTGAAATCTGCGACCGTACAAAAGCGTTGTTAACAGAAATGAAAGACGAAGCAGCTTCACAATTCGACTGTTTTAATCAATACTGGCAGCAAATTGAAGTGATTGAGGGTCAGCTTTTAGCGAAAGCAGCAAGATTGGAAATCAGCCAGACGCTGTCTGTATTAAATAAAATATCGGCGGAGATGGAGTTGTCGGCGAGCAGGCTTTTTTTAGTCACTCTTGGAGGACACCAACCTCGGTATAAGCAATTAGCAAAATTAATATTTAAACGCTGGTTCTCGGAGAATTCTATCCAGAATGTTGATGCAGAGCATCATGTGCACTACTGCGAAAAGGGCCAGTCGCTGGAAGATGCCTTAGACTTGGTGGCAACAGTCGTTACTGATCGCGAACTGGCTCGTTCTTTACTAGGATCTGATACAGCACTGGACCAGGATGTTTTAGGTCTTGTCGCCCAGCAGGAAATTGACCGCGCTTGGCGCTGAGTTAGGTGACCAGCTGTGAGGAAAATATCCAAATTTATAAGCAGTACGGTATATGCAAATACGTAGTTATCAGGATAGTTACCATGCTCGAAAGCCTCGCCTTTCAACCAATGAGCCCGTCCGAGCGAAGCGAACTGGTAGCGACGTCTTACCTTAAATAAATGGCCAATGCTTTAGACAAGCCACTTTTGTGAAGGTGTAGAAGGCCTGAATCGAACGCGATTGACGCAGCTAAAAATCTGACAAGCCGCGTCCGAAGGGACGCAAGAGCAAGTGAAAGGGTAAACGATATGAAGGAAACAACTTGGCATAGTGCTAAAGTTGGCCGGCTCCGCCAACCGAAAAGAGCCGGCAGCTTAATTCATATTACAGCGCCACCAGCCTTCATATCCGACCGTTAGGCCTTGGTCCAACTCAAAGTGCATTATGGCAGAAACATGTGTTTGCTTCTGTAATCTGTCTTTGCGGACTTCCTCCTGAGGTTGAATAGTAACCGTAATAGGCTGCGCAGCAAATTGGCCCCCCTCTGGCAACGCTCTTGAATTCTTATTCATGCCGGTTAGCTTAACCAACTTTCCATGAACTTTAATTACGCCAGCTACTTTACCAGCATTTGCTCCGACTACCAGCACGGGAGAGCTGCCAGCAGTATAGGAAAAGGCGCACCTGGGGGTTTTAGAAAGAACCTTATCGACTTCTGCGCTATCTAAAGTCATAGGGTCGATTGTAGGAATGTCAGGACTTTCAACTGCGGCTTGCGCCGAGACAATTTCCGGTGATGGCTTGGGGGCTTGTTTTGCGCCAAGAGCGGCATCCGGCGGTGGGTTTCTGCATGCAGCGATTCCTGTACCCGTCATAATAATTACCATCAAGCGAATGTAAGAGGACATCTTATTGGGCCTCCTCAATATCTCGAATTAGATATTTCATTTCAGAAATTTCTCTACGCTGCGCTGCTATAATTTCATCAGCAAGTTTTCGGACTCGGGAGTCGCTTATTTGTGCTCTTTCGCTGGTCATAATAGCAATGGAGTGATGCGGGATCATCGCTTTCATATATTCAACATCTGTCACCGTAGCCTGGCTTCTTACTATCCATAAACAGAGGACAAATACACAAGCACTACCTGCGAATATTCCTATATTTATCCATTTCTTTTTATACATATTTAGCATAAAGCTAAGCATCACGATCGCCATAGTGGCGCCCATTAATAATGCCATCCATGCTCGTGTTTCACTCCACAATACGTGTTCGAAAGCGTAAGTGTTAAGATACATTAAGCCGAACATGATTATCGTCGACGTAGCGATCATTGCTGCAAAACGCCAATAGGACATGTGCATCTGTTAGTTCTCCTCTGTCTCAATGGTCATGTTTGTTGTGGTCTCCCAATTCTTGATATTGGGCTTGTGTCATGGCGGGTAATTGCTTTACAAAAGCGGTGATATTCCATAGCGTTTTTTCGTCATGTGTAGCGCCAAATGCGGGCATTCCAGACATTTTAACGCCATGATTGACTAGCCAAAATACTTCTGAGGGTGTCCAGTGTGCAGCCGCTTCAGTAAGATGAGGGGGTTGTGGGACCAGTCCCTCAGCCCAGTTCGCGCGTTCGATACCTGGCCCGCCGTGACAGTGCTCACACATGGTTTGGTACTCGTGTGCCCCAGCCGCAATCATATTCTTCGTAAACCCTGGAGGCTTTTGATCTGCCCGGCTTCGTACTGACGCTACCATGGAGGTTGAAAGTGCCCAGCGCGCAAAAGAAGAATGGTCCTCGCGCGCACTGATATTGTAGCTTCCCGTGTAAACAACGATGAGAATTGCAACCATCCCTGCTATTGCAGTAAGCACAATACCGACGATCATGCCCGTACCAAGATACTTTTTTTGTGTCATGAACTCCTCCGCAAGCGCTGACGTAGTATTTTGGAAGTGGAATTGCAGTAACCGTACCACCTTTAGCACCAGCATCCAGGCGGAAGATATTCGGGCGCACGCGGCTTCAATCAAGGTTTGTTGCTACATTTGCAATGACTGCATTACTTTAACGTAAAATAATAGCCTTTTAGCGATGGCTACAAATGGGCTGTAACATTTACATGTCCGAGTTTTATAGACACGCTTCTCATCTTGACGTTCGTGATATAGCATTCCGGCGTTCGTGGTACCAAAAGTACTTACCGCAACCACGGGTGACACATCATTTTTTTCGAGCATCTTCATCGTGTTGCTGCCAACAAAGAACTGCCTGAGCTTAGAGTGGCCAAAAGCCCATTACAATGAGATCAGTGTCATGCTTTTCTTAATATTCCATCAAAGAAGCATGAATGTCTCCCTCAATAAAAGAAGCAGTAAAATTAAAACCCTTGCTTTCAAGCTTCCGCTGGGCCGAATCGAACTTTTCTTTTAAATCCATTTCATTTTTTTGAGAAAGCAATAGCTTCAGGTACCGGGCTAACGCCACTCATTTACAACCGATTGAGCGCTAAGCTCAGTTTTGGCACGTGACACTGAATATTTACCGAACACGCTATCGCTTTTCTATTATTACCAGAGCAATGCCGCTCAAGATGGCGAGTGAGGCAAGCAGGATACGTAAGGTCAAGGTTTCGCCAAGAATTAACCAGCCAGCAAACGTCGCAATGACCGGAACGCTTAGCTGAATAGTGGCGGCATGGGAAGATTTTAGCGCCGGAAGTACGGCGTACCAAAGCGCGTATCCTATCCCTGATGTTACTGCACCGGAAACAATCCCTAATATTAGTCCCTGAAGATCAGTCATCATAGTATGCGTATTGATCAATAATAAAATGGCTGCAAACGGGAGTGTGAGAATGAAATTTCCCGCTGTACTAGACAAAGGATTCGATGCACTTCTACCTAAGACTGAGTATATTCCCCAGGCCATACCAGCCATAACCATTAGTACTGCCGAAGAGAGGGGCGGAGCTGTAGCACCAGGTAGCAGCAACACGGTTAGCCCGACTATCGCCAAAAAAAATCCTGTAGTTTGAATGCTATTGAAACGTTCGCCCTTAAACATCCCCCACAGGATCATGGTCAGTTGAACTGCACCAAAAAGTAGTAACGCACCTGCTCCAGTAGGTATGGCCACATACGCTAAGGAAAAGCCAGTGGCATAAACGAATAACGCAACAGCGCCGACCCAGCTACCAGCAGAAATACTTGGGGAATGGCGAAATACCGTCAGTAAGTAAAGTACAAGAGCGCCGCTTAGCAGACGGATATAGGTAAAGGAAACGGGATCAGTGCTTGAGCTAACCAGCGCCATTCTGCACAAAAGCGAATTACCTGCAAAAGCCATCATGGCCATTATCACCAGCATTACCATTTTCGTCTGCATGATTCTCGTCCTTAAAGGGCTTTCTTTGCGGTCTTAGTAATTAACAGTAGAAACGCAGTTTAGCGTTTTAATTCACCGACTCCACCAGTATGGCACTTGGCACCAATGTTGTTTTGAGTGCGTAAGTTATTTAAAGAGGGTAAGCTTTCAAAAAGTCTCACTTCATACTTGCTATCACGAATGTTCTTTTTTCGTAGCCTGTATAACGTTAGCGCCTGCGCAAGTACAAAAAAGCCGATCGCAATTGCGGATCGGCTTATTCTAATTTCAGGAGAATTCTTCGTACCCTATAATTTTATGCCCAATCGTTCTGCGACTTCGATATAGGTTTCAACCACTGACCCTAGCCCCTGACGGAAACGGTCTTTATCCATTTTTTTGCGGGTTTCTTTATCCCATAAACGGCAACCGTCTGGAGTAAATTCATCGCCAAGAACAATCTCGCCATCCTTGTCTAAACCGAACTCCAGCTTATAATCCACTAAAATCATACCAGCGTCGTCAAATAGCTTTTTCAGAACGTTGTTAACCGCGAAAGTTAACGCTTTCATGCTAGCAATTTGCGCTTCTGTTGCCCAACCAAACGACACAATGTGAAAATCATTGACCATTGGGTCGTGCAACGCATCGTTTTTCAGAAAGAATTCAAAAACCGGCGGGTTGAGCGACTGTCCTTCTTCAACACCCAAGCGGCGTACTAAAGAACCTGCTGCTACGTTTCGAACTACGCATTCCACCGGAATCATTTTCAGCTTCTTAACCAGCGACTCCGTATCCGAAACCAGCGCCTCTACCTGGGTAGAAATACCGGCTTCCTCTAACCTGGACATAATAAAATGATTAAACTTATTGTTTACTTCACCTTTACGTTCAAGCTGTTCGATTTTTTCTCCATCGAAAGCAGAAGTATCGTTTCTGAATAACAAGATAAGCTTATCGCTGTCATCAGTCAGGTAGACAGTTTTTGCTTTACCGCGGTATAGTTCTTCGCGTTTTTCCATGATGTCTCTCAAAAAATTAAATGTCGAGGTCGTCTTGTGACATCACCTTTGAAAAGGGCTCGTACATTTCTGTAACTACATCCACTTCAAAAGGCTCGCTCTCATCGTTCATGAAAGTAATGGATGTTTTTTCACCCATATTTCCGACTTTCAGGCGGTAGTCATCTTTTTTCAGAAGGTCTTTTTCATCAGAAAACAGACCACTCCACCAGCCTTTATCAATACCATTGTAGGTAACGAACAACAGGCCAGTAGACTTGTCCAAATCTTTCACATCAAATCCAAGCTTTCTTAGCACCAATAACAGACGTGGCCATGCCACGTCATATTGCGCATCGACTACGTAAGCGGGTTCGCCGTTAGCATTAAAGCCCATTTCAGCGTTAAGCCCCTGACGAATTCGCGCGATACGCTTACTGTCTTCGAGCTGGATCTGGTATTCATAATGATTAATGAACTGATTCAATACGGTCACTTCTTCACGACGCTCTTCTATTTCACCTAACTGAGCAGCCGTTTTAGCTTCCCCGTTGGCTTGAAAATCTTTGAGTTCAGCGTGCAAAGATGCCGTGCGGCCGTGTGGTTTAACTTCCATTGAAAACTCGAAGCGGCGTTTAACTTCGCCTTTTTTAGGAGCAGAAAATTCATACCAGCTGCTGTCTTCGTCTTTATTTTCCACTACCCAGTCGGTGATGAGAATGCCAGCTTCAGGATCAAAAGAATCGACTTCAATTTTTTGCTGTTCAAGAAAACTTAACAGCGAATCCCAGATCGCTTGTTTTAACGGTTTACTATCATCAACCTGATCAAACCAGACTGTGGCTTCTCGACTTCCTTCTTCAACATGAGAACCGCTTACCAGAGGCAATACAAGAGCTGGAGACGATACCAACAGCTCACGCCCAATCAGATTTTCATTAACCTTTTCGCCCAGCTTCGGCAGTTCATATTCTTCTGAGAACTCAGGCTGATCTACATCGGCAGGAATTTTTATAGTAGCGCGCTGTGTTGATTTCAGATAATCGTAATTACCCGAAGCAGTACGTCGTTCTTGTTGGCTTGCACAACCTGTAAGCGCCAAAATAGTGAGGCCGCTTATCAAAGCCAGGGATTTTTTCATCCGCGTTCCTTATTAACCAGAAATCAATTCGTATTTTTGTAGTATTTGTTCGATATGTTTTTGGCTTGCAAGTTCCGGTAAAACCATCGGTAGACGTAATATCGCGCTTTTGGTAAGGCCCATCCGATATAAGGCCCATTTTGGCATCACCGGGTTCGGCTCAATAAAAAGCGCGTCATGAAGTAACTTTACGCTGTCATTGAATTGTCGACACGCATCAAAATTCTTAGCTAACGCCGCATCACACATATTCGACATGGCATTAGGCACAACATTCGCAGTGACGGAAATGACTCCGTGACCACCTTCACAAAGAAATTCACAACTGGAAGCGTCATCTCCGCTTAATAGCAGAAAATCATTTTTTACCAGCTTTTGGGTTGCTTTTAATCGTTGAATATCGCCAGTGGCGTCTTTCAAACCCACAATATTTTTATGCTCTGCAAGCGCAGCCACTGTCTCAGGTAACATGTCTGCTACAGTACGGGCAGGAACATTGTAAAGTAATACCGGTACGTCGGTGGCGTCAGCAATAGCATTAAAGTGGGCGATCATCCCCGCCTGCTGCGGCTTATTATAATAAGGTACAACACTAAGAAAGCCATCTACGCCAAGGGCTGCCATCTGTTCACTAAGAAAAATAGCCTCTGCAGTCGAATTGGCGCCGCTGCCGGCAATTACTGGTATTTTTTTATCTACCATCGCCAGCGTCTGTCGAACAACTTCAATATGTTCGTCAAAGGGTAAAGTAGCAGATTCACCTGTAGTTCCCACAGACACAATGCCGTGAGTACCCTGTTCAATATGAAACTGGACAAGTTTTTCCAGTGCAGGATAATCAATGTCGCCATTGTCATTCATCGGCGTGATCAGTGCCACGTAACTGCCTGTAAACATAATGTCTCCGCTTTTAGTGAGCGCACATGTTAATTATCTAACGCAGTAAACACAAGCGCGCAAAGAGGGAATTTTCGATTATTTGAGCGCTCCAGGTGCTAGCATAGAAAAAAAACTCTGTGCTACCATCTACTCACTTAGTTTCTGGACTGAACACGTATGAAGCAGCAATTGATCGTGACCATTCTCGGTACTGACAGAAGTGGCATTCTTAGCGAAATTGCGACAACTGTCTCCGAAGTCCAATGTAATATTCTGGATAGTCGGCAAGCTATTTATGGAAAGGAATTTTCCCTGACCATGATATTAGAAGGTAATCACCAGGCAATTACGCGTGCGGAATGTTTAATTCCGCCACTTTGCCAGCGCCTGGATTTACTTTCATTGATGAAACGCACCAGCCATCATGAAAAGCAAAATATCGAACATGTTTTTGAGGTGGAATTTAGCGGTGTTGATGCCGCAGGTTTGATTAAGTCAGTAACCCGCTTCTTTGCCGATCGCAATGCTTCTATCAACGCATTTCGCCAACGTACCTTTACCGATGAAAAATCAGGTGAAGAGATGATGCGTTGCAAGTTAATGGTCACCGTTCCGGATTCTGTTGATTTTGGCGAGCTTGAGTATTCTTTAAAGATCCTCTTCGATAGCCTTAAATTGACTGGCAAAGTCATTGATAAATACAAAAAGGATAAATATGCAAACTCTGCAAGCTGGTGACAACGCTCCCACTTTTAGTTTACCTGACCAACACGGTGACAGTGTTTCTTTAAGTGATTTTAAGGGGAAGAAAGTTTTAGTCTATTTTTATCCCAAAGCCATGACCCCGGGCTGCACGGTGCAAGCACAAAATCTGCGCGATACCAAAGCGGAACTTGATGCTAAAAATGTTGTTGTACTTGGCGTTAGCCCCGATCCGGTGAAGCGATTACCGAAATTTATTGAAAAAGAAAGCCTGAATTTCACTTTACTGTCTGATGAAGATCACGCTGTTGCCGATGCATTTGGCGTGTGGGGACTTAAGAAATTTATGGGAAAAGAATACGAGGGTATTCACCGCCTCAGTTTTCTCATTAGCGAGGAAGGGACTATTGAAAAAGTTTTCGATAAATTCAAAACCAAAGATCATCATACTGTTGTTCTTGACTACTTAAGCAGTCAGTAACTAAGCTCAGCTCAATGTAGTGACTCCACATCCCTGCTTAGCTAAGGTGGTGGAGTCCACACATCGAATTAAGCCCGAGAGCGGGCTTTCACCTGCTATGCTGTCGGACAATGCGCGCCATTATCCACCCACGCTTTGAACAGTTTGCCAAACGCTTTCTGTGTCCCCGGCACCGGCTCGCGGCCTTTGCCGGGGTACCAACCCCAGCCTACTAAATCATCTTCGGCCATATGATGAATCATTTCCGCCATTGTTTTTCCGCCGTTGCGCTCTTTGTCCTTTAACTGTTGACAAATTTCGCCCAGTGACTTGCCTACCCAAGCCATTTCCAGAGGCGCAAGGTGCCATTTGGGATTGCCTGGAATACTTTTAATATCATCCGCTTGAGCAATTATTTCCACATTATTCGCACCATGACATGTATTGCACTCCATTCCTGGCACACCAAAATTTCCCAGCCCACGAAACACTAGCGGTTCATGAATTTTCATATCCATTCCCTGTAATGGGTGATTATCGGCGGGATGACAGTTCAGGCAGCGAGGATGCTGAATTACCTTGCCAATTTCCTCAAACATGGCTTGAGCGCGCGCAGTTTTATCTGCTATGTCCGCAAAATCGCTAGCAGAAAGCAACTGAGTTTTCTCAGATGCGTTTGCGTTAGCCTGCAAAGACGATGTAAAGGCAACAGCGCTTATTAAGAGCATCGCGAGACAAGTAATTGCTTTCATGACGGCTCCTTAGGTGGTTTGTCTGGGTTGAATGGGTAAACGGCGGACAGGAGTCCCTGTGAGTCTTCGCCACGCATTGGCCACTGCCGGGCCGATAGGTGGAACACCGGGTTCACCTACACCTGTGGGTGGCTCAGACGATTCAACAATTGCTACCTCAACATGGGGCATTTCATTAATACGTAATGAACGGTAATCATGAAAATTCGACTGCTCTACTTTACCACCTTCTGTAAGGACAATAGCGTTATACAAAATAGCGCCCAAACCGAATCCAATTCCCCCTTCCATCTGCGCGCGGATATGGTTGGGATTCACGGCTACGCCGCAGTCGACGGCAACCCAAACATTATGCACCACGGGCAAACCATCTTTGCCTTCTGAAACTTCGGCAATTTCAGCAACGTAAGTGTTAAAACTTTTGTGTACCGCAACTCCGCGAGCGCGGTTAGCAGGCACAGTTCCGGCCTTATTAGCCAGTTCCGACACTTGCTTTAACACGCCCGCCTGCCGCGACTCAGGCTTTAGCAGCTTTAGCCTTCCTTCAACAGGATCGACATTGGCCTTTTCGAGTAATTCATCAAGAAAAGCTTCTACTGCAAACGCAGTATGAGTGTGGCCTACCGAGCGCCACCACAACACAGGTACGCCCGTTTGCATGTTGTGCGAATACACCCGGAGATCGCGAATGTTGTAAGGAAGATCTGAGGCGCCTTCCACACTGGTTTCGTCCAGTTCATCTTTCTGCATTATCGATTGGCCAGCAATTACCTGATCCCATCCAATAATTTTTCCCTCTTTATCAATGGCACCACGTAGTTGATGAATGAACAACGGGCGGTAAAAGCCACCGCGAATATCATCTTCTCGTGTCCACATATGCTTTACAGGGCGTTTCATGCCGGACACTTTAAATACCTCAGCGGCTTCACGCATGTAAGGCGATCCAAATTGCGCACGGCGCCCAAAGCTGCCCCCGGCATACTGAACATGAATAGTGACTTTTTCCTCCGCAATCTCGCAGATATCGGCAATGGCTTTTTTATCCATACCTGGAAATTGAGCACCGCTGTAGCAATCTATGCCGCCATTCTGGTTTTTTATCAATACCGCATCCAGAGGCTCCATGGGAGCATGAGCAAGATAAGGAAACACGTACTCGGCTTCCAACACTGTTACACCGTCAGCGCTTAAAGTCTGCGACACGTTTCCCCGATTTGTGGCTTTTAACCCCTCCTTGTTCATCTGTTTACGGTAGTCTTCAATGATTGCTTCAGATGAACGGGTTTCCGCCTGACTTAGATCCCACTGAACTTCTACAGCATCACGGCCTTTTAGCGCTGCAAATGTGTTTTCTGCAAAAATTGCCACACCTTGAGAAACAGCTTTAACATCAACCACACCAGGAATCTGCATGGCTTTATTGGCATCAAAACTCGCGACTTTAGCGCCGAAATAAGGCGCATGCTTAACGAGTGCAATTAACATTTCATCAGCGTAAATGTCTAACGTAAAGGTGGTTTTGCCCGTAGTTTTTGCCGGTGTGTCCAGCCGTTGCTTATTGCTACCGATAATTTTAAACGCACTGGGTTGCTTTAACGTTACGTCTTTAGGGGGTGAAAGCAAAGCTGCACTTTCTGCCATTTCACCAAATCCCGCCGAGCGATTTGACTGTTGATGAAAAATACGCCCCTTTTTCACTGCTATCTCAGCGCTGGGCACCTGCCAAGCCGCGGCCGCAGCAGCGATAAGCATGGCTTTTGCCGTAGCACCCGCTTTTCGAAACTGTTCGTAAGAATTGGCAATGGACGTAGATCCACCTGTTCCTTGCATCCCGAAAGCCAGATTTGCATAGGTACTGTCGTCTGCAGGTGACGGCTCTACACGCATTTGCTCCCAATCGGCGTCCATTTCCTCGGCCACTAATTGCGTTAAACCCGTGTAAGGCCCTTGTCCCATTTCCAAATGCTTCGACATCACCGTTACTACGCCGTCGGGCGCCACCCTGACAAATGCATTCATGGGCGTCGCGCGTGATTGGCTGTCTGTGTTTGCGACCATGGCTGCAGCCAACGATTTTGGTATAATAGACAGCCCGATAACCAAACCTGTACCAGCGAGAAAATGCCGCCGGCTCACATTATTTGGTGAATCCTTCATGGCTTATGCCTCCACGTTTTTGGCTGCCTGATGTATGGCCTGGCGGATACGCTGATACGTGGCGCATCGGCAAACATTGCCTACCATTGCGCCATCAATGTCTTTGTCTGTTGGTTGTTTTATTTGTTTTAGCAATGCCACCGCCGACATTACCTGACCGGACTGGCAATAGCCGCACTGCGGCACATCAATATCCATCCATGCGCTCTGGATTGCTTCGGCTTCTTTACCATTTACTCCTTCAATGGTAGTAACTTCATTTCCTTGTACAGATGAGATTGACGTTACGCAGGAACGTTGACTCATGCCATTCACATGAACAGTACAAGCACCACATTGGGCAATACCACAGCCGTATTTTGTGCCGGTGCGTTTTTGGTTGTCTCTAATAACCCATAACAGGGGCGTATCAGGATCGCCATCAAATTGCGCAGATTTTCCGTTAAGCTTGAATGAGATCATAGCCCCTCCTCTATCGGAATTTTAGGGTGCGAGTCACAACAGCGATTGCTGCCAGCATTTTTATTTTGTCAGTAAGCTTATACCAATCTGTAAGAGATTGAGTATTTTTGCAAAAAAATTAACCTATTAAACGATAAGCTACATCGACCTTTTAGAGAAAGAAGCAAAAATAAAGGAGTCCAGCGACTCCTTTATTTTCTGTAGATTTATACTAATTCTCAATCCCTGAGCTGATCATGCATTCTTCTCGCGGATTATTATTAGTTGGGATGCTGATGGAAACGAGGATCAGGATTCCCCGACCATGCCGTAATTAAAGCTTTGACCAGGGTGGCTAAGGGAATGGCGAAAAAGACACCCCAGAAACCCCACAAGCCGCCAAAAAAGAGTACCGCTACAATAATGTATAAAGGATGCAGGCTTACCGCTTCGGAAAACAACAACGGCACCAGCAGGTTACCGTCCAGTGCCTGAATAATGCTATACGCAATAATGAGATACCAGAATTCAGGACTGATCCCCCACTGGAACATTGCTACCACCGCAACAGGAATAGTAACGACCGCAGCACCGATATAAGGAATTAGCACAGAAAGGCCCACCAGCACGCCCAGCAAAATAGCGTAGCGCAAGTCCATTAAAATAAAAGTAATACAGGAAACAATACCCACAATCACGATTTCTATCACTTTGCCGCGAATGTAATTGGCAATCTGAGAGTTCATTTCATGTCCCACCTGCGTAATCAATCTCCGCTCCTGGGGCAATGCCTTATGAATGCTTGCTAGGAAGAAAAGCTTATCTTTCAGCATAAAAAAGACCATAAGAGGCACCAGAATAAGGTACACCAACAACGCTGCTACATCGCCCAGAGAACTAAACGACGCAGAAATCAGCTGCTGCCCGACTTCCACCAGCCTCTCATTCAACCCTTCCATCATCTGATGGATTTGATAAACCTGGACGTAATCAGGGTATTTGTCCGGCAGGGTCAGGATCCAATCCTGCGCTTTTTGCCAGATTAGGGGCGTTTCCTGGATTAAATTGATGCTTTGCCGGGATATGATAGGCACCAGCCCGACCAACGTCATAATGGTGAGGGTAATAAAGCCGACTAATACCAGACTACAAGCCACCGAACGCCTGACACCAACACGAATGAGCCTGCTCACAGGCCAATCCAGCAGATAGGCAATCACCGCCGCCACCAGCACTGGCATGATTATCTCCCCCCATACAACTAGCACGGCGGCAGTAAGCAGAATTAAAATCAACAGCATAGCTGCGTCAGGATCAGAAAATTTGCGTCGGTACCAGCGCCCGAACACCGTAACTAAACTCATGTAATATTCTCGGACTTTCGTCAGTGACCCGCATCATAGAGTAATACAGGGGGTGGCCGCAACAATCAGAACTTTTAGAAATACAACGGCTTGTCGCTGCAAATGAAGGTGATTATCAAATTGCACGTTGCAGCAAGTGGTATTCCCTTGCAAGGTACGGCACAATGCTTAAATATCACGATAGAAAAATGAAACTGATCGCTTCTAAGCCTACTCTAAGGCTTAACGCAAGAGTAGTTCTCGATAGACTAAGGTTCAATGAGATTAATAGCGCAAAAAGGATTAAAGGTAGGGCTGTTGCTGTGTAGCATGAGTCTTGCTGCCGTTGCCCAAACCAATAAATTCAATGATAAGAACGCATTACCTGAAATTGGCGTGGTCGCATCGGATGCGTTGCCCTTAGGTAAAGAAATGATCATTGGTGATGCTGTGATGCGCCAGATGCGCGGTCAGGCGCCGCTGATCATGGACCCACTGCTGGATGAATATTTGCAGGATTTAGGCAACCGGCTGGTGGTATATGCCGACAACGCCAAGTTTCCGTTTCAATTTTTCTGGGTTAACAATGATGCCATCAATGCCTTCGCATTTTTTGGAGGTCACATTGGCGTGCATTCTGGCCTCATTCACAATGCTCAAAGTGAGAGCGAGCTGGCGTCTGTCCTGGCTCATGAAATTGCTCACGTTACCCAGCGTCATCTTGCCCGGCGCATGCAAGCGCAGCAGCGAGCTGCGCCCATTGCAATAGCCTCTATGCTTGGTGGAGTATTGCTGGCGATGGCAAATCCGCAAGCAGGTATGGCGGCAATGGCGGGAGGTCAGGCGGCCTCTGCCCAGATGCAAATCGATTATACCCGCTCAAATGAGCAAGAAGCCGATCGTCTGGGCATAGCCATGCTGGCTCGCGCAGGTTTCGATCCCGATGCGGCAGCTGGCTTCTTTTCTACCCTGGCCGAACAATCCCGTATGGTATCGCGTCCGCCAGCACGGCTCCTATCTCATCCACTTACTGAATCCCGGATTGCAGATGCCCGAGCCAGAGCCGCTGATTTTCCGAAGGTTCGGGTGCAGGAGAGCCTGGCTTTTCATCTAGCCAAAGCACGAATTATGGCTCGGTACACCTGGGATAAAGATTATAGTCTTAAGTATTTTCAGGCCGCAGTAGAGAAAAATGATTATGCTCTACGTGAAGCCGCCGAGTATGGCTTGGC
This sequence comes from Alteromonas pelagimontana, assembly GCF_002499975.2. Taxonomy (NCBI): domain Bacteria; kingdom Pseudomonadati; phylum Pseudomonadota; class Gammaproteobacteria; order Alteromonadales; family Alteromonadaceae; genus Alteromonas; species Alteromonas pelagimontana. Next base: position 94,480 of record NZ_CP052766.1, read on the forward strand.
ATTGTCCTACTTAAGAACTGAGAACATAGCCAAGGCGAAACCTATCATTGATAAACTATTAAATGAAGACAGTGAAAACCTCTTTTATCTGGATGCCGCTACTGATATTTCTCTGGCGCAAGAACAATATAGCGACGCCATTGAAAGGCTGGCTCCGCATTTAAGCAGAACACCAAGAAACATCGTATTAGCAATGAATCAGGCTAACGCCTTAATTGCAGCAAAACGGCACGGGGAAGCCATTTCTATTCTCAAAGATTTTTTGTTGATTAATCCACATTATGAAGTGGCATATCAGTTACTCGACGAAGCGTATCAGTCATCCAAGCGTTATCAGGACATGCACGAGAACAAGGCAGAAATTTATGTACTGAATGGCGCCTACCGCCGCGCAGTGGACGAGTTGCAGTTTGCCTACAACTTTAGTGGTGACAATTATTTAGCGAAACAACGTATACGTGCGCGTATCAAGCAGTTGCGGGATGAAGAGGAACGTTTAAAGCGTCTGTAATTTCAGCTTATTGAGCGTTTCCAGCAAACCGGCTTCGGTTTGTTCACCTGCCAATTTAATCGCTACCTGTCCTTTCGGATTAATAATATAGGTGGCAGGTAAATATTGGGGCGTAGTCATAGGCATGGAGGTTTGGTTGTCAGCAATAATCACGTCAAAGCTGATATTGTGTTTTTCTGCCATTGCTCGGGCTTGTGTCTCGGTCATCGGATCAAAATTGATGCCTAGGAGCACGACATCTTCTGGCAAACTTTGATTCAGACTATTAAGCTCAGGAAGCTCCCGAAGACAAGGTGCGCACCACTGGGCAAAGTAGTTCACGATTACCCATTTTCCTTCTAATGCCTGCCAACGATAGCGTTCGCCATGTAAGGTTTGTATATCGTACCGGGAAAACTGATAAGTCAGCGCTCCGGTACTGACAGCCAGTATAGCCAGCGCCGCAAAAAAGACAGGTTTAGCGAAACCGGCAATGTTTATTGAAGAATTCTGCAATCCCATGTTTAACTCTTGATGAACCTTGTTAAAATTGCATGCTGTATCATAACAACACAGTGAGTATTGCCATGTCTAGCATTACCATTCTGCACAATCCCCGCTGCTCTAAAAGCCGTCAAACTTTGGCGCTGCTCGAGGAGAAGGGAATAGCCCCCAAAATTGTGGATTACCTAAAGTCTCCGCTATCGGTAGAAGAAATAAAGCAGCTCTTTACAAAATTGGCGTTACCCGAAGTCACTGACATGATGAGAACCAAAGAAGCGGAATTTAAAGAAGCTGGACTGCATCGTGAAAATGTCACTGACGAAGAGCACTTTCAAGCCATCGCCAATTATCCTAAATTACTGGAGCGCCCGATTGTAATAAATCGCAATGCAGCCAAAATTGGTCGTCCGCCAGAAGCCGTTCTGGATATTCTTTAGTGGCTCCTGTTCTTGTGCTGTACTACAGCCGCCACGGCTCGACAAAAAAGCTTGCTGAAACCATTGCAAAGGGTGTGGAAAGTTCTGGCACGCCTGCCATGTTACGCACCGTTCCTCCTATTTACACCTGTTTTGATCACGCCCCTGATACTGTTCCCCAAAGTGGCGCGCCTTATGTAACCGCTCGGGATCTGGAACTGTGCAGTGGCTTGGCGTTAGGCAGCCCTACCCGCTTTGGCAATATGGCAGCTCCTCTTAAGCATTTTCTGGACACCACCAGCACGCAATGGTTGAAAGGTGCTTTAATAGATAAACCCGGATGTGTGTTCACTTCAACGAGCAGTATGCACGGTGGTCAGGAATCGACATTATTAAGTATGATGTTACCTTTGATTCATCACGGCATGATAATCTGCGGTTTACCATACTCGGAACCTGCCCTCCACGAGACCCAGTCTGGTGGTACACCTTACGGTGTATCTCATGTGGCTACTCCCCACGCGACATCAACAGAAAGTCCTGTACTTACCTCCCACGAAGAGGCGTTGGCCATGGCCCAGGGATTCAGGCTGGGCTCACTGGCAAGGAAGTTACATCACCATGCATAACCGGAGCGACAGCATGTCCCCTACCACACGTTTTTACCGTTACCTCGCGCTGGGAAGCTATATCGGATTACTCGCCTGGGTGGCGGTATGGCAACTTTTGTTAAATACCGATCACTCCTACTCGCTAACATTTATTGCAATTATTTATCTACTGCCCTTACTCTTGCCAGCCAAAGGAATGATACAAGGAAAACCTTACACCCACGCCTGGGCAAATTTTGTGGTTTTGTTTTATCTCATTCATGGTTGTACGGTTATGTACGCTATAGAAGCTGAAAGGCTTTATGCAGCTATCGAACTCATACTGGTAATGCTGATGTTCACGGGTTGTTGCGTATTTGCCAGAAGAAGAGGCAAGGAACTGGGGTTGGGTCTAACGAAGCTAAAAGACGAGATGAAGAGAGAGCGTGAATATTTTGAAGGTAAAAACTAAGGCGCGGGTTATATTAATCTAGTTCCAGCTCTCGTTTCACTAGCGCCACCGATAGTTTTTTCTGTTCTTGCAAAGAGCGCTTATCTAAGCGCTCTAACAACGCCATTAAACTTGGAAGATCTCGCTCACAATGATGTAACAAAAACTGAAGCGCCTGCTCAGACAACTTCAGACCCCGTTGCTCGGCACGATTGCGAACGACACTTTTGCGCTCTTCATCGTTAAGCCCCTGGACCTGATACGTTGTTCCCCAAGCTAAGCGTGAGCGAAGATCGGGCAAAACAAAGGCCGGATGACTAGGGCCAAATTCAGATGTACACACTAAAATGGCGCGTCGAGTTTCCACTATTCGATTAATCAAATCAAACAGTGCCTCCTCCCACTCATGGCTACCCGCCAAGCAATGAATATTGTCCAGACAAACTAATGGCAGGTTTTCCAGCCCATCAAAGGCGTGGCGCGTCCACTGCTTACTTTCTTCAAGGTTAAGATAGATATGTTGCGCCTGCTTAGCGGCCAATTGATGACACAGCGCGTAGAGTAAATGGCTTTTGCCTCGCCCTTCGCTACCGACCATCGTTACCAGGGGCAACCGCGAAACCACCAGCGAACGCAGGGCTTGCGCTTCCTGCCATGCAGGGCTGGCATCCGCTATGGCTTGCAGCAACCCGACCAGTTCTTCATTCGTCCCTTTCGCAAAGCTGGTGAAGGTTTCATCAGTGGGTAAAGTGACGGGCAACGGTAGTTGCATCGCTATTCGTTCCAGTAAAAATTCAATCCTTCAACAGGTTGGCCGAAGGCATCCCTGACAGGTTGTAACCGGGAATCTAACGATAACGAATTTCGAAAATCGTCAACAGAGCCCAGCAGCGAGACTTCGAAGCTAGCAACAGAATTTTTCTGTTCAGATAAGATGGCATTACCGACTACGCTTAAATTATTTAAGTAACGCTGAGCATGCACATATTTTGCGAGACTGTTAAGGTTAGCCACAGAAATAGTCAGCCTGGTAGTGGCACCCTTTTCGGTACCCGGTGTAATGGCAAATTGCGTCGCCAGAAAATCGGCATAAACGTCAATGAATTGCGTTGACAGCACTTGCGGATCGTCGCCGTAGATAGTGCCAAACTGTACTCTTTCACCCGTAATGACTACCCAGTCCAGCGCAAACTCGCCTTCACCAGACTGAGTGGCAATAGAGTGTAATTCTTGTTGATTAATTTCCGGGGCGTTTTCGGCAGAAGAATCCGCAGCCGCCGGTACCGATTTCTGCGTGAAGTCCTGTAAAAACTGATCGGCATTTTCCAACGCTCTTGCGGTACGGGCTTCTCTGCTTTCTTCGCTCAGAGAATCCGCTACCTTATCGGCGGTAGCTGTATACACACGCGCCCCAATAACATAATCAACACCATAACGCTTAGACGCTTGCGTTAACGTGCTGGCAAACCTGCCCCATATATCATAAATAGAAATAGCGTTGTTGTCGTCCAGATCCATTAAGGGGAAATTTAACGGGATACCACGACGCTTAGCAGTGTCTTGAACCGCTCGTCTTACGCCGTTGGAATTTGCTTCATCGATGATTTGACGGTTGCCGTGCTCATCTTCAATAGCTAGCCAAAATATTGTGTCAGGTCGACGGTTTCCCCAAACGGGAAGTTGCTGTTCCCGAAGTAAAGACACCACGGCCTGGCGATCAAACTCGGCTATATAAATAAGGGAACTTCCGTTGTCTTCGAAGCGGTAGGAACGCAAATATTGGGTAGCGGAACGTAAGGCAGATTTAACTGCCGAATTATTCAGTACCTCGTTGCTACCTGAAGTTTTGACAAAAACAGCGCCTAATGCTGATTTTACCGCTTTATTTTGCGTCGCTTGTGATTGATTCTCAACTTTCACCCGTGCAACGTTGGCCTCTATAACGCTACTGGCAAAAGCCGGCTGGCACAAAGCACTCTCGAGAAAAAGGAAAAAGAGAGAAAAGGTCAGAAGGTGTAGCGCAGGCTGCTTAACATAGCTCATCAAGTTACGTTGTCGCTCCGTGATCACGATAAAATACAGACGATAAAAAAGAGCAGCCATTGTCTGTCATTTATAAAATTTTTTCATCTTTAATTTCACGAAAACTTTGCCTGCGGTTGTAATACTAATCCACCTTGATGCGTAGGGCATAGATTGTCGATTGGACTTGCGTCCACTTGCTGGTAGAATCCGCGTTTTTCCATCCTTAGCATCAGGGCCCCACCGTGAGCGAGAATAAAACTTCGTTAAGTTATAAAGATGCTGGTGTAGACATTGACGCCGGTAATCAGCTTGTTGAACGCATTAAATCAGTAACCAAGCGTACCCATCGCCCGGAAGTAAAAGGCGGTCTGGGCGGGTTTGGAGCGCTGTGTGAAATTCCAGCGAAATACAAGCGTCCGCTGCTGGTATCCGGCACCGACGGTGTGGGAACAAAACTTCGTGTTGCCATGGATGCCAACGAGCATCATGGCGTTGGTATCGATCTGGTTGCCATGTGTGTAAACGATTTAATAGTACAGGGTGCTGAACCCCTGTTTTTCCTTGATTACTACGCTACCGGCAAACTTGATGTAGACACTGCTGCGACTGTGGTTGCGGGAATTGGAGAAGGCTGTGAGTTAGCCGGCTGTGCATTAATTGGCGGCGAAACAGCCGAAATGCCTGGCATGTATCACGGTGGAGATTATGATATCGCCGGGTTCTGCGTCGGCGTGGTAGAGGCGGATAACGTCATTGATGGCAGCCAGGTTAAGCCTGGGCAAAAGCTGATTGCGCTAGGCTCATCCGGTCCCCACTCTAACGGTTATTCACTGGTGCGGAAAATTATTGAAGTGAGCGGTGCAGATCTGGAAAGTGATCTTGAAGGTAAATCTTTGAAATCTCATTTACTTGCGCCCACACGTATCTATGTGAAATCGGTTCTGGCGCTTCTGGATAAAGTCAATGTAAGCGCCATTTCTCATATTACCGGCGGCGGCTTCTGGGAAAACATCCCCCGTGTTCTTCCCGCCGATGCGAAAGTAGTAATTGATGAGAGCAGTTGGGCATGGCCTGCCATTTTTAACTGGTTACAAACTCAAGGCAACGTAACCCGTCATGAAATGTATCGCACGTTTAACTGCGGCGTAGGTCTGGTAATAGTAGTGGATGAAAGTGACGTTGAAGCATCAATAGAAATGCTGCAGTCTCACGGCGAGAATGCCTGGCTAATCGGCCATATTGAAGCTAAAGACGGCGATAGTCAGGTTGAGATAAACTGATCGATGACTGCTGTAACTAAACTTTGTGTATTGATTTCGGGAAATGGCTCAAATCTGCAGGCCATTATTGATGCGATTGCTCTGGGCCGGTTAGAGGCTGAGGTGGTGTGCGTCATTGCAAACCGGCCGAATGCCTACGGGCTCGAGCGCGCCAGGAATGCTGGTATTCCTGCAGTTTGTCTTGATCATAAAAACATTGCCGACCGACAAATATACGATGAGCAGCTACAACAGCATATTGAACAGTATGCGCCGGACTGCGTAGTGCTCGCCGGATTTATGCGCATTCTTACAGAGAAATTTGTGCATCATTTTGCTGGAAGGCTGCTGAATATTCATCCCTCCCTGTTACCAAAATATAAAGGGCTACATACTCATCAGCGCGCCATTGACAACGGGGATGAAGAACACGGCGTGAGCGTTCACTTTGTGACACCCGAACTTGATGGCGGACCTGTCATTGTCCAGTGTCGGGTACCGATTTTTCCTGGCGATACTGCAGAAGAACTTGCCAGTAGAGTGCAAGAACAGGAACGCGGTATCTATCCTTTAGTGCTACAATGGTTTGCAAAAGGTCGTCTGACCATGCAGGGTAATAAGGCGGTACTGGATAATGAATTGCTTCCGGTTTCAGGATATGCAAACGATTAGATCACGCTTTGCCGGAGCATGTATTGCTCTGGCAATATCTTCCATGTCAGCACATGCTGACGAAAAAGCAGATCGTCTCCCACTGGTTCCTTTTCATGCCACCTATACAGCGTATAAATGGCAGGATGATGTAGGTAAAGCAGAGCTAAAACTGGAAAAGCTTGCCAAGGCGCAGTATTCCTTAACCTATTCTTCGGATGTCTCAAAGTTTTTTCTCTCAGACGAACGTTTTGAACACTCTATCTTTAACGTGATCGATGGCGAACTAATACCTGATCAGTACTATTACAGCCGCACCGGAACCGGATCAGACAAACACCTTCAGATTGATTTTCAACCTGCCCCCTCGCCTAAAATTGTAATAGACAAACAGAAGAAGCTACCCTGGCACGCTGAAACGGATAACCAGCTTTACCGAATTGATCTTCCCCGGCAGCTCGCCGCAGGCGAAGAAAACGTCGAATATCACTTCATTAACTATCGCGGCCAGTTAAAAACCTACGGCATAGAAATTCTTGGGCGTGAAACCCTCTCTCTGCCTTACGGTGAGCTAAAGACTATTAAAGTAAAACTGATTCGCCAGTCCCAATCCCGTGTGACTTTTGCCTGGTTCGCGCCATCGCTGGATTACAACCTGGTTCGTCTGCAACAGTTTAAAGATGGTGATGAACAAGGAGAGATCCGCCTGCAAAGTTATCGGCATTTGTAAGTCCATCGGCATAAATTAATTTCTCATTTAACCTAGTGTCTCCCGATTGCTGAAGCTGCGCTGCATTCGGCAGCGTTTTTCTTAAACCGTTTACTATCCTTCAACGTTATTTTCTTGATCTTTTTGAAATGAAACTATAGTTTTAACTCATTCTGGTCTGACCTCGAAAATTTCTACGACATTGCAGGTGGTTTGCGTAACGTAGGAAATGAAAGGAAATGGCCGAGATTTATATTCAGGAGTTGAAGAATGGCAGAGTTAGTCTGGTTTTTAATAATAGTCGTCGCCCTGGCTGTTGCCAGTTATAAACGTATGAGTTTAATCAATACGGTTGCTCTTGTGGCGGCCGTTATGGTGTTGGGTACGTTGTTCGGCGACATCGATTGGTTGGGTTGGTTGTTGTTCGTCGTTATTGCTGTTCCGTTAAGCATTACTGACATTCGGAAGCAGTACATTTCAAGCCGGATCCTGTCGTTTTATCGTAAAGTCATGCCTGAGATGTCTACCACAGAACAAGAGGCCATTGACGCCGGCACTGTCTGGTGGGACGGCGATATCTTTAGCGGCAAACCTGATTGGGAAAAGCTGCACGCGATTCCAAAGGGGAGATTAACTCCAGAAGAAAAAGCATTTTTAGAAGGCCCGGTAGATCGGGTTTGCCATATGGTTGATGAATGGCAAATCAACCACACCGATGCAGACTTGCCGCCTGATATCTGGGATTTTCTCAAAGAACACAAATTCTTTGCCATGATTATTAAAAAGAAATACGGGGGGTTACAATTTTCAGCCTTTGCGCAATCGCGCATATTGCAAAAGTTGGCAGGCCGTAGTGCAGTATTATCCAGTACCGTAGGTGTCCCTAATTCGCTTGGACCGGGGGAATTACTTCAACACTATGGAACAAAAGAGCAGCAAGATCACTATCTGCCGCGGTTAGCCAATGGTGACGAGATCCCGTGTTTTGCTTTAACCGGCCCAGAGGCAGGATCCGATGCTGGCGCCATTCCCGATGTAGGTATCGTGTGTAAAGGGACATGGGAAGGCCAGGAAGTTGTTGGAATGCGGCTGACCTTTAATAAACGCTATATCACTCTTGCGCCAATTGCGACCGTTATCGGTCTTGCATTTAAGCTGCGCGACCCGGATGGTTTATTGGGTAGTAAGCAAGAACTGGGAATTACCTGTGCGTTGATACCTCGGGACACCGCAGGGCTTGAAATTGGACGGCGCCACTTGCCACTGAACACTCCCTTTCAAAACGGACCTATCCGCGGCAAAGATATTTTTGTTCCCTTAGACTACATTATTGGCGGTGCGCCAATGGCTGGTAAAGGCTGGCGGATGCTGATGGAATGTTTATCAGTCGGTCGTTGTATTACCCTGCCTTCCACTGCAGCGGGCGGCGCTAAAACTGTCGCATTGGCTACAGGCGCGTATTCACGCATTCGCCGCCAATTCCGTATTCCTGTAGGAATGATGGAAGGTGTAGAAGAAATGCTGGGAAGAATTGGCGGCAATGCTTACCTGATGGACGCAGTCACTCGCTTTTCAACCGTAGGTGTGGATTTAGGTGAGAAACCGTCAGTTGTTTCGGCTATCAGTAAGTATCATTTAACGGAGAAGATGCGTCAGGTTATTAATGATTCCATGGATATCCATGGCGGAAAAGGCATCATGTTAGGGCCAAATAATTACCTGGGTCGTGGTTACCAGGGCGCCCCCATATCAATTACCGTTGAAGGTGCCAACATCCTGACACGTAATATGATGATATTTGGTCAGGGAGCGATGCGTTGCCACCCTTATGTGCTAAAGGAAATTCAAGCTGCTGCAATGGAAGATCGGCGCGAACAACTTGCCGCCTTTGATAAAGCTGTATTTGGTCATATTGGTTTCGCCATTGCTAACACAGTAAGAAGCTTGTGGTTTTCTTTTACCGGCGGCATTTTCCACACTTCGCCTTTTGCTGATGACACCGCTCGCTATTATAAGTTACTGCAAGGTTACAGTTCCAATCTTGCGCTGCTCGCTGATGTATCGATGGGCGTGCTAGGCGGCGATTTAAAAAGACGCGAACGATTGTCAGCCAGGCTTGGTGATATATTAAGCGGTATTTACCTTGCGAGCGCCACACTTAAACGGTTCGATGAAGATGGACGTCTTCACGAAGACGCCCCACTGATGCATTGGGCAGTGCAAGATACCTTGTATAATATAGAAATTGCGATTGAGAGTTTTCTTGCTAACTTTCCTAACAGAACCGTGGCTCTTGCGCTTAAAGCAATAGTAATACCGTTTGGTCGACGCTGTGAAAAACCATCTGATCGCCTTGAACACGTTATCGCGCAAATTCTGCAAAAACCTTCCTCTGCAAGGTCCCGGCTGGGCGATGGACAGTACATTACTCGCGAGGAAGGGAATCTTTATGGTGATTTGGAGCAAACCCTTGAAGATGTCTTAGCATGCGAACCCATATTTGAACGTATATGTAAACACAGACAAGCGAAACTTCCGTTTACCAACCTGGATAAGCTCGCAGAGGAGGCATTAAACGAAGGCATCATTGATGACCAAGAAGCGGCGCTGCTACACAAAACGGAAGCAGGACGTTTACGTACTATCAATGTGGATGATTTTGCACATGACGAACTTATTGCCAATCAAACCGTTAAAAAACAATAAACGTTTTTTGGTAAAACGAACCGCATAATAAATCAGCTACTATCTCCGGACGGCTCAATTTTCCTTCTCATTGGGCTGTCAGGAAGTTCCCTTCCCCGTTGCTGCCTTTCAAAGACTTAAGAGAGCCTGCAAGAGTAAAACGGTATATTTGTGACATTTTAGCCGCGATTTTGTATCCCCATATCTGCAGGTAAACGAAAACGGCTAAACAATAATTGCATTAGAAGTTTTCAGACCCTGCATGTATGAAAAATAAACAAAAAATATCGAGATGACAGTTCCTACAACAAAAGAAAAGGTGCTTCCACAGACAAAACAATAGCTTTCCATAGCGAAGGTGGCGTAGCGCAACCGCGCTATTGCGCACTTGAACAACAATTCCCTTCTCCTGAGCACAGACTAACACGCTGCATCTTTTGCGGGGCTTAAAAGGGCGTAGGAGAATTCGGTGTGCAGCATACTGCTTTACGTCGTAATGTATCTATGGCAATTAATTGCTCTAAAGTATTCTCTTGGGTTTGGAAATTGCGGTCAACGCGGTAGAATTGCGCCCAATTACAGCCTAAGCAGAGACAAATTACGTGCAAAAATCCGATAATATTTTTGCTACTCCGCTAACGTCAGTAGAAGATTTTAAGTTTGACGAAGCGGTGGCCGATGTTTTTCCCGACATGATTCAGCGTTCAGTTCCGGGTTACCAAACAATAGTAGACACCATTGGCGAAGTGGCAAGCCGCTTCGTTGTTCCCTCTACAAATGTTTATGATCTTGGCTGCTCTTTAGGCGCCGCCAGTCTTGCCATTGCCCGCGGCACTGCACAAATTCCCTGTAATATTATTGCTATTGACAACTCACAGGCTATGGTTTCGCGTTGCGAACGCATTATACAAAGTTTTAGTTTGCCAAACCCTGTCAGCGTAAGATGTGAATCCGCACTAGACACCGACATCACTAATGCATCTATGGTGGTGATGAATTTCACCTTACAATTTATACCGCCTGATGTCCGCCCTGCACTACTTAAACGCATTTACGATGGGCTGCTGCCTGGCGGCATATTGGTGTTATCGGAGAAAATCCGTCACCCATCCGTTACGGGCAACGAAATGCTGGTTGACCTTCATCACCAGTTTAAACGCAATAATGGTTATAGTGAGCTTGAAGTCAGTCAGAAGCGCGCGGCTCTTGAAAACGTCATGCTTACTGATACTTTCAGCGAACATGAAGCGCGTCTCAAAACAGCGGGTTTCAGTGATGTGGTAATGTGGTTTAAGTGCTACAACTTCACTTCGATGCTGGCAGTGAAAGCAAAGCGCGGGGATCGTGATGAATAATACTGCTGTAACCTGGTTTGAAGAATGCTATCAATCACTCTTAGGCACACCATTGTCTCACTGGCTGGAAACCTTGCCTGGGCAAATCAGCCACTGGTTAAAACATGATCGGCACGGCGAATTCGATAAATGGACGCGGCTAATCGAAAAGATGCCTCACACTACACCTTCGAAAATCGAATTCGCAAGTGAGGTACGCATCGGCTGTGCAGAAGATATTGATGATTACACGTCAAAGCAGTTACAGGGATTGCTTAAACAGTTTATGCCGTGGCGGAAAGGACCATATTTCTTACATGACATTCATATTGACACTGAATGGCGTTCTGACTGGAAGTGGGATCGTGTCGTTCCACATATTTCACCATTGGAAAGCCGTACCGTATTAGATGTTGGCTGCGGCAGCGGCTACCACATGTGGCGCATGTTGGGGCAGAATGCCAGCCGCGTAATTGGTATCGATCCTACCGTTTTATTCTTTATGCAGTTTCAAATTATTAAACGGTTTGCTCAAGACAGCAGGATTCACTTTCTCCCCCTGGGAATTGAACAGATGCAGGCACTTGACGCATTCGACACCGTTTTTTCCATGGGAGTGCTCTATCATCGTAAAGACCCGTTGCAGTTCTTAACCCAACTGAAGCATCAGTTGCGCCCCGGTGGCGAGTTGGTATTAGAAACCCTGGTGGTAGAGGGAGACGAAAACACGGTATTTATGCCCGGTGAACGCTACGCGCAGATGCGAAATGTATGGTTTCTTCCTAGCGTAGCAGCGTTAATAATCTGGCTTGAGCGGCTGGGATTTATCAATATTAAAATGGTGGATGTGAATGTCACCAGGCTGGATGAGCAACGCCAGACGCCGTGGATGACCTCCCAGTCACTGAAAGATTTTCTGGATCCTGAAGATCTTTCACGCACCATAGAAGGATATCCTGCACCACAACGTGCCGTAATCGTGGCCACACGCAAATAGCGGGCGTTATCTTCCAGATATAAAAGAAGTTGGCACAGATGTTGTAACCTGATTCGACAAAACGAATGCAGGATATTGCACCGACATAGGTAGCTCATGGATATAGCTGATTTTTTAGCCCAGCATCAATTGCCAACTTCTTACGCATCCATCGCACAACAATGGTTCATTCCCCTTGCTGATGAGATTAAAACGCACGCAGATGGTGCAGCTAAGCCATTTTTTGTGGGTGTAAATGGATGTCAGGGATCAGGAAAGTCCACGCTGTGTGAGTTTCTGGTTAGTTATCTGAACGCTACCTATAACCTAAACGCGGTAAGCGTGTCGTTGGACGACTTCTACTTACCGCAATCAGACCGCGCGTCGCTGGCGAAAGACGTGCATCCTCTTTTAGCTACTCGCGGTGTTCCCGGAACTCACAATACCGAACTGGCGCTGGCAACCTTCGCGAAATTAAGGCATGAAGGTAACGCACCGCTCCCTCGCTTTAATAAAGCGGTGGATAATCCCTTTCCTGTTAATGAATGGCCAGTGATCAATACGCCGCCCGATATCGTTTTAATGGAAGGATGGTGCTGGGGCGTTCCCCCGCAAGCCGAATCTGAACTTAAATTTCCGATAAACAGACTCGAACAGGAAGAAGATCCCGTTGGCATCTGGCGGAAGTTTGTGAATACTCAATTAGCTGGCGATTACCAGACTCTCTTTGATGAAATGAATTATTGGGTCATGCTTAAAGGGCCGTCATTTGAGCATGTCTATCAGTGGCGTTGTGAGCAAGAACATAAGTTGGCAGCAAAACTTGGTAACCGCGGAGCAGGTATTATGACTGACGAGCAGATAGCGCGTTTTATTCAACATTACCAAAGGCTAACGGAACACGGCTTCGCTACGCTTCCTGCCCAATGTGATCAGGTATTTGAGTTAGATGGGAACCGTCAGATAGTAAACGTAATAAAGGCGAAGTAATGCAAAACGCGAACACCGTAATATTTACTGATATGGATGGTACTTTGCTGGACCACCATACCTATAGTTTTGAAGCCGCACGCCCTACTCTTGAATTGCTATCCCGACGGCATATTCCGGTACTGCCGACAACCAGCAAGACCTACGCGGAGCTGGTTGATTTGCGAAAGAAAATTGGCCTTTCTGGCCCTTTTATCGTAGAAAATGGCGCAGCGGCTTACATTCCGCACGGCTTTTTTCAACAAAAGCCAGCAGGAACGGTCTGGCAAGATGGCTTTTGGTGCAAAGCCTTTATTTCTTCCAAACATTATTGGTTGAAAATGCTGGAAATAATAAAGAATGACTTTGCCGGGGAGTTTACCCATTTCAGCAATATGACTCTTGCTGACATTCAGGATGCCACCGGCTTGGACGAGGCTTCCGCCGGGCGTGCTGCGCAGAGGCAATTTGGCGAACCAGTGCTATGGCTGGGCTCTGAAGAGCGCAAAACAGAGTTTATTCGCGCAATTCGAGAGCGCGGCGCTTTTCCCTTGGAAGGCGGCCGCTTTATTCACATATCTGGAGATTGCAATAAAGGAAACGCACTGCAATGGTTTATGGAAGAGTATCACCGGCAGACCAGTGTGAATGCTACCTCAATCGCATTAGGTGACGGTAAAAACGATATAGCAATGCTGGAAGCAGCAAATATTGCTGTACGTATAGCGTCCCCCAGTCACCCTCCTCCACCACTACAAAAAGAAGAAAAGGTTTATACCAGTAACCTGCATGGGCCAGAAGGCTGGACAGAAATACTTACACGTTTGCTTTCTTTAGAAGATTAGGAGGATACATGGCTGACTTTTATCAAAATGGTGTCGTCACGACATTACATAACTTATCGCGCCGTCCCACAGAAGAGCTCGAAGCAGAACTGCTGCGCTTCTCTCAGAAACGTCCCATGGCGCTAATTTTACCTTCATTATTTTCAGAACTCGAAGGTGAAGCGCTACCGCATATCGTTGACGAATTGACAAACGTCCCTTACTTGTCTGAAATCGTTATCGGACTAGACAGAGCCTCAAAAGAACAATATCAACACGCGCTCAAGTTTTTTGGGCGACTGCCACAGCATCATAGGGTGCTATGGAATGATGGTCCTCGCTTAAAAGCCATTGATGATGAACTTATGGAACTAGGCCTGGCGCCGAAAGAATTGGGTAAGGGCCGAAATGTCTGGTACTGCATGGGCTACATTCTGGCTTCTAACCGAGCTGAATCGGTAGCATTACATGACTGCGACATTGTGACGTATAATCGCGATTTACTGGCGCGGCTGATCTACCCTGTAGCCAATCCCATGTTTAACTATGAGTTTTGCAAAGGCTATTACGCGCGGGTGGCTGACGGTAAAATTAACGGGCGGGTGTCGCGCCTGCTGGTAACGCCCCTGCTTCGCGCCCTGAAAAGAACATTAGGCGATAACGAATATCTGGAATTTATGGATAGCTTCCGTTATCCGCTGGCTGGCGAATTTTCCTTCCGCCGGGATGTGCTTAACGACATTCGTATTCCGAGTGATTGGGGCTTGGAAATCGGCGTACTCTCTGAGATGCATCGTAACTACAATCATAACAGGCTGTGTCAGGCTGATATCGCTGATGCTTACGATCATAAACACCAGGATTTGTCGTTGAACAACGACCAGGGCGGCTTGTCAAAAATGTCAATTGATATCACCAAAGCGGTGTTTCGAAAACTAGCCACTCAGGGGCAAGCGTTCAGTAACGAAATGTTCCGTTCGATTAAAGCGACGTATTATCGAATAGCGCTGGACTTCGTAGAAACCTATCATAACGATGCGGTAATGAACGGCTTGAACCTGGATATCCATAGCGAAGAAAAAGCAGTAGAAATGTTTGCCAGTAATATTATGAAAGCGGGCCAAAGCTTTCTCGAAAATCCTATGGAAACCCCATTTATTCCTAGCTGGAACCGGGTAACAAGCGCAGTGCCAGATATTTTGGATCGATTACTGGAGGCTGTAGAAGCTGATACCTCAGAACTATTAGGGTAAAGAATGAGTACAAACTGGAACCTCTTACACGAAAAGGTCAGTCATCATTTGCAGGCCATATATGTTGACGTGGTCATTAAGACTCCCGTTGGTGAGTTGGCCACGATACTGCTGCAGAAGATGAGGATTACAAAAGACGAAGATATTATCGTGTCGGCGGCCCATAACAATTATTGGGACGAAGGCGACATCGTCATGATCACCTATGGTGATAGCATTACAAACGAGCAAGAAAGACCGCTGTTTACATTGCTGCGATTTTTGCACACCTACTGCAAAAACAGCATAAATAATGTACACATTTTACCGTTCTTTCCTTACAGCTCAGACGATGGGTTTTCGGTTATTGACTACTCCAGCGTAAATGAAGCGCTAGGCAGCTGGGATGAGATAAGCCGGATTGCCAATGAGTATGGCTTAATGGTGGATTTGGTAGTAAACCATTGCTCAGCCAGAAGCAAATGGTTTGATAATTTCATCAAAGGTGAAGGCCCAGGAAGCGATTTCTTCTTTACCGCCGATCCTGGCGATGATTTATCACAAGTTACCCGTCCCAGAGTGTCGCCGTTACTTCGGGAAACTCAGACCGCCGAGGGTACAAAGTATGTTTGGTGTACGTTTAGTCATGATCAGGTCGATTTCGACTTCTCCAATCCTGACGTATTAGTCGCCTTTGTCGACATAATTCGGCTTTATATTGATAAGGGCACCAAGATATTTCGGTTGGATGCTGTAGCGTTTCTGTGGAAAGTGGTAGGCACCAGTTGCATTAATCTTCCGCAGACCCATGAGGTGATTCGCTTAATCCGCACCTTAGTTGAACATGTTGATCCAAGTATTATTCTTATTACTGAAACCAACATTCCGAACCGCGAAAACCTGACTTACTTCGGTAATGCCAATGAAGCCCATGCTATTTATAACTTCTCATTACCACCCTTACTGGTGAATACGCTCGTAACCGGAGACTGTCGGTATTTGAAAAGCTGGATGATGAGCATGCCACCGGCGCAAAACGGAACGACGTATTTTAACTTCATCGCCTCCCATGACGGCATCGGGTTACGTCCGGCAGAAGGGTTGCTCAGCGATGAGGAAATCTCCACCCTTGTTCATACCATGCAAAGTTTTGGCGGCAAGATTTCCTGGCGCGCTTCTGCACATGGGCAACAAAAGCCATACGAAATCAATATTACGTTATTTGATGCGCTACAAGGCACAGCAAACGGCCCTGACAAATGGCAGGTCGACAGATTTATTTGCGCCCACGCCATAATGTTAGGGATGGAAGGCATGCCGGGAATTTATATCCATAGTCTGCTGGGAACGTCGAACGATTATGAGAAAGTGGCGAATACCGGCCAAAATCGCTCTATAAATCGCAGGCGTTGGGATTATGGTGAGCTGGAAACATTACTGGATTCCCCTCACTCGCAACATCACAAAGTGTTGACTCGCATGTCTCAACTAATTCGCATCCGAAAAGCGCAACCTGCGTTTCATCCTAACGCCACACAGTTTACTTTGCAGTTGGGCAACAAACTGTTTGGCTATTGGCGCCAAAGCCTTGATCGCAAACAAAGCATTTTTTGCATCAATAACATCAGCGATGAAGAACAGGCCGTCTTGCTTTCAGATATTAATCTGATTGGTACGGATGTGTGGATAAATCTAATCACTCGTGAAGAAATTACTGATGTGGGCGGCTTTATACAGTTAAAACCTTATCAAACGTTGTGGATCAGTAATCAGGATATCGAATAAAAAGTCCCTCTTATTCACTCGTCTGTAACCGACACAGATAGCATCCCGCTATCTGTGTTTATTCTCTACACTTTCGTTGGCAAGCTGTTGTAAGTACGCGATAATCCCCTCTTTGGAAAAACTGACGTAATCGCCACTACGCTAGCGGTGCGGGTGATCCATGTCGCTTTTCTCAAACTGCACTCATAAAATGAGCCCTCGTAACTGCTAATTAAAGTATATGAAGCGATTATTTCCGAGAATTAACTCACTTATTTTTATTCAACTTTGGGAGATATAATGGTGTTACAGAGTTCTTCTGCCTGGCTGCCACTTTCCGAAGCCGTTAATCGAATATTGCAGGCGGCGCCCGCTGTTTCAAGCGCCGAGTCTATTGCATTAGAAGACGCCCTGGGACGTGTGGTTGCCAATGATATTACTGCTCCAGTCAATGTACCACCGTGGGATAACTCTGCCATGGATGGGTACGCTGTGAAATCAGGTAACGCGGTAGCAGAAGGTAAATTAACCATTACTGGCACTCTCACCGCAGGCATGGACCCAGCCCCTTTCACAGTCGCAGATGGCGAAGCGATAAGAATAATGACAGGTGCGCCTATTCCCGCGGGTGCTGATGCCGTTGTCATTCAGGAAGATACCCATCGTGCAGGTGACTGCCTTACTGTGCTTCAATCTGCTTCAGTGGGAGACAATATTCGCCGCTGTGGAAGCGACATAGTCAAAGGTGAAACTGTGATCGAACGTGGCACTCGAATCGAAGCCAGTCACATTATGTTGCTGGCATCTTTGGGTTTGGCGCATTTGCATGTGACTCCCAAAGTTAAGGTAGGCGTTGTGGCTACCGGTGATGAACTGGTTGCGCCTGGTGGTTCATTGAGTAACGGCCAGATTTTCGAATCCAATCGCGCTGGCATTTGCAGTTTACTGGCCCCGTTTCAAGTCTTAATCACAGATTATGGCATCGTGAAGGACGATCCTGCCGCATTAAAGAGCATATTTACTCGCGCCGCTGAGAAAGAAGATATTCTTATTAGCAGTGGTGGCGTGTCGGTGGGCGATGCCGATTTTGTAAAGGCAATAGTGGGCGAATTAGGCAGCATCGATTTTTGGAAAATTGCCATTAAACCCGGTAAACCTTTTGCTTTTGGAACACTGGGGCGTTGTCTTTTTTGTGGCGTGCCCGGTAATCCTGTGTCGGCGTTTGTGACCACGCAGAAGTTAGTAATGCCGCTTATTCGAAAGCTGCAGGGTGAACAGTTACCAAATACAAGCAGTCAGCTTACATTACACGCCATACTTCAAAAAGAGGTTGTCAGACGCCCCGGCAGAGAAGACTTTCAGCGTGCAACCATGTTCACTGATAATAATAATCAGCTATGTGTAAAGCCTCTGCCTAAGCAAAGCTCAGGTGTAATGACATCGATGACGCAAGCCAATTGCTTTTTGGTGATCCCTGCCCAACAAGGTAACCTCGCAGTTGGAGACACCGTAATAATCCAACCCTTCTCTGTAACCGGTAACTGGACACCACCTTAACATGATCATTATTTCCCGCCGTTCTGCCCTTGAAAGCAAACGGTTAGTTTCACTTACCTGGCCGTTATTGGTTGCGCAGCTAACGCAGATGTTGATGGGCGTGGTAGATACTGTTATGGCTGGACACTACGATGCCGTAGATATGGCCGCCGTAGCCTTGGGATTTAGCATAACGGTACCGCTGTTATGTTTTATTCAAGGTATCGCTTTAGCATTGCCGCCTATCATTTCCCGTTTTCACGGTAAAGGCGCGACCAGCGATATTGCTCGCGCCTCCCAGCAAGCGGGCTACTTACTGGTGATTGTCAGCCTGATAATAATGTGTATTTATCCGTTTACCGAGTCGCTGGTAACACTCTTTCCGATGGAAGATGCATTAGCAGTAATCACCGTAGACTATGTACATTTTGTGCTTCTTTCTATGCCAGGTTTTGCGCTCTATCAGTGGTTACGAAACTTCTGCGAAGGGCTGGGTAATACTAAGCCCACCATGGTGATTACCGTCATTGGCCTGGCCTTTAATGTGCTGGGAAACTACCTGTTTATTTACGGTGCCGGGCCTATTCCCGCATTTGGTGGCGCAGGCTGCGGCATTGCCACCACCATTGTCATTTATGCAATGATGATAGCGACTGCTGTTTATGTAAGGTTTTCTTCTCGCCTGAAACAATACGCGCTGTTTGCCCAGGTATTTTCGCCCTCAGCGGGAATGATGGCGCGCATCTTTAAACTCGGCCTGCCTGTCGCCATGACGCTGCTATTTGAAGTCACCTTATTTGCCGTTGTTGCTTTGTTGTTAGCGCCTTTTGGTGCCACTACTGTCGCTGCGCATCAGGTTGCTCTAAACTTTTCTGCACTTATGTTCATGTTTCCCATGAGCTTAGGAATGGCAGTTTCGATTCGCGTTGGCTATCGCATTGGGCAAAATCGCTATCGACAGGCCAGAGTGGCAGTAAAAAGTGCACTAACAATCGGATTGCTAGTAGCAATATTGACCGCGTCATTTACTGTCTTGGCTAAAAGTTTCATTATTGGTTTATATACTACCGATGATGAGGTTTTTGAATTAGCGAACTCGTTGCTGATATTTGCCGCTCTGTTTCAATTTTCTGATGCCATACAAGTTATTTCCGCCAACGCACTTCGCGGCTATAAAGATACCACGGCAATGTTTTTAATTACCTTTTGTGCGTACTGGCTAATTGGACTTCCTACAGGGATAATATTAGGACGTACCGACTGGCTGACCGACGCGCCTTTGTCCGCAGCCGGATTCTGGATTGGGTTTATTGTAGGATTAAGCAGCGCTGCGGTGATGTTGGGATCACGAGTATGGGTAATTCAAAGGCGCTATGCCCGGCATTCGAACCTGGCGCAATAATGAAAGAGTATACCCTTTTGCAAAAAGCAGAATGTAGAAACCAGATCTTCAACCCGCAATGGAGCATGAATCAGTGATTGAAATTGTGCCAGTGTTGATTTACTTCTTCGCAGTTATCGATCCCATTGGCACCATTCCAGTATTCGTGGCGTGTACTCAACGCCACTCTGCTGCAGAAAGACGTAAAATAGCGCTAATGGCATTTCTTACTTCCACCAGTATTCTGCTGTTTTTTATCATTGCTGGCGAGTTCATCTTGACCGTTATGAAAATTCCGTTACCCGCATTTCAAATTTCAGGTGGAATCGTGCTTTTCCTGTTCGCGTTAACTATGATTTTTGGCGAAGGAAAGCCAGGAAAAGAAATAAGAATGATGAAGTCGCCGCGTGAAATAGCCGTTTTCCCCATCGCGGTTCCTTCTATTGCAAGCCCCGGCGCTATGCTCGCCGCTGTTTTACTCACCGAAAATAAGGTCTACACACTTTGGGAACAAGCTCAAACAGCAATGGTGATGGTGGGCGTATTGTTTTTAACCCTTCTTCTTATGATTATGGCCAATGTCATCATTCGAGTAATTGGTGAAGCCGGAGCCAGTATTATCAGCCGGGTAATGGGCCTTATTCTGGCTTCACTGGCAACAGCCAATACGCTTGCCGGAATTAAGGTCTATTTTGCTATTTAACAGAAAAACCGATTACTGAGTTTTGTTGCTCACTTCTCGTGAATCGTCTGAAGCCGAATTTCTCTCCCATAAATTGCCGATGAGCGGATCGTCTTCGTCTTTTCCTTCCCATTCATAATGCTTGGGCGTGGGTTTTGGATCCCGCTTCCAAAACAGCAGGGCACAGACGGTACCGCCTAAAGCACCGAAAAAATGCGCCTCATAGGAAATTTCAGGATCGCGGGGAAAAATAGTCATTACCATCCCGCCATACATAAAAAACGCGATCATCATAAGCCCGACGGAACGCGCGTCGCGCCGCATAACAGATACAACAAATAAATAAAAAAACAAACCGTGAGCCACACCACTTGCGCCCAGATGGGTGGCATCGCGACCAAACAACCACACGCCAATTCCAGAAATCAACCAGGAAAATCCTAGTGCTTTGAAACGAGTCTGCGGGTATCCGTATAACAGCGCGGTACCCAAAATTAAAAGCGGCAAGGTATTATTGAACAAATGTTCATAAGAGCTATGTACTAAAGGCGCCGTAAGTATGCCCGGCAGCCGCGACCATTCAAGCGGCACTATGCCCAGCATGCCTAACGGTAAGTGGAACAAGATACCCGCCGACTGGATAACCCAAAGCGCTGCAACAGCGCTCACACTGGCCATTATGGCGCTATAGAGGGAATAATGAAGATTCTTTGTTTTCATTTACTGTACGTGTGGGCGAACGTAAAAAAAACAATTTAGTGATGAAAATTGATCGAATCCCAATCTCTTGTACGGTCGATATCACAGGCAGCTTCAGGATGTTCAACACCCTTACAGAAACTAGCGTTTTCCGGATTATTAAGCAGCTTACCTGCGCCTTTATCTCCCGATAACATCATAAGTTGCGGCAAATACTCTACAGGAAAAATTGCCGGCGCCGACAACCTGCCTCCCCAC
This sequence comes from Alteromonas pelagimontana, assembly GCF_002499975.2. Lineage (NCBI taxonomy): Bacteria > Pseudomonadati > Pseudomonadota > Gammaproteobacteria > Alteromonadales > Alteromonadaceae > Alteromonas > Alteromonas pelagimontana. Next base: position 115,915 of record NZ_CP052766.1, read on the forward strand.
CGACTGGCAATAATACGCTGTGGATGCTCTTGCGCGGCTATTGTCAAGTGCTGTAACGATGCGGTGGTCACCTTTGGTAAATCACTTAAACCTATTAGCACATGAGAGAAATGGCTACCCTCACGTTGCAGATACTGAATACCATTACGAATGCTACTGGCAATGCCTTCTTGCCAGCCAGGATTATAAACAAGGTGGCAGATGTCATAGTGCGAAAAATCTGCACTGATCTGTTGATGATAAGCGCCTGATACCAGCACAATAGGCGTCTCACATAGAGGAGCATATTGCTTTACCGTATATTGCAGTAATGGTTCGCCCCCAGGATGGTTGGAGAACAATTTGTTACCGTTATATCGTCGGCTACTTCCACCGGCGAGTAAAATTATCCTTAAGCGAATCGACATGAATTTTGCGAATGCGTCTGTTGCTCATAGAGGGTCGCGTGAGCCTGCGACAGAATGGAAAGTGCAATGGATTCCGGCAATTCTCCACCTATTGGAAATCCCGCTGGCGCACAAATTGGAACAGGTAAAGCAGAGGCTTGTAACTTAGCTGATTTCAGTACCCTTTTATATCGATGAACTGGTCCAAGCAACGCCAAATATTGTAATGCCGCATTCGGATGACGTGCAATTAACGCTACAGCTTTGGCATCTAAGTCAACTTGATGATGCATCAGCACTATAGCATTTGCCTGTTGATACCATTGATTACAAGCCAAGTCTTCAATTTCACTCTCGCCGGTATAAGTGGCTGATAGGAAATCCTGCGAGCGCGCGTACCTTGCTCTCGGATCGTTTACCGCCACCCGCCAGCCAATTCTGGCCGCTATATCACACAGAGGTATGGCATCAATACCACCTCCTAATATCAGCAGCGTACTGGGTGGCGTCAGCCGATGTACAAACCAGTCTTCTTTTTGCTCGGGTCGGGTAATTAAAGAAGCTGCCGGGCCCGGACGTAAGCTTTGGGCATAGTCCACCGGTTGATTAGCCTGCATCCGCTCTAATACTTCAGGTAGATGCAAATAGTTATTTTCGGCATTCACCGGTTGCAGTAGCAACGTCACCTCTCCGCCGCAACCTATGCCTAAACGCCAGGCAATATCGCCTTCTTCCTGCATATCGTAAGTAACTTGCTTACTGTGCCCTTTTAACCAACACTTTCTGGCGTGGTGAAAAATATCGCTTTCTAAACAACCACCGCTAACCATCCCCATTTGCTTACCAGTGTCATTAAACAACATCATGGCTCCCGCTTTGCGGTAGGACGACCCCCGGGTTCCGATTACTGTAACAAGAATCCACTTGTAGTCGTCCTTTTGCGAAATCCAATCGCGCAAAATGTGGTAAAGATGGTGCTTCATGATCTCATGCCTTTTAAGCTAGCTATAAATATGATCGCCCTAGCGCTTGCACCGTTCAGGATGACGTCAAGCGTTCAACATTCATGGTCGTTATACGATTCAGAACGGGTAAAGGTCACAAAGCAGCAGGACAAGCTCATGTCGATGCTCGTCCTGATGCCATTATTATATAAAACCAGGTATTTTTAAAATAACCATATCATATAGCGAAAAAGCACTTTGCATTTTTGCAAATGCCACCAATGATATAGGGGTAAAGATGGATACCACAATTATAGTTATGGTGTAATGACTCCATAACGACGAAAACTTTCACTAAAATATAGGTATTCCAAACCAGGTAAGGAACGACAATGCAAGTATTTGACGACAATTCACTTTCTATCGGCCGTACGCCGTTAGTTAAACTTAATCGGGTCACAGGCGGTAACGTGTATGCCAAAATGGAATCGCGGAACCCGAGTTTCAGCGTAAAGTGCCGTATCGGCGCAAACATGATATGGGATGCAGAAAAGCGCGGTGTACTAAAGCCTGGTAAAGAGCTTGTTGAACCTACCAGCGGAAATACCGGAATAGCGCTGGCTTTCGTTGCCGCATCACGAGGTTACAAGCTAACGCTAACCATGCCAAGTAGCATGAGTTTGGAGCGCAGAAAGCTGCTTAAAGCACTGGGTGCAAATTTAATATTGACAGAAGCCCCTAAGGGAATGAAAGGCGCAGTAGCCGCGGCCCAGGAAATCGTCGCTTCTGATCCTGACAAATACGTATTACTCCAACAGTTTGATAACCCTGCCAATCCCGCTATACACGAAAAAACAACCGGGCCTGAAATCTGGGATGACACCGATGGTAAAGTTGATGCTTTTGTCGCAGGCGTAGGTACCGGCGGCACCATTACCGGGGTAAGTCGGTATATCAAAAATACTAAAGGCAAAGCTATTGTCTCTATCGCTGTCGAGCCCACCGATTCACCGGTCATTACTCAAGCAAAAAAAGGCGAAGAACTAACGCCTGGCCCGCATAAAATACAAGGTATCGGCGCGGGTTTCATTCCAGGTAATCTGGATTTAGACATTGTTGACGAAGTGGCGCAAGTCACTAACGAAGAATGTATGGAAATGACGCATCGTCTAATGGTGGAAGAAGGCATACTGGCAGGCATATCATCTGGTGCCGCGGTAGTCGCAGCCAAACGCTTTGCAGAACGTCCGGAAAACAAAGATAAAATTGTAGTTGTACTGTTAGCGAGTGCCACCGAACGCTACTTAAGCAGCCCGTTATTTGCTGGCGCTTTCGGCGAACAGGAAGAACAACAATAATCATTTAATGTAATTCATATTGAAGCGAGGTTTATACCTCGCTTTTTAATACCTGTTTTGCTAGTTTGTGGTAAAGAAATTCGCATCAGATAGTTTCAAACTATCTGCATCTGGCGGCCAGCTAATTTCATGTTGTCGAGGATAGTACGACACAATCAAGCAGGTTTTATTATGGATTACATAGACGATGTTTAGTCTCTCTTTCAAACGTACAGTGTTTGTTATCTTGAGTATGATGATGCTCAGCGCCTGTGGTGAGAAAGAAGAAGGGCTTGGCCGCTATGGCATGTTGCATGAAAATACGCCTGAATATACCTCTGTTAAGTTTATGCAGAGCATATATCTAGAACCGGATATCAGTCAGGCTGTTGCCTTAAGTACGAACCGGCTGGCTCGCATTTTAAGAAGTTATCATACGAACAGCAATGTACAGCGGCATGTGATGAACCTGAAATTTGATAGCGTAGTGATTACCCCGGAGGGTGGCGGTAAGGTAGGTCGTTCTCAGTTTTCCGATAAGGCTACAGTTACCTTGTTTTTTAGCGGAGAAGTGAATGATGAGCGTCGTGAAGATCTGCGCCGGGTAGAGCTAATAAAAGAAAATGGTACATGGAAAGTTAGTCGTATTCATCCTGATCATTTTATGTAATATCAACCTACATCAAAGATGATCCGCTCAGAACGCACCCTACGGTTGATGGACAAGGTGCCGCCACGAAGCGAACCCGACGTTCGCTCTCGCCATAAAACAGAGAGAGTAAAGAATCCACCTTCTAAAGAAGGTGGCTTTGTGTGAACCCCCTAAAAGGGGGCCTTCTATTCTAGGGCGAGCTGAGCTTGCTCTTGTCTTTCAACCTTCTCCTGGTGACGTACATAACGTCTAATGATTTCTTCGTTCACTCCCACTGAATCAACAAAGTAACCTCGTTGCCAGAAGTGGTTTCCCCACATTTTGTTCTTTCTCAAATATGGGTACTTATTGAATAGTTTCAAAGCTATCTTGCCTTTTAAAGCACCCATCAGGTTCGATATCGACAGCTTTGGAGGAATTTTTACTACTAGGTGAACATGGTCTATCTGCACGTTCAACTCCATCACTATACAGTCGAGTTGCTGACAGTAGACGTGAATACACCTGTAAACATCTTTGCCTAATTTATTCGATAATATCCTGAGACGGTATTTCGGAGTCCAGACTATGTGATATTGACATCGCCAAAACACGTGCGATGCTTGCTCGTATCTACTCATGTTAATTTCCTTTTTGACTTCGCTAAAAATCAAAGGGAGATTTAACATGGGTAGGTATACGGGCAAAGCCCTAACATGAATGATAACCACCTACTGAAGTAGGTGGTTTAGGGCTGAAAACAAAAGGCCGTGTCTTCCGAACACGGCTTTTATATGACATTCTCTGGAAGACTGCTTCTTTACGTCAATTGCCGACTGCCCTTCCTTCGCGACGAGGATCTGCGCCCCCCACCAGCTTTCCATCAACAATTTGAATTCCATGCAACCCGCTATTTAAGTCGATGACATTCACCGGATGCCCCATGGCTTCCAAGGGACCGCGCAAATTAGTAATCGGCGTGCCCTTCTCCAGCGCAGTATAATCATTCCGGTTGGTAACTTTTGGTAAGTTAATCGCCTGTTGGATGTCAAGATCAAAATCTATTACACCAATTAAAGTCTGCGCCACATAATCGATAATTCTGCTACCTCCTGGTGAGCCCACCACGATTTCAAGCTCGCCTTCACTATCAAATACCATAGTCGGACTCATGGCGCTGCGGGGACGCTTTTTTGGCTCCACACGGTTAACAACAGGACGGTTATTTTTTAAAGGGTTAAAAGAAAAGTCTGTCAACTGATTGTTCAATAAAAACCCTTCTACCATTAATCCTGAACCGAACATAAATTCAATACTGGTAGTCATGGACACGGCGTTGCCTTCTTTATCTACAATAGAAACATGACTGGTGTTAGGTTGTTCAAAGGAGGCGCCGCTTGATATGTTAGCGTCTGAATACGGGTTACCAGGACGTGCCCTACTCCACTTTTTCGTTTTATCTATCAATGCTGCTCTCTGGTGCAGATATGAGGCGTTAATGAGTGCAGCAAAGGGTAATTCGGTGAAGTCGCTGTCGGCAATATACATGTCCCTGTCAGCAAAAGTGAGAGCGCTTGCCTGAGCGAATAAATTGACAAACTCAGCGCTGTCAGGTTTTAAGGCAGAAAGATTTTTATCCTCCAGTAGCTTTAGAATTTGATAAACATTAATACCACCAGAACTTGGCGGAGCCATCCCACAAACTGTGCGGTCATGATATTTGCCGCACACTGGCTTGCGCTCAATGGCCTTATATTCAGCTAAATCTGCTAACTCCATCGCGCCAGGATTTACTTGAGCGGAATTTACTGCTTTCACAATTTTTTCCGCAAGTGGGCCATTGTAAAGATACCCGCTACCGTCTTTCGCAATGTGTTCCAGCGTATTTGCCAGAGGCTTATTTTTCTTTATTATCCCGGCTTCTAATGGCATTCCATTAGGAAAAAAATACGTAGAGCTTGAGGGAAACGTTCTCAGTCCAGGGTGATAGTCAAGGGCCACTAGACTGGCTAAACGGGGCGACACTTTAAATCCTTTAGTAGCAGTTTGAATTGCATCATCAAAAAGTGGCTCCCAAGGAAGCTTACCAAACTGCTTATGCGCCATTTCCAACGCCTTAAGTGCACCTGGGACGCCGACTGATTTGCCACCAACCACGGCATTAAGCCAATCTACAGGTTTATTGTCTTTCATAAACCAGTCGGCGTTGACCTTCGACGGCGCGGTTTCGCGGCCATCAAAGGTGTGAAGCACTTTCTTTTTATTATCCCAATATAAAATGAATGCGCCCCCGCCAATACCTGACGACTGGGGTTCAACCAAAGTCAACATAGCTTGAACAGCGATGGCAGCATCAATAGCGCTGCCGCCTTTGTCGATAACATTTCGTCCCGCCAACGCCGCATAAGGATTGGCAGCAACCACCATATACTCATTGCTGGTAAATGCCTGCTTTTCAACATAACCGGTTGAAGCTTCTGGCTCTCGGGTTTCAATGGTTTGCGCTATTGCGGCATATGGCCCGAAAAAGCCGGTAAGCACACACCAGCTAACAACAGCGCCAACGACTTTTCGAATGGAATGTCTGAACAAAATCGGAATTTCCTCTTATTTAAATTTAGCGCGATCGACCGGACGCTTATGTAAAAAGGCATCGAACGCTTCTTGCGCAGCTTCTGTGCCCATCGCTTCTAGAAATACATCTAATTCTACATTGATTTGTTGATGAATCATCTGCGATTCATTTTTCATTAGCGACTTTGTTTGCGTGAGTGCAAACACAGGTTTAGTGGCAAGTGTCTGACATACCGAATTAACTTTATTTTCCAATGCCGGTAAGTCTACAATTTGGCTTACCAGGCCAAACTGAGCCGCTTCGGCTGCGCCAAAAGGTTCGCCTAACATTAACCATTCACTGGCTTTACGGTGGCCGGCAAGACGAGGAAGCAAATAACTGGAGGCGTACTCAGGCACCAATCCCAGATTGATGAATGGTAAAACAAATTTTGTTTCAGGCGCACAATACACTAAATCACAATGTAACAGCATTGTGGTACCTATACCCACGGCAAGACCATGCACCTGCGCAACAACAGGTACTCTGCAGTCAGTCAGCGCATTCATGAAGGCTACCGTTTCTGCGACATGCTCACCATCATCACCGCGGGCAAAGTCGCTGATATCATTCCCCGCGGTAAAACAGTCGCCATTCCCGCGGATCAACACCACTTTTATCTCTTGATTTTCACTGGCATTACTAATGCCATCAGCAAGCGTTTGATACATGTCTCTGGTTAGCGCATTTTTCTTATCTGCACGGTCGAGTGCCAGTGTCATTATGCCTGCGTCTATTTTACAACTTACCTTGCTCATATACTTTTCCTTTCTTCCACGGGAAACCAACAACTTCGCTATGTTTTTCTGTATCATAGCCTTCATTCCACTTTTAGAGAAATCACTATCAATGATGATCGCTCTGCCACTGGCTCCTCGCTATTCAATTGGACCATTAATTGTTGCAGTACTTTCTATACTTGCCTTCTTCTGTGAACCCCGGTCCAGCGACTATCTGGCGTATGATCGCTATGCTATAGAAGGTTTTGAGACCTGGCGTTTGATCACCGGTAACCTGGTTCACACTAATGGCTACCATTTAGTAATGAACATAGCAGGACTGCTTTTACTTTGGGCGCTGCACGGTGAACATTATCGGCCAGTCAGATACATTAAACTATTTTTCTGGTGTTGCCTGGGAACCAGCATCGGTATTTATTGGTTTTCGGCCAATCTTATCTGGTACGTAGGACTTTCCGGTGCACTCCACGGTATTTTTATTTGGGGTGCTTGTATGGATATTCGACAGGGAATGAAATCTGGATGGCTACTGCTAATTGGGGTCAGTGGCAAAGTTCTCTACGAGCAATTAACAGGAGGTAGCACGGAGGTTGCAGCCCTTATCGATGCCAATGTTGCTATTGATGCTCACCTTTACGGCGCAGTATCCGGTTTGCTGTTATTTACGGCAATGGTGATGTTAAGCCGGCCTCGGCACTAGCGCCGTAGTAACGCCAGATAACGTTCAGGTTTATCGACAACAGCTATTTCAGGTGTAAAGAATTCACCTTCTAAAGAAGGTGGCTTTGTGTGAACCCCCTAAAAGGGGGCCTTCTATTCTAGGGCGAGCTGAGCTTGCTCTTGTCTTTCAACCTTCTCCTGGTGACGTACATAACGTCTAATGATCTCTTCGTTCACTCCCACTGAATCAACAAAGTAACCTCGTTGCCAGAAGTGGTTTCCCCACATTTTGTTCTTTCTCAAATGTGGGTACTTATTGAATAGTTTCAAAGCTATCTTGCCTTTTAAAGCACCCATCAGGTTTGATATCGACAGCTTTGGAGGAATTTTTACTACTAGGTGAACATGGTCTATCTGCACGTTCAACTCCATCACTATGCAGTCGAGTTGCTGACAGTAGACGTGAATACACCTGTAAACATCTTTGCCTAATTTATTCGATAATATCCTGAACCGGTATTTCGGAGTCCAGACTATGTGATATTGACATCGCCAAAACACGTGCGATGCTTGCTCGTATCTACTCATGTTATTTTCCTTTTTGACTTCGCTAAAAATCAAAGGGAGATTTAACATGGGTAGGTATACGGGCAAAGCCCTGACATTAATGATAACCACCTACTGAAGTAGGTGGTTTAGGGCTGAAAACAAAAATCGCCTCTGGAGAGGCGATTTTATCAATAGGAACGTTAGGCTATAGGTTTGTTTCGAACAGCTTATAAATCCGGCGGTATTCGTCCAGCCAGGACGTGGGCTGCACAAATCCATGGCGCTCTACGGGATAAATTGCAATCTCAAAGTTCTGCTTCTTAAGCTCGATAAGACGCTGCACCAGCCGCACCGAATCTTCAAAAAACACGTTATCATCAACCATGGGGGAATTGATCAGCAGCGGTTTCTCAAGCCCTTCCGCAAAATAGATAGGCGAGCTTCTCTCATAAGCAATGGGGTCCACTTCAGGAGTGTTAAGTATATTAGCCGTATAAGGTGTGTTGTAGTGCGCCCAGTCGGAAACAGGACGTAGCGCTGCACCGGCTTCAAATAAATCCGGCGCGGTAAACAGCGACATAAACGTCAGAAAGCCACCGTACGAACCACCGTAAGTACCGATTCGCTCACGATCCACATTGGCATTTGCAACCAGCCAGTCGACACCATCACGCAAATCTTCTACTTCCGGCTTACCCATCTGCCGGTAAATCGCGGTGCGCCAGTCGCGCCCGTAACCTGCCGATGCGCGGTAATCCATATCCAACACCACATAACCTTGTTGTACCAGCATGCTGTGGAACATGAATTCGCGGAAGTAACCAGACCAGCCTAAGTGAGCGTTCTGCAGATACCCTGCACCGTGATTAAAAACAACGGCTCGGCGGGGCTCGCCACTTTGATAATTTTCCGGTAAATATACGCGAGCATAGATAGGCTGAGCAGTATTCGATGAAGGAATTGCTACCACTTGCGGTTTTGCCCACGGCATAGCGAGAAATTCCTCGCTAACGCTATGCGTAATTTGCTTTGCCTGTAGCGCAGGATCGGTGGGCTTAATATAAAGCTCAGGAGGTCGCGTCACTTTGCTATGAGTAAGCAACAGTGTATCGCCGTCAGGACTTAACTTATAGTCGGTCATGCCGTTAAGATTGGTCATGGCTTCCATTTCACCGGAGGCCAGATTCACCCGGTAAATTTCATAGATTCCAGGATGTTTCTTATTGGCTTTGAAATACACGTATTTGTCGTCGCGGGTTACAGTCGGCTCATCAACGATATACTGGCCTTTAGTCAGTGCTTCGGGTGCTTGTCCGGGAGTTTGCAGATAAAGATGTGCGTATCCTGTTTGTTCAGACTGGAAAAACAGCTTTTCACTATTGTGCAGCCATCCGAACTGATTAAACCGATAGTTTACCCATGCATCGTCATGTAAGCGGTGCTGATTCACCAGTCTATGATTGTCAAAATCAACGGTCACTATCCAACGGTCTTTGTTATCCCAGGCTTCAAGCATGAAGGCAACCTGATTACCCGCTTGCTGCCAGCGAATAGATGGCTGTTGCCAATACCAGCTTTCCAATAATGTGATGGCTCGTGGCAAACGGTTTACTTCATAGCTTTCGCCTTTTGCTTTAGCATTTTCTGCTTTTACTTCCGCTAATACATCTTCATTGTAGCCAGGTAAATTTACATAAGATAATTCATGCTTCTCACCGGTTTCTAAATTCACTAGCCAGATATCGTGATTTACTGGTTCTGCGTCTGCAACCCGCTGGCGAACTTCCTTAGCGGCAATTCGGGCATCTTCCTGAATATAATGCGGCATGATATCGGAATCGTCGCGGGAAGGCTTTTGCGCGGTAGTTACAATAATGGCAGTATCGCCTTTAGGAGACACCGACGCCGCGACCAGGCGGTCATCTTTATTAAAATAAATGGGTTTTGGCGCAACTGCAGGGTTTACCGCGGCAAGCGCAGCATGTTCATCGGCAACGGCCTGACGGTGCTGGCGTTGTTTGGCAATATACTGGATAAGACTAACCTGCTGCTCAGCAATGTAATCTTTTGACGCTTTAACGGCTTCAGGCTTTTCGGCAAATTTCCAGCTAACTAATTCCTGACGTTGGCCCGTTGTCAGATTAATAGCCACAATCTTATCGCCCGACTGTGCCATCAGTCTGCCATCTACCATAAATTGCAGGTTACTTAACGGCGCTCCGCCTCTTGTCAGTTGAACAACATCACCATTGGAGAACTGCGCAAATACACTGTCTTCTGCCCGAAAGGCGGTAACCTTGCCGTCCTGACTGGTGACGTACTCGTCATATTGATAGAGATGCCGGTCTTCAAGCGCTACCTTAGTCGCCTGAGCAGGAGTGTTAATGTCCGCCTGATAAAGGTCAGAAATGTCGCTGTTTATACGCTCCCTTTCAAAGACGATATGTTTGCCGTCAATGGAGAAGCCCGCATTTTCCGGCGCTTGGCCTAACCATTGCGGATCAGACATAATTTTTTCTAAGGTAATAGCGTTTGCGGCGTTTCCGGACTGCGCAACTTCAGGAGTAACAACAGCGGGTGCCGTGTTTTTGTATGACGTTTGGCTTTGTGCAGGTGCAGCAGTGTTTGAAGCACTGTTGGTTGCCGTGCACGCTGCCAAAGAGCCGGTAAGCCCTGCCGCCAACAAGAGTGTAGTTATTTTATTCATTATAAGTCTGTCTGGTTTTTTATGGGTTGTCATCAACCATTATACTCAACGCCTGATTACCCGGGTCAAGCTTCATCTTTTCTTCTGCCCCAGTCGTCTTGCTATAGTCACATAAACAGCGCACAATTCATGGCTGCAGCGTCACCTTTCAAATTTAAGGATACCCAATGAAAAAGCATTTGCTGGCACTGGTAATTACGATAGTTTCTGCTTCGGCTTCCGCCAACACCTGTCCCGACATCTTGAAATTTATGAAACGTAAACTCAATTCACAGGAAACGGTGAATCTGTGTGATGAATATCAGGGAAAAGCTCTGCTGATTGTTAATACTGCCAGCTATTGCGGCTTCACCCCGCAGTTTGAAGGACTGGAAGCAATGTATGAAGAATATAAAGCGAAAGATTTTGCCATACTTGGGTTTCCATCTCACGATTTTAATCAGGAAGCGGATGACGAAGGCAAAACAGCCGAGCTATGTGAACTGACGTACGGCGTAAAATTTCCTATGTTCGAACCGATTTCGGTAAAAGGTGATGACGTCGATCCTCTATACAAAATGTTGGCAAAAGCCACGGGGGAAGCACCGAGCTGGAACTTTAACAAATACCTGGTCAGCAAAGAGGGGCAAATCCTCAAACACTACGGCAGTAAGGTTACGCCTTCTGATGAAGGACTACGAGAGGATGTTGAAGCTGCTATTAAACAGTAATTTGAAGTTAAACTGATAATTATCATAAAGAACGCCAGGTAATAGACGCAAAAACAGCGTTCTCACGGGGTGCGGCTTTAAAAAATCAAAACTTGGAGCTGAATTACTCCAGATATAAAAAAGCCCCGCGAATCCTGCGGGGCAATCAAGCACACTCAACTTGGAACACACTTTAGCTCGAACGTTACACCACGCTTAAGGCGAAAATAACGTTTTTGCTAACTGCATAGATTTAGTCAACGTTCTGTTCAGTTAGTTCAATAATTTTTTCATTTGCTTTTGCAAATGCTTCGGTAGCGGAATCTGCGCCCATATTTAAACCTTCCGCATATACGAAACGAACGTCAGTTATGCCGATAAAGTTGAAAAAGTGGACCAAATACTTCGATTGGGTATCCAGCTCTGTGCCCAGATACTGACCACCCCTAGCAGCAAAAATGGTGACACGTTTGCCGGTAATCAATCCTTCAGGCCCGCTTGCTGTATAACGGAAAGTTACTCCCGCTCGCGCGATACGATCAATCCATGCTTTTAAAACAGAAGGTATACCAAAATTGTACATGGGCACACCAAGTACAATTTCATCAGCATTTTTAAGTTCGGCAATCAGATCATCAGAAACCCTTACCAGAGCTTGTTGCTCTTGCGTGCGCTCATCAGCTGAAGTCATCCAGGCGCCCATTTCAGCGGCAGATAAATGATCAAGATTATCTGCAACCAAATCTCTTTCTACTACTGTCACATCAGACTTGTTGGAAAAAGTATCTAAATAGCTGCGAACCAATTTGGTGGAATTGCCGCCTTGTTGGCTAAGGCTGGCGTAAATTGCTAATACGTTGCTCATGTTGAACTCCATTGCGTAGGAATGGGTAGAGTCTAAGCAAAAGAAATTAGAACGTATATTGACTTAAATCGTACTGATGATTCGATTTACTAGAATAATAGAAAGATGAGAATGCGTAAAGAATGGAAAGTATTGTGCTGCAAGAAGGGTGACCCTTCACCGCTATGCGCCTAACCGAGTTCGCCAAAACATAATTACGAGACATGACGATAAAAAGGACCACGACTCTTCTTGCAATCCGCATCATAGCACCGATAATTTGCAGAAGCTCGCGGGATAACGACGAATTTACAAATTTTTCTTATCAGCAACATAGGCGCAGCGGATGACTTATTGTTATTTACGCATCACCCGCAAATAATACCGCGCCCATTCCCATAGATATGGCGTGAAGTAACCTGCTACTTACTCATCAAATTGTGCCAGTGCATTAGCAAAATCGTCCACCAGATCATCGATATCCTCAATGCCGACAGAAATACGAACCATAGTTTCAGAAATTCCCATTTTTTCTCTTTCAGCCTCACCATTTTCAAAAAATATGGTCGCCGCCACTGGCAGCGCCAGTGTCCGGTTGTCGCCTAAGTGGGTAGCGCAAATGACCAGTTCCAGCGCATTTAAAAACGCAATGGGATTGATATCTTCAACAAGATCCAGGCTAAGAATAGCCCCGTAGCCGTGTTGCATTTGCTCACGCGCAATAAAATGCTGAGGATGATCGGCAAGACCGGGATAATAGACATTGGCAATTTTCGGATGATTTTCCAAAAAGGTAGCTAGTTGTTGAGCATTGTGACAGCTCTTTTCCAATCGCAAGGCCAATGTTTCCATTCCCACTGCAATCCCGTGAGCTGCACTCGGCGCCAGAGTAGCGCCTATATCGCGCAGTCCCTTCTTCTTGATTTGGGTGAGTCCCCACTGAGCGACATCAGCCACCTGATAAGCAGGTTTAATATTAGGGTACTGACGCCAGTCGTATAGACCGGTATCTATAACAGCGCCTCCAAGTACATTGCCATGACCTGAAATGTATTTGGTTAACGAAGTAACCACCAGTGAGGCTTTCATTGCTTTGGCGTCAAACAGTGGCGGCGGTGTCATGGTGTTATCAACAATAAACAGAATTTTCCGCTCTTCACAATAGCGGCCAATTCCCTGCACGTCTGCAACCTGAGTTACCGGATTGGCGACAGTTTCAGTATATACAGCGCGAGTATTGGGTTGATAAGCATCAATGACATTTTGTAGCGAGGTCACGTCAACAAAGCTGATCTGGATGCCTAAATCTGCCAGGGTATTCATGAAACTGCGGGTATTGCCAAACAGATATTGGCTGACAATAATGTGATCGCCGCTTTTAAGCAAAGAGAACAACGAACTGCTGATGGCAGCCATTCCGGTAGCAAAACATAAGGCCCCCACGCCATCTTCAAGCTGATTGACCATATTTTGCAACGCCGCGACAGCACCAGAAGAAGAGCGGGAATAAACGTGCCCGGCTTTTTTCCCCTGGAAAACATCAATAATGCCTTGGGCATCTTCAAATTCAAAGAGTACAGAATTGGTCGTGCTGGTATGAACGGCTCCGTGTTCGGGCTTGTTCAATTGTCTGTCGGCATGGACCTGTCGGGTAGTAAATCCCTGCTTGCTCACGGGTGTCGCTCCACTACTAAAGTTTCAAACTATTTCCGGCAACGTTAGCATAAAATCCAGCAATAGTTTGCATTTGTTCATCGAAATTGTGACGGCGGCTGCATTTAATAAAGCCAATGATTTCAGACCACATGGTCATAAATTGATCCATAAGTTTTTGCTTAACTTATAACTCCCAACGCCAAACAAGGAACAGCATCGCGAAAGCATCTCATGTGTATTTTGTTTATAGCCTATCAGCAGCGTGAGGATTACCCCCTTATCATAGCTGCAAACCGGGACGAATTTCACGCCAGACCTACTCAGCATTCTCATATTTGGCATGATGTTCCGCAAATATTTGCCGGTCGGGATTTGCAGGCGGGAGGCACCTGGATGGGTGTCACTCGCAGTGGCAGAATTGCCGCACTGACAAACATTCGGGAGTCGGGTAAAAACGCTGCTGAAAAGACGACGCGAGGCCGTCTGGTAAAAAATTTTTTAGCCAGTCAATGTGATGCCGATAGTTATACACAGGAACTAAAAAGCAGTGCCCGGCAGTATAATGGCTTCAACTTACTGTACGGCGACTGGCGCGAGCTACAAGTATTCAGCAATCGTCAAGGCCGCGTGCAGAAATTGGATAGCGGAATATATGGCTTATCGAATGATGATTTGAATTCACCATGGCCGAAAGTTACCCGGGGAATGAGTGCGCTGAAGCAATACTGTCAGAAAACAGATTTTTTTGATGAAGAGATGTTGTTTGAATTACTGCGCAATAAAGAGCAGGCACAGGACGAGGTTCTTCCAGATACTGGCGTTGGATATGAATGGGAAAAGATATTGTCCTCTATTTACATCAACACTCCTCAATACGGCACACGTTCTTCCACTTTACTGCTGATACAAGCCAACGGCCACGCATCCTGGAAAGAAAGAACCTTTAATAGTCAGGGCGAGCAAACCCACGACATTACCGCGCATTTTCAGTTTGCTTCCTAAAGCTGCTATGAAAGCGCAGAAATGTCTAACAATTTCAGTATAAAGGCTCGTATTTTATCTCATCAGTGGCATAATGCCGTCCTCGCTTAATTATCACGCAACGTGAGGACATACCGTGTTTGAAGTCTTACCGCAACTCGCTCCAGATCCCATTTTAGGCTTATCAGTCGCTTATCGTGAAGACAGCAATCCTGATAAAATTGACCTGGGTGTCGGTGTTTATAAGGATGAAAAAGGCAACACGCCAATTTTAAATTCTGTTGCTAAAGCGCAACGCATCCTACTGGATAGAGAGACATCAAAAACCTATATTACTCCGCAGGGGAACCAGGGTTACATTGATGGTATGCTAAGTTTATTGCTGGGTGAGCAAAGCCGTGTTCTCATGGCCAATCGCGTAGCGGCTGTGCAAGCACCTGGTGGATGTGGTGCGTTACGTATTCTGTCTGAACTACTGGTACGCTGCAGTGCTAAGACCAAAGTATGGGTTAGCGACCCCACTTGGGCAAACCACATCCCTTTGATTGGCTCATCCGGCCTTCAACTGGAAACGTATCCTTACTTCAACAAAGCCGCGACTGGTATCAACTTTGATGCCATGCTTGAGACTCTTAAGAAAACAGAGAAAGGCGATGTCGTGTTACTTCACGGTTGCTGCCATAACCCTACGGGCGCGGATTTAACCAATGCGCAATGGGATGCTGTGCTTGAAGTCGCACAAGAGCGCGGATTTCTGCCGTTTCTGGATGTGGCCTACCTGGGTTTTGGCGATGGCTTGGAAGAAGATGCTTACGGTGTTCGCTTAATGGCTGAAAACTTGCCCGAAGTTATTATTGCCGCCTCTTGCAGTAAGAACTTTGGATTGTATCGGGAACGCGTGGGTTTAGCGGCCATAATTACCGAAAACAGTCAAACCCGTCAAATTGCCCAAGGTCAAATTCAATCTGTTGCTCGCGGTATTTATTCAATGCCCCCGAGTTACGGCGGCGCTTTGGTAGACATTATTCTGGCCGATGAAGGTCTCAAGCACGAATGGGTAAGCGAAGTTAATGCTATGCGTAATCGCATGCAAACCTTGCGGGCCATGTTGGTGGATAAACTGGAAGAAAACGGCGCTCAGCGAGATTTCAGCTTTCTGAATACGCAAAAAGGCATGTTCTCGTTTCTGTGTATCACGCCAGAGCAAGTGTTAGAAGTCCGCGAGAAACACAGTGTTTATTTTGTAGAATCCAGTCGCGTAAATATTGCCGGCATCAATCAGCAGAACGTCGATACGTTAGCAAAAGCGTTAGTTTCTGTACTGTAGTTAGTATTCCTAAAAGGCAGCGTTAATGCTGCCTTTCTGCATTTTTTCTTCCACTGTTTTTAAACAACGGCTGTCACGCAAAGTACGCTCAAAGCAAAAAGAGCGGCGGCCAACTGCTTTACATAAACACCCAAGCGGCATAGAAAGTCAATTTTTAGCAGGCAAATTTCTTCTGATAGCAGTCGCTAAGTATCGTGCTCTACTTTTAACACCAGTTTGCCAAAGTTTTCTCCTTTAAATAGCATCATGAATGTATCAGGAAAGTTTTCAATACCGGATTCCACATGTTCTTTGGCTTTCAATTGTCCCCCATTAAGCCATCCAGCCATGTCCTTGGCGGCCTCGCCATAATGTTTTGTGTTGTCGGTTACCAAAATTCCTTCCATACGAGCACGATTGACCAACAACGACAGGTAGTTAGACGGGCCTTTTACTCCATCGGTATTATTATACTGACTGATTGCACCACACAGCACGATCCGCGCCTTGAAGTTGATGTGAGTCAAAACGGTGTTAAGGATCTCTCCCCCGACATTATCAAAATACACATCTATACCTTGAGGACAGGCGTCACGTAACGCAGCTTTTATATCCTGGTTTTTATAATCAATTGCTGCATCAAAACCTAGTTCTTGAATAAGATAATCACATTTTTCTTTACCTCCCGCGATGCCTATCACCCGACAGCCTTTTATCCGCGCAATTTGCCCTACCACCGAGCCTACAGCCCCGGCTGCACCTGAAACCACTACGGTTTCGCCTTTTTGTGGCACGCCAGTCTTTAGTAATCCAAAATAGGCGGTCATACCAGGCATACCTAACACGCCTAAGTATCGCGGCAAAGGCGCGAGGTTGGGATCGACCTTATGAACTCCTTCAGCGCCCACAACTGCATACTGCTGCACGCCAAAGCTGCCATACACATGGTCTCCTGCAGTAAAATGGTCAGATTTAGATTCCATGACTTCCCCCACTGCCCCAGCGCGCATCACGTCACCAATACCTACCGGTTTAACGTAGGATTTACTGTCGTTCATCCATCCACGCATGGCAGGGTCCAGGGAAATATAATTAATCTTTACTTTAATTTGACCCTCTTCAATATCAGGTACATCATCAACTTTTAGCTCCCAGTTCTCGGCCGTAGGCTCCCCGACGGGTCTGGATGCTAATCGCCATTGCTTATTTTTCATCACTTTTTCCTTAATCTTTTCAGCGTCAACCGTTCCGACATGCGGCCATTGTAAATATGTTGCTTCAGTGGCAGTTCAATTAGGCGTTATATCTCCTCTACGGCTACGCCGATAAAAAGACTTAAATTGCCGAAGCTTTCATTAACGAGTGAAAATGTTGATTGACCCTAGCGCCACTCCTTCGGGCCCATAGCAATATCAAAGGAAAGCTGTACATTTTTAAACAAGATTCACTACACGCAATCCCAGCGGCTGCCAGTTTATGAGGTTCATCAGCGCAGTTGATTTGGCGCAGCGTTATCATCTGCTTTACCGGGAACACATTGACAAACCTTAGTATGATAGTTAGTTTAGGCAAATGAATACAGAGACAACCAAACAGTTGAGATTTGATAAAAGCAAACGGGTGATGATTATCGCCATGATGCTGTTTGCGCAACTGTTCCTTCTTGCGACAGACGCGTTTGCCTTTGGGGATATAGCAATAAACTCCTCCGCGTCTCACCATGAGCTATGTATTTCTGACTCCGTTACCTGCCAGACTAATGCTGCGGATGACGGACAAGACTCTAACTGTGACCATTGCTGTTCTTGTCACGGACATTTCACACATATCGTTCTTCTACCGAAAAGCGATCTTAATTATGAATCGCGTAGCGAATCTTCCCTAGCCGCTTATTTGCAACACTTTTCCTCCCATCTTCAACCAGGTATTGATCGCCCTCCAAGAACCTAATCCTCGTCGCTTTTACTTTTTAACTGACCAGGATGTACAACATGAACAATACTCGAAGGCACCCACGCGTCTGTTCGCGTCAGGTTGTAGTAATATGCTCGCTAGTGCTTTGCTCGACGCAATCGTTAAGCGAACCCCTTACATTAAAGCAGGCAACGCAATTAACGTTGCAACAGCACCCCCAACTACAGAAATTTATCCCGCTAGTTAGGGCGCTTGAGGGCGAAAAAGAACAAGCTTCCCTTTCGCCTGTTTATGAGATAGGTATTCAAGCAGAAAATCTGATGGGATCTGGAAACACTGCTGGTTTTAGCGAATCAGAGCTCACAGTATCTCTGTCATCTGTGTATGAACTGGGTGATAAATTAGATGCCCGGGTGGCATTAGCTGATGCAAAGCTGTCGCTTCTACAGTCTGAGCAATACGTCCAGTCCCTTTCACTGTTGGGCGATCTCACTGAACAATACGTCCGAACGCTGGCTCATCAAGAGCGAGTAAAGCTGGCAAAATTGTCTTTATCACTGGCTCAGGATGCACTTGAGATAGTAAAAGATCGCGTGGAAGCAGGCGCGACCAACGAAGCCGAACTGCTACGCGCTAACGCCACATTTAACCAAGCAAAGCTGGATAGTGCTTCAGCAGAAATGTTATTGGTCATTGCGAAACAGTCGCTGGCTTTGTTTTGGCGTGAAGAAGGCGCGAATTTGGATATGATATCAGGTTCGCTTTCCAGTTTACCTTCATCGCAGCAGTTTCGCCTGCTCTATCAGCGGTTCCTGGCTTCACCAAACATGGAGCGCCTGAGCAACGCGATAGATGCCAAAGACGCAGAATTAGCCCTTGCTCACAGTAATACCAGTGCTGACATTTCATGGAGTGTAGGCATTAAACGTCTGCAGGATGTGCAGGATACCTCAATCGTAGCTGGCGTTTCGTTACCGCTATTTGCTGGGAAAAGAAATCGCGGGGCAGAGAAAGCTGCAACAGCGAGGAAAATGGCGACCACGTTGGATCGTGATTCAAAACTATTGGAAGTAAAAAGACTATTGTTTGAGGCATCCCACTACTTGAATTTCACTGTACAAGCGGTTTCTCACCTGAATAAAAGTATTATCCCAGACCTACAGCAGGCTATGAAGCTTACACTGGAAGGCTATGAACAGGGTATTTACAACTATCAGGAATGGTTAACATCAAGAGAAGCGCTTATCCGCACCCAAGCCAGGGTCATTGACCTAAGCGAAACCGCACTTATTCATCAAGCGCTGATTGAACAGTGGACGGGTTTGCCCAGCCACGCGCTTTCTTCACACAGAGTTCCGGAATAATTATGACGAAGTCACTTCCTATCCTTTTTCTCCTTCTTTTTGCTTTCGTTATTCCGCTTGCAGCGGAAGAAACCGCTGGTACACATGATGCTAAAGCGCAGACTTTTCAAAAAGGAAACACAACGCTATCCCTGCGTATTGCTAAAATATCAGGCGACACTTATCTATTAGCTGATTTTCAAAATAAGCATCAACAGATAGCGCCAGAAGACCTAAAGGTTACACTTCGCCGCATTGGTAACAGGTACGAAACGATAACATTTGCGCCTTTTGAAAACGGGCTAAGGTCGCAGCAGACGATTTCCAAACCTCACTCCTTTACGGCGCAAGTAGTATTAGACATTGATAATAAGAAATATAACTGGCAGTGGGAGAAGCACGAAGGACGAACAAAAATCGATACCACTTACAGCGAAAAGGCTGGAGTCACAGTCGCTACTGCACAAGGCGGTGAAATTGAACGGCATGTCGAGGTGTATGGGCTTCTCACCATTCCACCACAAAAACAAGCCAGTGTTAACGCCCGTTTCCCTGGCATTGTCGAAGCCCTTCTTGCTGATGTTGGTCAGGCCGTTGCAAAGGGCGACAAACTGGCTCGTATCCAGTCGAACGATAGCTTGCAGTCTTACACGGTCAGCGCACCTATCAGTGGCAAGATTGTATCGCGCAATGTCAACATCGGTCAGCTAACAGGTTCAGCGCCTATCTATACAATAATTGACACCTCGACACTTTGGGCAGAGCTAAAGATATTCCCTTCTCAAAGAAAGGAGGTGGCAGTGGGAATGCCAGTGCATATTCTTAAAGAAGGGATGCGTCAGAATAGTTCCATTCTAAGTATTGTCCC
Organism: Alteromonas pelagimontana; assembly: GCF_002499975.2. Classification (NCBI taxonomy): domain Bacteria; kingdom Pseudomonadati; phylum Pseudomonadota; class Gammaproteobacteria; order Alteromonadales; family Alteromonadaceae; genus Alteromonas; species Alteromonas pelagimontana. Next base: position 136,084 of record NZ_CP052766.1, read on the forward strand.
ATCCGTTAACGATCAGCCTTACCAGATTGCACTCGTTGAAATCAGTAACAAAGACGGTCATCTCACGCCAGGAGATTTAATTACTGGTGTGCTTGATGTGCAGCGCGTTTTGGTGCCTGTGAGAGTAGAAAAGCAGGCTGTCCAAAAGCTGGACGGCAAACCTGTGGTTTTTATCAATGAAGGTGAAGTATATCAGGCAAGCCCGGTTGAGTTAGGGATCAGTGATGACCGTTTTATTCAAATTGAAAAAGGCCTTGATGTCGCACAGAAATATGTTCTCGAAAACAGTTATCTAATCAAAGCCGACATTGAAAAGTCCGGCGCGTCTCACGCTCACTGATCGGAGAGAATGATGATTGATTATATTGTCCGCCTCTCCGTTGAGCGGCGTTATCTTTGTTTAGTGCTCGCTTTAATATTTGTGGGTATGGGTGTATGGAGCTATCAACGCTTACCTATTGATGCCGTACCAGATATCACCAATGTTCAAGTTCAAATAAATACCGAAGTACCGGGTTATTCACCACTGGAAGCTGAGCAACGAATAACATTTCCGGTAGAAACAGCCATGTATGGCCTCCCTAACCTTTCTTATACCCGTTCCATTTCACGCTACGGGCTATCGCAAATAACGGTAGTCTTTGAAGAAGGGACAGATATTTACTTCGCACGTAATCTCATTGATGAACGACTTGCGAATTTAAAAAGTATTTTGCCGACGGGAATCGAGCCCAAGATGGGTCCCATCGCCACTGGCTTGGGTGAAATATTTGTCTATACCGTAGAAGGCAAGGAAGGCGCTACGCTGCCGAACGGCTTACCTATAGATGCAATGGCCTTGCGGGAAGTTCAGGACTGGATCATCAAACCCCAGTTGGCACAAGTACCCGGTGTGGTGGAAGTTAATACTATCGGCGGTTTCGATAAACAATACCACGTGTCGCCGAGTCCGGAGAGAATGCTGGAGATGGGAGTCACCATGTCTGACATCACCCATGCGCTAAGAAGCAACAATGACAATGCAGGCGCAGGCTATATAGAAAATAATGGGCAGCAGCTCCTCGTTCGCTCGCCAGGTCAGCTAAAAAATCTGGACGATATCGAAAATGTCGTGGTCGGGCGTAAGGGAACGGTACCAATTACTATCAAAGATGTGGCGGAAGTTGGGCTTGGAAAGGAGCTTCGTACGGGAGCCGCAACCCGGAACGGACAGGAAACGGTAATGGGTACCGTGATGATGCTAGTTGGCGAAAATTCGCGAGAAGTCGCTGCAGCGACAGCGAAGAAAGTGCTAGAAATTCAGGCTTCATTGCCAGCCTGGGTAAAGGCTGAAGCCGTCTATGATCGAACTATCCTGGTCGATAAGGCAATTTGGACAGTTCAGAAAAACTTGCTGGAAGGTGCGTTGTTAGTCGTTGTTATTTTATTTCTATTGCTGGGAAACATTCGTGCAGCTCTGATAACAGCAGCGGTCATTCCTATCGCTATGATGATGACGATTACCGGTATGGTTCAGCGAGGCGTTTCTGCAAACCTGATGAGTTTGGGCGCGCTCGACTTTGGCTTGATTGTCGATGGTGCGGTGATCATTGTTGAAAACTGTATTCGTCGACTTTCTCAAGCGCAGCGACAGCAGGGAAATGTGCTACCTCTGAATGCACGTTTGCAGGAGGTGAAGAGCGCGACTATGGAGGTCATCAAACCTAGCCTGTTTGGAGTGGGCATAATCACCGCCGTCTATCTTCCGATATTCACTCTCTCAGGCGTTGAAGGAAAAATGTTTCATCCAATGGCATCAACGGTCGTGATCGCGCTACTGTCAGCGATGCTATTGTCGTTGACAGTGGTTCCCGCCGCCATCGCGGTATTCATGCGTGGCAAAATTAATGAAAACGAAAGCTTCCTGATACGGTGGTCCAAAGCGGCCTATCAGCCAGCGCTTAAGGCAGTGTTAAAGCTAAAAGTAATTGTCCTCACGGGTGCAATAGCGTTGGTAATTTTTTGTACATGGCTTGCCACCACTCTGGGTTCTGAGTTCATTCCTCAGTTGGACGAAGGCGATATTGCTTTACATGCGTTGCGAGTTACCGGTACCGGGTTAGAGCAATCGCTGCAAATGCAGCAACTGTTAGAAGAAACAATCATTGATTTTCCTGAAGTGGATAAGGTTTACGCAAAAGTTGGTACACCGGAAGTGGCAACCGATCCCATGCCGCCCAATGTGGCAGACAATTTCGTGATCTTGAAACCTAAGTCCGAATGGCCAGATCCTGACAAATCCAAATCTCAGCTTGTGCAGGAAATAGAAACTGCAGTGAGCAAGCTTCCTGGTAATAATTACGAGTTTACGCAGCCCATTCAAATGCGATTTAACGAGCTGATTTCAGGTGTCAGGGCAGATGTCGCGGTTAAAGTATTCGGTGATGATCTGGAGCAGCTTTTGTCATCGGCTAACGCGGTTGCGGCGCTGACCGAATCAGTAGCAGGGGCAGCGGACACGCGTGTGGAGCAAGTGGCAGGGTTACCTGTACTGTCAGTCATTCCAAAACGTGAGCTCATGGCCAGGTATGGGCTAAATATCAATGATATTCAATCGTTAGTTTCTGCGAGTATCGGCGGAGAGCAAGTCGGATTAATTTATGAAGGCGATCGGCGCTTTAAACTTGTTGTACGTTTACCTGAGAACCTGCGTAGAGATATCGACAAACTGAAAGTGCTGCCAGTTGCTACAGCGGACGGCTACGTGCCTTTACAGGAAATTGCTGAGTTGGCCGTAAAACCTGCACCAGCACAAATAAGCCGTGAAAATGGTAAACGTCGAGTAGTGGTGACGACGAACGTGCGCGGGCGAGATTTAGGCGGATTTGTGGCAGAACTTCAATCCACGCTGAATGCTGAGCTTCAGCTTGAGGACGGCTACTGGCTGGAATTTGGTGGTACCTTTGAGCAGTTAGAGTCAGCAAGCGAGCGGCTTTCATTGGTAGTTCCTATTACCCTTGCGCTAATAATAGGAATTTTGATCTTAGCCTTTGGTTCTATTAAGGATGCGCTCATCATCTTTACCGGCGTACCGCTGGCGTTAACTGGAGGTGTGTTAGCCCTTTGGCTTCGTGATATGCCTCTTTCTATTTCAGCGGGAGTCGGCTTTATCGCACTATCAGGGGTCGCTGTGTTAAACGGCCTTGTCATGGTCGCCTTTATCCGGCAGTTGTGGCAAGAAAAGGGAGACTTATATTTCGCTGTTGTCGAAGGCGCTTTTATCCGGTTACGCCCTGTCCTGATGACTGCGCTAGTTGCCAGTCTTGGCTTTGTACCGATGGCACTTAACACCGGTACAGGCGCTGAAGTACAGCGCCCCCTGGCAACTGTAGTGATAGGCGGAATTATATCTTCTACACTTCTGACGCTTTTTGTACTGCCCGCGTTATATCAGCTGTTACACAGACGCGATTCCAATTAATTACATTAATGCCCTGCCAAGGCCAGGGCGACTGGAGAAAGTATGGCTCATAATCATTCTCATAGCTCGGAAAAAATTGGCTGGGCATTTTTCTCAAACTTTAGCTTTACCATTATCGAATTTGTTGGTGGCTGGTTAACCAACAGTACCGCTATCATGGCAGATGCTGTGCACGATCTGGGCGATACGCTTTCCATCGGGAGCGGCTGGGTGCTCAACAAACTGGGTGATAAAGGGGCAGACAAGCAATTTACCTACGGCTATCGACGCTTAAGTTTACTTGGAGCGCTTATTAATGGTGTTGTGTTATTGGCAGGTTCCGCTTGGATCCTCTTTGAAGCGATTCCGCGTTTGGCAGATCCAGTCATGCCAGAAACCGAGGGAATGATCCTGTTGGCTATCCTGGGTGTGGCAGTAAACGGCTTTGCCGCTTTTAAGCTTCAAGGAGGAAAAACGCTAAATGAGAAGGTGCTCAACTGGCATCTTTTGGAAGATGTGCTCGGCTGGGTGGCTGTGCTCATTGTTGCCATTGTCATGCAGTTTGTCGCTTGGCCGGTTCTTGACCCTCTGCTATCCATTGGCTTTACACTTTTTATTCTGTTTAATGTTGGACGGAATTTGTTGAGCACCCTAAAACTGTTTTTTCAGGCTGTACCTGATAACCGATTACCAAGCAAGGTTACTCACGTCTTACAGAAACTCGATTTTGTAAAAAGCCTTCATCATTTACATATCTGGTCGCTCGACGGTGAGCATCATGTCGCAACCGCACACGTTGTCGCTCGTTTTGAATCAATCGATGAGTATAGGCACTTGAAACAAAGAATCGCCGAAACGATGGACCAGTTTGGGTTTATGCATACGACTATTGAAATAGAACTACTTGAAGAAGACTGTCGAGATACGAGAGTTGAGAGCTGATTGATTATATGCAATCTGTGTTCAGGTGTCGCAAGTGAACTAATGGCAAATGCTCCTTGACAGCTGTTTCTGCTCGGCATATACCGGGACTTCGCGCCAAAACTAGCGGTAGTTAACAGCACTTTTTTCCATTCCAGACAGGTATAGAAATATTGGCGCGTGGCGTTTAATTTTATAAACCACATTTGGAGTAACAACCGGCACATTCCTTTGCGTGATCTACAATTCAACAATCCACACATTCTCGATTAGGAAAAACATATAACAGCACCTAAGCTTGCTTTCGTGGCAATTGCTGTTGCTACTACCCTTGCGCCAGCCGCCGTTTTTGCACAAGGTAAGAGGTGCCATTGATTTTAATAACCTGACGGGCATCATGAATGAACCGCGTATTTGGGGTATTGAAACAAAATTCTCCTTCTACTAAATTGATTCCACTCCATTAACCAACTGATGGTGTTGAAGAGAGAGCATGCGCTGACGGCTTTTGAATTATTCTTCCGAAAGCGCCTTTTTGCTCACTGCGTTACTGTTGTTTTAAGCCACGCTCGCTAAACGCTGCTCATGCATCTGCGCTATCAGGGTTTGGATCCTTTTACTTGCCTGGATATTTTTTGCATCTCGCTGATAATAAACCTGATCCAGCACATGTCCTTTCTCGTCAATCAGAAAGCTTGCCAGCCTGGTCTACCGGTAAGGTAAAAATATCTGATGCAATACTACCGATCGGGACCTCGGCAAATTGACTACACGTTGATAAAAACAATAAGGCAAGTTCAGTGTAGACAACCGCTTGTCGCCGCCGTTAAGACGTAGCAACGTCTGGAAGCCATCTGAACCTTCTTCTGTACGAATTCCGTGTCGGGATACCAGCTTATCCAATGCTTTGATTCCTGTCGCCATATCACCTCCGCAATGCACTGTATATTTAAACAGTATATCAGTGTTGGTGATAAATCAAACAAAAAAGGCAGCCAGAGCTGCCTTTGCAAGTAGAATTAAGCTGACGATTAATAGTGGCTATCAGATACCACAGTTTCTGACGCTGCTTCAGGCCCTGTTTTTGGTTTACGCCGGAAGATATTCTTAATGTCATCTAAAACAAGATACATTGCGGGTACCAATAGCAGTGTGATCACGGTGGCAAACAAAATACCGAAAGCCAGCGAAATAGCCATGGGTATTACAATTTGTGCTTGTAAGCTTCGTTCAAAAACAATTGGCATAAGCCCCATAAAAGTAGTTAGCGAGGTTAAAACTATGGCGCGGAAACGTTGCGTCCCTGCGCTGATCGCGGCATCTATTAATCTATGCCCCTCTTCCCTCGCACGATTTACAAAGTCGACCATTATCAAGCTGTCGTTTACCACCACACCTGATAAAGCAATAATGCCGCACAGCGATAACACGCTTACTGCCATATCCAGCACCAAATGACCAAAGATAGCGCCAACAATTCCAAACGGAATAACTGACATGATAATTAAAGGCTGCGAGTATGAGCGAAGCGGTATAGCCAACAATGCGTATATAGCAAACAACGCGAAGAGCAAGCCCTTTAGCAAACCAAGCATCGCTTCGCCTTGCTCTCTCGAATTACCCTGCAACTGGAACTCGACGTCAGGATACCGCTCTAGAAGATCGGGCATGATAGTTCTGACAACATCTTGTGTCACTTCACCCGGATCAAGCATGGCTTTATCAACTTTTGCCGTTACCGTGACCGAGCGGTTACCATCTACTCTGACAATGGAATCAAAACCTTGACCCAAGGCTATTTCACCCACTTCCTCAAACGGAATATCATCACCATTGGGTGCTCTGACGCGCATGGTTTCCAAATGCTCAATCGAACTTCGCGCCTCTTTCGGATACCTTACCATCACTTTAATTTCTTCTTCGTCTCGCTGAATACGTTGAACCTCAGCACCATAGAAGCCGTAACGCACCTGTTGCCCAAGTTGCTGTAATGTAATTCCCAAAGCCTGTGCCTGCGGTGTAAGAGACAACTGTATTTCATCACTGCCGCCGGCAAAGGTATCATTAATGTCTGTTACCCCATTATAAGCCGCTAGCTTCTTCTTCAAGTCCTCACTCACACTACGTAACGCATTAATGTCATTTGACATAAATTCGAAATTCAGGTCGGCGCCACCGCCTGGGCCGCCAGGTGCACCAATATTTAATGTTTTTACACCAGGAATTTCCGGCATCATTTCGCGCCAGCGTTGATGGATATCGAAATCGGTAAAGTCACGGGTTTCGCCTTTCGTTAACTCTACAAATATTTCGCCACCGAGGTTTCCAGAGTCAAATGCAATTGCGTGCTTCACCACCGGTTGGCTGGTTTCGTCCTGAAATGATTTATCCATTTTACGCATGGAATCAAGCATGGTAGTAATAGCCTGATCCCGCTGTTTAAGCGACGATCCTGGCTCCAGCTCTACACTAGCCATCATAAAGTCGCTAGGAATATCCGGGAAAAAGACGAATCTCACGATCCCGCCGCCAAACAACCCCACGGTCACAATTAACATGGCTAAAAAAGATGACAAAGTGATATAGCGATGACGTATGGCCTTGGCTAAAAACGGTGCATAAATATTATCAATAAAACGTTTTATGCCCTCGCTGAAGATATCTCTGAACTTCTGAAATCGATTTGCTTTACTGGGATCGTAAGGCTTTAAGTTCATGTGAACCAAGTGCGCCGGTAAAATAAGTTTGGATTCAATAAGAGAAAATATCAGGCATACAATGACTACCCAGCCAATGGTTTTCCAAATTACACCAAAAGGGCCAGATACCATTAACATTGGCGTAAATGCAGCAATGGTAGTCAATACCCCAAAGGTGGCAGGCATAGCTACTTTTTTCACGCCGGCAATAACGTTGTCTGTGCTATGGCCTTTCTTATCTATTTCCGTGTACGCAGACTCTCCCATAATAATGGCATCATCAACCAATATTCCCAGCACCAGAATAAACGCAAACAGGCTAAGTAAATTGATGGAAACACCAATCATATCCATAGGCAACACCAAAAGCGTGCCGAGAAAACACACGGGTAATCCCCAAATTACCCAAAACGCCAATTTCACCTTTAAAAAGAGCGACAATACGACAAAGACCAGCAACGCGCCCCAAAACATATTCGAGAGCATCATATTTAATCTGTCAGCCAGATAAAATGAGCTGTCTCCCCAGGTGTCCGCTTGGATGTTGCCTGGAAAACCGGCTTTGTTTTGATCCAGATATTCGTTCACTAACTTAGAGATTTCCAGCGCATTCTGATCGCCTACGGCCCTTACGCGCAAACTGACTGAGGGCTTACCGTCGAACTGTGCGTACTGATTATCTTCAACAAAACCATCATTGATTGCAGCAATATCGCCCAGCGTTACCCGCGTTCCGTTGGCGTCGTTGAGCAACACAATTTGAGCAAAATCCCAGCCTGTGTAGGCTTGCCCTTTCGTTCGCAGCAGGATATCGCCATTTTCAGTACGAATGGAGCCGCCGGGCAAATCGACACTCGATTGACGTACAACATCCACCACTTCCGAAAACGTCAGATTATATTTTTGCAAGTCTTCTTCAGAAAGCTCAATGGATATTTGATAATCTCTCGCTCCCACCACAGATACACTGGAAATACCGGGAAGATTAGCGATGTCATCCCGCATGCCCTTAGCAAATTCTTTTAATTCTCGCTCAGAAGCCTCGCCGTAAACCGACAACCACAGTACATCCTGCTGGACTTTTTGTCGGTAAATAACCGGCTTTTCTGTGTTACCGGGAAAGCTGGGAATGGCATCAACCTGCACCTTTACTTCATCCAGCACTTCCTGCACGTCATAGTCTTCTTCAACTTCAATGCTGACGGTGCCCATTCCCTCTACGGCGGTTGAAGTAATACGTTTGATTCCTTCAAGATCTTTAACCGCTTCCTCAATCTTGAGGATTACCCCCTCTTCAACTTCCTGCGGTGCCGCACCAAGATAGGGAACCCTGACGTTAATGATATTGATTTCGAACGCGGGAAAAATTTGTTTTTGAATAGTGAACGCGCCAAAAATCCCCCCTATAATCAGAACCCACATCAGCAGATTTGCCGCTACGCTGTTACGGGCAAACCACGCGATAAAGCCACTTTGCGTATCTACTCTGCTCATGGATTGGCCTCGTCTGTATGAATCGCCTCGCCATCTTTGGCCTTATCATTGCTAGCCTGAGCTGTGGGCACTTCATCGCCGGGAAGCCGCACTTTCATGCCTTCATAAGGGTTAGGTACCGCGCTCATAATGACCAGCTCCCCTGCTTCCAGCCCGCCCGAAATATAAACGTTCTGAGCGTTAGAGCGCACCACTTCCACTGGTTTAATAACCAGTTTCCGTTTATCATTTACCGTTAACACCGTGTTATCCAGCCGCAGAACATTGCGCGGCAGAACGAATAAATTTCGATTCTCATTACCTGCTATGCTTGCTTCGACGAACTGCCCAAAGCGCAGCGGAGCACCATCTTCTGACGTTGACGAGTTGCGATAAGGATCCTCCACCTGCGCGATAGCATAAATAACCCGGTTTCCCCTATCCAGCACGCCTTCTGTTCGCACTAAATCTGCAGTCCAGTGGCGGAGCTTTCCGGCCACCTTCGCTTTTAATGCAACATTTCCTGCCGACTTTACGCTTGCGGACAAATCAATAAACGCAAGATCGCTATCAGTAATAGGTAAGCGAACTTCAGCCACATCGGTGGCATAAATTTCCCCCACTACTGCCCCTGTTGAAACAAACTGGCCAAGGTCGATATTACGTTCTACCACAATACCGTTATAGGGCGCGCGAATTTCCGTTCTGGCCAAATTGCGCTTCGCTCTTTCAAGTTTAGCTTCAGCCGCTTTTACATTCGCCTGTTCCTTAAGTAATTGCGGTTTACGCAATCCCAGTTCTGGCGGAACTACAGAGTTCACCGACTGCCACTCGGCCGCCGCCACTTTGCCCCGGGCTTTTTCTTCTTCCAAAGCGGCGGTTGCCTGAGCAAGTTCGGCTTCGGCAAGTTTTAATTCAGTGTGATAATCATCCTGTTCCAGGATGACCAGCACATCTCCTTCTTTAAACATGCCGCCCACGACAAAAACATCAGCAAGAGACGCCACGCGACCACTTACCTGAGCACTGATATTGGTTTGATGTTTGGGTAAAACATTCCCCTGCGATGCAACAGTAAACTGCACTGGCTCCCGATTCACGGGTGAAGCGTCAACCAGGAAGTCCTTCGTCTCTACCGGTTGTTGTTCAGGCGGCTTTCTACTGGTAATCATTACAGCCGCTATAACTATCGCAAGTAAAATAATGATCAGTGGCAGCCCACCTTTCATCCATATCGAATTTTTCATTCAAGTCCCTTAGTTGTATCACCTCATGTCAGTTGCCATGGTAAATGCTGTCGACGAAGCTTCTTTACGCTGTTGAAAAAACTGACTATTGTTATTATGCATCGCTAGTGTAGCGACTTTATTTGTTCACTGCTCGTACTAGTTTGTTAGAAAATATTAATTGCTAAGCTCGCTCTTACGTGTACTTCAGGCTGTTTATATGTTCACGAGAGGCGGCAAATCTAGCATTAATTATTCTTTGTCTCTAGCTGGGGATAATAAATGGCTGTCTTACCTGCTGTTGCGATGGCTACTGTTGTAACGACGCTCGAAAATTTAATTCAGCATTTTCGTGCTCGTGATGATCCTAAAGATAATTTATAGCTGTATTTTTTGTAGTCCAACTATGCTGCGCAGCACAAAGAGAGAAGCCATGAGTCTGAAAAAACAATATTTGAAGTCGAAGTCGGTATGCAAAGTGACCTTCAGGTTAAGCGCTACTGAGGCAGGTAAAGCCGATACCGCGAAGCTGGTCGGTGATTTTAACGCTTGGGATACGACAGTTGAACCAATGAAAAAGCTGAAAAATGGCGATTTTACTCAGACTGTGACATTAGAAGCAGAAAACGAATATCAATTTCGTTATTTACTGAATGAAAATGAATGGGAAAACGACTGGGAAGCTGATGCTTATGCGCCCTCGCCGATTGGGACGGCAGAAAATTCTGTGGTGAGAGTTTAGTTATTAACGAAGGCTGCGAAAATGCAGCCTTTGTTTTCTTATATGCTTAGTAAATTTTTATAACGCCTTTTCAAGTTCCGGTAACAGTTCAAACAAATCACCAACCAGGCCATAATCAGCCACCTGGAATATTGGTGCATCTTCGTCTTTGTTAATAGCAACAATAACTTTAGAGTCTTTCATACCCGCCAAGTGCTGGATAGCACCAGAGATACCTACAGCTATATAGAGCTGAGGTGCAACAATTTTTCCCGTTTGTCCCACCTGCATATCATTAGGGACAAAACCGGCGTCAACGGCTGCACGTGATGCGCCGATTGCAGCCCCCAACTTATCAGCGATGCCTTCCAACAAACGGAAGTTTTCGCCATTTTGCATACCGCGGCCACCAGAAATAATCACACTCGCTGCCGTTAACTCAGGACGTGCAGACTCTGTTAGCTGTTCTGAAACAAACTGACTCTTGCCTGCAGATTTAACGATGTCAGATTTTTCAATTGGTGCAGAACCGTTGCTTCCTTTTTCATCAAAAGCCGAAGTTCGTATTGTCACCACTTTAATTTTGTCTGAAGATTGCACAGTGGCGATGGCATTACCTGCGTAAATCGGACGAGTGAAGGTGTCAGCGCTTTCCACGCCAATTACGTCTGATAGTTGGGCAACATCTAATAAAGCTGCCACGCGAGGCATAAAGTTTTTACCGGTTGTCGTTGCTGCTGCAATGATATGGCTGTAGCTGTCAGCAAGAGCAACAATCAGATCCGCTACATTTTGGGCTAGCTGATGGGCATAAGCTTCATTATCCGCAAGAATAACCTTTTTCACCCCATCAATTTTAGCGGCGTCATCAGCGATGTTTTGGGCGTCCTGACCAGCAACAAGAATGTGGATATCCCCGCCCATTTTAGTGGCGGCATCTACCAACTTTGCGGTTTCGGGTTTAAGTTGTGAATTGTCATGTTCTGCATAGACCAATATTGTCATGAGATCACCTTTGCTTCATTTTTTAATTTATCAACCAACTCTGCAACATCGGCAACCTTTGTTCCGCCGCCACGTTTTACCGGAGACGTCACCTTTACTACCTTCACGTTTGACGTCAACGATACACCAAAGTCAGAGGCGCTTTTTACCTCCAAAGGCTTCCGTTTGGCTTTCATTATATTCGGCAACGATGCATAACGTGGGTCGTTGAGGCGCAAGTCGGTGGTAATTACCGCAGGCAAAGACAATTTTACGGTTTGTGAGCCGCCATCAACTTCCCGTTTAACAGTTACCGAATCTCCCTCTACTACCACTTCTGAAGCAAAGGTTCCTTGCGGCATGCCAGTTAATGCTGCAAGCATCTGGCCGGTCTGGTTGTTATCGGAATCTATGCTTTGCTTACCCAGAATCACAAGATGTGGCTGTTCTTCTTCAACAACTTTTGCCAGTAATTTTGCTACTTGAAGAGAATCTACCTGTTCTTCGGTGTCAATTTGAAGACCGCGATCCGCTCCCAGTGCCAGTGCGGTGCGTATTTGCTCCTGACAAGCCTTCGACCCGATAGAAACCACCACGATTTCTGTCACCACACCTTTTTCTTTTAACCTTACCGCTTCTTCGACGGCAATTTCGCAGAAAGGATTAATGGCCATTTTTGCGTTAGTCAAGTCTACGCCAGAATGATCTGCCTTAACTCTCACTTTCACGTTGTAGTCAATGGCACGCTTGACTGGTACAAGTACTTTCATAGATACCTCAATCGTTGAGTTTTCGGTGTTTCCACACTAATTCGTAAACAGCAAGACTTACCTAAAAGATCAATAGGGTATTGTTCTTATGTCGCTCTTCAGGTGAGTTGACAATAGAAAGCATGCCCGCGGTTTATTCACTTAGTAGTAAACGAGGAACCCAAAATTCCTGTATTCGGGTATTTACGTTAACGTAAACCTGCCAACAAATTTACTTACTGTTGACGTAAACGTCAACCTCGTTTACCTTTCATTACAACAATTCCTCTACTACCTTTAAACGCCCGACATGTATCTGTCATTATGCATTCTGGCAAATAATCAAACAGGAGCCGCTCATGGAACGCGAATCAATGGAGTTCGATGTTGTCATCGTTGGTGCTGGTCCAGCCGGCTTGTCCACTGCTTGCAAATTAATGCAGCTAGCTCAAGCGAACAGTCAGGAGCTGACGGTATGTGTGGTTGAAAAAGGCTCCGAAGTAGGCGCTCATATTCTTTCTGGTGCCGTTTTTGAACCAAAGGCGTTGGATGAGTTATTTCCAGACTGGAAGGAAAAAGGTGCGCCCCTTACCATTCCGGTCACTGAAGATCATATTTATCTGCTCAACGATGACGCCTCCGCCAGAAAGCTGCCGAATTGGATGACCCCGAAAACCATGCACAATGAAGGTAATTACATTGTGTCGATGGGAAATATATGTCGCTGGCTGGCTGAGCAAGCGGAAGCGCTGGGTGCAGAAATATTTCCGGGATTCCCTGCTGCAGAAATAATTTTTAATACCGATGGCAGCGTAGGTGGCGTGATTACAGGCGACATGGGAGTGGGAGCTGACGGACAGCCGAAAGATGGGTTTATGCCCGGCATGAAACTGCGTGCAAAATATACCGTTTTTGCTGAAGGTTCTCGCGGTCACTTAGGTAAACAACTAATAGAGAAGTTTGCGCTGGATAACGACGCTACAGCTCAACATTATGCCCTCGGATTTAAGGAAATATGGGATGTCGATCCTTCTCTTCATCAGCCAGGGCTGGTAGTTCACGCAGCAGGCTGGCCGTTGTCTCACGCCAGTGGCGGCAGCTATCTTTACCACGCGGACAACAATCAGGTTCTGGTGGGCCTTATTGTCGATTTAAGTTATAAAAATCCTTACTTAAATCCATTTAAGGAATTTCAGCGGCTGAAGCATCACCCGGTATTTAGTCAGTATCTAAAGGGCGGAAAACGTGTCTCTTATGGTGCGCGAGCTATCACTAAAGGCGGTTTTAATTCTCTTCCCAAAATGACTTTTCCAGGCGGACTGCTGGTAGGTTGTGATGCGGGCACACTGAATTTCGCGAAGATAAAAGGCAATCATACCGCAATGAAATCGGGAATGATCGCAGCAGAAACCCTTTTCGATGCATTGACATCAAACGGTAACAGCGCGACTTCAGAACTCATGGATTATTCCAATCGTTTTAAAAAATCCTGGGTCTATGATGAATTATTTAAATCCAGAAACTTTGGCTCAGCCATTTATAAACTGGGAAATTTATGGGGAGGAGCGTTTAACACTCTTGAACAAAACGTTTTTGCCGGCAATATGTTTGTTACGCTGAAAGATAACAAAGCTGATTACGCAAAGTTAGACAAGGCAGAAAATCACCACCCTATCGCGTATCGTAAACCGGACGATGTATTAAGCTTCGATATATTATCTTCAGTTTTCCTTTCTAGTACAAACCATGAAGAAGATCAACCTTGTCATTTACAGTTAAAAAATAAAGCCATTCCTATTGACGTTAATTTACCTGAATATGCTGAACCTGCGCAGCGTTACTGTCCTGCGGCTGTATATGAAGTAGTTGAAGAAAACGGTAAACCAACATTTCAGATTAATGCGCAGAACTGTGTCCATTGTAAAACTTGCGATATTAAAGATCCCTCCCAGAATATCCGGTGGGTAACACCTGAAGGCGGCGGTGGGCCAAATTATCCAAATATGTAAATCAATTTTTCAAAAATTAAGTTAAAAGCGGCAAATAGCCGCTTTTTTTTTGTTTAAAATTTAACTATTATTCTGATAATTCTTGGAAAATAAACGTAAGGTTAATAAATGAACGAATTTTTGGATATTTTAACCCATGGACGGCGTTTGCAGGGCGCGGTTAAGGACCTTAGCGTTGAAGAACTGTTAGCAGTTCAGGAAAAACTGGCAAATATTGTCGAAAAACGGAAAGAAAAAGAAGAAGAAAAGCAAAAAGCAGATCAAGAAAAGCTCGCTAAAATTGCTGATATTCAGAAGCAAATGGAAGTGGCTGGCGTGGATTTAAATGATCTGAAAGCGCTACCTTCTGAAAAGAAAAAGCGGGCGTCGGGTAAAAAACGTCCTGTTAAATATCAGATTAAAGATGCGCAAGGCGAGACTCATTCCTGGACCGGAATCGGCCGCACGCCTAAAATTTTTAAAGAAGCGATAGATAACGGCAAAGATCTTAAAGACTTTTCTATTTAGATAAAATGGTGGCAGTTGCCACCATTATCTTTTTTCTTCTGATGTAACAACTACAGTTTTTTTCATATGACGAAACCGCTGTTTTATCAAACTCACAAGGCAGGCACTGACAGGCCTTGGTTGGTGTTGTTACATGGTCTTTTCGGGAATCTTGATAATCTCGCGGTCGTGAGGCGCCATTTTGAAGATCGTTTCAATATTTTAAGCGTAGATTTACCTGACCATGGGCAATCCTTTCATCTTTCTCATTTTACGCTGCAAAGTTGCGTTGAAAGTTTAATCGAAACGTTAGATCTGCTTTCTGTTGGTGAAGCCTCTCTGCTAGGGCATTCTTTGGGAGGTAAAGTGGCCATGCTTTCTGCTCTTATCCATCCGGAGCGGGTAAAGCAGCTTATTGTTGCTGATATCGCACCGGTAACTTACGCCCCCAAACATCAGAATATTTTCAGAGGGCTGCGCAATGTGGATCTGGCAAACCTCACTCGTCGCCAAGAAGCTGATGCCGAAATGGCAGAATATATTTCAGAGCCAGGCGTCCGGCAGTTTCTGCTTAAAAGTCTTTATCAGGATGATAATAAGATTTGGCACTGGCGATTCAATGTAGAGGGGCTTATCAATAACTATGACGAAATTCGTCAGTGGCCAAGCCTTGAAAAAACCTTTGTTAAGCCCACCTTATTCATTAAGGGTGGCAATTCCAGTTATCTGGACTCGCGATATCGAGAAGACGTTGCCAGGATATTTCCAGCAGCGAAAGCAAGAGTTATCGAAGATGCTGGTCATTGGCTGCATGCAGAAAAACCTGCTGAATTTAATAAGCTTGTTGAAGCGGAATTAACGCGCTGTTGATTGCTTTTGCAGCAATGATTTTTAAGTAAATTTAAACGTTTTTCCTCTGCGCCAGACCCGTAGAATGTGGTATAGTTTTCGCCGATTTTTCATCAAGAGATAGTATGCTCGCAGAAAATTACGAACTCATTGAATCCATCGTACTTTATCTCGGCTTATTCTGCCTGTTTGTACTGATGGGCTTTGCCGTGCATGATGTGCTTAAGAAAAACAATGTCCCTCTTATTGGCCGAGTTGTCGCGTATGGGGTGTTGGGTCTTGGCTCATTAGGTTTTATTGCCAAAGGAATCATTGAAATTTTCTGGCTAAGCTCTGGTATATAATATATTAAGTAAAAGGTGAGGTTAGTTATGGCAAGTGTTGGCCTATTTTTTGGAAGCGACACAGGCAATACAGAACATGTCGCAAAAATGATTCAAAAAGAACTAGGTAAGCACCTTATTGATGTTCACGATATTGCGAAAAGTAGTAAAGAAGACATCGCCGGATTCGATTTACTGATTTTTGGTATCCCCACCTGGTATTACGGTGAAGCACAATGTGATTGGGATGACTTCTTTCCCGATTTGGAAGATATCGACTTCAATGACAAGTTAGTGGCTATTTTTGGCTGCGGTGATCAGGAAGATTATGCAGAATATTTTCTCGACGCCATGGGAATGATCCGCGATATCGTAGAACCACGAGGAGCGATTCTGGTTGGCCAGTGGCCAGCGGAAAGTTACCATTTTGAAGCTTCAAAAGGCATGGCTGACGATAAGCATTTTGTCGGGTTAGGTATTGATGAAGATCGTCAGCCTGAACTTACTGATGGACGCGTTAAAGCCTGGTGTAAGCAGTTATATGAAGAGCTTTGTCTTGCTGAATTAGCGTGACCTTAAGTATTAACAGAAAGCGAGTTTTCCACTCGCTTTTTTTGTTTCTTTATTTCACGTTGGTTAACGCTTTTCATAATTCGCTGGTTCCGGAAATTGGCCGTCTTACCTGTTGAAGAACCTTCTTATAGCGTCCTCTATTTTCGAGGGCTTGTAGCGAGTTGTCTGTGCAGGGCGAGAGCGCGAATGTCTTTTAAACAATAAGTGAAAGTTTATTAGGCGAACTTCTGGGGCATGGATGCTCCAGCAGAGCCACTAGGGATGATTTTACGGCGTTTCGGATAAGAAAATTTTACATATTTCCACGGCTGGCGGTTTTTCGCTGTGATGGCGAGAGGTAGCGCCAGCGACGATTTTTTTGCGGTTGTAAGGTTTTTAATCGACTGCAGCGTCGTTTTCCGGATGTTAAAGAAACGGACCGCCTCTAAAGCTAAGTAAGTTTAAGGTTTGAGTAAATAATTCTTTTGCCCGAAAATCGGGCATTTACCTTAGAAAGCTCGGCTTTTACTTCCAAATCAGCACAACTTACTTATAATAACTGCTAACTGCGAACATTCCCTGAATTTGGTATTCCATGGATCAAAACAAAGAACTTAAAAAGGCCGGTTTAAAGGTAACCCTGCCTCGGTTGAAAATCCTGCAAATACTGCAGAATCCAATGAACCAGCACATCAGTGCTGAAGACGTCTATAAAATCTTAATCGACCACGACGAGGAAATAGGGCTGGCAACCGTATATCGGGTGCTCAACCAGTTCGATGACGCAGGCATTCTTAATCGACATCACTTCGAAGGCGGAAAATCGGTCTTTGAAATAAGTCACAAAGATCATCATGATCATCTGGTATGTTTAAAGTGCGGAAAGGTTATCGAATTTGAAGATGATATGATTGAACGCCGACAAATTGAAATTGCCAACGAAAACAACATGAAGCTGACCCATCACAGCTTGTATCTTTACGGAGAATGCACTGACGGCACCTGCGACCAGCTTGACGATGAATAACTAATTCACCACCTGAAAGCCTGCAATGCAGGCTTTTTATTAATACTAATCCATCTTGATGTGTGATCAGCTCAGAGATAGAATTCATCTAATCAAGGCACATTGGTGAAGGGAATTCCCAGGCCTTTCAAACCAATGTAACGCAGGGTAGATGGATTAGTATAAGATGTCGTTTAAAAATTAAATTTGTGCTGATTAAACGCTTCTATGGCTTGCTGCCAAATTTTTCCTACCTTGCCGTTCCCCACCGGCTTTCCTTCAATTTCAATTACCGGTGCAATTTCTTTGCTGGAACTGGTTAACCATACTTCTTCAGCGGCGAGTAGCTCTGCTAATGGGAGCACCGTTTCCTCCACAAGAATGCCTTCCTTTACCAGACACTCTATTACTAACTTACGCGTAATACCCGGTAAGATTTGATGATCCAGCGGCGGAGTTTTTATCACGCCGTTACTAACGATAAAAACATTGCTGGAGCTAGCTTCAGAAATCTCTTTATGCCGATTAAACAAAATAATTTCCTGCTTCCCTTCCCGCTTTCCTTGCTCAAAGTGCATAACATTTCCCAGCAACGACGTAGATTTTATATTACAGCGTTGCCAGCGTTTATCTTCTCCTAACGCGACATGAAGACCTTTAACTTTAGACGCATCAGGCACCGGCGGAGGCGGGGTTGCAAAGGCAAAGGCAAAGAGTGTGGGAGTAAGATCATCTGGATAAGCATGACTACGGGTAGCATCAGCACCCCGGCTTATCTGAATATAAATACCCACACTTTCTGATTGAAGCAATTCGTTATTCTTTGTAAGCAGCGAATTTACCACTGCACGCCAGTAATCAGCAGGAAACGGGGAGGAAATTTCCAGCATCTCCAAGCCCTGTCGCATTCGTGCCATATGGGCGTTAAACCCTATCGGTTTGCCTTGCAGGGTTGGTATCACTTCATAAATACCGTCCCCAAACAGAAAACCTCTGTCCATGGGAGAAATTCGCGCCTCGGCTAGTGGTAGATAGTCGCCGTTGAGAAATGCAATAGTCATCGTTTAGACACTCTGTAGAAATCGTTTTAGTTTTTGTTCGCGCAGCAGCCAGTTAGCGCGTGCATTATTGGGATCAACTGCTCGAAAAGCAACGGTGTCGCCGGGTACCGCCTGCGCTAGCCGAGCTAAATCGTAACTCGCTACGCAACCTATTTTTGGGTAGCCCCCCAATGTCTGACGATCCCGCATCATAACGATAGGCTGGCCGTCCGGAGGGATCTGTATGGAACCGGCGTTAATTCCCTCTGATCGCATAGACGGTGGTGCGCCAGCTACCGGATGCCCCGACAACCGATACCCCATTCTATCAATCTCTGTCGTTAAGGAATATTCTTCATTAAAAAAACGCCGAATGGAAGTTGTAGGAAAGCTATCGTACTGATACCCGTTAATGACTTCCAGAGCCGATGTTAAAGTGTAGTCAGGGCGCAAAATATCAGGGATCTGCCGATCTGCATTATTTGGTAAAGTTGTCACTGCGATGCAATCGTTGTTTTGCAGCGGCTGACCGTTGCCCGACAGTCCACCCAACCCTTCCCTGCGGACAGTGCTGACGCTACCTACTATTTTAGCAATCTGCCACTGCCCCGCTATCGCCACGTAACTTTTCGTGCCGAAACGCTTCGTATCGATTGAAAGCGTATCGCCCGCTTTTAACCGCAAGGTTTGCCATGCACTCATGCTACGTCCGTTTACGATGACTGATACCTCAGGCCCTGTTATCGCCACAGCTAAATTTTTCTGCGCTTCAATAGCTAAAGCGCCTATAGCTTCAATAACGGGATTATCTGCAGCGTTGGCGCAAAGCCAGTTGGCCCAAAAGTAGGCGCTCTCGTCCATCGGCCCGGATTCACAAAACCCCTGATGCTGTGAACCTCGTCTGCCGCTATCCACCACCAACGCCAGTGGTCCTGACTGCAGAATCTTTATACCTTTACCCATTGTCATTGAGCAATTCCCGATATTTTTCTTCGGAAACAGGATAGAATGTCACTGTATCTCCAGCGTTGAGTTTACCCGGCGGCGTCACAGCCACATCAAACAAGCTCACTGGACATAGCCCTAACAGATTCCATCCACCGGGGGAAGCTTGCGGATATACTGCGGTTTGTCTGTCTGCTATTGCAACCGCGCCCTTAGGCACCCGCTTTCTTGGCGTTTCCAGCCGCGGACACGTTAGCGCTACGTCGGTGTCTCCCATGTATGCAAAGCCGGGGGCAAATCCTACCGTATACACCCGATACTGCTGCTCACTGTGAAGCCGAATAATTTGTGAGTGCGTCAGTCCTGTTAAGCTGGAGATCTTCGCAAAGTCATTTGCTTCGGGAGCTTCATACCAAACCGGCAACCGATGGTGTACCCCATTTTGGTTTTGGCTAACGCCCGAATTTTCAGCCTCGGTTTGCCGCAAAATTTGGTAAACATAATGAGAATCCACCTGTTCGATATCAAAGATAATTAACAACGAATCATAAGCAGGCAGGAGCTCCTTTAGCCAAGGGTATTGTTGGCTTTTCAGTGCTTGAAAATAGGCCTGAACCTCTTCATTTGCTTTTAAAAGCGACGTTTGTTCAAAATAAATGATTACACCATCAATGCCCGCGTAGGCCGTTGACGTTATAACGCCAAAAGGCTGCATGTTAACTTGGAACCGCTTGATTAGCACTAAGCCCACGCTTGTCCAACTCTTCGCGTACTTGTTGCGCCATTGCTATGGCATCAGGTGAGTCGCCGTGAACACAAATGGAATCTACCTTAATAGTTAGCCTGCGGCCGGACTCAGTGGTAATTTTTCCCGAATCCAGTAGTTCATTAACTTGCTCAAAGGACGCTTCTGCATCCAACACCGCGCCTTCTTGATGCCTGGACACTAAAAAACCTTCGTCGGAATAGAGACGATCGGCAAACGCTTCAAACAATAACGTTATACCCAACTGCTCTGCTTCATGGATAAATTCACCTGCAGCTGGATGGGCCTGGATCATAAGTGGCAACGCGCCCTTTTCAAAATGTGCAACGGCTTGCATCACCGCTTGGCGAAGCGCCGTATCTTTCATCAAGTCATTATACAGTGCGCCATGAGGTTTAATGTAGCGCACAGCCACACCCTGACATTTTGCCATTCCGGCCAGTGCCGCCACCTGATAATGCAGACAAGCAATAATTTCTTCCCGTTCCATTTTCATACTTCGACGCCCGAATCCTTGTAAGTCCGGGTAAGCAGGATGAGCACCAATCGCCACGCCGTGTCTTTTTGCCGATGCAATCGCCTGCTGTATCGCCAACGGATCTCCTGCATGAAAGCCGCAAGCAATGTTTGCTTGGTCAATATAAGCCATGATTCGTTCATCAACTGGCATTTTCCAGGCGCCGTAACTTTCGCCCAGATCACAATTAAGCATCATAGTTATTTAGCTCTCCCGTACATTTAGTTATCATGTTACCCGCAATTTCATAAACAGTCAGGCCTAATGATAAACGTTGGTAAGCTTAACCGGCTCATAGTAAAAGCCGAATTTCCTTTTGGATTCCATCTTTCTACGCAGGATGATGATGAAAGATTAATTACCTTACCCGCCACTCGCGCACCTAAGGGCATGAAAGTGGGTGACGAAATAGAAGCCTTTGTCGCCACGGATGAAGACAGGCAATTAGTGGCCTATTTGGGCAAGCCCAAGCTTGAGGCGGGTGAAACGGCGGTACTAAAAGCCACCGGCGCAACGCATTTTGGTGCATTTTTCGACTGGGGTCTGGAAAAGGATCTGTTAGTGCCTGTGAACTTTCAGGAAAAACCGATAAACCCCGGTATGCATTATGTAGTTCACGCGTTCTATGATGAGGAAAGCGGCCGGGTGTTAGGCGCCACACGTCTACATTATTTTCTTAATGAAGCCGCCCATGAACTAAATGAAGGTGATGATGTTGATTGTCTGGTTTACTCACGTACCGATCTTGGGTTTAAGGTGGTAATAAATCAGCGTTACCTAGGGGTTATCTTTCATAGCGATGCTTATAAATCTCTTAACGTTGGCTCCCAAACTGCGGGCGTAATAAAGCATGTTCGTGATGATGGCAAAATAGACGTTGTGCTTCAGCGGGTTGACAGCAAAGGCAGAAAAAACTTAGAGGAAGCGATCATTGAGGATCTAAAAGCCCACGGCGGTCTTTCGACATTAACGGATAAAAGCCCACCCGACGAAATTTACGCCCGCTTTGATGTAAGTAAAGCGGCATACAAAAAGGCGCTGGGGGCGCTGTACAAGCAAAAACGTATTGTTATCGATAAACAAGCCGTTCGATTGGTTAGTAAATAAGGATTATTGGTTATGAAAGCGAATGTCGTGTGGGATGAGGGGCTGACTTTTACCGGAAATACCGAAAGCGGTTATAAAACGGTAATGGATGGTAACGGTAACGCTATATCTCCAATGGAATCCGTGCTGCTGGCAGTCGGTGCATGCTCAAGTATTGATGTTGTAGATATCCTCAAAAAGGGCCGTTTGAACGTTGCTCACTGTGAGTGTGCATTAGAGGCAAAGCGTGCAGAGAATCCGCCTAAGGTTTTTGAAAAAATTCACGCCCACTATAAAGTGAAAGGTGATGGTTTATCTGAAAAAGCCGTCGCTCGCGCAGTATCGCTTTCAGCAGAAAAGTACTGCTCAGTTATGCTGATGCTGAAAGGCAATGTAGCGATCTCCACAAGCTTTGAAATTATTGCAGAAAACTGATTTGTGATTTTCGCCATAAAATAGTGAAAAAAGCCACGATAGAATCGTGGCTTTTTTATTTTCTCGCTCAACCGATTCTCATCTTTTTGATTTAAAAAGGTTTTTTATTCCCTCCTCTGATGGCATAGTCAATGCTCATTCTACGGCACTACTCAACATATCTTCCTTTATACAGGTATTTGCCATGGAACGAACTTTCTCCCATTTTACCCAAGCCGCTTATTTTACTGCCTTTATTGGTGCTAGCGTTATGTTATACGGTTGTGGTAACGCCGACGCTATCGATTCGACATTACCGCATGAAGCCAGTGTTATCACCATTCCGGTAGAAACAACGGCTGTCACGACCGGTGCCATTGCCTCGAATTATGCAACAACAGCGATATTAGAAGCCCGTGAAGAAGCCTTTGTCGTTGCGCGCGCTTCTGGCATTATCGAAGAAATTTACGTGGAAGAAGGTGACTATGTTGAAAAAGGTGAGGTTCTGGCGCAATTGGATAAAAAGCGCTACGAACTGAATTTATCTAAAGCAAAAGCCGATCTCGTAGGCCTGGAAAAAGAGCTGGATAAGATCAACAAAGTTTATTCCCAAAAATTGGTTAGCGATGACACTTTCGACAAACTTTCTGCGCAATATGAATCAGCCAAAGCGACAGAAAAACTGGCTGAGCTAGATTTAACCGAAACCACCATTATTGCGCCGATCAGCGGTTATATTGCAGAACGTAATGCCAAAGTAGGAAATCTTACAGAATCCTTTCAACGAGAAAAAATGTTCCATATCGTTCAGCAAAAAGCGCTGCAGGGAATTGTTTATCTGCCGGAAAGCGAGTTAACGAACATTCACAAAGACCAGGCCGCCATTCTGACTATTCCTGCTCTGGCAGATCAAGAAGTGATTGGATATGTAGAACGTATCAGCCCCGTAGTTGATGCCCAGACTGGTACGTTTAAAGTGACATTGCGCATACCCAACCAACAGGAAATTTTAAAATCCGGCATGTTTAGTGAAGTTGCGCTAACCTATGCCATTCGAAAAAACGCCACATTGCTGCCTCGGCAAGCACTGGTGAGCATAGACAACAAGACCAGCGTTTTTGTAGTAAAAGATGGTGTAGCACAAAAAGTTGATGTGATTCTGGGTTTCCAGGAAGGTGATCACGTTGAAGTTTTAAATGGCTTGACTGGAAAGGAAACCGTGGTAACAGTCGGCCATCAGAATCTTAAAGATCAGTCTCCCGTTGAAGTAGTAAATAGCTAAGCCTCACGCTTCTATTTTCTCTTTACTCATTCAGGAGACTCACATGAAAATTGTTGATATTGCTGTAAAAAGACCAGTTGCGGTGGCTATGTTTACTTTCGCCGTTCTACTCTTTGGAATGGTATCGCTTAACCGCCTGTCAATTAATTTGTTACCAGAACTATCCTATCCTACTCTTACAATTCGCACAGATTATGCAGGCGCAGCACCGGCTGAAATTGAACAACTGGTGTCCAAACCCATTGAGGAAGCCGTGGGTGTGGTAAAAGGAGTGCGCTCTGTGACTTCAACTTCTCGCCCCGACCAGTCAGACGTGGTATTAGAGTTCATCTGGGGCACAGATATGGATTTTGCCAGCCTGGAAGTACGAGAAAAACTCGACATTCTGCAGCTCCCTCTGGATGTTTCCAAACCCCGCCTGCTTCGTTTTAATCCGAGCCTTGATCCGATAATGCGAATGGGACTGAACCTGAAACCGGATACTGCTGACGCTGATCCCCAACACGCTGTAGTACAGATGAAAACGTTGCGTACCTATGCTGAAGAGCAGATTAAGCGCAGCTTAGAATCTATAGAAGGAGTAGCCTCGGTACGCATTGGCGGTGGCCTTGAAAACGAAATTCATGTGTTAATCGACCAACGCAAAGCAAGCCAGCTCCACATTTCCCTTACCTCCGTCATTGAGCGGTTGGAAAAAGAAAATGTCAATGTTGCAGGTGGTCGTGTGGAAGATGGATCGCAGGCGTATCTGGTAAGAACCCTTAATCAATTTGATAATTTGACCCAGGTTGAGCAGATGTACGTTGGCCGTTTCGAAGGCCGCAACATCCAGTTGCAGGACATTGCCACCGTTACCAATACTTTCAAAGAACGCTCGGCCGTAACCCGTTTCGACGGTATCGAAGGCGCCGAAATAGCCATTTACAAAGAAGGCGATGCCAATGCTGTGGATGTGGCAAACAGTGTAAGACAGCAAATTTCCCGCATTGAACAAGTGCTACCCGCCAGTTATGAACTGAAGCAGGTTTACGATCAAAGCGTGTTTATCAAACAAGCTATCGATGACGTAAAATCTGCCGCCGTTATTGGCGGAATTCTGGCGATAGTAGTGCTGTATCTGTTTTTAAGAAACTTTTGGCCCACCCTGATAATCTCAGTTTCCATTCCCGTTTCCGTTATCGCCACCTTCAATTTGATGTACGCCAACGACATCAGCCTGAACATTATGAGCTTGGGAGGTATTGCGTTGGCTGTCGGGCTTTTGGTAGACAATAGCATCGTGGTGCTCGAAAACATTGACCGCAAACGCCGCAATCAACTGGATAAAGAGGACCTTAGAACGGCTGCATCAACGGGAACGCGGGAAGTTTCTGGTGCTATTATTGCTTCTACGCTGACTACCATGGCAGTATTTGTTCCACTGGTGTTTGTTGAAGGCATTGCAGGGCAGCTATTCAGCGATCAGGCGCTAACTGTCTCGTTTGCATTGGCGGCCTCACTAGTAGTGGCATTGACGCTTATCCCTACCCTTGCAAGTCGCACCAAACAAAAAAGTCTGGCGCATCAACAGACATTTGACCGCCCCTCTTCACCTGCCCCCTCTACGTTGACTGGACGGATTGCGTATTGGGCACTGTTGCCCTTCAAATTACTTCTACGGCTTGTCTTCGTTTTTCTGCCAGCAGCGATCATGACTTCCATTATCGGGTTATGGCGAATAGCAGCAAAAATGCTTTACTGGATTTTTCGTCCACTTGCCACAGTATTTAATGCGGGTTTTACAGTATTGGAAACTGTATACGACCGGATTTTAAAGGGGGCATTGCAACATCAGAGCACGGTGCTTGGTATTACTCTAGTTATTACTGCAATGTCTTTACTGCTGCTACCACGGCTGGGAATGGAATTAGTGCCGAAAATGTCTCAGGGAGAATTTTTTGTTGAAGTTAATCTTCCAGCGGGCGCTAAGGTTGAACAAACTGACGAGTTGCTAAGTGATCTTGCCAGCCTCGCCAGCAGGCAAACCTCCGTCGCGCGGACCTACTCTCTTGCAGGTACAGGCAGCTTGATAAGCGCCAGCCCCAGTCAAGGGGGCGATCATTGGGGTAAGTTCAACGTGGTAATGCAACCCGGCACAACAGAAGCGGATGCCGAAGCTGTACGCGAGGCGCTGCGACAATACCTGGCGTCTCGTGCTGGTGTGCAAAGCCGCTTTGGGGAGCCGGAATTGTTCAGTTTTGCCGCCCCTCTGCAAATTGAGCTACAGGGATACGATTTAAATCAGTTACAAACTAACAGTCACAAAATCGTTGCCGGGCTTGAGGCCAATTCCCGCTTTGCGGACGTTACCAGTACGCTCAGAAGCGGTAATCCCGAGCTGAAAATTGTATTTAATCAAGCAAAGCTCACCCGCCTTGGCCTGGACGCACCCACAGTGTCGCAAGTCGTTGCTGCGCAAGTGG
The DNA here is from genome assembly GCF_002499975.2 of Alteromonas pelagimontana. Taxonomy (NCBI): domain Bacteria; kingdom Pseudomonadati; phylum Pseudomonadota; class Gammaproteobacteria; order Alteromonadales; family Alteromonadaceae; genus Alteromonas; species Alteromonas pelagimontana. The sequence goes on from NZ_CP052766.1 coordinate 162,033, forward strand.
GTGGAAAAGTGGCTACCCAGTACAGCATGAATGACAGAAAGGTCGACGTTTTAGTACGTACGCAAGATAAGCAACGGGACCACGTAAACGACGTAAAAGCGATTATTATTAATCCTGAAGGCGAACAACCTGTCCCTCTAGCTGCTGTTGCCGACGTTTACATGAGCACGGGCCCCAGTGAAATTACGCGAGTAGGACAGCAACGCGTGGTATTAATCGAAGCCAATATTGCTTATGGCGATCTTTCTCAGGGCGTTATCGACGCGCAGGCAGTACTTGATAGCATCATCTTGCCAGTCAGCTTAAAGGCAACCATTGCTGGTCAGAGTGAAGATATGCAGCAAAGCTTTGTATCACTACAATTTGCATTAGCGCTCGCTGTTTTTATGGTTTATCTGGTGATGGCGTCACAATTTGAGTCACTGTTGCACCCACTACTCATTCTGTTTGCCGTTCCCTTAGCGGGTGCGGGTTCCATTTACGGGCTGTGGGTTACGAATACCTATATTAGCGTAGTGGTCTTTATCGGTTTGATAATGTTATGCGGCATTGTAGTGAACAATGCCATCGTGTTGATTGACCGTATCAACCAGTTGCGTCAACAGGGCATGAACAAGCAAAGTGCAATTACTGCAGCGGCAAAAAGCCGTTTGCGGCCGATTGTTATGACGACGCTTACCACCATTTTGGGGTTGCTACCCATGGCGATTGGCTTTGGCGATGGCGCGGAAGTACGCACTCCGATGGCCGTTACTGTGATATCCGGTTTACTCTTTTCCACATTGCTTACCTTAGTACTGCTTCCCGTTCTGTACAGCCTGTTTGATAGAAAAACTTATGAAGCTGTCACAACGGTTGCGGATGAAAAGGAGCATATTTATGGATAAGTTTGCTGATGCAGGCGGAGCGCTGGCGCGTTTTGCTATGAAGAAGCCGGTAACGATATCTATGTTTTTCTTCTCAATGCTGCTGTTCGGCATTATGGCCCGCCGATGGCTGCCACTGGAGAAATTCCCCGGTATCGATATTCCTCAAATGGTAGTAGAAATTCCTTACAACGATGCCACACCTTCTGAAATTGAAAGAATGATCACCCGCCCCATTGAAGAGGCCGTCGCGACGATGTCTGGGATCAAGCGTCTGGAAGCAACGTCTTATGAAGATCGTGCAGAAATTTTTATTGAGTTTGCATGGGACGAAAATATTAAGGCGAAAAGCATAGAAGCGCGGGAGAAAATTGATGCTATACGACATCTGCTTCCCGCTGATGTTGAAAGGGTAATGGTGTATAAGTTCAATACCAATGATATGCCGATATTTCAGTTGCGCGTATCAAGCGATCGCGACCTTTCCAACGCCTATGATTTGCTCGACAGAAACTTAAAGCGCCCGTTGGAGCGCGTTCCGGGAGTTTCCAAAGTTGAGTTATACGGCGTAATGAAAAAGCAGATCGCCATTCGCCTTTCTCCTGCTCGAATGGCCGCTATGCAAGTCGATACCACTGCCCTTTCCAAAACATTACAAGGCGCTAACTTTTCTCTGACAGCGGGTAGTATTGAAGCCGCAGATCAAAAGATTCTGGTAAATCCGGTGGGAGAGTTCACCCAAGTCGAAGATTTTGAAAATCTTTTAATTCGCCGAGATGTGCATTTAAAAGATATCGCCGATATTGCCTATGAAACGCCGCGGCGTAACGAGGGACGGCATCTGGATCGCACCTTCGCTGTAGGCTTCAACATTTTTCGTGAGTCTGGAAGTAATCTGGTTGAAACTTCAGAGCGCGTAATGAAAGTGATAAACGAAGCGAAACAGGATCCGGCCTTTAATGGAATTAATTTATTTGTCATGGAAGATACCGCCAAAAGCGTAAGCTCATCTTTGGCTGATCTTCTCTATGCAGGAATGTTGGGAGCAGTTTTTTCCGTTGCCATTCTTTATCTGTTTTTACGCCAGCTAACCACTACATTAATTGTTGTATTATCCGTCCCTTTCTCTATCTGCATCACCTTGGGGCTGATGTATTTAATGGGGTATTCCCTGAATATACTGTCATTGATGGGACTTATGCTCGCAGTGGGAATGCTGGTTGATAATGCGGTGGTGGTAACGGAAAGTATCTTTCAGGAAAGAGCGCATAACTCTAATCCTATACAAGCTACACAACAAGGGGTAAGCAATGTCAGTTTGGCGATAATAGCGGGCACTGCAACTACCGCAATCGTATTTTTGCCAAATATCGTGGGAGTAAAAATTGACGTTACAATTTTCCTTGAACATGTCGCCATTGCGATTTGTATTTCTTTATTTGCCTCGCTGCTGATTGCACAGACTCTCATACCTTTGCTGGCATCAAAGATAAACGTGCCCGCCCGCAAGTCACAGCGCTCCCCTGCGTACATTCGCCGGTATGCAAGGCTACTAAATTGGACGCTGAAGAATCAGAACAAAACCTTAATTATTGCCGTGGCAATTCTTTTGAGTACAGCAATTCCTATGCAATTTGTAACTGGCGACGAAGAAGGGAATGATGATAATGATCGAATCTGGCTTAACTATCATATGGTGCAGAATTACAGCCTGGAGGAAGTTGAGAAAACGGTAAACAAGATGGAAGCCTTTCTCTACGCGCATCAGCAAGAATTCCATATCAAGCAGGTTTATACCTATTTCACTGCTGGCCATGCCGTCTCCGGACTTACCCTGGAAGAGGACCTTCCCATTGATGTTTCCGAACTAAAAGAAAAAATTCGTGAAGCAATGCCGCTATTCGTGCGAGCTCGCCCTTCTTTTCAGTGGGAAGAGGGAAATGGCGGCGGTGTCAGTGTAACCTTATTGGGCGATTCGTCTGAACAATTGCGGGAAATCGCTGATCAGATTGTACCTGTACTGGGCAACGTCGAAGGTCTTCTTGATGTGAAAGCGGATACCGGAGGTGAGCGTCAGGAACTACAAATTCGAATTAATCGAGAAAAAGTTTGGCGGCTGGGGCTGAACACCAGTGACGTCGCAGGTTTAATTGCTACCGCCTTGCGTGGTTCGAATCTGCGGACATTTCGCTACGCAGATGCCGGAGAAGTCGATGTGCGCCTGATGTATGGCACTGACGTGCAGTCATCTCTTACGGCTTTGCGCAATATTAATGTGTCATACCAGGAAGGAAAAAATATTACTCTGGATATGATTTCGGATATCACTGTAAAACCTCAGCTGTCGGAAATAAAACGCCACTACCGCCAGACAGCTCTGTCTATTGGCGCCAATCTTGCGAACAATACAACGGTGGAGCAAGCACGGGAACGTATAGAAAATGCTATGGCTTTTGTTTCTTTGCCTACTGGCTATCAATGGACACTCGATGGCAGTTTTACTCGTCAGGACGAGGCTAACGGCGTAATGCAGATGAACATGTTGCTGGCAGTATGCATGATTTATATCGTGATGGCAGCGCTGTTTGAATCTCTACTTTTACCTACTGCTGTAATCACATCGCTGCTGTTCTCATTCACCGGCGTTTTTTGGGCGTTTATGATTACGGGAACGTCTATGTCAGTAATGGGAATGATCGGCATGCTGATATTGATGGGCATTGTGGTAAACAATGGCATTGTACTTGTAGACAGAATCAATCAGCTTATAGCCGCTGACCTGCCGCTGTTCCAAGCGGTGTTGGAAGGTTGCCAGTCGAGAATCAGACCGATCCTTATGACTGTTGCTACAACCGTGCTTGGGCTGATTCCGCTGGCTGCGGGAACGACCAAGATAGGTGGCGATGGCCCTCCGTATTCCCCCATGGCCATCGCCATAATCGGAGGATTGCTCTTCTCTACGCTTACCAGCCTATTTCTGGTGCCGCTGGCTTACGTCCTGCTCCTCAAGATGCGCTTTCATACCCAACGTATGATGGCTAACAGTCGAGCTAGGGTATCCCGATGGGTAAGGATATGATCCTATAAGTACTCGCCAACAGTAGCCATTGATCCGGGTGCGTTCCTTTCCTTTGAAAAAGGCCCCCACCCGGCTCTTTAGCCAGCTCATTTTAGCTGCGTGCGGTCAGGAATTCGTGTACAGCGTTCGCATCGCGCTCAACTGAAAATTCAATCAGGCTAGCACCGTTACACGTCAGACCTTCCTCAGACGTCACCATACGCAGCACTTCACGTTGACTCGCAGCAAGACGACCTACATTGCGAGCCAAACTTGAACGCAGTACTCTTACGTCATCCATCACGATAGCTTTACAAAAACCTGAAAATTGGGTATCGCCCACAAAGCGAACGTCTTTAGCAGGAGTGGCAGCAAATGCTGGTGATGACAATGCAGCTACGCTAACAGCAACAGCTAATGATTTCTTTACTAATGCTTTCATCTTCAAATCCTCAAATGTTTTGGCAAACTCGTAGTTAATGTGCACCGGAGTTATCTCGTTGGCGCCCTATATTTATGCACCAGATAAAAAACATTTGCTGTTGGAATATTGTTGTAAGGGGGTAAAAGAGAGGTAAAAGAAGATGTTAGAGAGTTATTAATATCTTAACCCGCTGAAATATAACTACATTTCGAAGCGCATTATTCATAATTGCAAGCATAACTAAAATTTTTATTCTAAAATATTATAAAAAGCGAGGCGGAAAAATGTTATTAAATTACCGAAACGTCGCTATTGTTACAGAAAATGCTAAGTTTTAAGGAGCAAACTTAGCGAAAGCAGTCACAATTCCGTAATAAAATTACATTTCAAGGCATTTTTCTTTCTCTTTTTGTCGCTATAGTATCGATATAACCGTGCCAGGATGCATATCCTATCAGAGGCATGAGTACGAGAAAGCCGATGAAGCCAGTAAGAAAACCGATAAGTACAGCGGTAAAAATAATCGCTCCCCAAATAAGCAGGGGAAGTTTATTTACCCACACTGCATTTACGCTAGACATTACCGCTGTTGCCAAATCCACTTTTCTTTCCATCAGGATCGGCTGAGTAAAGGCACTGATAAATAGCAGTATAAGTGTAAAAAGCGCCCCCACCGCAACGCCTAACAATAGAAAAGGCAGTAACGCTTCAAGCGTCTCATCCAGATAAGGAGGATATAGAGCGTGAATGAGGGATGCCACCCGCAGCCAAAAAATCATCAGTACGGTGAGTAGAATACCAAAGCCCCATTCATGCACAGCATTTCTCTTAATGGCTTTGAGTGAATGACCCAACGTGGGTTTATGCCCCTTCCCTAATTCCCGACTTACATCGTAAAGACCAGCAGCAAGAAAGGGACCGATTAACATAAAGCACACCATCGCTGGCATTATCACCAGATGCCAACCTGTCATTTGCACCAGGTATACAATCAACCAGGGAATCAATGCAAATATAACACCATAAAAAGCCGTTAAGCCTGGAGTTTTCATGATGTCGCGGCCTCCCTGAGCCAGCCACTTAAATGGATCGCTTGCGTCCAGTTGTTTACAGGGAATTACACGTCCAATTCCCCTGTCCGCAATTGCATTTTGAGGGGGTTCTTTGAAATGTTGAGACATATTTTTCTCTCGTCTGATAGTAGACAAATGTGTGGCAAGCATGGGCCAGGTCTTAACACGCAGCGCTAGCGGCACCTGACCCTGAAATTGTCTTTCATTAAAAGATAGGACGAATTAAAGAATTTCACAATATCTTAACAAAAAATTAGTGGCGCGCGGGTGCAAAAGGAATGCTGCCGCATTTTTTTGGTGTCTGTATTAGTGATAAGTATTCTACGTTTAGCAGGAAGATACAAAGAAACAAAAGAATTCCTGCCATTCTTCCGGATATTCTGTAAAAACATTGCGTTAGCGTGCAAATAGTACTTAACAACACCTTAAACGTTGCGATACTCTGAACACCCCGTTTCTCAACCAAGAACATCATGAAATCTGTAGCACGCTCCCACAAATTGGACAACGTCTGTTATGACATTCGCGGGCCGATTGCCGCACAAGCAAGAAAAATGGAAGACGAAGGCCATCGTATCCTCAAGCTGAATATCGGCAACCCTGCTCCTTTTGGTTTTGAAGCTCCCGACGATATCCTTAAAGACGTAATTCACAATTTACCCACCTCGCAAGGTTATTCCGATTCGGTAGGTATTTATGCAGCGCGGGTTGCGGTGATGCAGTATTACCAGCAAATGAACATTAAACATATTCGCGTAGACGATGTGTATATTGGCAACGGCGTCAGTGAAATGATCATGATGTCGATGCAGGCGCTCCTGAACAATGGCGATGAGGTGCTATTGCCCACGCCAGACTACCCGTTATGGACGGCAGCAGTAAGTTTATCGTCGGGTACGCCGGTACATTATCGTTGCGACGAACAGGCGGATTGGTTTCCTGATATCGAAGACATAAAAAGCAAGATTACCAGCCGCACCCGGGCGATTGTGATCATTAATCCCAACAACCCAACTGGCGCGGTTTACGATAACGCTATCTTGCAGGAAATTGTTGAAGTCGCTCGTGAAAACGGTTTGGTGATATTTTCTGATGAAATTTATGACAAAATTCTTTACGACGACGCCACTCACACCTGCATCGCATCTCTGGCCGATGACGTTTTCTGCGTTACCTTAAGCGGCCTGTCAAAAAACTATCGCGTGGCCGGATTCAGAGCGGGATGGTTAGTCGTTAGTGGCAACAAGCGTATCGCCAGTGATTATATCGAAGGTTTAAATATTCTGGCGTCAATGCGAATGTGCGCCAACGTGCCGTGCCAAAGCGCGATTCAAACCGCATTGGGCGGATATCAGAGCATAAAAGATCTGGTCAATGATGGCGGTCGATTAAAGATCCAGCGAGATCTGGCTGCGGATATGCTCAATGAAATTGACGGTATTCACTGCGTTAAACCCAAAGGCGCCATGTACTGTTTCGCCAAGGTGGATGAAAAGAAGTTCAATATCCATAATGACGAGCAAATGATTTTCGACTTGTTGAACAGTGAAAAAATTCTGCTGGTTCACGGTAGCGCGTTTAATCTTTTTGAAGGTGTTTATTTCAGACTGGTATTTTTACCCCATAGCGATGTGCTAAAACCAGCGCTTACTCGCATCGGTAACTTTTTTAATCATTATCGTCAGGTTGGCGGAGCATAAAATAATGAGTGATAAAAGCCATTTTTTTGCGCACCTGGCCAGAATGAAGCTGATCCAGCGCTGGCCGCTTATGCGAAATGTGCGAACAGAAAATGTGCAAGAACACAGCCTGCAAGTTGCCATGGTAGCGCACGCGCTGGCGCTGATACGCAACAAGTTTTTCGAAGGAAACGTAAACCCTGAGCGTATTGCCACTATAGCCCTGTTTCATGACGTATCGGAAGTGTTAACTGGCGATTTACCTACACCGGTAAAGTATTATAATCCGGCCATCAGAGACGAATACAAGAAGATAGAAAAGATTGCAGAAAACAAGCTGATTGATATGGCGCCAGAAGCTTTTCGCGAGGACTACGCCAAATTAATTGATGGCCAGTATCACTCAAAAGACGAAGCCTTCATTGTTAAAGCAGCGGATGTGCTTTGCGCATACCTGAAGACACAGGAAGAGCTCGTTGCCGGCAATCAGGAGTTTAAATTGGCTAAAAAACGGCTCGATAAGATACTAAAAGAATATCATTCGCCGGAAGTTGATTACTTTGTCACTCGTTACATGCCAAGTTTTTCGCTGAGTTTAGACGAAATAACGCAGGAAGATTATGACAGTCCGCAATACCCAAACGCAAACCGATTACATGCGTCTTATCATCTGCGTTAACGTATAGGTGGAACTAACCTTAATCCGCAATGATGTGAACTGGTATAAACCATTTTTCTCATGAGCAAAAAAGCGACAGAAAGATACTGTGAATAAACAACGTAGAAATTCTTTGTTTCAAGTATGGGACGAGAGACGTTTGCCGCGAACGCAGTCCAGGGACGGAGACCACCGTTCACCGTTCCAGCGAGACAAAGCACGAGTGTTACATTCCGCCGCCTTTCGGCGTTTACAGGCGAAAACGCAGGTGCTTGGCGTAGGGCTCAGCGATTTCTATCGCACCCGATTGACGCATTCACTGGAAGCAGCACAAATTGGCACCGGCATTGCCGCGCAGTTGCAGAGCAAGTTTCCACAGCAAACTACCTTACTGGAACTTGACCCGTATTTAATTGAAACGCTGTGTCTTGCCCACGATATCGGCCTCCCCCCCTTCGGTCACGGAGGAGAAATTGCGCTGAATTATATGATGCACAAGGACGGGGGTTTTGAAGGAAATGGGCAAACCTTTCGCATTGTCACGCAGCTTGAGCCATATACGGCTGAACATGGCATGAACCTTAGCCGCCGCAGCGTATTAGGTCTGATTAAGTACCCCAATTTTCTGGACACCTTGACTAACCTAGAATGTTTACCTAAAAGCCCTGTGTCGTTACGACAGGTTAAGGCCCAGCAATGGCATCCTCCGAAAGGTTTGTATCGTTGCGATGAAGCTTTGCTTGACTGGCTGCTGGCGCCGTTGTCCAGCGCTGATCGCACTCGCCTGATGTCATACCAAACCATAATTGGCGCGCATAGCAAGACCTGCTACAAATCCTTTGACTGTTCCATAATGGAACTGGCAGATGATATTGCCTACGGCATTCACGATCTGGAGGATGCTATCGTTATGAACATGGTGAATGTAGACAGCTTCCAACGCGACGTAGTTTTGCCGATTTTAGAAAAAGATATTCCCTGGCTTTCCAATAATATTGAATTGCTTAGCGAACGCCTTTTCAGCGAATTTCACCACGAACGTAAAAATGCAATTGGTGCGCTGGTAAATACCTTTATTACCGCTATCATCATCACAGAGGTTCCCGGGTTTGAGCATCCACTACTGCGTTTTTCAGCTACGCTTCCCGCTGCCCACGCCGCGGCACTCAGCTTATTTAAGCAGTTTGTTTATCATAAGGTTATTCGTAAATCAGAAGTCCAGTTACTGGAGTATCGCGGTCAGCAAATGGTAATGGAGCTATTTGAAGCCTTTAGCTCGGATCCGGAGCGGTTGTTACCTGTGAATACCCGCAAACGCTGGGCGGAAGCAGAAAAAGACAATAACGGTCAAAGAGTTATCGCAGATTATATTTCGGGCATGACCGATGAATTCGCCGCCAGGCTTTATACTACGTTATTTATTCCTAAGCACGGCGGAGCCCACGAACAACTTCAATAAAAACATTAAAAATTTTTCACGTATGAAATCATGATGCACTTTTTCCGGTCTGTATCGTAAGCAATTTGAATATGGCAGAAAGAGCGGTGCTATGCCACGCAAATTTATTCCCTCCGTTAAACTTACAGACAACGACGTGACAGATGAAGCGGTATATAAGCAACGTCGGACGTTGTTAAAATCAATGGGTTTTCTGGGCGCCAGCAGCCTGCTTGCGGCAGGAAATGCTAATGCCTTAGGCTGGTTTGGTGACGACGAGGAAAAGAAAACCTTCCAGCGCAAGGCTCTGGAATTTTCAAAAGCAGAAAAATTCAGCACAAAAGAGACGCTGACGCCTTACGAAAAGGTTTCTGCTTATAATAATTTTTATGAATTTGGCACAGGCAAAGATGATCCCGCTGACAACGCGCAGGATTTTGATGTCGACCCCTGGTCATTAAAAGTAGAAGGCTTGGTGGAGAAACCTTTCACCTTAAGTCACGACCAGTTGAGCAAGCGTTTTGCGTTGGAGGAGCGAATTTATCGCCTGCGATGTGTGGAAGCCTGGTCAATGGTTATCCCCTGGATTGGCTTTTCATTAAACGATTTAATAAAACAAGCTGCTCCGCTTTCCAGCGCCAAATATGTTGCCTTTGAAACCTTATACGATCCTAAACAAATGCCTGGCCAAACTAACCGTTTTGTCGGCGGCGGCATTGATTATCCGTATGTCGAAGGTTTACGTCTGGATGAAGCAATGCATCCACTCTCTTTTATGGCTGTAGGACTATATGGCAAAACATTACCTCCACAAAATGGTGCGCCAATCCGCTTAGTGGTGCCTTGGAAGTATGGGTTTAAAAGCATCAAGTCCATCGTCAAAATTCGCCTAACCGATAAACAACCCCCAACCACCTGGAAAAATCTCGCGGCGCAGGAATATGGGTTTTACGCGAACGTAAACCCCCGAGTGGATCATCCCCGCTGGAGTCAGGCGAGTGAAAGGCGTATTACCACAGGAGGTTTGCTGTCGCGAAATCGAATTCCTACTAAAATGTTCAACGGGTACGAAGAGGTTGCTTCACTCTATCGGGGCATGGATTTGAGCCGGTTCTATTAATGCAGCGTTTATTGAAAAAGCCGCTTCGACTAAGTTCAAGACAACTGTTCATCTTCAAATCTCTGGTGCATATTGTTGCCTTAGGCTATTTAGGCATCATGTTTTATCTGGGCTTTCAGGATGAATTGGGGGCCGATCCTGTAAAGACATTAATTCATTTTACCGGCACCGGGGCAATCAACTTGCTGATGATTACGCTTGTAGTATCGCCCCTTGCTAAGCGGCTGCCCTGCGCGGACCTTATGCGTATGCGTCGGATGCTCGGTCTCTACACATTTGTCTATGCACTAAGCCATTTTGTTGCTTACATACTGTTTGAGTTGCAACTGAATTTCTCCTTACTTGGTAGCGAAATTGCTAAAAGACCGTATATCACCGTTGGCTTCACAGCGTTCCTTCTACTTCTGATGATGGCTGCAACATCCACCAAAGGGCTACAACGGCGGTTGGGGAGAAACTGGCAACGGCTGCATAACACTATCTATTTGTGCGCTGTTCTGGCGCTGCTACATTTTACCTGGTCTTTAAAAACCGCCTGGGGAGATCCTATTTTTTATTGGATCCTGGCGGCGTTTCTCCTCTATTTACGAAAAGATAAATGGCGGTTCTTACAACGTAAAAAATCCCGTTAAGCTCACCCCGCTCCGCCGAGATGCCCATAGAGGTAGCTTTTCCTCATTGCCAACGCATCCAGCGATTAAGGAACAAGATGCCACTGCACTTCGGCTTGTATATCTGAACTAATTATTTAAAAAAGCTCTTGCCTGTATATTTATACAGTATTACTGTAAGCAGGTACTGTATAAATATCCACGAGAAGAATATGAGCTCAATAACTGCAAAGGCACATAACGTAGTGCAACTTCCCCTTCCTTTCGACCTTTTTCCGGCTCAGGCGAAACCGGATCGCGGATGGTCGTATTTATTAGCTGAGTCATTGGCTTTCAAAAAAAATGTACATCACGCTATCCGTATTCAAAAGCCTTCTGAAGAAAAGGTTCCTCAGTGGATTCGAAAATTGATTATGAGCGGTCAGTGCAAAACAATTTATGTTGAAAACCTTGCACTTCCCCAAAGTGAAAAAATATTGATTGAAGATCTGTGCTGTACCTATTCCGTCTCACTGGTTAATTTGGAAGTTAATGACCGTAACCATGGTACTGCAATGCAGAATGTAATCAGCGGCCCCTGGTGAAACATGGATTTGGTAAGGTGGCTTTGGGCAGGTAGAATGGTGCTTTTCTCGTTGGAATAGTATTTAGAATGTTGTGTTATTGCGGGCAGACAAAGTTATTTTCAGCTTGTTGTGAGCCGATAATCACAGGAAAACAGCCAGCACAAACTGCTGAAGCACTAATGCGGTCTCGTTATTCTGCCTATTGTATTAGCGCTTTTCCTTACATCTTAGACACCTATAGTGCGGAAAAACGTTCATCTTTGTCAGTTGACGCTTTGGCAGAAAGCGCGCAAGGTACCCGCTGGCTCGCACTCACCATACATAATGATATCTATCATCAGAAAGATACGGTGGAATTTAGTGCATACTACCTGGTTTCAAAAACTGTTTGCGTTTTGCACGAAACCTCGCGTTTCATTATAGAAAATGAACAGTGGCGTTATGTAGATGGGCATTTACACAACGATTGTGGAAAGCTGTCGTTGGGCAGAAACGATAACTGTATATGTGGCAGCGAGAAGAAATTTAAGCAGTGCTGTATGAAAAAGGCACTGTAAATTTTATAGACATCCTGCTTTTGCAGCCATAGTCGCGTCAGTATTCAGCAGCTTTCTCTTCTATTCCTGTTAATGGTCGCCATAACAAAAGCAATGTGCGCGGCATTGTTCCGCAAAGTTATCATGCCATCCGCTCTAGCCGTTTTAACGGAGGAATCTCTAAGTTACCAGCCAACGTTTTAACTCCTCATCACTTAGGGCGTGTTAACTTTTTCTGTTCATTTTTGCAGGGTTCTTCATAAGCCTGTCTTGCTCTTTGTTGCTCAATATTTACTTAGGTGAATTTTTTATCAAGAAGGGGCTTCATAGCTCGCACATCAATCGAAACAGGTTTATTTTGAACAAAATCAGGACATCGAAGGTCAACACACCCTTGAGTTATCAGAAAATTCTATCGCCGTTGGCGGAAACATCATTGCCATAAAAAAGTACATGAAGTTTTTTCTAAGATTTCCATTTTTATAGCTCGCTCAGCAGGTCTTCCCGTAATGCCATAGCAAACATGAAGCGGCAGTAAGTGTTCCTCTCTAGGGTGGCAAAAGCGTGCGTACGGCGCATTTGTCCAATCTAAAAGCCGCTGCTTTCGCTCTGCCTCCCTAATAATGTCAGACATTATCGTTTCTTCCAACCACTGCTGGAAAAGCAGGTTTTTTCCGTTGTTAGCAACATTACCCTTGTCAAAAAAGGCTGTCATGTTGTGAAAAGAGAAGCCGGAGCCCACGAAAAGCAGATTCTCGATCTCCAGCGTATTTAGCGCTTCTCCCATTTGAATATGAGTTAATGGATCCAAGGACTGCATAAGCGAGATTTGGACGCAGGGTATGTTGGCATCAGGAAACAAAATAGAAAGCGGCACGAACATACCATGATCGTATCCGCGCCGTTGATCAATTGATGCTTTTATTCCTGCCGAAGCTAATGACGCGGCTATGCTTTCTGCAATATCTGGCGCCCCCGCAGCAGGATATTCAAGTTGATAGGCCCGCTCAGGAAAACCTACGTAATCATAAATTAATGCAGGATTGCTACTACCTGTTATGGTAAAAACCGGCGCTTCCCAGTGAGCACTTACTAAAATGATGGCAGACGGTGTATTTAACGACGCGCGTAACGATTTAAGACTACTTACCACTTGCTGATCGCCGGGCTCTTCCAGCAAAGGTAAGGGGCCACCGCCATGAGATAAATAAAGAACTGTTGATGCTTTAGCCACTTTTCCCTCGTCTAGTGTAGGTTTGCACTGTAATTAGTGTGGCGTAAATCCTTAATAAAAACATCATAACGTGAAATGGGATCAGTATATATTCCCGCGGTAGCAAAAACTTCTGCTTTCAGTTGAACAATTTTGCAGGTTTCCCATACAAAACATAGCCACTGCTTCTGGCAGTGTCGCAATGGTAGCTATCCTTGTTTTCATAAAAAACCAATCTGCAGTAACAGTTAATCAAAACGGATTGGTATAACTCCCGGACAAATTATGACTATTAACTGCACCGACACAGCAATTATCGCTGTAGATTTTATTAACGAAATTATTCATCCAGACGGTAAGATGGCGGCGCAAGGCTATTCGAAGTTCGCGCAGCACCATAATACCTTAGACAATGTTGCTTCTTTACTCACCCTCGGGAGAAAGCGAGGTGATTTAATAATTCACGTCGGGTTAGGCTTTTCTGAGCATTATGCCGAGCAACCTGAAACATCACCGTTATTTGGCGCTGCCAAAGAAAATGGCATTCTTAAGCTTGGCCATTGGGGCACCCGCTTTCACGAAAAAGTTGCGCCGCTTGATGAAGAAGTCGTGTTGGTAAAACACCGGGTCAGTGCCTTTTACTCAACGACGCTGGAACTTATTCTACGAACTAACGGTGTAAAAAAATTACTTATAGCAGGGTGTGCCACCGATTTAGCTGTTCAGTCAACCGCTCGTGATGGGCACGACCGTGATTTTCATTGCACCATTGTTGAGGATTGTTGCGCCGCGGGTAGCGAAGACGATCATCAGGAAACATTGAAGCTTGTTAAAAAGGTGGCAAATATTAGTACGCTTAAAGAACTGAAATAAGGTTTTGAACGTTATTTTACGGTATAACAGAATCGCAGCGCCATTCGGCCCGCCCGTTAAAATAATGAATTTCACGATACTGCGACTTCGCCTTTAGCGAAAGATAGTCAACGTTCTCAACTTGAAGCTTCACCACACAAGTGTTGCGGCGTTATTCGCTGCTTATTTCTTTGCACAGCTTGATTTGCGGCTCGGAGAGATTTGGGCGACCCCATAGGAACTGTAGCTTGGCTGTATCAGAAAGATCGTTCCAAAAATCTTTTACAAATGCTCAGTGATTTGCGCTATTGAAGAAAGAGGCTTGAGTTTGGAACCTGAATTGCGCTCGCGTTTGAGCAAAATACCAGCACACGGATGTAGTCGCTTTTTTCCTGATATGCTGAATTTTATCCGTTCGCGTGCCAGAGGTAAGTAGTAACGACGTAGAATCTTGCTTAAACCCTCTGTACACGACGGTGCGAACGGCGGGATATCCATATCTATCATTAGTGGCCAGTTGGAAAAAGCGGCTTTCAGGTTGCTCTTCATTATTGGAAAAGCGCGCTTTGCAGCTGCAGTTGCCAACTGGTCTTAGTAGCACTCAAGACGGTTTTGCGGCTCGGGAAAACAACGTATAAAAATTTTCCGTGGTTTTTGCTGCCAGCTCATTCAATGAAATTCCCTTTAGCTCAGCAATGAATTCCGCCACTTCGACAACAAATCCTGGCTGGTTCTGCTTCCCCCGATGTGGAACAGGCGCAAGCCACGGCGAATCCGTTTCTATTAACAAACGTTCCAAAGGAATGGCTTTCACGACTTCTCGTAATTCATCTGCAGAGTTAAACGTAACAATGCCAGAAATCGAAATATAGAATCCTAATTCCATTGCTGCTTTTGCCATTTCCAGGGATTCGGTGAAACAATGCAACACGCCTAACGTATCGGGGGCTTTATGTTCACGTAGTAAAGAAAGCGTGTCTTCCCGAGCATCCCGGGTATGGATAATCAATGGTTTCTTGAGTTCATTCGCCACGTTGATGTGGTCGATAAAAGAGGTACGTTGAATTTCCTGAGTGTCGGCACTGTAAAAATAATCCAGCCCGGTCTCGCCTATGGCTACCACAGCAGGATGAGACGCCTTCTGCAACAGCGTCTCATAGGTACAGGCATCCTCCTGATGTAAGGGATGTACGCCGCAGGAAACAGACACATCCTCATACTCTTTGACAGTTTCATACATGCTATCAAAGTCATTAACAGACACAGCGACGCAGAGAAAATGCTGTACCCCGCGTTGTCGGGCAAAAGCTAACGTCTCTGCCAATTCTGATTCTGACTGTTTTAGTCTGTCTAGGTGACAGTGGGAATCTATAAACACAATTACCCCTCTTAAATCGCTATTTAATATTACGTGTACGTTGGTGTTCAGGATTGGCAATGGTATCTAGTACAGCGCAAAGGACTACTGCTTTATTGATACCCGGGTGCATCAACGACTTAAGAGCATCAACGCATACCTGAAAATTCTGATAATCCTGAACTTGCTGAGATTGGAGAAAACTTTTGTGGGTAAACTGCTGTACCCAGCTCACAACCTGAACTGCGTACTCCTGCCAGTCGTTTGCAAGTGAAAGAGCATCCTTTTTACCTGCCAATAAGGCATCAAAGCCATCGCAAAATTCTCGATAGCTAATACCACTTTCATTGGTTAGCGCCTGTTTCAGCCGAAGTGGCGCATTGCCATAGGCTTCTAATAAGGCGGGAGTAACGTCGTCAACCCCATTTCCTTTTAACCACTTAAGGCTTTGAGCTGGCGCAGGCGTTGAAAAAAAATGTTTCTCGCATCGACTCAGAATAGTCGGTAGTAAATGTTGCGCTTTGGCGGTAAGCAGAATGATAAATGTTTTGTTCGTCGGTTCTTCCAGCGTTTTTAGCAGTGCATTGGCTGCGGATTCTGTTATCAGGTCAGCCGCAGGAATGACAAGTACCTTATTAGCACCGAGTTGTGACATGCCACTGAGCTTACCGATCCCTTCCCGAATTTTATCGACGCCCAATTGCTTTTCGCTTACCAGCGCGTAAAAATCCGGATGCGTACTTGCGTCGAACAGCAGACAGCTTTGACATGTCTCGCAACAACCGCGTGCTGTAGGGTTTCTGCAAAGAATCACCTTCGCCAACGTAATGGCTAATTCGTATTTTCCGATTCCTGCAGGACCGCTGAGCAGTAACGCGTGGTGAAGTTTCTGCTTTAGAAGCCTGTCAATAATTTGTAGGTAACGTTCAGTAAACCAGGGTAACATCAGCGCATAAACCTGCTAACCGCTTCCACTACGTCGTGGTGTACTGTAGTCATTTCCTGCATTGCATCTATGGTAATGATACTCTCGTCCATTGCTGCTAATTCACAGTATTTTTTGCGGGTTCGCCTAAAGAAATCAAGGCCTGCTAATTCTATACGATCAAGCTCCCCTCTTCCCCTGGCTCTGGCTAAACCCGCTTCCGGTTCCACGTCAAGATAGATGGTAAGATCAGGAGTAAACCCTTGTAAGGTAATGTCTCTCAGCATCTTCATAATGTTGGGGTCAATTCCTCTGCCACCCCCCTGGTATGCTTGAGAAGATAAATCATGGCGATCCCCTACCACCCATTTTCCACTACGAAGAGCGGGTAAAATTTTGTTATCCAGTAATTGCTTTCTTGCCGCGTACATCAGCATCAGTTCTGTCTCTTCGGCGACAATTTCTTCCCATGGATGCTTTACACATTCCCGAATGGCTTCAGCCATAGGAGTGCCGCCAGGTTCGCGGGTAGTTTCACATTCAATTCCTGATCTTTTAAGAGTATCAACAATAAGATTGATTACTGAACTTTTACCCGCGCCTTCCAACCCTTCTACTACAATAAATTTACCCATCATTGGTGTTACGGTTCCCACTTCTAATTTGGTATTGGTTAACCGCTTCATTATGCTCTTTCAACGTTGAAGAAAAATGATGTGAGCCATCGCCTCTGGCGACGAAGTATAGTTCGTCGGTTGGGAAAGGATGCAAAGCGGCTTGAATAGCTGGCTTACCAGCCATCGCAATAGGGGTAGGCGGCAATCCTTTAACCACGTAAGTATTATAAGGAGTGGACTCCCGCAGATGCTGACGCGTAAGATTCCCGTCGAATTCCACACCCACTCCGTAAATGACTGTCGGGTCCGTTTGCAGGCGCATATTTTCATTTAAACGATTAATAAAAACACCAGCAATCCTGGCTCTTTCTGCTGGCACTGCTGTTTCTTTTTCAATGATTGAGGCTAATATTAACGCCTCGTATGGAGCTTTCAGAGGTAGGCCAGTTGCGCGTTCTGCCCAGGCGCTTTCGAGATATCGACTCATTGCTGCCATCGCTCTGGCAAGTATGGTGGATGCATCTGTACCGGCAGTAAAATAATAGGTATCGGCGAGCAACAATCCTTCCAATGACGGAGTGCCTGAAGCAGGCGGCATTGTCCACTTGTCCTGTAGCGCCACTAAGGTTTCATCGGAGATATCGAACGTAATATATTCATGCTGCTGTAGAATAAGTAGCCATTGCTGGAGGGTTAGCCCTTCAATCAGACTCACACCAAATTGAAATTCCTCTGCGTTTGCAAATAAAGAAAATGCATCGGTTAACTTCATAGCAGGCTGAATCTGGTACGTTCCAGCCTTAGCACTCTGCGGTGAAAACACAAATTTTAACCACAGCTTTACGGCAAAAGGATTCGACTCCAGCCAATTATGCTGTTCTATTAAACGCACCACCTGTTGTCCGGATGCACCTTGAGGAATGGTCAGCAAAGTTGGTTCGGAAAGCGCTAATGGCTTTTGCATTTCCCCCTGCCACCACATTACCGCGCCTAAAACGCCAATCATCAATACAATGGGAACAGCTAACCATTTAAGCACCCGAATCATATTCGTCCTTATAATTTTGCGCAACAGCCTGTTGCAGTACGCGTACTGGTTGAGCAGGAAAATCGAAAGTTGCGGAGTCAGAAGCAATAGCGGTAACCGGAATTATTTCCATCAAGGCGTTGCAAAAGAATACCGTATCAGCCTGAAAAAGCTCATCAAGAACAAAACGCCCAACGTTAACCCGCATTCTGTTACCCTCAAACCAATCTAATAAGAAACACCGCATCACGCCTTTTACTCCGCATGTACTTATCTCTGGGGTATGCCATTGACCATTTCTATGCCAGAAAATATTGGCCGCACTGCCTTCGATTACGAATCCATCGGCATCACACACAATGGCATCATCCGCTTTAAAGCTATTTAATTCTTTTTTTATAAAGATTTGTTCTAGCCGATTCAGGTGCTTAATTCCACCTAATAATGGCTGGATTGCCAATCTCACGCTACTTACGCGGGTACGGATGCCTTCGCTGCGCCACCTTGTATAATGTCCAGGCAACGGATGGTGAGAAAAAATCATATGCGGCTTGGCAGTTTCAGGACGAGCATAGCCTCTGCCACCAACACCTGAACTAATTAACAGCTTTAGCACCCCCGACCCACACTCGTGGGCGTGAGCGCGAATGGCCGTTTCCAGCTGTTGCTGTTCCAGTGTTAACATTAACCGTTCGCCGTCGTTCATCATGCGGGACACATGCCGATTAAATAGCGCCACTCTGCCGTCTTCCACTTGCATGGTGGTAAACAATCCGTCGCCGTAATTGGCCGCGCGATCACCTACATCAAAGGAGTTGGCTGCTATAATCTGGCCCACTTGTGTCCTCTTAGCTAATAAGTTCAGGCGCAAGTATATCAATTACGCTTGCTAACTCCATAGCAAGGTGAGTGAAATTGATGTTTCAAAACCGTTATCGACGACGATATGAGCAAAACTGATAGCGAATATTGATAATTCATCGGAGGTAGAAACAGCTATAAAAAATTCAGTAATGAGTATTCTTGATCTACAGTGTAGGTAATCGGTGTTGCACAGCCGTCTCGTATTATGAGCAGTAACTGTATAAGACCTGTTGTCCCTATTTTTTCAGGAGGCGGAACTCACCTTCCCGCTTATGTCGGAATACTCCAAGCGCTGAATGAATTACATATAGGCTTTACTACCTTGATGGGCGTGTGTGGAAGCTCCATTGTTGCCGCCTTGTACGCCAAAGGCTATTCTATTGATCGATTGCGCGAACTTGCCTTTCAAACTGACTTCAGCCAGTTTACTTCGAAAAAGAGGATTACCTTCCGGTAACGAATTTGAGCAATGGGTAGATAATCTGCTTAAAGGTATGACACTTAAGCAATGTCCATACACGTTGCACATATTAGCTACTGACATTAATGGCGGGGGGCCAGTTTTGCTCAATAAGGAAAATCCCCGCCCGATATGCGGATCTCAGAAGCCATCCGCTACTCCATGTCCGTCCTCTGCTATTTTCCTTCAAACAATATCGAGATCATTTACTCACCGATGGGGCTATTCTGTCAGAAGATGCCTTATTCGATGACTGGCAGAAAGATGGGACCCCCTCAATCTGCTTTCGGCTGAGAAGTGAGGCTGTGAAAAAAACCTTTATAAGGTCCCGTAAGATCGGATTGCCGCAGTACGTAGGATTATTGATTCGCACATTCATGAATGCGGTTTCAAGAGAATATGTTCACAATCAGTATTGGCATAAGACGCTGATCATCAATACCGGCAGTGTTTCAGCGGTGGATTTTAAAATGGATGAAGCTGCAAAACAGGAGCTGTTTAATGTGGGCTATCAGACCACCAAGGATTTTTTACCACAGAAATTAATGTCCATAGACGAGTCGGCAACGAACGTTCAGTAACGCTGCTAAGGCATACCTGTGCTAAACCGCAACGATGTTGCACATTCAGCGAGAATAGTAAAACTTTTCCTGCAACTCTTAAAGCACCTACTGCTAAGACAAAAAAGCCTCGGCGCTGAGCCGAGGCTTTTATTTGATCTGCTTATTGTTACAAACGGAAAATAGAAACTACACCCGCTTAAAAATTAGCGACCCGTTTGTTCCACCAAATCCGAATGAGTTACATAAGGCTATCGGAGATTCAAAAGACTTAGCTGTATGAGCAACAAAGTCTAAATCACATCCTTCCCCCGGGTTATCCAGATTGATGGTAGGCGGAGCCATTTTGTCTCGTAACGCCAGCAAGGTAAAAATGGCTTCTACGGAACCAGCAGCACCAAGCAAATGACCTGTCATGGACTTGGTTGAACTAACCAACAATTTAAATGCATGGTCACCAAAGACACGTTTAACCGCAGCAACTTCAGCAACGTCACCGGCAGGTGTCGAGGTACCGTGAGCATTCACGTAACCAATATCTTCCGGTTTAAGGTTGGCATCATTGATAGCATTAACCATCGATGCTGCGGCTCCCTCTCCAGCTTCGGATGGTGCAGTCATATGATACGCATCACCGCTCATACCGAAACCGACAAGTTCGCCATAAATTTTTGCGCCGCGCGCTAGTGCAGATTCATACTCTTCCAGCATCACTACACCAGCACCTTCTCCCATCACGAACCCGTCGCGGTCTTTGTCCCACGGACGACTCGCTGCTTGAGGATTGTCGTTATTGGAAGAAAGCGCTCTGGCGGCGGCAAAACCGGCAATGCCTAACGGGGTGATTGTCGCTTCTGCGCCGCCAGCTAACATAGCATCAGCATCGCCATAGGCAATTGTTCTTGCCGCTACTCCAATATTATGTACGCCCGTGGTACAGGCAGTCACAATAGTGAGATTCGGCCCTTTTAGCCCTTCCATAATTGAAAGAAAGCCCGAGATCATGTTAGTAATAGTAGAAGGCACAAAAAACGGCGATACCCGCTTCGGCCCGCTATTTAATAACTTGATATGATTCTGTTCAATTTGTTCAAGACCACCGATCCCAGAACCAATTGCAACACCTACGCGGGTAGCGTTCTTATCGTTAACGGTGAGACCTGAATCGGCCAGTGCCTGCTTACCCGCTGCAATCCCCAGCTGGATAAACCGATCCATTTTCTTTGCTTCTTTTTTGTCAATATAATCTTGCGGGTCAAAATCATTGACCTGACCGGCAAAACGGGTGGAATAGTTACTACAGTCAAAATGGGTGATATCGCAAATACCACTTTCACCGGCTAACAGACGACGCCATGTTGCATCAACTGATTGACCCAGAGGTGATAACATGCCAAGACCAGTAACCACTACGCGACGTTTTGTCACAAAAAGCCCTCGCATTGGAACTATGGTAGGTATACAGAAAACGGCCCATGGCGAGCCGTTTTTCTAAGTTGTAGCTTACGCGTCTTTGTTAGCGTTGATGTAGTCGACAGCTGACTGAACAGTAGTAATTTTTTCTGCTTCTTCGTCAGGAATTTCTGTATCAAACTCTTCTTCTAACGCCATCACTAACTCTACGGTGTCAAGCGAGTCAGCGCCTAAATCGTCAACGAATGAGGCTTCAGATTTTACTTCTTCTTCTTTCACGCCAAGCTGCTCAACGATGATCTTTTTAACGCGCTCTTCAATGTTACTCATAATTCTAGGTTTCCCTTAACGTCACTAGATATAAAAAGTGCCGCTAGTTTATTTTGCAAGAAATCACCTTGCAAGCACCAGATGAAACTAATTCTCTGGTCAAACCAGCAACGAACCAAGTCTAATAAACAAACTTTTAACATTCAAGCCCAATCTACATAATATTCAGGCTTGCCCAACTACATTTAAAAATGTAGTTAATTCATATACATACCGCCATTTACGTGAATTGTTTCACCGCTAATATAGGCGGCACCCTCACTCACGAGAAATGCGATAGTTGCTGCAATCTCTTCTGGCCGTCCCAATCGGTTTGCGGGAATGTCCTTAAAGATCGCTGCTCGTTGCTCTTCTGTCAATGCTTTCGTCATGTCGGTGTCAATAAAACCCGGTGCAACAACGTTGATTGTAATACCTCTGGACGCCACTTCACGAGCCATAGATTTGCTAAATCCAATGACTCCAGCCTTCGCCGCAGCATAATTCGCTTGGCCGGCGTTACCTGAACTTCCAACGACAGAACCGACATTAACTATACGACCATTGCGTTTTTTCATCATGCCACGCAACACCGCTTTTGACATAGTAAAAATAGAAGTCAGATTTGTGTCGATAATATTTTGCCACTCCTCGTCTTTCATCCGCATCAGTAGGTTATCACGTGTAATGCCTGCATTGTTAACAAGTATATCAATACTGCCAAATTCCTCATTGACAGCCTTCACTGCGGCTTCAACTGCTGCTTTATCCGTCACGTTGAGAGCCAGACCTTTTCCGCCTGAGGCTGCGAGATAGTCTGAGATGGCGGCAGCACCATTATCACTGGTTGCGGTACCAATTACTTTAGCACCCTGGCTGGCAAGCAATTCAGCAGTTGCCTTACCAATTCCTCGACTAGCTCCCGTAACTAACGCTACTTTTCCGTTTAATTGGGTCATACTTATTACCTTTGTCTGCCGTTTTAGAAATCCGCCAGCGTAGCTGGAGTATTAACAGCAAATGATTCCAGATTTTTATCAATACGTTTGATCAGACCTGTCAGTACTTTGCCTGGCCCTACTTCAACGATTCGCTCAACCCCTGCGGCAGCAAGATATTCTATAGTACGCGTCCATTGAACCGGGCAGTAAAGCTGACGGACCAGAGCATCGCGAATAGCTTTTGCTTCTGTTTCAATATTGACATCTACGTTATTGACAATATTGATAGACGGCGTCTGCAACGTAATATCAGCAAGCGCATCATCAAGTTGATCAGCAGCAGGACGCATTAATTCGCAGTGAGAAGGCACACTCACAGCCAGAGCTAACGCACGTTTAGCGCCGGCGTCTTTACATGCCTGAGCGGCTTGTTCTGCAGCGCTTTTCTCACCGGCAATAACGAGCTGACCGGGCGAATTAAAATTGACCGGTGCTACGACATCGCCAGTAGCAATGGCTGTTTGCTGGCAGATATCTGCAATTTTGGCATCATCCAGACCAATGATTGCATACATGGCTCCGGCACCGGCTGGTACTGCTTGCTGCATGAATTTACCGCGTGCTTCAACCAGTCGTACGGCATCTTCAAACGCCATTGCTCCACTACATACTAGCGCCGAGTATTCGCCCAAGCTATGGCCGGCCAGATAATCAACCTGCAGGTCCCTTTCCTGGAGTAGACGCCACACTGCAACGCTAGCGGTAAGCAAAGCAGGTTGTGTAATATGAGTTTCACCCAGCTTGCCCTCTGCGTCGTGCTGAACAAGGTCCCATAAATCATAACCGAGTACGTCAGAGGCTTGGGAAAAAGTGCTGATGACTGACTGATGCTCTTCGGCTAATTCTTTAAGCATACCAACGGACTGCGAGCCCTGGCCCGGAAAAACGCAGGCTGTACGTGTCATAATGCTTCCTTAATTCTATCTTGTTTTTATCTTTTTGTGGCAATGGACGCTAATATCTTACCAGCGCCGATGCCCAGGCAAAGCCTCCACCAAAGGCTTCCAGCAGCAAATTTTGGCCACGCTGAATACGGCCATCACGTATTGCAGTATCTAACGCTGTAGGTACAGTTGCTGCTGAGGTATTACCATATTTCTCAAGCGTTAACACCACTTGATCCAATGACATATCCAGCTTTTTGGCAGTTGCTTTAATAATGCGGAAATTGGCTTGATGAGGAACTAACCAGTCCAAATCAGACTTCTCCATGTTGTTAGCTTTAAGCGTTTGCTCAACGGTTTCCGATAATTTGGTTACCGCAACTTTAAATACTTCGTTGCCCTTCATTACTCCCCAATTCTCATGAATCGATTTTTCATCGCCCCGAGTGGGATTCCCCACGTACAGTAGATCACCGTACGAACCTGCGGCGTGAATATGGGTAGAAAGAATACCAGGTTCATCGCTGGCTTCGATGATAGTGGCTCCGGCAGCATCACCGAACAATATGATCATGGTACGATCGGCTGGATTTACCAGTTGGCTAAGACAATCAGTTCCTATAACCAATATCCGTTTTGCCATACCCGTTTTTATATACTGATCTGCCACACTCAAAGCGTAACAATAACCCGCACAGGCAGCGGCAACGTCAAACGCAGGAATGCCATCTAATCCTAAAATTCGCTGAATTTCACATGCTGTACTAGGCAAAGCATGGCGACCACTGGTGGTGGCACACACAATCATATCAATGGTTTTCACATCGATAGCGGCTGCTTCAATTGCCTTTATGCTGGCTTCAGCGCCCATAGTTGCTGCAGTTTCATCTTTACCGATAATACGCCGCTCTTTGATACCTGTACGATCCGTTATCCATTCATCAGTGGTATCAACCATTCCCTCAAGATCTGCATTGGTACGTACTTCGCTTGGATAATAACTGCCCGTCCCGATAATTCGTGAATAATTGCTCAAAGCTGCTCCAACAAAACCGTTTCTATTTTACTTTTTATTTTCTCCGGGATGCGCATTTTTGCTTCTTGCATTGCCTGACAAATAGCATAATAAAATGCCTCAGCCGATGCGTTCCCATGGCTCTTTATGACAATGCCGCGCAATCCTAACAGACTGGCACCATTATACTGGTCGGGGTTCACCCTGTTATAAATAGTTTTTAGCAACGGCAGGGCGATGCGCGCCATTAGTCTCGTCATCAAGTTCATCTGAGACTGCCGCTTAACTTCATTGATAACTAGTTTTGCCAGGCCTTCACTGGATTTCAGTGCGATATTGCCGGTAAAACCGTCGGTAACCACAACATCTGCGTGATCGGTAAATATATCATCACCTTCAACATAACCAATATAATTCAGACCTTTGGCATTGCGAAATAATTGATCAGCATATTTAACTTGTGCATTACCTTTTATATCTTCTTCGCCTACATTCAACAGCGCGACGCGAGGAGAAGCATTGCCGGTAACCTGGCTCGCCATTACCGATCCCATCACACCATACTGAAACAGTATTTCTGATGTACAGTTTACGTTTGCACCTAAGTCTAACAGGAAAACTTTATGATGGCTGGTAGTGGGCATGACCGAAATTAACGCTGGCCTGTCGATTCCAGGCAAGGTTTTAAGAATATAATACGCCAGGGTAAGTAATGCACCTGTATTTCCTGCGCTCACGCAAGCATCTGCTTTACCCTCTTCGACCAATTCAATGGCTTTTCGCATGGAGGACGACTTTTTATTGCGCAGTGCATGTGCCGGAGCATCACCCATTTCCACCACTTCATCACAATGAATCACCGTCAGCCGGCTACGTTGCTGAGCGGTTAAAATCGCTAAAGCCGGTTCGATAGCTTGACGCTGTCCACATAGAATAAAATGAAAATCAGAATGCAATTGAATTGCTTTGAGGGCGGCGGTAAGGATAACAGGGGGACCATGATCGCCCCCCATGATATCTAACGCTATGGTTAGGTCAGACAAAATAATGTCACCGACAGCAATTAGTCTGCGATGACTTTTTTGCCTTTGTAATAACCATCAGCGGTCACATGATGACGACGGTGAGTTTCACCCGACGTTGAATCAACAGACAAAGTTGGGCCTGTCAATGCATCGTGTGAGCGACGCATACCGCGTTTTGACCGCGTTTTACGATTTTGTTGTACTGCCATAACTTACTCCTGGTCTCGCTTAAGTTCTTTCAAAACCGCGAAAGGGTTTGGTCGCTCTTGCTCCGGTTCGATATCACCGAACTGCATATCATCTGAGCTCACTGAACAATCCTCCTCTGCATGAAGGGGCACAATAGGCAAAGATAAAATAAGCTCGTCTTCAAATAATTGAAGTAAATCGACTTCTCCGTGGTCGTTAACCTCTACCGGATCGTAAGCTTCGGGTAATACTTCATCTTCTTGCTCCTGTCCCTGCACCGGACTGTAGCAAAAATCAACATGAAGAGGGTAATCAAACTCCCCATTACACCGCTGACAGAGAAGTGATACCTGTGTGTCCAGATGGCCTTGAAAAACAGTAAGACCCTGCGCGTCTTTTTTAAACTGTACTTCAACATCCACCCAGTCATCACAATGGACAACTGCTGATATCAATCGTTCCATATCTTTACTCGCAATAACGCCTCGGTAATCGGAGCGTTTCATCGCGGATTTGACGGGATCAATGGTATGTGGCAATTTCACTTTCTGCATAGGGCGCGCATAATATAGACTCAGCCCTTGTCTGTCAAAGGATTAATCTATTTTCAATTTAATTTTAGTTAGTTAAATTTGCTAAGCAAAGCAACAGGATTCTGAAAATATCGCTGCCTTTCTAACAATATGCAAGACGGACTGATAAACTATCCGCGTTTCGTTTCTAATACTAGTAAATAATGAACACTGCTTTTTATCACAAGGTATATCTTCAATGCGAAATCTTATTCTTGCTTCATCGTCCCGCTATCGCCAAGCCCAACTGGCTGCGCTTGGTGTTAATGCTGAGGCGATTGCAGCGGATATTGATGAATCTCCTTTTCCCGAGGAAAAGCCCGATGTATTAGCTGCGCGCTTAGCCGCAGCGAAAGCGAGTAAAGTTAGCGCCCTGAAACCGGAAGCAATAGTGATTGGAAGCGATCAGGTCGCCTGTCTGAATAGCCCGGACGGCAGGCATATATTGGGCAAGCCGGGCTGTCATTCAAAGGCAGTGAAACAACTATCGTTGTGCCAGGGACGCTCCGTTATTTTTTATTCAGCTTTAAGTCTGGCCTGTAAAAGCAGCGGAAAGCAAGTTACTGAAACGGACATAACTACTGTTCATTTTACGACACTTTCCCAACGTCAGATTGAGGACTATTTACGGGCAGAGACCCCCTACGATTGTGCAGGCAGCTTCAAATCGGAGGGGAAAGGTGTGCTGCTCTTTGATGCCATTGAATCCAGAGATCCGAATGCGCTAATCGGATTGCCCGTAATGTTACTACGTGACCTGCTTATTCATTTTGAGGTCGATTTGCTTGCTCTTGCGACTGCAAACCTTAGTAATGCGGCAGCAACATAGACTGAAGCTCGCCGACCGAATGCACTACGGCAAGCGGAGCATGGTTTTCAAGATGGACTTGAGCATGCACTCCGTAGGAAACGCCTATTCTATCCATCCCAATAGCCTGCGCCATCTGCATATCGTAGGTTGTATCACCCACCATTAATGCATCGGTAACATCGACTCCGGTTTCCTGCAATATCTGCAGCAACATGTCAGAAGACGGTTTTGACTCAGCCTCGTCTGCGGTACGTGACGTTGTAAAAAAATCGCCAGTGCCGGTATGTTGCCAGACGCGGTTTAACCCGCGCCGTGCTTTACCTGTGGCAACAGCCAACTGACGTTTATCGTCCTTAAGCGCCTGTAACATCGCTATGGCACCAGTGAACATTGGGCACGGCTTAACGTCCTGCTGCAGGTAAGCCTTTTTATAAGCAGCAACTAGGCGATCAGTTAAACCTTCATCATCTGTGGCAAACAGTTTCTGAATGGCTGGACGTAAACTGATCCCGATAATGTCGCTGGCTTGTTGCGCTGAGGGCACAGCAACATCGCAGGATTTTGCTGCTAATTGCATACAACTGACAATTTTAGCTGCTGAATCCATCAACGTGCCATCCCAATCAAATATTATTAGTTTATAAGACTTCATTGTTTGAGTTTATCCAATACGCCAGTAAGCTCATTATCTAATGAGGCCTCAAAAGTTACCCGTTCATTGGTTTTTGGATGATGCAGACTAATTCTGGCAGCATGAAGAAATAATCGATTTAAGCCAATGCTTCGCATCTTGGCGTCAAAGGCTTCATCACCGTATTTGGTATCACCAGCAATCGCATGGCCAGCATGTTGACAATGTACCCGAATTTGATGAGTACGGCCGGTAATCGGTGATGCCTCGACTAAGGTCGCTTCGGCGTAGCTTGCCAGAATGCGGTAACGAGTTTCTGATGGTTTGCCAGCTTCAGTGACATTTACCATACGTTCGCCCGATTGCAACACGTTCTTCAGCAGAGGCGTTTTTACCGTAAACCGGCTTTGCGGCCACTCCCCTGCTACAAGTGCCTGATAACGCTTATCCATTTGGCCAGCACGAAGCTGTTCATGCATATGCCGTAGCGCCGAACGCTTTTTCGCAATTAAGATGCACCCGGACGTATCCCGGTCCAGCCGATGTACCAATTCCATGAATTTCGCCTCAGAGCGCAGCGCCCGCAAGCCTTCAATCAGACCGAAGCTGAGGCCACTACCGCCATGTACGGCAATTCCTGAAGGTTTATTTATTACAATGAGGCGATCGTCTTCAAACAGGATGTGCTGTTCCAGCGAAGCAATTCTGTCAAGTTTCGGATTTAACTGCTCAGCATTTTCTGACACTCGGACAGGCGGCACCCGCACAATATCCTCAGCCTGTAGCTTATATTCAGGTTTTATTCGCCCTTTATTCACCCGCACTTCTCCCTTTCTCAGGATGCGGTAAATCATACTTTTCGGCACGCCTTTAAGCTGGGTACGAAGGAAATTATCGATTCTCTGACCTGCTTGATCGTCGTCGATGGTGATAAATTGGACTGTTAATGATGCTTCTTGTTTCATAGCGCGCAGTATACTGTAGATTTTAGTATCGCACCTATAGGTAATTTTTCTGCAGTTAAAAATTATTGGATTTATAAACAGGGCAACCGCATGAATGAGCGAAAAACCATCAGCTGTGAAAATAGGCAAAAGTTTCTTATCCGAAACGCCGTAAAATCATCCCTGATGGCTCTTCTGGAGCATCCATCCTCCAGAAGTTCGGCTAAAAAACTTCCACTTCTTGTAAAAAAAATATTTGCGATTTCGCCTGGGTTTATAAAAGGTAAGTCCGCAAGTCTCTGCTTCATCTAATCCAATTCATTTGAGATTGCCAAAGCACTTATCGGTGTTTTGCTTCACTATTTAATTATAAAAATAGTCACTAATGTAAGTATTTGGAATAACTTTGCTTGCTAAAAGCCAAGGTTGTTGTAATAATCCAGATGTTTTAACAGTTGTAAGAAAGCACTGTTAAAGCGGTTAGAACTTATTTGCTTATTAAACAATAAGTCACCTTAGATGGTAATGCAGGCCCTGTTCTTAAAAGTTAGCCTCAGTGGCAAAGGCAGTACTAAAGCCTTTATATTCACAGCGCATTACCCCAGAACAAACAAAAAAGTTCGCCGTTTAGCCAAACAGAATTGAATTGACGATCATCCTTAAGCATATAAAAGGGTGATAAAAGAAAGTAATGTAATCGTGAAGGGGCCGTCGTTCCCGACACCCGATAAAGACAGAAAACCCTGCTTCAAAGATGTGCAGGTAATTTTAATCAAGGGTAATACGACACTACAACAAAGTCCCCATACACCCGTGAGGCTGGATGGTGAGGGTTTGCACATGTCACTTTAATTTTGTGTCTGAACGGCTGTAGAAAACAGAGTTAGATACAATGAAAAGAATGCTTATTAATGCAACTCAACAAGAAGAGTTGCGCGTTGCCCTGGTAGACGGGCAGCGGCTTTATGATCTTGATATAGAAAGTCCCGGACACGAACAGAAAAAAGCCAATATCTATAAGGGTAAAATAACCCGTGTAGAACCCAGTTTAGAAGCTGCCTTTGTCGATTATGGCGCAGACCGTCATGGATTCCTCCCTCTAAAAGAAATCGCTCGTACCTACTTCCCAAAAGGTTATAAATTCGATGGTCGTCCTAACATCAAAGATGTTATTAAAGAAGGCCATGAAGTTATTGTTCAGATTGATAAGGAAGAACGAGGCCAGAAAGGTGCTGCGTTAACAACCTTCCTATCTCTAGCGGGAAGTTATCTGGTACTCATGCCCAATAATCCTCGTGCGGGCGGTATTTCGCGTCGTATTGAAGGTGATGAGCGTACTGATCTTAAAGAGGCGTTGAACAAACTCACTCTGCCAGAAGGCATGGGTCTAATTGTTCGTACCGCTGGCGTCGGTAAATCTTTTGAAGAACTGGAATGGGATTTAAAGGTTCTTCTTACTCACTGGGAAGCCGTTTCTCAGGTAGCACAAGAACGCCCTGCCCCTTTCCTTATTCATCAGGAAAGCAATGTGATTGTTCGCGCCATCCGCGATTATTTGCGTCGTGATATCGGCGAAATTCTTATTGATAAGACCAGCATTTACGAACAGGCACTACAACATATTCAGCTTGTGCGTCCAGACTTTGCTAATCGTGTAAAGCAGTATCGTGGCGAAGTGCCGCTATTTAGTCACTATCAAATCGAAAGCCAAATTGAGTCAGCTTTTCAACGTGAGGTACGTTTGCCGTCCGGCGGGTCTATTGTCATTGATCCCACAGAAGCACTGACATCTATTGATATTAACTCTGCCCGGGCAACCAAAGGCGGAGACATCGAAGAAACCGCATTTAACACCAATCTGGAAGCAGCGGATGAAATTGCTCGTCAGTTGCGGCTGCGTGATTTAGGCGGTTTAGTCGTTATCGATTTTATTGATATGACTCCTGTTCGCCATCAACGTGAAGTTGAAAATCGTTTAAAAGATGCTGTACGCAGTGATAGAGCGCGGGTTCAATTAGGTCGTATTTCCCGCTTTGGGTTATTGGAAATGTCGCGCCAGCGTTTGCGTCCTTCTTTAGGCGAGTCGGCTCATCATGTATGTCCACGTTGTTCAGGTCACGGTACCATTCGCGGTACGGAGTCTTTGGCGTTATCAATTCTTCGTATTATCGAAGAAGAAAGTATTAAGGACAACACCGGTCAGATTGAAGCTCAGTTACCGGTGCCTGTGGCGACGTATCTGCTAAACGAAAAGCGTAAAGCTATTCAGTTACTGGAAAAGCGTCATGGTGTAAACCTGTTGTTGATACCCAATCCGAACCTGGAAACACCCCATTATGAGGTGAATCGCAGGCGTCCAGAAGAGGTTATCACTGATGCCAGCTATAATGTCGATCTTGCAGATACCGTTGAAACAGAATCGGACAAACCAGTCGCGGCTCCTGTTAAGCGCGAAGAGCCTGCACTACAAGGTTTAGTTGCGCCTAGCCAGGCTCCTATTATGCCGCCCAAACCTGTTGCACAACCAGCCGCTGCTGAGACAAAAGCCAGCGATTCACTGTTCACGAAAGTGTCAAAATGGATAGGTGATTTGTTCGGTAGTGATAAAAAGACAGCGCAGGATGACAAATCTTCTACAGAAGAGCAAGCGACTACCAATCGACCTCCTTCTCGCTCACGCAACAACGACAACAGAAACCGTAAACCACGGAATAACAATCAGAGACGCCGATCTCCTAAGCAAGATCCTGCTGCCGATAAGGACGAGTCGAATAGACCGTCTCCACGTCAGGAAGATAAGCGTGCTAAGAGCAATAACAGAACGCGTAAACCAGCGCGCGATGAGAAGCCTGAAACTGTAGTCACCGCCACGAAAGCTGACGCTAATCAGGATAGTGATACAAACGTTACTTCTGGAAGCAATGAACCTAAGAAGAAGCAGGTAGCAGAACGTCGTAAGCGCCGTGATACTCGCCGCAGCGTACGTGTGAAAAAAGATGACCAGGCGAATCCCACACCAGCTGTAGAAGAAAAAGCCGAAGGTAACTTGCAATCGGATAATTTGCCGGTAAGTAGGAAACCGGCTGATAGTGAAAACGCGGTTAAAGAGAAAGCAGCAAAGCCTCGTCAACAGAAAAACGAGACCATTGCAGATAATAATCAGTCAGATGAGCAGTCGTTAACGAAGGCACCAGCCACACCTGAAGCTGAAGAAGTTAAGAACGGCGCTGAGACGTCCGTCCCTCATTTAACAGGTGAGACTACGACTAAACCACAAGACAGTGGCCAGGACGCTCCTGCTGATGAAACCGATGCAGATGATGAAGCAAACGCCAAGCGAGAAGCGAATACGGGCCGTGGGCGCAGCCGCCGTTCACCTCGGCATGTGCGAGCCGCTGGTCAGCGTCGTAAAAAGGAAATGTCTAAGCCGGAAGATGAGCAGGACGTTCAGGAAGAAAACAGCAGTAATTCGCAAGCCAGTGCTGCGCAATCTTCAAACCGCGAAGAAGCGACAAATCCGAGCGTATCTTCTGCACAGTCTGAAGCACCGAGTAAAGCAGAAGCTGAAACCCGTAGCGAAAAAGCCTCTGATGTCAGTCAGGATGAACTTCAGTTTGATTTGCCAGACGAGAGTCCGCAAAATGCAGCGGATAAGAAACCTGACGCATTAGCAGAGACTTCTTCCTCGTCACAGCCAGCTAAAGCACCACAACAGGTTGAAATTAACCTGAACAATGAAAACGCTGCAGAAAATGAACTGCCTCAGCAGATTGCTTCTGCGGAAGCAAAAGTGGCCGAGAAAACGCCGCAAGCTGATGAGGTAACCGCTACGCCGGTACCAGCTAAGGCTAATAAGGCTAAACAACCCGAGAAAGCGGTTACTCTTGCGCCTGCGTTTGTTCCAGCAAGTAGCAAAGGGAAGCTGAACATTTCTCATCCGATGGCTCTGCCTAATTCAGTTGAAGCTGTATTTGGTGAGGCTCCTGTAGTTGCACGACGTGATGATGCGCGTCCAGCCCTTACGGTTTCAGGTCGTAGCGCGTCACTTGCAAACACCAAGTCAACCGCTTCTGCACCAGCAACTAAAACAGGTAGCGCTGAACAAGCGTAGCCGCTAAACAGAAAAAGCCGTACCTTTTTTAAGGTACGGCTTTTTTATTTCTTTAATCTCCCGCTACTTTTGTTAAACAGCGAATTAGTATAACAGCACGATTTACTTCCCAAAGACATAGCTAACGTAGCTGTAGTAGAATCGGTGGGCTGAAGATGGCATTGGTGTCCGATTGCCTATACTAATCCTCAATCACCGTATCGCCTTAGTTACTACTTTCATAATATTGACCATAAAAAACTCGTGCCATTTCATCCACTCATCGCCAGTAATTGATAAAACGAGAACAATTGCTGTATCGAGTTGTTTTTGCTGTTTTTACCTTTTACTGCTTGGGCGGAATCCCACTCGCCGTAAGACCAACGCGACTCTTTGCGCAATGATGAATGGTAATTTAAAAATACTTTAGCTCCCTACTGTTATATTGTCTGTAGCGAGGAAAGCTGCCTACTTAAAAACAAGCGCGGAAGAAATAAAAACGCCGTTTGTAAAAACGGCGCATTTACTGCTGACAATAAAAATCCTCAATGATTTGAAGGCAGTGATTACCAGGTAAGATCGTCAGGGATTTGGTAATCGGCGTACCAGTCGTCTTCTTCCGTGTTAACGTCTTCCCGCGTATCTGCACGATACACTACCGTGTTTACATCGCGCTGCGCTATTTTATCTGCCACCGGAGTTGGCACTAAAACATAATCGTTATCTAGCCTTACAACGGTCAGTCTTGCTTGCGTTACAAGCTTATGAACATCCTCACTGACATACATCCGCTTTACCACATTATTATCGGTAAAGTTCAACACTACATCGCCCTTACCTTTACTCTGAACGTTAACCGCAACTAACTGTTTAACCTGAGCTGCGATGGAACGTTTTTCCAGCTCTTGTTGCTTTTGCTGATTTAGCGCTCGGTCTTTGGCTTTTTTTTCTTCCACAGCTTGTTGGGCGGCAAGCGTTGCCTCATCAGCAATCACTTGCTTGCTCTTATTTTTTATCTTCTGCTTTTTCCGTTTATCTACTGTTGCTTTACGGGCACTAGCTTTGTTTGCAAGTCCCGCTTTAAGCAACTGATCTTGTAACGATGCCAAAACTTAACCTCTCAATTATTTTTTCTTGGGATCCTGCGTAATCCATTTGCCGTTTTGATACCAAGCCGACCAACCGCTGGACTTGCCGTTTTCATTCTCGGACATAACATACTGTTGTTTCGTTTTACGGCTGAACCTAACGATTGCGTCATTGCCCTCCGGGTCTTGCTGTGGCGCATCTGCGAGATAGTAGAATTTGGGCGAAATGCGATCACGAAAACGGGCCAGTTCCGACACTTTGGGCGCACGCGTTTCCCGCGACTTAGGAAAGTTATGTGCAGCTAAAAATATACCTGAAGCACCGTCGCGAAGTACGAAATGGGCATCAGATTTTTCACACGGTAATTCTGGCAGATCAACAGGGTCTTCTTTTGGCGGCGCGGCTTCGCCATTCCTTAACAGCTTACGCGTATTTTTACACTCTTCATTAGTGCAACCAAAATATTTACCAAAGCGCCCGTTCTTAAGCTCCATATTACTGCCGCACTTATCGCACTCAATAACCGGACCATCATACCCTTTAATTTTGAAAGCGCCTTTTTCCACGTACGTACCTGTGCAGGTAGGGGTATTTCCGCATACGTGCAATTTCCGTGTCTCATCCACGAGATAGCTGTCCATTGCAGTTCCACAGACCTGGCACCGACGTTTTGCTCTCAGCGCTTCTGTTTCCAATTCTTCCTCATCATCGACTTTAACTACTTCGTCGCCGGGAGTAAGATTCATCGTGTTGGTACAGCGCTCTTTTGGCGGCAAATTATAACCGGAACAGCCTAGGAAAACACCAGTGCTTGCGGTGCGTACATTCATTTCACGTCCGCACTTGTCACAGGTAATGCCTGCAGGAATGGCCTGATTTGAACGCATTCCTCCTTCTTCAGCATCTTTTTCCGCTTTCAGCAGCTTGCCGTAAAAATCGGTATAAAAACTGTCCAATACCTTCTTCCAGTTTTTATTACCACCAGCAATATCGTCAAGTTGCTGCTCCATGTTGGCAGTGAAATCGTAGTTCATCAGGTCATCAAAGTTTTCCATCAACCTGTCGTTAACGATTTCACCCATTTTCTCAGCATAAAAACGTTTGTTTTCCAACCGGACATAACCACGATCCTGGATAGTGGAAATAATGCTTGCATAAGTAGAGGGACGACCAATGCCGCGCTTTTCCAACTCTTTTACCAGCGATGCCTCGTTGAATCGTGCTATCGGTTTGGTGAAGTGCTGCTTTGGATCCAGTTTTTTAAGGTTTAGCACATCGCCTTGTTGCACATCTGGCAACAGCAAATCTTCTTCGCCTTTCTTGCGTAACTGTGGCTGAACTCTTGTCCAGCCATCAAATTTTAATACGCGACCTTTGGCCACTAATTCGTAGTCACCTGCCGCTACCTTAATTGTGGTTGCATCGTACTTCGCCGGGGTCATCTGACACGCCACAAACTGGCGCCAGATAAGTTCATATAATCGCTGCGCGTCCCGTTCCATATCACCCAGAGAATCAGCTTTAATGGAAACGTTTGAGGGCCTGATGGCTTCGTGAGCTTCCTGTGCGCCCTCTTTACTGCCGTAACGAACAGGCGAATCGGGGAGATATCGTGCACCGAAATTGTCATCAATGTAGCCGCGGCAGTTTTCCAGCGCTTCCTGACTTAAATTAGTAGAATCCGTTCGCATGTAAGTAATATAACCGGCTTCGTATAAGCGCTGGGCCATCATCATGGTTTTCTTTACACCAAAACCCAATCGAGTGCTCGCGGCCTGTTGTAAAGTAGAGGTGATAAATGGCGCAGAAGGGCGGCTTTGCGTGGGCTTAGACTCGCGGCTTTGAACGGTATAATCGGCGCTTTGCAAACGCGCCAGAGCAGCGTCTGTCTGTTCTTTGTTTACGGGTTTGAACGTTTTATCCTGATAGCGATTCACCAACATCCGCAGCGCATCTTTTTGCTCAGTCGAAAGATCGGCATGCACATCCCAAAATTCTTCAGGAACGAACGCTTTAATTTCTCTTTCACGCTCCACGACAAGACGCATTGCTACCGACTGTACTCTTCCGGCAGATAAACCTCGTGCTATCTTTTTCCACAGCAAAGGAGACACCATAAAGCCCACCACCCGGTCCAGAAATCTTCGGGCTTGTTGGGCATTTACACGGTCAACATTGACTTCACCGGGATGTGAGAAAGCTTCCTGAATAGCATTTTTGGTAATCTCATTGAATACTACCCGCTGATAGGTTTTATTCTTTGTACCTAGCAGCTCGCGTAGATGCCAGGCAATCGCCTCTCCTTCGCGATCCAAATCCGTCGCGAGATAGACAGTATCAGCATCTTTTGCCAGTTTCTTCAGTTCATTAACAACTTTTTCTTTACCTTGGAGCACTTGATAATGCGCTTGCCAATCCTGCTCAGGATCAACGCCCATTCTATCAACCAGCTTTTTATACTCATACCGGCGCAGATAATCGTTTTTCTCTGCTTCCGAAAGATCTTTTAGTTCTTTGGCGCTCTTTTTGGGCTCTACTTTCCCTAACGCTTTGGTCGGGAGATCGCGAACATGGCCAACGGAAGATTTAACGATAAAATTTTTACCGAGATATTTATTTATCGTTTTCGCTTTGGCTGGCGACTCGACTATGACCAGTGATTTTGCCATATAATTGAATTAAACCTGTTTATAGTCAGTGACTTATATTGTCATCTTACATAAGAAAAGGGTGCGAATTTGTGGCCGTGATGCACCCATGCTTTTTTAACATATATCGACAAAGTGAATGGAAAACAAGATCTTCTTCATAGTTATTCTGCTAACCGTATTTTTCACCACCTAAAATCGTACAATAAACCACCACCTCGATTGGCAACCCACAGAAAACCCGTATAATGCCGCTCATTAAAAGCGGTAGTGACTAATGTGGACGCTGTAAGAAGCATAGCGAATAACTTCTTTTTGTCGACCTCTACTGCCTAACCAGATGACGCAAGTACGGTCTCAAACACTCATTGAGGGAATTATGAAGCAGTTCGAAGTCAATTTTGATGGGCTGGTAGGCCCTACCCACAATTATGCAGGCCTTTCATTTGGCAACGTTGCTTCCCAAAGTAACGCTAATGCCATCAGCAGCCCTAAACAAGCAGCCAAACAAGGCTTAGCAAAAATGAAAGCCCTGGCAGATATGGGAATGACCCAGGGTGTTCTCGCGCCGCAGGAACGCCCTGATATTGCCACTTTACGTCGTCTTGGTTTTACCGGTTCGGATGCAAGAGTACTGGAAAACGCTGCCAAACAAGCTCGCCAGGTCTTCCTTGCCTGTTGCTCCGCATCAAGTATGTGGACGGCCAATGCCGCTACCGTTTCCCCTAGCGCCGACACCGCCGATGGCCGTGTACACTTTACCCCTGCGAACCTTACCAATAAATTCCATCGTTCACTAGAACCCGAGGTGACCGGGCGCATCTTACAGGCAACGTTTGCAAACGAAAAGTATTTTGCGCATCACGCGCATCTTCCAGACAATGAACATTTCGGTGATGAAGGCGCAGCTAACCATACTCGATTATGCAGTAACTATTGCCACTCAGGTGTAGAGCTGTTTGTTTACGGCCGCTATGCCTTTGATACTACCAAACCGGCCCCAAAACGCTACCCAGCCAGACAAACCTTAGAGGCCTCTCAGGCCATTGCCAGGCTGCACGGTTTAGATGAAGACAGTGTCGTTTTTATCCAGCAGAACCCTGATGTAATTGATCAAGGCGTTTTTCATAACGATGTTATTGCTGTAGGTAACCAAAACGTGCTCTTTTTTCATGAGCAGGCTTTTTACCAAAAAGATGCCGTATTGCAAGAAATCCGGAGAAAATTTGGTGATCACCCGCTGCATTTTATTGAAGTTAGCACTGATGCTGTTCCCGTGGCGGATGCAGTAAAAACTTACTTGTTTAACACCCAGATTATTACGTTACCCGATAATTCAATGGCCATTATTGCTCCTTCAGAATGTGAAGAAAACGAAAATGTTCATCGCTATCTTTCGGCGCTGATCGCGAGCGACGCCCCTATTAAGGAAGTAAAATATTTTGATGTGAAGCAAAGTATGCGAAATGGCGGGGGCCCGGCGTGTCTAAGACTACGTGTCGCGCTTACTGAACAGGAAGTGGCTGTAGTAAATCCTGCCACTCTGATAAACGATACTCAGTTTGCCAAACTTAACCGTTGGGTCGACAAGCACTATCGAGACGTACTTACTGAAAACGATCTGCGGGACCCACAGTTACTTATCGAATCACGCACCGCATTGGACGAACTTACTCAATTATTAAAGCTAGGTTCTGTATATCCTTTCCAGCGACAAGGCAGCTAAACCCTCGGCGTTGTCCAATTACCCGAGCAGAAAACTGTTCGGGTAATTGTAGTACCGGTCCAGCCGATCATGATATTGCTTCGGCACGGCGATATTGCCATCGCTGCATAAATGCATCATAAAGGAAATAGTTTTGACTGTTGCCTGTACGTAAAAATACGTAGCCCGCTAGTAAACTTACCGAGATCATTTCACCTCCATCTTCAATAAGGCCTAGCAGATAGGACCCTCCCCAGCTTAGATGTAAAGCGATATGAAACATATCGACAACAACGCCAAAGAATACCAGTAACCCGATAAGGAAAAAAATATCTAGCGAAGTCTTTCTGAAAACATTAGAACCTTTCCAAATAGAAAATATTAATGGCACCAACAAAATTAAACCGGTACCAACACTGACTGCAAGTTCACCGAAATCTTGCTTTCGCAAACCAAACATCGGTACAAAATCCACATTACCTACGAGTAATCCTCCTACTGATTCATGAATTTTAATGGCGTCATCACATAAGAAATAGAGAAAGACCACAATCCATGATATGTAAGCCATCGATTTTTCTCTCAAAATCACTACGCACAACAGCAACGCAATCCAAATATATTTTATGTACTGGAAGAACTCTGCGACTCCCCTGTCTCTCTCAATATTAAAAAAGGGACTTTGGGTCCCAAGAACGAAAGTATTGAGAAGATGCAGTCCCATGAAAGCGAAATCACCACAAACTAATAAACCAACAAATAATAAGATGGTAACTTCAAATGAGGGTGTCGATGAGTGCTTATAGATCATTTTTATTTTTCCTTTTTATACCTACTCCGTTGTTGCGCACTAACTTTAAAAAAGTTAACAGCTTAACTAAAAAATAGGGATCCGATTTAAAACCATAACTTAGTCAAACGCGTTAGTGATAAAATTGTACGTTTGCTCTACGGATGAAAATGTGGGTGAGCGTGTTTATGAGAAGCTGGAGGTATGCCGCTCCACATAGAAGTTATTCACTTAGCGTGAAAACATCATCGCTTGATAGCAGACTTAGGAACAGTAAGTACATTTCCTCAACCCGCCATTTAAGAAAAATACTACTGAAATAGCGTTTCACTCATGCTCATTGCACGGACTTATCACCGATACCGCGTCGTCATTAAAGCTTAATATAACTGTCATATTTAAGCAATTGATTAACAAATGATACAAGCTGGGTAGTAGCGCGAATATTCCAGCACGCAGTAGAGGCTGATCAGCGGGTACAGGATTATTTTCATGAACCTGGTTCGATCACGGCGCGAGTTGCAAAGCGGGAATCGAGAGCATTGTCAGCTAGCCCATAGCGAGCTACGGAGAGCCCTCTCACGGGCCGTTCAACGGCATTGAGCTGCAAACACAAGTACTCAGTTAGCGTGAGTCCTCCTGCTTGCTGACAAAGAAGCCGCGTTGGCTAAATGGCTTTGCATCAAGTACAACTGCTACAGCTTCAGGTAGCGGAACGGCCGCGCGTGAGAAAGTAAGAACTCCCATTCCTGCTTGGCATATTCTTAAGGCCAGAGCATTCCTTCAATATTTTACCTTGAGCTGAAACGTCCTGCTTTTCTGAGCAGACCATTGTCTATGCGGAGCGTTATAAGCAAGCCGACAGGATTGTCGGCTTAGATAAATTTAAAAGCTGTTGCTATCTACTAGTAGAACAGTCCATTTCCTCACCAAAGGGGCTTTTGGGCGGCGGTGATGCCTCATCTGTTAAATCGTCAGCAAGTACTTCTAAACGGTATCGCA
Organism: Alteromonas pelagimontana; assembly: GCF_002499975.2. NCBI lineage: Bacteria > Pseudomonadati > Pseudomonadota > Gammaproteobacteria > Alteromonadales > Alteromonadaceae > Alteromonas > Alteromonas pelagimontana. Next base: position 202,055 of record NZ_CP052766.1, read on the forward strand.
TGCTGGCTCGTGATTCAGTACCTCCCGATTCACCCCGCGCGGTAATACGTAGCTCTGTCCAGCCACCAAAGTTTTTAGGGTATTGCAGGTAAACTAACGCTTGTCCGTTTTCATCGGTGACCACTTGTTCATCGATAGCAGCAACATTGCCTGGTGTTAATTCGTTATCGCCATTGGTATTCTCACTTGGCGATGATAAATCAAGCATTCCGTTAAAGTTTTCATCTTCGTTCGGGCAACCAAAAGATGTATCGTCGTTGTAATATATTGTCCCGTTCCATTGCCAAACTCCCTTCCAAAAAGTGTCGCCTTCGGTTGCTTTTAGAGGCAAAGCAGAGAAAGTAATTGCGGTATCAGCCACAGGATTCCCGTCCGCATCGGTAACAAACACCGAAAACTCTTTTTGAAATGACGATTCAAAAGGCGCTTGTAATAGCTTTCCTGTTCCTATAGTAATATCAAAAGGTCTATCACCCACAGTCAGGGTAGCGAAATCACTTACCGAGTGCGTATCATCAACTGTCGCGGTAACGGTAACACTTTCGGATGACGTAATGGCATTTGAAACAAAGACCGTAGAAGCGATTCCGCGTTTATCGGTACGACTTTGTGCATCTGTAAGTGAGCCGTTAGAAACATCATTCACGCTGAAGTTAACTAATTTATTCCGGACGCGATTACCTTGCTCATCACGCACCACTGCTGTAATTGTACTGGTCTGTCCGTCTGGGCCAATGGCATCTGGCGTTGCATCGACAACGATTGTCGCCGCATCCGTAGCGATAAAAGCAATATTCAACCTGGTTGATACTTCTTTATCTTCAGCATCAGTTCCTGTTGCCACAATAGTCGCTTCACCAGCATTTGCAGCCTCGACATTTAAAGCTATTTCACCGCGACTATTTGTTATTGCTTCAGTAGGGCTCACTGATCCACGCGATATGGTAAACTTTACGTTGCCACCTTCAAAAGGAGTCCCGTCTTTTAACCATTGAACGGTAAGTAACTTTGAAGTGTTTAATGGAATATCATCATTTACATCATTTACATCAGGCGGGTCAATGAAACGAAACTCGTCTTCCTGAACCATTATATCGAAAGTCTGTTTAGCTCCCAGCGCAGCCGCCTCTACCGTATACTTTCCAGAACCATTTGGCGTAAACGTGATCTCTGCCCGACCGTCAGAATCAGTTCTGACTTCAGCTAACGATAATACGCTTTGAGTCACATCATTTTGTGCTGAATCAAACGCGGACAAAACAATATTTTCTCCGGAAATACCAGTGTTATCTGAATCTACTAACGACAAGGTAAGCGAGGTGCTGGCCGCTACTATGACCGAATTTGCGCCATTGATATTGATTCCGGTACCTACCACCTGAATGACAAGTTCTTTCGTTAGCTCAGGAAAGCTCGGTATAGCAGCCTTAGCTGTAATCAATCTGTTTTCGGAATTTCCCCCTGTCTTCAATATAACCCGGGCAATGCCATCATCATCGGTGACAGGTTGAGTATTTTGGATTGACGCCCCTGCATCTGCGGAAAAATTTACGGTGACGCCTGGCAATAAAATATTCTGTTGATTTTTGACCGCTACCCAAAGCTCTACCTGATCAGAACCACTGGAAGAAAGCTGCGATTGACTGGCAAAGAAAGATAAATTAGCCGGTTGTTCGACAACCTGCGTTGTCCCCGTGGAACTAAATGTAGTGGTTCCAAATTCGCCTGAAGGCAAAGTGGCGGTAATTTGTCCATCGCCGGCGAGAGCACCAACTGCGATTCCCAGTTCAGCGACGCCGCTGCTGTTGGTACTTTTTTTCCCGTTACCGTTAGCAAACACCGCAAGGTCTGGATCGGATAAACTGAAGGTAACGAGTGTATCGGTAACAGGCTGTCCGTTTTCATCTGTTACTGTGGCAATAATTTTCAACGGATTATCTTCCGTGAGATTTTTATTACTTTCGCTGTTCTGATCCACAATTTGTACACTTACAGAATACTCAGGGTCAGAAGTTCCTCCTCCAGAACCCGTGCCGCCTCCACTGGAACCGCTGTCTGAATCGCGTTCCAGAGATCCGCCTCCGCCGCATGCAGCAAGAAAAAAAAGAATGCTGAACAACGTCAGCGGCTTAACAAATGCTTTCATAAGTCGTCTTCCTGGACCTCTTTAATGACAATTCGGTCTGATTTGTCGTTTCAATCTGAAAAGAATCTGGCACACTAACGGCGTATTACAGAATAAAAACATCAGTTTCAGGGAACATTCATGTCTCAATCTGCACATAAATACAGTTTAACAACCAGAATTTTTATCGGCATGATTGCCGGAATTATTATCGGTGCTTTACTTCAAGCTCTTTTTGATGATAACGGAGATTTTCGCTTTACGGTATTGGGTTTCGAGCTTTCCACGTATGGCATACTGGTAGAAGGTATATTTTCGACAGTTGGCCAAATATTCATTGCAAGCTTAAAGATGCTGGTGGTGCCATTAGTATTTGTATCCCTTATCTGTGGCACCAGCAGCCTTACTGATCCTGGCAAACTAGGCCGGTTAGGCGCTAAATCAGTTGGTTTGTATATTCTCACGACGGCCATTGCTGTGACACTGGCTATTAGCATGGGATTACTGGTTTCACCCGGTGAAGGTCTTAACATGACGAGCTCAGAGACCTTTGAAGCCACACAGGCCCCTTCGTTGTCTCAAGTTATTGTAGATATGTTTCCCAGCAACCCGATTAATTCAATGGCTCAGGGCAATATGCTGCAAATTATTGTATTTGCGGTGCTCTTTGGTGTTGCCATGGCAATGACAGGTGAAACAGGTAAGCGTCTAGGCGCGTTTTTTGAAGATATCAATACTGTTATCTTGCGCTTGGTAACAATCATTATGAATTTGGCGCCTTACGGTGTCTTCGTATTGATGGCAAAGCTATTTGCTACCATCGGCCTTGAAACCATAGGCGGGCTAGCGAAATACTTTTTTCTGGTTCTGGCTGTACTCGCTGTTCATGGCTTTGTTACTTATTCGGTGTTGCTCAAACTTATGACCGGCCTAAACCCAATCTTCCTGATGAAAAAGATGCGCGATACCGCCCTATTTGCATTTACTACGTCAAGTAGCAGTGCGACTTTGCCAGTGACTATGGAAACGGCAAGAAATAAACTGGGTGTAGGAAATTCTGTATCGTCTTTTACCTTGCCTCTAGGCGCAACTATCAACATGGACGGCACCGCCATTATGCAAGGTGTCGCCACTGTGTTTATTGCTCAGGTATACGCGGTTGATCTTACACTGGGCGACTATGTGATGGTGGTATTAACTGCCACTCTGGCCTCTGTAGGTACTGCTGGAGTGCCGGGAGTCGGTCTGATCATGCTGGCAATGGTGTTACAGCAGGTAAATCTTCCTGTTGAAGGCATTGCGCTGATTATTGGTGTAGACCGTTTGTTGGATATGACTCGCACAGCAATTAACGTTACCGGCGACTGTACAGTGGCATGTATTGTTGCTAAAAGTGAAGGCGAGCTGGATGAAGTTGCTTTTAACGATCCAGCAGCGGGATTATCAAAAGAAGAAGTGGACTTCGAACACTTCGATAAAAATCGCTGACATGCGTTTCCCAACATGGCTATGAATGCACGATCCTCCGCTTTTTCATTATCCGCCAGTCAGAACTGGCGGTTTATCGAAAACGTGGAGCCAAAGCGGGTCGACAAATTAGATGCGAAATGTAGTCAATCATCCGTTTAACGCGCTGGCTGGCGCCACTTTCACAGCTTTGTGAGCCGGGTATAAAGTTGCCAGCACACAAAGAATAAAGGCCACCACCACAGTAACAATCACATCAGAAGCTTTTAATTGTGACGGCAGAAAATCGATAAAATAAATGTCACCTGAGAGTAATGTTACGCCCAACAAAGATTCTAACGCTCTCATGATGGCCGACAAGTTCGGTGCTATTAACAGTGCCATGGCGGTTCCGCTTACAATGCCAATTACGCCATTAATTAATCCTTGAATGACAAATACCCGCCGTATCAGTGCATCGCCTGCTCCCATAGTTTTAAGTATTGCTATGGCAGCTTGTTTTTCTCGTACCGCCATCACCAGCGTCGACACAATATTAAAACAGGCTACGGCTATTACCAGTGTCAGCGCAATATAGACAACCATTCTAACCAACTGGATATCCTGATAAAGGTGCCCTTGAGTTCGTGTCCAGTCTGACATCATCACAGCCTGCGCAAAGCTGTAGCCAATATCAACTATGGTGGCGTGTGCCGCAAACGGGTCATTTAATGTGAAGCGGAGCCCTTGAGCGCCAGAATTAATGCCCGCTTCTGCCGACGCTTTGGCTAAATGCATAATGCCCAGGTAATTATCCAGTTCTCCACCGATATTTAAGCTACCCGCAACCGTCAACTGCATGGTATGAGGCGCTTTAAATGCCATATCAGCAGACAGCGTGGGAACAAGTACCTGCACTTTATCCCCTACCGATAAATGGAGTTTCTGCATTATTCCCTTGCCAATCAGCACACTGTTGGGCTGTCGAGCGAAACGCTGCCAATCTGCGCCGCTAACCTGATCGCGCCAACGATCAGATGCCGCCAATGACACATCCATCCCTGTAAGCTCTACAGCTTTAAGATTGCCTTTAAACTGCAACATGCCGGTGATCTTGGTATAAGGCTCTACACCTTTTACGCGCGGGTCCAACAGGAATTGGCTTCGTACGTCCTGCCAGTTTTCAATGCCTTCATTATTTACTGAATATAGTTCGCCATGAGGAATTACAGCTAGAATACGATGAGTGAGTTCTCTTTCAAAACCGTTCATAATACTTAGCAACGTGATGAGTACAAAGCACCCTAACCCTATGCCTAAAGTGGACGAAAATGAAATAAAGGAAATAAAGCGGTTTTTTTGTTTGGCACGACGAAAACGTGTGGCCAGCTGCCAGGCTAAGCTCACTGGTGTGCTTCCTTGGGAAGATCTGGCGTCAACACCCCATCCTGTATCGTAAGTGTTCGGTTCATCTGAGCCGCCAGGTCATTATCATGGGTAACCACAATAAAACTAGTGCCCAATTCTTCACTTAAGGATTTTAATAAAGCATAAACCTGAACCCCGGTGCGATGGTCAAGATTACCGGTAGGTTCATCAGCCAATACCAGCGAGGGTTTCGTCACCAGTGCTCGCGCAATGGCCACCCGTTGGCGTTCGCCACCTGATAAAGCAGCAGGCTTGTGAGTCATGCGATGTGACAGCCCAACCTTTTCCAAAATATCCTTCGCCTGAGATGTCGCCAGTGCAGGTTTCTGTCCGCCGATAAGTAACGGCATAGCGACGTTTTCAAGCGCAGTGAATTCAGCCAATAGGTGATGAAACTGATAGATGAAACCAATGTGCTGGTTACGCACTGCGGCAAGTTCTGTCGCTTTAAGCGTGAAGATAGATTGCCCTTTAAAAAGCACCTCACCGCCGGTTGGATTATCTAAACCACCAAGGATATGCAACAAGGTACTTTTGCCCGACCCCGAGCTGCCTAAGATGGCAATATGTTCTGAGGCATTAACGGTGAAAGAAACATTATTGAGAACAACTGTATCGGTTTCGCCATCGTGATATGTCTTGCTGACGTCACGACATACGAGCACATCTTCCATGCCTGAATTCTTTATTTTTGGGATAATTATTGGGGCGATATGGTATCGCGTTAACCTACGAAGGCCAACTGAAAGAGAGATTATTTTAAAAGATGAAACTAGCAATTGGCGGAGCGGACGGGACTCGAACCCGCGACCCCCGGCGTGACAGGCCGGTATTCTAACCAACTGAACTACCGCTCCGAAAAATGGGGAATTGCTAGACTAAATGGCGGAGCGGACGGGACTCGAACCCGCGACCCCCGGCGTGACAGGCCGGTATTCTAACCAACTGAACTACCGCTCCAAAACCTTCTAGTCGCGTATTGAAATTGGCGGAGCGGACGGGACTCGAACCCGCGACCCCCGGCGTGACAGGCCGGTATTCTAACCAACTGAACTACCGCTCCACAATTTTCAATACTTTCAGCGAGTTAAAAACAATTCTTAAATTGCCCTGCCCTCACTGCGGCGCAGATAATACGGTCTCATAATATGAGAGTCAATGGTTTTTTTCCATAAACTCACCAGAACCAGTTTGTTTGCGTGAATAATCACCACTATGCTGCATTATCGCTCAGCCTACGCCGCAGGACGAGAAAACCTTACTCATTTTTCTTCTGGTGGCGCTGTCTTTTTTCGGGAAAACAAACTGGTAAACCTCGCAATCAACCGTTTATTGCTTTCACCTTTCTCGGTCAAAGTAACTGACGGAGAATCAGCCTGCGGCGGTTGAGCGACCTTTTTCCGCTTCCACAACACAATAGCGATACCAATACCGCCTACAAGTAAGATACTACCATTTACTGCCGCTAATAAAATAATCAGCGTTTGGGTACTCATTGCTCCATCAACGGATGAAGTTTCTTCTGGCTTTACTGTCGCGGCAACATCGGTACTTGTAGAGGTAGACGCTGGTGCCTGGGTGTTTGCTGGTGATGTCACTTCTTCTTTCTGTTCAATAGCAGGCGGTGTGGCCGATTTACCTAAAAAAGTATATTCAGGCACATCGAGAATAAAATCCCGCCCGTCTGTCGTTGTCCCGTAGGCAGTAAGTTTTACGCGAAACATACCTTCCTCAAGAGCCACCATTTTATGCTCTCTGGGTTCATCGCCAGGCTCAGTAAGAGAAAAATTATCCACGTCTCCATTGGGATATCGCACTTTTCCGTCAACTAATAATGAATTAATGTCTACCAGATCACGTTCCACATCTATATACAGCGTATGATACCCTTCTACGCCGTCATCCATGGTTACGCTTAATAGAACAGGATTTGGATAAAGCCGCAGCAAGGGATCTACCTGCTCGCGAGTAAACATTGGCGTCGTAACGCGAAAAATCGGCTTCCATTCGCCGGCAGTCACAGCCAAATTAAACTGCCCGGTAAAAGTTCCATCCATAGGCACTTCATCCATGCCGCGCCCATTGTCTTCAAAAGTAGCAATTAAGGCGTCTCCTGCCCCAAAATTATCAAAATCTGGATTATTAGTGCTGACAAACTCAATAGACAAATCTACAACATCGCGGAACTGCTCGTATTCAATTGGCTTATCGCCGTTCGTCAAATAAGCGGTTTGTTTAAGAATTTCGCCTGAAAATAACGTCTTGGGTAAGGGTTCAGCATGAAGCTGAACATCAGAAAGCACCATCGCCCGGCTGCCTGGCAACACTTGCCCCACCGCCTGCCACGGACCGGGTACCGGATTTTTTATGCGGATCATGTCGTAAGTGGCATCGTCATACCACTGGACATTCTCGCCATCTACCTGGCTTTGAAATATTTTAGAACCATCCGGACGAACAAGAACAACAGGAGCGGAACCGTATTTGCGGAAGAATATTAACGTCAGTTCGTCAACATTATGATCGACACGAAAACGATTTTGCAGCAACTTAATAGAATTGTGATAGCTGTCCCCTAGCTCCTTAATCGGCGAGGAAGGAACTTGTGCAGATTCACTACTTGTTGAGGTAGGGGTTGCGCTACCCTGCGCAATGGCATTATGCACTGACAGCCATAATCCAAGTGCAATCACCCCAAAAAATAACTGCCGAAACGGCAATCCAGCTACACTTCGCTCTGAAATTCTCGCCACAGACATTGACCACCACTTTTTTGCACGATATCAAGACGCGCTTCATGTTGTTTCAATTCATCGGCGCTAGCGTGAATAACCTTTAATTTATTTCCACCGCGCTGAACCCGCCGTATAACATCGCCGCCGCCTTCATTATCATTTGCGCTCTTGCCAGCGAGATTTAACATAGTCTGGCCACCGGTCATCATCAGATAAACATCAGCCAGAATTTCAGCATCCAGCAATGCGCCGTGAAGTTCGCGGTGACTATTATCTACGCCAAAACGCTTACACAACGCATCCAAGTTATTTTTCTGTCCCGGAAACATCTGCCTGGCCATGACGAGACTGTCCCGCACGGTACAGATATCCTTGGTTTTTACCTTCGCGGTGGCAGGCTCCAACGCGAACTCATGATCCATAAAGCCCACATCAAAGGGAGCATTATGAATTACAAGCTGCGCGCCTTTAATAAAATTAACGAAATCCAAGGCCACATCTTTAAATTTTGGCTTGTCGACCAAAAACTCGTTAGTGATCCCGTGGATTTCAATGGCTTCTTGTTCAATTTCTCTTTCGGGGTTGATATAAACGTGAAAATGATTACCAGTTAATCGACGGTTTACCACCTCAACGCAACCAATCTCAATAATTCTATGGCCTTCCCGTGGATCAATACCTGTTGTTTCAGTATCCAATACAATTTGACGCATGATTATTAAAAAATTCCTCACCAATTTTTTGGTAGTATACCAAGCCGCCAGGCCCTGACCATGGCAGAATGTAAAAAAGGAGACGTTGTGGCAAAAAAATCGATAACGGTATTTACCGATGGTTCTTGTTTAGGCAATCCCGGGCCGGGAGGCTACGGTGCTATTTTAATTTACAACAATCATCGTAAGGAGCTTAAGGGCGGCTTTACGCTGACGACCAACAATCGCATGGAATTACTGGCACCTATCGAAGCGCTGAACAGCCTCACTGAAAGCTGCACTGTGGATATCACCACCGACAGTCAGTATGTAAAAAACGGTATTAACCAGTGGATCCATAACTGGCGCAAAAATGGCTGGCGTACATCAGACAGAAAACCGGTGAAAAATGCGGATTTATGGAAGCGTCTAGATGAGGCAGTGAAAAACCACAGTGTTACCTGGCACTGGGTCAAAGGGCATTCTGGTCATCCCGAAAATGATCGTTGTGACGAATTGGCTCGGGAAGCGGCTAATAGTCCCACGCAGCAAGACAGCGGCTTCAATCCTTAGTTGGGCAAAGCCGCTTCTTCAACGCCCTATGGGTAGAAAAAGCTTGTTTGTAGCCTGACTGGCAGGAACATCAGGATAGAACGTCAAGCGCTCCAGAAAAGGTGGATGACAGGCAAAATCAAGTTGCTTAGCATGTTCCGCGATTCCCTCAGTCATTTTTTGTTGAACCATACTATCTTCGCCGGTGACAACCAGTACCAAACAGGTTAGCGCCGGAATTCGACTTAACGTTACTCCCTCTGCATTGCTGGCAACGGATTTAACACCGCTGGCGGCAATGCCAAAGCGCACTTCAGTCTCTGCTGTTGTTGTTGGGTCATCAAAGAAAATATTGAAAGTTCGGCTACGCCCCGGCGGCAGACTCTCTCGTTTTCGCCACTTAATAAATTGACTGATGCTGTGAGAAAGTGGAGGATGAACTCCTTGATGGGTCAGCAAAGCAACCTTGGTTTCAGCAAACCTTTCTTCTTCCCACCCCCCGGACGTTTGCGAAGAGGCTTCTGCCGCGCTAGTGCAAAATGTTCTGATGGCAAGCTCTGTCAGCTCCCACAGAGCAAAATCCGGGGATTGGCGAAATGCTGTTGGTGTTAGGCCGCAGTGTTGGCGAAAGGCTCGACTGAAACTTTCAGTACTTTCAAACCCGGCTTCAATAGCAACATCGATTATTTTCTTGTGAGTTCGGTACGCCAGTTGCCACGCTGCACGTTTCAGCCGAACCTGCTTCATTAACGCCTGAAGCGATACCCCAAACTTTTTTGAAAACTGCCGGTGTAAATAAAACGGCGATACGCCAGCCAGGCTGGCAATGTGATGTAAATCAGGTTTTTCTTCACAGTGCGCCTGCAAGTATTCTGCAACACGCGCTAATCTCTGATCTTGAAATGTCTTTTCCATTTTCCTAACTTGTCAAAAGCTTTCCATTTGCAATCAGTATAAAGAGCGAAAAGACATTTTCCTGACCATTTTTGCGCATTGCTACCATTTCACTACAATTTTTCCCTGAGTCTCATTCTTCTCGATGCGCGTATGTGCCTGCTGAATTTCATCTGCAGGCAGCACGGCATCGATATTTACCTTTAAATGCCCTTCATCAAAACCGGGCAGGCAATCCTTGACAAAAGACTCAATGAGTGCTGACTTGTAGTCATCACTGCGGCTTCTGAGCGTTGAGCCCTGAACACGCGCCCGTTTTCCTAACATTAACGCCATATCCAGTTTATCTGCATAGCGACCGGCCAGCATCGCCAGATACACCACAACGCCGTCGGGACACAGCACCTTCAGATTACGGTTAAGATAATCACCGCCCACAAAGTCCAATACCATATTCACGCCCTCAGGCCATTCCCTTGTCAACACTTTTGCAAAGTCTTCTTCACGATAATTAATGGTTAACGCTGCCCCCATTTCTTGACAAACAGCCAGCTTTTTAGAGCTCGATGCTGTGGTAGCCGTTTCCACTCCAAGGAAACGGCAAAGCTGCAACGCTGCCAAACCCACTCCGCTTGCTCCGGCATGAATTAACGCCCGCTGCCCTTTTTGAATATCGGCTATCTGGCATAAACTCTGATACGCGGTAAGAAACACTTCTGCCATACCAGCAGCATGTTCTGTGGGCATAGAATCGGGTATTTTAATTAAATGGTGCGGGTTAACCACCGCTTCCTGCGCATATCCGCCCCCAGCCACCAAACCGCATACTCTGTCACCCGCCTTCCATTGCGTCACGTTATCGCCGACGACACTGACTTCACCCGCAATTTCCAGCCCCAGAATTTCACTTTCACCTGGAGGAGCCGGATATTTGCCCTGACGCTGCAAGGTGTCTGCTCTATTTACCCCGAACGCTTTCACGTCGACTTTTACTTTGTCTGAGGGAACCGCTAATTCTTCTCGTTGTGCAATCCGCAACCCTTCTGGTCCTTTGCCTGATTGGAAATCGATATAGCGCATATATTCACCTGCTTGTTTTTGAAAAGTGCTTCTTGAGCGTTTCTGTACGCGAGAGTCGCGAAAGTAGATGAATGCCGGTATACTTTGCCCCCCGTATCTCACCAGAAACTGAAATTATGTCCGCTACCGTTACTTTACAACCACAACGGGAAAAATCCTTACTTCGACAACATCCTTGGGTATTCGCCAGCGCTGTAGCCACTGTTGAAGGGCGTTGCCGCAGTGGCGATACCGTAGATGTGTTGAGTAGCACCGGCCAATGGTTGGGGCGCGGCGCGTATTCTCCGGAATCCCAGATTCGGGTACGAATATGGACCTTCAACCAAGCTGAAAACATTGATAACGGGTTTTTTGTTCGTCGTTTGGAACAGGCAATGAGGCTTCGCCGCCGGGTGATTAATTCAGCGACCAATGCCTATCGTCTCATTGCCTCTGAATCCGACGGGTTGCCCGGCGTCACCATAGATATTTACAATGATGTAGCCGTGGTACAGCTTCTCAGTGCAGGTGCCGACCGTCAGCGGGATAAAATTGTCTGGGGATTAAAGAAAGTTCTTCCCGCTATGGCTATTTTCGAACGAAGTGATGTTGATGTGCGCGCAAAAGAGGGCTTGGAGCCGGTAGTACAGGTTCTTCACGGCGATCCTCAAAAAGAAGTCGAAATTCTCGAAAACGATGTAAAAATTCTGGTAAACATTGAGACCGGACACAAGACGGGCTTCTATCTAGATCAACGGGATAATCGTGCGGCGGCGGGCCGACTGGCCAAAGATGCGACGGTGCTAAACTGCTTTAGTTATACCGGCACCTTTGCCTGCTATGCATTGCAAGGTGGCGCGAGTCATGTAACCAATGTGGATGTCTCTCAACCCGCCTTAGATCTCGCGGCGAGACACCTGGCGCTAAATTCTCTGGATCCAGCACGATGTACAATGGTCAACGGCGATGTATTTGAGGTATTACGCCGTTATCATCAAGAACAAAAGCAGTTTGATATGGTCATTCTGGATCCGCCCAAGTTTGTCGACAGCAAAGCCTCGCTTACCCGAGCAGCTAGAGGCTACAAAGATATTAATATGTACGGCATGCACGCGGTGAAACCTGGCGGCTTGCTACTTACTTTTAGCTGTTCTGGACTTATGCCTGCTGACCTGTTTCAGAAAATTGTTGCAGATGCAGCATTAGATGCGGGCCGCACCGTCAAAATTATTGAGCGATTATCACAGTCCACGGATCATCCGGTACTTAGCACTTATCCTGAAGGATATTATTTAAAAGGATTGGTGTGTGAAGTTTCAGAGTGATCTGAACTTGCAACGTTCTGTATAATCACATCGAGTTAGAGACACTTCGTAAGTGAAAATAAACTAGTGAGAACAAATTGCTGAAAGCGGATTTTTAGCCTCGGTAGCCGTTTCAGGAGTATCGCTGAGCCGGCTCCAGAATCTTTCGTGAAAATAAAACACCACGGTGTTAATTGCAGGTTCGACCAGAGCTACTGCGCCTCCCACGACAAAACTACCCGTGAGTAGGTAGGCAACGGTAAAGGCCACAGTGAAATGCATAACAGCGAAAGAAATTGTTTTTTCATTACGAACATCCAAGAAAGACAAATCAGTAATGAGAATTATTATCAATAACTTTGATATAGCCTAACGTTTTATATTGATGAAGCTCATCAATAAAACTCATCAAACTATCGACGGGACCAAATCGCCGTTCTTCATAGACGTGCATCAGTTCATTTCAGAGATTTCCACGCCTATGATACAACTACTGTCCGACTCTGGTTCACACCTTACCACCGTTGCAAGAGCGGAAAGAGACGGGATCTGAGAACTGTTGGAATCGATTGAGACTTTTACCTGAGTTCCCAGTTCAATTGAAGGCTCTTCAACTTCAAGAGACATGCCCGTCGCACTAATGTCTTTACACACTGAATGCAAGGTACGGCTCGATTCCTCATCATTGATTTCTATCTGGCATGGTGAATTTACCATCATCCGGAAAAAGTTGCGCTTATCGTCGTATCCCAACATCTGTTACTTCTCCTACTCATCAATGCATCATCAAGAATCTCAACTCGATACCTTGGTTATAGGGTGCCATGTTGAGCTTGTCAATATGTATTCCCTCTAAACAGACGAAAGGTTCATAACATGAAAAAACTTATTTCAGTGGCTTGTAACTAAGCACTGACAGTCACTGTCGGGGCGTGTCCCGTCAAAAAGCTTCCAGGTGATTCAGAATACGTTTTGCCGATACCGGATACGCGGTCCCAAGTTGTTGAGCAAAAAGCGAAACCCGCAGTTCCTCAATCATCCAGCGGGTATCCAACAGCTCTTGAGGAGCTTTCCCCTCCGGGTACTTTTTCACGGTTTTCTCGTATTCAGCAATAACTTTTTCCAAAGAAAGCTGTTGGAGGCGATCTTTGTTGGGATCGATCGGCAATTTTTCCAAACGTTTTGCCAGCGCTTTAATATAGCGATTCCAATCATCCAGCTTATCGTAACCAATTTCTGATACGAAGCCGGGGTAGACCAGTGACTGTAAATGCTGTTTGATATCACCCAGAGCACTCACCATGGTTAAAGGCACGTTACCCTTCATTTGCTTCTGGCATTGATGAGCCAACGTTAAGCCGCTTTCGACTTGTCTGGCAATATTAAGAACCGTGTCATTTATGTCGGCGCGCACAACATCTACACAACGTTTAAACGTGGCCTCATCCCGAATGTCGGTGTTGTGCTCTCTTTTAAATTTTGCAGCCAGCGCATCAATGCCTGCCAGTATGCAATCATCAACTAAGGGTTTTATTTGGCCAAAAGGATTAAAATATAATCCCAGTTTCGCTTTGTTCGGGAGCTTCGACTGTAAATAGTTTAGCGGCGATGGCATGGCGTTTTTAATCAAAATATTCACGCCGTGACGGTGCAGGCGCGCGGCTTTGTCTGCATCTTCAACCAGTTCAATGTCAACCGTGTTCCCTTTGCTTACCAGCGCCGGGAAAGCCTGAATTTCAAAGCCGCCCATCTTCTGCACGAATGTGTCAGGCAACTGCTCGAAATCCCAGTTTTCAATATTTTTACGTTCCAGTTCCGGCGTGGCCGCTTCTTCAAATGTGCTTTGAACCTGCCCCTGACACTCACGTTTTAATGCGTGTAAATCATCTCCACGGGCAATAGTGTCTTTTTTATCATTGACGACCGCGAAGTGCATGATCAGATGCGTATCCAGTTGCGACAAATTCCACTCTTCGGCGTCTACGGTAACACCAGTCATTTTGCGCAGCTTATTACTCACCGCGTCCAGTAAACTTATTGGTCGATTATTTTTATCGTAAGGAGCAATATCTGCCAACACTGCATCAGCGAAGTTTGGCGCGGGCACAAAATTGCGACGCAGACGCTTAGGAAGGCTTTTGATCAGCGCTACAATACGTTCATGACGCAGGCCCGGCACTTGCCAATCGAACCCGACATCCTCAACCTGGTTGAGTAATGGCAACGGAATATTTACGGTGACACCATCATCAGGCGCATTCGGTAAAAAATGATAGGTTAGCGGCAACGTAATATTGCCTTGCTTCCACTTGTCGGGAAATGCATTTTCTACTGCTGTTGGCTGCTGCCGATACACATCTTCTTCTGTAAACTGCAACGTTGCCGGATCAGATTGTCGCTTAAACCACTTTCTAAATGCCGCCTCGCTATTAACATCAACGGGAATTTTTTCAGCATAAAAATCAACCAGCGTCTGCTCTTCCACCACTAAATCTCGCCGGCGCGTTTTCTTTTCCAAATCATCCGCTTGCTCCAGCAATGCCTGATTGTTCAACAGAAAATCAAATTGCATTCGCGTATCGCCATTGACCAGGGCTTCACGGATAAATAAATCGTGGCAGGTCGCTGGATCAATTTTGCTATATGTCACCGCCCGCTTTGCCACAATAGGAAGACCGAACAGCGTGACCTTTTCAAAGGCCACCACAGCGCCGCGCTTCTTCGACCAGTGAGGTTCAGAGTAGCTGGACTGGCTGACATGTTTTGCCAGCGCTTCTACCCATACAGGATCAATCTTCGCATTCATACGAGCAAACAATTTGGAGGTTTCCACCAACTCAGCCGACATCACCCACTTCGGCTGCTTTTTTGCCAATCCAGAGCCGGGAAAGATCATAAAGCGAGAATTTCTGGCACCAAGGTACTCCCGATCCTTGTCTTTAAAACCGATATGAGAAAGTAAGCCAGAGCAGATTGCCTGATGAACAGCCTGATAATCCGCTTCCTGCTTGCTGACTCCCATCCCAAGTTCTGCCACTGATTTACGCAGCTGACTGACGATATCCTGCCATTCTCGCATTCGAAGATAGTTAACGAACTGCGATTTGCACCATTTACGCAACTGGTTATTGGTAAGTGCAGCCTGTTGCTCCCTAAACCCTTTCCATAAATTCAACAGACTTATGAAGTCCGACTCGTTGTCTTTAAACTCGTTGTGTTTTTCATCCGCTTGCTGACGCTTATCCTGCGGGCGTTCTCTAGGGTCCTGAATAGACAAACCTGCTGCTATTACCATCACTTCCATTAACGCATTGGTAGAGTCTGCCTCAACCACCATGCGGGCATACCGGGGATCGATAGGTAGTTTGGCAATTTGACGGCCCATCTGCGTTAACCAGGGTTGACCGTTTTTTCGCTCGATAGCCTGAATTTCTTCAAGCAAACGAAAACCGTCATTAATATTGCGGCTATCAGGTGGCTGTACAAAAGGAAAAGCACCGATATCACCCAGGCCCAACGCCAACATTTGAAGAATGACCGAGGCCAGATTGGTACGCACAATTTCCGGGTCAGTGAATTCAGGACGGCCTAAATAGTCATCTTCACTATAAAGCCGAATGCAGATCCCTTCAGAAACCCGGCCGCAGCGCCCTGCCCGTTGATTGGCCGATGCCTGGGAAATCGCTTCTATAGGTAAGCGTTGAACTTTGCTGCGCGCACTGTAGCGGGAAATACGAGCCGTCCCGGGATCAATTACATATTTAATGCCCGGCACCGTCAGTGATGTTTCCGCTACGTTAGTGGCCAGGACAATACGCTGCCCGGAATGGGACTGAAAAATACGATTTTGCTCAGCGGCAGAAAGCCGCGCGTAAAGCGGAACAATTTCGGTGTGACGGTACTTTTGCTTTTCCAGCGCATCCTGAGTATCGCGAATTTCTCTTTCGCCGCTTAAAAATATCAGAATATCACCGGGCGCTTCCCTTTTTAATTCATCCACAGCCGCCACAATGGCGTCGGTCTGGTCAGTATCGTCTGAAGATTCTTCTGGACCGCGGTACCGTACCTCCACCGGAAAGGTTCTGCCACTTACCTCAACTATTGGCGCATTATTGAAATGTGCAGAAAAACGCTCAGGGTCAATAGTGGCCGACGTAATGATAAGCTTGAGTTCCGGCCGTTTGTGCAGTAACTGCTTGAGATAGCCCAAAAGAAAGTCGATATTTAAACTACGTTCATGCGCTTCATCAATAATGATGGTGTCGTATTGATTCAAAAAGCGGTCCTGTTGCATTTCCGCCAGCAACATCCCATCAGTCATCAGTTTAACGTAAGTGTTTTCACTAACCTGATCAGAAAAGCGAATTTTGAAACCGACTTTATCCCCTAGTGGCGTTTTTAATTCTTCAGCAATACGATTAGCAACGCTTCGCGCTGCCAATCGACGGGGTTGCGTATGAGCAATAAGGCCACTGACACCCCGCCCTAATTCCAGACAAATTTTAGGTAACTGGGTCGTTTTACCCGACCCCGTTTCCCCAGCCACAATGACAACCTGATGATTGGCGATAGCAGCTTTAATATCTTCCTTTTTCTCACTTACCGGTAGCGGCGGATATTCAACCGCAGGCAAGTTTTGCAGCCTTAATGCGCATCGATTGGCCGAAGTCTCAATATCGGCGGTAACGGCAGCGATCTTCTTTTGTACATGCTTATCGTTTTTCTTAATATCGTTGCTGACGTTCTGAAGCCGTCGCTTTAGGCGAAATCTGTCCGCCAGCATGCAGGTTTCCAAGCTAGCGAAAAGCGATGTAAGAGAGGATGTTGAGGAAGCGGGTTGCTGCAAAATACTGTCCTTTTACTTTCAGAGGCGGCCTGCGACAGTAGACCAAAAAGATATATCCGCGAAAGCGAAATAATCAGAATTAGGGAAAATACTCCCTACGGGTTAAGCCGCGCCGCTCAATAACTCAATTGATTTAAAATCATATTGTGTATTTAAACGGCATGTCTCATCCCGAATTGGGTTAAATAAGGTCTTCTGGCGTCATCTCAAGTCTGTCGACCCCAATATTTTCCCATATTATCAGCGGATAATCTGCACTATTACAGCGTTGTTTAGCGACGTTTTGTGGTTAGCGGTAGAAGGAGTGTAGTAACCGCAGTGAAGGCTTGGGAAAAGCAGTAAATATTAGCTGTGGCGGAAGCCTGCAAGGAATTCATAATTTTAAGTCTTTTCCCGGTTGGTCAAGGATTCCTCAACTCGCTGGGTGTAAATCCGGTCCATCGTTTTACTGCACGGCGAAAGTTTGTGAGGTCCGAAATGGCCATTTTCAGCGCGCTTTGTTCGTTACTTAGCTTTTGTACCGACAGCAAATAAATGGCTTGCTCACGCTTGCTGGCGTCCACCAGTTGGCGAAAAGTTACTTCATATTCACGCAGTCGCCGCTTCACCGTTGCTGGACTCAGTGAAAGCCTGCGGGCGACATCATCTAAACTTATAGCAGGATATTTTTTGACTAAAAAGCGGACACTGTCTGGCAGAGTCATTCCCCCTGAGCGCTGTTCCCGATACTTCGCGAGTAACGTTCGGCGCATGTGAGGTTGCACCGATTTAAACGGGCTATAAGCAGCAACTTTATCCAGTCGCACTACCAGCATAGGTTGGTCAAAACTCAATCGATAGCCTAAATGCGTTTCGAATTCCTGAATGTAACGCGGTCGGGAGAAGGGAAAATCAAAGTGAAAAGGCAGTCGCTGTCCGTGCCAATGTTTGCTCATGGCCACCAGTGCGGCGCAGAACATTTCCACTGCAAAGCGCCAATGCTTTGAGGCGCCCATACTGT
Organism: Alteromonas pelagimontana; assembly: GCF_002499975.2. Taxonomy (NCBI): domain Bacteria; kingdom Pseudomonadati; phylum Pseudomonadota; class Gammaproteobacteria; order Alteromonadales; family Alteromonadaceae; genus Alteromonas; species Alteromonas pelagimontana. The sequence goes on from NZ_CP052766.1 coordinate 220,136, forward strand.
CTTGCAGCACAAAATAATACTGCGTAGCGCTTTCATATCGTGTTGCTGAGATAAACGGGCTTAGGGACCAGCGATAAATACCTGCCAATCGCAGCACATCCATAAGATGCCTGCATGTGCTGATACCCACAAAAAGCCCTTGGTAATGGCTACTGGCAAGACTGCTTCCGGCCTGGAAGGCGCAATCGTGGCCGGTTGTCATGTTCTGTGCATTTATCATTAACCGGGACAGTTGGGTGGGGCTTATTCCTGCATGTTCTGAAATATCTTCTAAAAACAGTCCCGTTCCCCGCAGCAGCTTTTCCAAATGTGCACCGCGGGCGCGCGCAACATCAATAATCGCTTTAACAATAGGCGTAGCCGGAACGACCTTATCAGTGGCGTTAATAATCGTCGGCGAAGCTATCGCTTTACGCAACATCCCGCTGCGCTTCATCAAGTTGACGATTCAACCGTTGTAGTAATGAATCCAGACAGGTGTCTGCGGATAACAGTGCAGTTACGCTGCGAGCGCTTTGAAAGATTGCCGTGGTCTGCCTGCCGGTACGAAATGCAATGTGATGAATAGACAGCCGAAGCTGAAAGCACAGCTCGTTGGCCTCCGGTAAGGATATTTGCGGAAGCAACAGAACAAAGCGATCGCCTGCATAACGACACACTAAATCAACCGCTCGAACGTGCATAATTAAAAGCTGGGCGATCTCCCGCAGGAACCTGTCACCTTCATGATGGCCGTAGCGCTGATTAAACTGCGAGAAGTGGTTGATATCGACAACCGCGACGAACGCATCAATACCGGATACCTGGCAGCTTTTGGCTTGCTCGCGCCAGTATTCGGCGCGATAAAGCTGAGTAATGGGATCGATAAGATCGTGCTGACGAACCGACATTTCCCGCCGCTGCAACTGACGACCCAACGCAAGTTGCTCCTGATGCCACAGATACAGCGCGACCGACATTACCACCATACCGAACGCCGCAGGAATGGATTCGACCATGCCTAACCAGTCTGCGGAAATTGGATATTGATAAAACTCATCCAGTAAATCCAGTGTCGCGGAAAACAAAAAGCAGTTAAGGCCAATCAACATCAACGTGGTCACCCTGCCCGGCGGCCGACTGGCGAGTAAGGCTGTAATCCAAAGTAAAGAAAATACCGCCACGCTTCCCTCGCCCGTCACGTCGAGCCAGGAAATAATAGCTGTGGGTTTTGCCTCGCCCTGAAGCAAGCTCAGCCCCACTGCAACAGCGAGTGAACCAAGGCTAAGCCATATAAGTCTTGATACGCGGTAAGCTAAAAACATAATTCTACTTTTATGACCATCTATAACGCAGAGCCCATTAATTTTGACAGGGTCATTTTGGCTCAGGATTATGACAGAAACGTGATCCTCTTTATGTAAATGTAGAAAACCGTAACAAAAACTTCTTTGGATTCAAGGTACTGTTGAAGGGTTAAATTAGCTCAGCATTCTTCAATGGCGAGACAAACCTTTAATAAACAACGCTTTATGACTATCAATGTCATTTTTTAGTCACCGTATTGTCACAAAAGCGCTTTAGCTTCGGCCCCAGCTATTTCTCATCGCACAAACTTCAACTAGGAATGCCAATGAAATACCGATTAACGCCGCTGGCGAAAGCCACCTTACTCGCCTGTAGTCTTACGTTAGTTACACCTGTATCAGCAGCCGATAACGGTATGATTGTCGGCCAACTGTCCAATGCAGATAACAGCCGGGTTTTTGCGGGCGCACGAGTTACAATCAAAGAACTGAACCTGTCCACAGAATCCCGTCGGGATGGCTCATTTCATTTTGCCGCCCTGCCGGCTGGTAACTATACGCTGCAAGCCAGTTATCTCGGCGCCCAACCATTCACGCAGGTTGTAACGGTTGAAGAGGGAGAAATTAACACCCTTACGATTACCTTAAGTAGTGGCAACAACGCCATTGCCGATATATTGGTGCGGGGGCAACGCAGTGGGCAGGCTAGCGCCATCAATCAGCAGCGGGTAGCTGATAACATTTCTTCGGTGGTGTCTGCCGATGCCATCGGCCAGTTTCCCGATCAAAATGCAGCGGAATCGTTACAGCGACTTCCTGGTCTCTCTATCGAACGGGATCAGGGCGAAGGCCGCTTTGTGGGAATTCGCGGCATTGATCCTAACCTTAACAACGTCACCATAAACGGCCTTAACATTCCTTCACCGGAGTCCGGCGTTCGCTCAGTCGCCTTGGACGTAATTCCTTCCGAGCTTATCCAGACCCTGGAAGTTTCAAAGTCGGTTACATCGGATATGGATGCCGATGCTATTGGGGGAACCATCGCGGTAAAAAGTGTCAGCGCCTTTGATCACAAAGAAGACACAGCCAGTCTTACCATTCAAGGCAGCCAAAATACGCTTCGCGATAAAACCAGCCCAAAGTTATCTGGCAGTATGACGCATAAATTCAGCCAGCAGGTAGGTATTGCGGCGGCGCTCTCCTGGTTTGATCGCGAGTTTGGTTCCGATAATATTGAGAGTAATGGCGATGATGAGCTGGAGCAAAGGTTTTATACAATTAATCGCGAACGGCTTGGCGGTGCAGTAAACCTGGATTATCGTCCAGATTTCAACAACCAATATTTTATTCGCACCCTTTACAGTGAATTTTCTGATGATGAATACCGCCAAGGGAACATCTTTACCTTCGATGAAGAAGATTCGGAAATTGCTCGTGAAAGCAAAGATCGATACGAAACCCAGTCTATTTTTACTGTCACTGCGGGGGGCGAACATCAGTTAGATGTTTGGGATCTGGCCTGGCAGCTGGGGTACGCAAAATCTGACGAGGATGAACCCGATGCCCTGTATTACACGTTCATCACCGAGAATGCGAGCATTGACGCTGATCTGGCGACTTCCATCCCGCAGGTTGTGCAAAACAACGATGCCATGGATCTGTCTACGTACGATTTAGACGAAATCAGCTTTGAAGATAATTACACTAAAGACGTTGAAACCAGCGTTAAGATTGATATTAAACGTGCCGTAGACTACGGCCGTTACAAAGGTGAGATTAAGTTTGGAACCAAGTACCGCAGCCGTGAGAAAGACCGGAATAGCCAAATTTTTATTTATGACGGCGATGTTGCGGGAATCGATTCAGCCACCTTTGGCACCAGCGCACCTGACTGGGGCCTGGGCGAGTTCGGGCCCGGTCTGAACCGCCAATTGTTACGCGAAAACTTCAACGAAAGCCGCAGTGAGCTTGAACTGGTTGCATTGGATTCAGAACTGGAATCTAAAGGTGCTTCTTACGTTAATGAAGAAGACATTTTTGCCGCCTATGCGATGACCAGCGTCGACATCGGTAAATTACACATTGTGGCAGGCTTACGGTACGAAATAACGGATTTTAGTACCCGTGGAATGCGTGTAGAACTGGTGGCAGACGAGCAAGCTGATATAGAACAAGTTGTGAACACGCCATGGGAAAGCGCGCGGGATTACGATTATCTGTTACCGAGTGTGAATCTGCGCTATTCAATTAGCGAAGACGTTATTATTCGCGCCGCCTTTACACAAACCCTTTCCCGCCCCAGCTTCGAAGATGTTGCGGCCTACCAGATTATTGAAACCACCACGCAGGAAGAAGAAGGCGGATTTGTTACCGAGCGGGAAGCGACTGTGGGTAACCCGCTGCTTAATCCCTACGAAGCGGATAATTTCGACCTTTCGGTGGAATATTATCCTGGGGATATCGGAGTGCTTTCAGCAGGACTGTTCTACAAAAAAATCGATAATTTCATTGTTTATGCTGACGTTGCCGGTAGTGAAGAATGGGTGGGCTACGATGAGGTTGTTCAGGCCATTAATGGTAGCTCAGCAGACTTAAGCGGCATCGAGCTTTCCTGGGTCAAAGCCTTCAACAACGGTTTTTTAGTTTCGGCTAACAGTACGTTTTCAACGTCTGATGCCACCACCCTGTTTGACGGTGAAGAGATAGACATGAGTTTGCCGAATCAATCGGATCGCGTTGGCAACCTCACCGTGGGATATGAAGCTAACGATTGGAGTCTGCGCCTGACCATGTCATATAAAAGCGAAAATCTGGAAGAGCTGGATGGTGACATGATCCGCATCGAAGACGACCACCAGCAAGTTGATTTTATGGCGAAATACTTTATCAACGAGGATATGCAGATTTACTTTAACGCCATTAACTTAAACGACGAGCCATTTTACCATTACTTCGACCAGCGCGATCGCAACGCGCAGTATGAAGAATATGGCAGAACGTTTCAGTTAGGTTTTACCTGGCAAATCCGCTAATCGCTTTAATTCCCGAACGCTTTGGCCAATTTAGATTAACCGACTGCGGTACCTATCCGTACCGCAGCAAAGGATGATACGTGAAGAAAATATCCGCCCTATCTCTACTAGCGCTACTTACCAGCTCAGAACTCGCTGGCTGTCAGCAAACCGTTGACAGTACTGCTGAGGAAACTGCATTAACGCTCCAGTCCATACCCGTTTCCGGTAAAGGGTTGCGGCCGATAACACACGAAGGTAGTCGCTACTTTCTGATCACCAGCGAGCAGCGCGGCTTAATCATACTGGATGATCAGCATAACCCCGTTGCTTCTCTCGCTGGACATTATTCTCAAAGCGATATGCGTGTGCTAAACGACGACACGATGCTAATTGTTGCGTTAGATAACAACAGCAACGAAACCCGGTTAATTCGTTATCAGTGGCAAAACAAGCAGTTTACGTCTCTACTCGCGTTGCCGGCTGACGAATCAGATATTGAAGCGGTTTGTCTGCAGCAATCGCAAGACAATTTAGGTATGTTTACCGCAGATACGCGAGGAATGATTACCCATTACGCTTTTACCCAAATTGGGCAGCCAGCACTGCACAATTTGAGAATTTTCTATTCCGGCCCTGGCATTAAAGCCTGCAGCGTAGCCGATAACACAAACACGCTTTATCTCGCTGACGAACACGCGGGAGTGTGGTTATATGACACGACACCAGAAGCAGGGGATGGCCGCCAGTTAGTTGCGCTGCCAGATGGCATGGGCGCCGAAGGAGTATCTGCACGACCTGACGGCACGGCATTGATTACCTCTCCCGATATGTCCGGCTATTGGCTATATCACAATGGCAACCTCTCATCTGAGACTCTATCGCCAGACGTAAAACCGGAAAGTATTCACGTTTCCCTGGAGGGAAATCAGTTTATTGCTGGGTTATATGACGATAACTCTGACCGCTTGTACTATTTTGCTGCTCCCGCCTACGCAGCCCAAGCAGCCCCAACTGCTGTAGCACCTGACCTTAGTCTTACTGCTGATATCGAAACCATGCCAGTAGCGCGTTTTGGTGATGCTGCAGACGACCCTGCAATTTGGGTTAACACACAAAACAGCGCTGCCAGCTTAATTATGGGGACAGACAAAAAAAGCGGTTTAAATATTTACAACCTCGACGGCACCTTACGTCAGCATCTTCCCGTGGGACGAGTTAATAACGTGGATTTACGCTACAACTGGAATTGGCTGGGAGAAACCGTGGATATCGCCGCTGCAAGTAATCGCTCAACTAACAATATAGATGTGTTTGCAGTAAATCGAGATTCACTCAACGTGCGCAAAATTGGAGCCATTCCCACAGATCTGGCAGATGTCTACGGTTTGTGTATGGCTCGTCTTGGTAATGATATCGATATTTTTGTCAATGGCACTGACGGACGCTTCGAACGTTATCGTCTTCAAGCAGATGGCGATGCAGTGCGAGGAAAACGCGTGGAACAATTTGCCATTGCCAGTCAACCTGAAGGATGTGTAGCGGATGACAATACCGCAACGCTTTACTTTGGTGAGGAAGAAAAAGGGGTATGGTTGAGAGATATCAGTAAGTTAGCCAGCGCAAATACTATGATTGCCAGCGTTAACGAAAAAGTACACGCTGATATTGAAGGTATGGCGCTATTTACCGTTGATGATAAGCAGTACCTGATTGTATCGAGCCAGGGAAACAACCGTTATGCTGTATATGAAACTACTGCTCCGTACCCGCTGCTAGGTACCTTTAACATTGTTGCTGATCTTAAGGGGAGAATTGATGGCGTTTCAGAAACAGATGGTTTAGATGCCTCGCATTTGCCACTTGGGGATCGCTTTCCTGATGGTCTTTTGGTGGTGCAGGATGGCCATAATATTATGCCAACGGATAAGCAGAACTTTAAACTGGTTGATGGAAAAAAACTCGCTTCTGCTATTCGCCAGTTACGGTAAGTTTTATACTAATTCACCTTAATATGATCACGCATCAAGGTGTGATTAATATCAATACTGCCGCGAGCAATCCACCTGCTCGCGGCAATATGTTTCTTATTAAATTCCAAAACTACATGGCGATTTTGCGGTAGCCTGATTGCAGTTGCTCATCAATCGCGCGTAATACCGCTGCACGGTTAATGGTTCCCACCAAACTGCCTTCATCATCAATCACCGGATAAACTCGCGGCCTTTCTTTTAGCAGCATTTGGGCCAGCTCCAGCACTGACGTATAAGGCTTAACTGTTAACGCCGGGGCATTCATAATTTCATGAACCCGACATACGTGCTCCCGATAGTAGCTTGACTCAATCATTCTTTGCAAACAATCCTGCTCGGATAAAAAGCCTACGACCCGCCCTTTCGCATCCACTACCGGCCCCCCTGTCTGCTTCGTTCGTAACAAACATTCTACGGCTTCCGCCACAGCCATTGTCTCTAAAAGTTTTACTGGATGCACGTTCATATAATCACACACTTCCAACGATATCATTTTGTCTCCCTCAGTATGGCCTTGTGAATGTTACTAACCTCACAACACGCTATTTTTATTTAGGGGTACAACCACTACGCGGTACGCCAGCTAAACCGCGTGGCGTATACGTAAAGCGTAGTAGGAGAAGTGTGTTTCAGCTATCTTTTCGATATATAAAAGGTTGTTTAAAGAGAAGTAGGAAGCCATTCCCGAAATATACCTACGGCCAATTTTCCATTTGTATCTATTTTTGCTCGATACATACCTTTTGAATTAAATGGCATGGCAATATTGCCCTGTGCGTCTATGGCGATTACGCCGCCGTCTCCACCCGCTTTTACTAATACATTGTTAATCACGTCGTCGGCAGCCTGTTCCAGACTATCGTGCTGATACTTAACCCGAGCGCATATATCTGCGGCCACGTGGTAGCGGATAAAATACTCGCCATGACCGGTAGCAGAAACGGCGCAACTGGCGTTATCGGCAAAAGTGCCAGCTCCGATTATCGGTGCATCGCCTATCCGCCCGTAACGTTTAGCGGTCATTCCCCCGGTCGATGTGCCAGCGACTATATTTCCGTGCTTATCCAGCACCACGGCCCCCACTGTCCCAAACCGTTCATTACTTCGCTGCCCGCCATGGGTTATGCCTGCTTTCTCCATTCGTGCTTTCGCTTGCCTGAGCGATTTAAGGCGCTTTTGTGTATCAAATATATGATTATCAACCGGTGACATGCCCTGCTCCTGGGCAAACGCTTCGGCACCCGCACCTGCCAACATGACGTGCGGGGAGACTTGCATCACTGCCAGCGCCGCCGCTATAGGGCTACGAATCGTTTTTACACCGGCTACAGCCCCGGCGTTGAGGGTACCGCCGTGCATTATCGAAGCATCCAGCTCATGTTCTTCATCATAGGTGTATACGGCGCCGATTCCGGCATTAAACAACGGTGAGTTTTCCAATATCTGAATGGTTTCTACCACCGCCTTTTCACCAGGCTCCCCCCTTTGTAGCAGCGCATAACCGTGCTCCACCGCTTTTTTTAAGGTGGCGGCATATTGCGCTTCCAATTCCGGGGTGAAATTTTCTTTTAATATGGTGCCAGCTCCGCCATGAATGGCAATAGCGACGGGCGCACTGTCTTTGGCATTAGCGACCCCGCCAAGTGTCATAGTTATAGCCAACAAACTTGTTATCAAATACCTTCTCACCTGCTTTATCCTTCTTCTAATCATGTTTGAGATCACCGCTTTACCTTACAGAAAAAGCCAAGAAAATGCAGTTTTTACCGTGTATGGCGCGCGATTGTTGTTAGGGCCTGTTACATACGACAAGTATTGCGTTAAACTGCCTTTTATTTCATGTATCCAGGAGTTAGCAGCAGGCATGAGCAATACTGAGCCCACTATGTTGTGGCACGATTATGAAACCTTCGGCGTCAGTCCACAAAAAGATCTGCCCTGTCAGTTTGCTGCCGTTCGCACCGATACGGATTTAAATCCAGTAGGCAAGCCTATCAACATCATGAACCAGATTGCGAACGATTATCTTCCTCAACCTGAAGCTTGTCTGGTTACCGGCATCACTCCTCAACTTACGCTGCGCGACGGCATGATAGAAGCAGAATTCGCTCGTCAGATTCACGAGGCGATGAGTTTGCCCAACACCTGCGTAGCCGGATACAACAGTATACGCTTTGACGATGAAGTCAGCCGCTATCTGTTTTATCGAAATTTCTATGATCCATATGGGCGCGAGTGGCGCAACGGGAATAGTCGCTGGGACATTATTGATTTGGTTCGCGCGTGTTACGCGTTACGTCCAGAAGGGATTGAATGGCCGCTACGGGAAGACGGTTCACCAACCTTTAAGCTTGAAGAACTGAGCAAAGCTAACAATCTTGACCATGGCCGTGCTCACGACGCGTTATCAGATGTCTATGCAACCATTGCTTTGGCCAAACTGATAAAAACCTGCCAGCCCAAACTTTATGATTATATGTATTCGCTACGCAGCAAGCACAACGTACTGGATAAATTCGATTTATCTAAGCCCTCGGTGTTGCTGCACATTTCATCGCGTTTGCCAGCAGCTCAAGGTTGTTGTACCTGGGTGATGCCAGTGGCCATGCACCCACACAACCCAAATGCAGTTATCGTTATTGATTTAGCCAAATCCCCTGACGTCCTTGTGAATGAGCCTGTTGAGGAGATCCGGGAGCGGCTTTATTCTTCCCAGGAAGATTTAGGAGATGTCAGCCGTCCCGGCTTAAAACTTATTCACATCAATCGTTCCCCATTTATCACCACAGCCAAAGCCATGACGCCAGAAAACGCACAACGGCTGGGAATGGATAGAGAGACGTGTCTGGCGAACTTCAAAGTTCTGGCAGCAGTACCTGATATTGTAGATAAAGCAGTAGCGGTTTATCAGCAGGAAAACGACAATACTCAGTATGACGCTGATCATGCGCTATATAGCGGTGGGTTTATAAACAACGAAGACCGCCGCTGGTGTGACGACGTACTGCAATCCGCGCCCGAAATGTTGGATACGCTGGGTGAACGCACGCAAAACATTCAGCTGCGTACTATGCTATTTCGATATCGCGCAAGAAACTACCCGCAAACGCTGACGGTCGATGAAACGCGACGGTGGCAGGCTCATCGGAAGGCAAGATTGACCGATAACACCTCACCCGCTAGCGTCACATTGGAGACCTATTTACTCACCATTGAACAGTTAGCCCAGCGCTATAACGGCGATGTAAAAAAACAAGGGATTCTCAGAGCACTTTATCAATACGCTGAAAACCTTTGACCTTAGAATTGAAAACACTATAGAGTAAGCGTTAAAGGTGCCTCGGTAGCTTGCCGATACCTGTATATACCAATACTAATAAGCCGATATGGAAGTAGTGATGATAGGCGTAACCATTTCTTTTGATGATTCTCGTAATTACGTTGATATAACGCTCGAACCTGCTGCATTTGAAAAGGAAGTCGACGTTAAGGCAATTCATGCTGAGTTGCTATCTGGCGAATTTGAGAAGCTGTATATCTCGCAAGGTTCGCTCAAATCAGCGTGTGACAAAGCCAATCATCACTTCAAAATCAAAGATAACACACCTGTCAAAGAAAGAATTGGTGAACGTCGCAATGCTGAAGTGGAATTTAAAATAGCCGAAGATGCCCTGAGTGTGAGGCTCATACTAACTGCCCCGTATGGCGGTCTATTACCCTCCGCGACTAATATCCGAAACATGGCGCTTGAGAATAAAATCAAACGGGGGATCGGGCTGAAGCGGATTGAAAACCTGTTAATTAAAGCGAAAGACGCTGAACCCGGAGAAATGGTAGAAGGTGAAATTGCCAAAGGACTACCGCCCCGCAACGGGCGAAACTCCCGCTTTGTTCCTTTAGTTCCCAATGCGCTTGAAAGAGTACTTCGGCCACAAGTCAGCGATGGTAGCCGCGTTGATATGCGTAATTTGGGTGAAGTGATATGCGTTAAAGTTAATGCAGAAGTACTTAAACGAATGCCGCCCGGCAAAGGTCGTAATGGCTACGATGTACGAGGAAATGTGCTGGAAGCTCGTGACGGCGAATGGCTGGATTTTAAAATGGGCAACGGCACAGCAGTGAGTAGTTCCAATCCTAATCTTCTGATATCGACCATCTCGGGAATGCCAAAGTATCAGGATATGGTGATGAATGTCGACGATACCTACATTTGTAGTGGTGTAAATGTCGGCACTGGCCATGTAACCTACGATGGAGCGGTATTGGTAAATGGCGATGTCACTGAAAAAATGTTGATAAAGGCCAGCGGCGACGTAACGATAAACGGCTTTGTTGAATCTGCTCGTATTGAATCCGGGGGTGATATTATTATTACCGAGGGCGCAATGGGAAAAGTGAATGACAACGCATCAAATTATAGTTGCCAACTCATTGCGACAGGGAGCATCCATGTTCAACACGGTCAGGGAATCGATATTCAATGTTCAGGCAACATTACTATCGGCAGGCAGCTCGCTTACAGTCGGTTACGTTGCGGCGGTTCTGTGACTGTAGGGCAAATTGATAATCCTCAGGGCAATTTGTTTGCCTGTGATATTGTCAGTCAAGCCGCTGTTACAGCAGGTACTTTAGGCGCCGTATCAGGCAGTACCCTGAAAATAGATTTTAGCCCCGGTTTTAATTTGCTTCTTGAACGAAAAGACACCCTTGATGAGTTGCTTCGCCATCTACGGGAAAATAATATCCGTCATAAAGAAAAAATAGACTTGATTAAGCAGAAATTAGTGCCGTCAGAATTACACCAGAAAGTAGAAGACGCACTGGAGCTATATAAAAACGAAACCGCGCTACTCCACTGGATAGAAATGAAAGCGTTGGAAATGAAGCAAGCAAAAGACAGTTATCAAAGAGACATTAAATTGGTCGCGAATAAGCGTTTATACGCAGGTGTGTCCGTCAAACTGAACAATCGCAGCTGGCGCTCGGAGCGAGAGTACGACCGCTCAGCAGTAAAATATGAAGGGCACCAATGGCACTACCAGCCTATTGTGTAGGTGCTGTCTGGTTGTGTAGCCCGGTTACCCCGATGTGCAGGCTTTATGACAACCGTGTCGTCGAGCCTGGTACAGCGCTCTGCAGGCATCATCATACCATTCAGGAAAGTGTTGGCTTTCTTTAAGTGCAGCAATGCCTATTGCTACCTGCAAGGTAGTATCGAGCGCTTCTACCTGCTTGGGAATTGCAGCCAATAGCCTGTCAGCAAGCACTTTGGCCGCATTTATTTCGGTTTGAGGGCATAAAATAATAAATTGTTCTGAAACCAACCGGGCCGCAATATCTACTTCTCGCACTGAATTCAGACATGCTGATGCAACTGCTTTTAATACTTCATCTTTATCATGACGCGCCTGCGCGCGAGCTGGCGAGGCAGAGCTTACCAATTCAACGACTATTAAACTAGCCGGCGAATGAAAGCGCTGGAATCGGGATATCTCTTCTTCTGCTTTGTGCATGATATAGTTACGGTTGTAGAGGCCGGTGACTAAATCATGGGTAGAGAGAAATTCGAGCGTGCGGTTTTTGTCCAGCAATGATAACTGCAGCGTTTCAATTTCTTCGTTTTTTTGAATAATTTGGCGACGACACTGCTCTGCTATCCGTCTTCGCCATATCAGCATACCTATAAACATGATACTGATAATTAATACCGCTATTAGCAGGCTGTAATCACTTTTTGAGATAACACGGACATTATTCCAGCGTTTATAAATATCTACTTGCCGAGATTCCGGAATGGCGCTAATTGCGCTGTTGAGCTTGGGGATCAGAAACGCATACTGCTTATTCACGCCGAAGCGAAGAGAGTCGTAAGGTTCTGCATAACCAACAATAGCAAATTTTTTATAATCTCTACTGATAATAGCGGCATTAATGCTAAGTAAAGCACCCACCATTACGTCTATCTCACCGCTGGCAAGTTTGTTTAATCCATCACTTTCCGATTCCACGTATTCGACATTGATACCAGGATAATAACGGGCTAGATATTCAGCATGGCGATAGCCGCTCACTACCCCAAGTAAACGATCGCCTATTCCCGCGTATCCTTGCAAAATAGAAGTATCATCACGAGCGACCAATACGTTGGGCGCTTCAAAATAGGGTTGTGAAAAAACAAGAAAACGGCGGCGAGACGGGCTGCTATTCATCATGGCAGCGACCATACAAGTACCAGATTCTACATAGGCAAGGGTTTGGTCCCAGTTCTCTGTAGGCACCAAAACAAAATTATAGCCTGTTATTTCGGCAACAAGCTTTAGATAATCTGCCGATATTCCAATGTGCTTGCCATTACGAACAGCTTCGTAAGGCATCCAGTTGGGATCTACGCAATATGTAACATCTTCTGCTAATACTCTGGGCGACGATATCGCTGTTCCAAGCAGAATTAAAAAGAATGTGAAGACGTCTTTCGACTTACACAATAACAAACGCAAATTCCTGATTACCCACACTAATTACGATGTAGCAGTATCTCTTTTACAGTAAGTAAATGCAAACTAAGACCCGCTTGCACAGGTATAGGTTTTAATTGAACCGTTTGTTATACAGATAAAGGAAACCTTTAGAAAAAATTCCTTCACGGGCCGGCGTTTACGACAAGCACATGATTGATACTAATCCGTATTAATTTAAGGATAGATTACGCCTTACTCATAAAAAAGCCCCTCTTTGGAGGAGGGGCTTACCGGGAATTACCAAAAGGTTAACATCTCTTATGCACTACGACGGCGAGATACCATAAAGCCCATCGCCACTACAAATAATGCGAAAACAGAAGGTTCAGGCACTACTAACTGGATATCGTTAGAAACAATCATCGGAAGATTAAAGGAGTCAAAAACATCCAGGAAATTGGACTCTGGGTTATACTTGTCATACGTTAACTGGTAACTCCAGTTGTCATCATAAATAGTTTCCAATACATCAAAATATAGAAACTCCAAACCTGCTGCAACATTAGCAGTATCGATAATGGCTTCAAAATCGAAAAATTCTAAAAGCGAATTTCCCAGAATCGATAACCCTACCAGCGAGAAGTCGTCAGTATCATAGCTACTGACTAGACCAGTATTTAACAACGAATCATCCAAATTCATTGTAATCTGGCCCACCTTCACGCTGCCTTCAACAATAATGGATTGGTTGATAATTGCGGCGTTGGAAGAAGTTGCAAATAATAAAGAACAACTCATTAATACTGCTGCACTACATAGACGCTTTAACGATTTCATTTATTTTCCCTTAATGTGTATTTCAAGACGGGGCGCTCAGCGCCCCTAGTTTTTGTTTTACGGTTGTACTTCCAGTACTGTTGTACCTTGAGCAACACCATTTTCATCATAGAAAGTCACTGCACCCATATACAGCGTATCTTCCTGCAGCCCGTTCGTGATAATGCGAACATCATTGTAACGACCTTCGATTGCACGGCTGGACATAGAAATGCGAGTAGTGGATTGGGCTTGATCTGCAATCCATACTGGCATATCAAAATCGATAGACTCAGCACCTGGTATTGAATAGGCATGAGTCATAGCGATATAAAAGTTACCTGCTGGACCGTTAGCAGCGGGTGCCGGATTGGTTAAAATAACATCTTCATTTGAACCACCGTTCAAGGAAGTGCCAACCTGGGTACATGATGATGCAATACAGCGATACACGTACAGATCCAGATCCGCTCCTGGTACCGACACTAATGAATCCCTTAAGCTAAAGCGCGCCACCTTTGTTCCTTCAGGAACAAGGAACGCAGAATAGGTAGTTCCCTGCCCGAGGAATTCAAATGATGTAGTAGGATTGCTAACGGTATCCGACTCGACAAACGGCGCTACCAAGCCGGTGTAATCAAGGCTGGTACGGCCCGAGTACAACATTTGCACCGGGAAGACAGCACGCCCACGAGTAAGATCAAGTGACAACGACTCAGGCACATCCATCTTCACATCAGCTACTGGCATTACGGCAATAGGACTGCGCACAACAGTGCCATCAGTGTTAGTTAAGGTGATGGCACCGAATATCCACTCTCCAGTAACGGTTGCATCCATTTTATTAAACGTGATACCGAACGACGCTGTACCACCCGGAGAGACAACCAGACTGTCTGATTCAGTCAACGCACCTTCACCATCATAGGTATTAACAGTGACATCTAAAGTATCAAGACCTTCCAGCGTTACCGCGTAGTCACCACCAGCGCCTGATACATCTGTAAGTGTACGGAAAACCGTTTCCTCAGACTGTAATTCGCCAATGGAAATAGACGGATAATTCAATTGAGTAGGATCAAGTGAGAAACCTGAACTCTCGTAATCAGAACAACTGAAACTGGACTCCGCTAGCACAAAATCGCTTTCACCCAGACCACACATAAACGCCATATAATCAAAGTATCCGGCATTATATGTCAGGCCAGGAGACATAGCGGAAACAGGCGCCGCATGACCTGCACCAAAATCAAACGGATCTGCTGGTGTGGTACTGTCTTCTTTAGTTACACCCTGATACGCAGTGGTCATTAAGGCAGAGCGAACCTGTGCGGGTGTCCAATCTGGATGTTGATCAATCAACAAAGCGCCCAAACCCGCAATATGCGGAGAAGACATTGATGTACCACTTAGATACGCTACCTGCTCACCGTCAACCCCAAACATCGGCGTTGATGACGTTGCAGCAAGAATGCGCACACCAGGTGCAGTAATATCAGGCTTAATTAAATCTGTGGTAGACGCATTAGGTCCACGAGATGAAAAATCAGCCATAATATTGCCGTTTTCCTGCTGCGGAATGAAAATAGAAGCACTTAATCTAACAGTGACTTCTTCGCCACCAGTGATTGCTGCATACAACGCATCACCCGCAACGTCTGAAATCATCCCACCAGGAATACCACCCACGAAGGTTCCGCCCAGAGAAGTAACAGGATTGCCTTCAACGGTGTAGATAACTACCGCTTCTGCACCCGATTCCAGTGCACGGGTGACCTTTTCGGTGAAATCACAGTCACCCCGTTGAATGAGCGCAATTTTACCTTCAATTTCCTCAGCGTTATCAAGTGGAGTAGGAGCGCCCGCTTCTTCGTAACATGCTCGAAGAGGCTCGGCAATTACCAGTTCACCTTCTACCGGACCGGTTTCTAATAACGGCTCGGTAATCGAACCTTCTACAAAAGCGTACCGATCTTTAGGTTCACGTGAAGTAACCTCCAGTGCATTGGTAACACTGGTGCCTTCATAGGTAGACGCAGCGACAGTGGTTACCCACGGCGCAGGTGTGCCAATCGTCTGGGTTGCTGGGCCATCGTTACCTGCAGAAACCGATACAAATACTCCGGCTTGCGCTGCACGCAGCATAGCTGAGGTAGAAGGCACGGTCAGGTCAGTTAAACTGCCGCCAATAGAATAGTTAAGTACGTCCACGCCATCTTCAACAGCCTGATCGATAGCAGCCATGCTGTCACCGTAGAAGCAGCCTCTTTCCTCTGCACCTTCAGGCGTGGTGTAATCTGAATTCCAGCACACCTTATACATGGCGATACGTGCGCGTGGAGCAATGCCAGTAATAGTGGCTATTTCAGTGCCGTTCATAACCGCTGTAACATCTTCGTTACCCGCCGCGGTGCTGGCAGTATGGCTACCATGGCCATCGGAATCTCGCGGTGATTCGATTTCGCCTAGTTCCAGTTGAAGGTCATAGACTGATTTAAATGTTTCGTTAAAGTAGCGAGCGCCGATAAGTTTGTTGTTACATTCAAACGTACCTTCATCTTCTTCTACACCAGCGTCGCAGGCACCATTCCAGCCCAACTCACTGGGATCGCTATAAGTACCGTCGTCGGCAAAACTCGGATTTTCCGGAGTAATGCCCGTATCCAGAACACCGACAATGACATCATCGCCTTTGATACCTAAGGTGTGCTGACCGTTGGGGCCTGTCAGACCAAGAAATTCCGGA
The DNA here is from genome assembly GCF_002499975.2 of Alteromonas pelagimontana. Taxonomy (NCBI): domain Bacteria; kingdom Pseudomonadati; phylum Pseudomonadota; class Gammaproteobacteria; order Alteromonadales; family Alteromonadaceae; genus Alteromonas; species Alteromonas pelagimontana. The sequence continues at coordinate 236,486 of NZ_CP052766.1, forward strand.
GTATTAGCGGTGTTTACCTGTACCGCCTCATCTTCCCACACCCCAATAACTGCAGAATTAGACCGCAACTTTTCCGCCTGTTTCTTGGACATTTTGGCCGAGAAACCGTTGAACGCATGAACATAATTGTGAAGAACATCCACCTGCCCGATGGTATTCGCAACTTCCTTTTGACGTTTTTTTAATTGCGCAACATATTCGCGCATTTTCTTTGAGCTTGCTTGATATTGATTTCCTTTATTAGCAACTTGTTGGTTGCTAGGAATCAATTCACCGATTTTTTCTGCGTAGGTAACACCTGGGGCCTGCTTAAGTTGCACGATGTAAACACCGCTTCCTTTTTTAGCAGGAGCTACAGGTCCAACAACTTTCAAACTGTCAGGATTCTGTACACTAACTTGCTGTGCAGAAACCGTTGAAGGTACAAAAGTGGCTGCAACAGCCATAGAGACCATGGTTCCCAAGAGATTTTTCTTAAATGTCATTTGCGTCTCCCATTGACACTTTTTATAGTAGTCGGCTTTCAAAAACCTCGATTTGTGGCTTTTTCCCACCTGTTTTCGACATTAAAATACTGAAACTTTTAATGTGGAATTCGCTTTGCGGATTTATTTACTTTCTTATTATTAATAACAAGGGCCTGTTGACCTTTGATGGTTAGCAGTGAAGTTAATGAAATGATATACATCACTACTAAGAATCCAATCTAGCAAGATTTAATCCACGCATGCAACCATTTGTTTTAACAGCAGGAGTAGCTGGAGGAGAGATCAACTTATTGAAGAGTTGTAAATTATTTTGACAGTAAAAAACGAGAAAAGAGGAAAAACTGCTGCAGTGAAAATGGTACCGCCAACTAACAGAAAAAGCGCCTGCAAACTCATGTCCGCAGGCATTTATGGCCGCTAAAGCATTTCTATAGCAAGGGCGACCCCTTCACCGCCACCGATACATAAAGACGCAATTCCCTTTTTCAGTCCTTGTTGTTTCAAAGCATAAAGTAAAGTCACCAGAATGCGTGCGCCGGATGCACCAATTGGGTGCCCTAATGCACAAGCTCCGCCTTTAATGTTCACTTTCTTATCATCAAGACCCAGCTTACGAATAGCTAGCATGGTTACCATGGCAAAGGCTTCATTAATTTCAAATAAATCCACCTCATCTTTAGTCCACCCCGCTTTTTGGAACACTTTTTCCATTGCTCCAACTGGCGCCACTGTGAAATCTTCAGGCTTAATGGCATTGGTAGCATGTGCTACCACTTTGGCTAACGGTGTTAACCCCAATTTCTTTGCTTTGGCTTCGCTCATCACCAATAACGCTGCTGCGCCATCAGATATGGAACTGGAGTTAGCCGCAGTGACAGTACCATCTTTTTTAAATGCCGGCCGTAACGATGGGATTTTTTCTGGTTTGGCTGAGCGGGGACCTTCATCGGTATCCACCACTACCTCGCCTTTTCGATCCGTAATTTTCACCGCCACTATTTCGTCTTTAAATTTTCCTGAATTAATTGCTTCATTTGCTTTTGATAATGAAGACATGGCAAATTCATCCATCTGCCCTCGTGTAATGCCTTCATCATCAGCCGTAGCTTGCGCAAAACACCCCATCGCTTTACCGTCATACGCGTTTTCCAACCCATCCAGCATCATGTGGTCCAGCACCTGCCCATGGCCCATGCGATAACCAGTGCGTGCTTTCGGTAGAAGATATGGCGCGTTGCTCATACTTTCCATTCCACCTGCGACAACCACATCTGCGCTTCCGGCTTTGATCAAATCATGAGCTAACATTACTGCTTTAAGACCCGAACCGCAGACCTTATTAATGGATGTTACACCTGCACTTAATGGTAACTCCGCCTTTAACGCTGCCTGGCGCGCTGGTGCCTGTCCTAGTCCCGCAGGTAAAACGCAACCCATAATCACTTCGTCGATATGGGTTACATCAAAGTTGGCACAGGTGGCTTTAATTGCTTCGGCGCCAAGGTCTGTGGCTGAAAGCGCGGCGAGACTACCGTTGAATCCGCCCATAGGCGTGCGCTTTGCCGCTACAATTACTACTGATTCATTGCTCATGTTTGTTGCCTCTATAATTGAAATTTCATTTACACCGCGTAATTTTTACTGCGCGCCCAACAATTACGCCACAATTTTTTAACGGATAGATAACGGAGGCTTGACGTTAGCAAGGCGTTACCTTACCTTAACGTTAATCTATATTTACGTTAACGTAAACCCGTTCTATTTTCGTGGCTATGCGCACCTATTTGGCTTAAAGCAACTTCGCCAGTTCGGGGAACGGCTCAGGTAACTACAGGTGTAAAGACAAGGTATTGTGTAATGAATGACCACAACCAAGAACAAACCTATACCATCGGCGAACTTTCGCGCGATTACGATATTACGCCACGCTCTATCAGGTTTTATGAAGAACAAGGTCTACTCTGCCCTAAACGTACGGGACAGAACAGGATTTACTTTAACAAAGACCGCGTCAGGTTAAAGCTAATTTTGCGTGGTAAGAGGTTAGGCTTCTCACTGGCTGAAGTGAAAAACCTGTTTAAACTGTATGACATAAATCCAAATTCTGCCGTGCAACTTGAAACTATGCTCGAATTGACCCAGCACAAACGCGCCATTCTTAAGCAGCAATTGGAAGATATCCAAATGTTAATGAGTGAGCTGGATGAGGTGGAAGCGCGCTGTCGGGAAGAGTTGGCAGAAATTAAAAGAGGAAACATTGCATGAACACCCGCTACCCTACACTTAATTTTAATCTGGGCGAAGACATTGATATGCTTCGCGACCATGTTTACCAGTTCGCAAAAAGCGAAATTGCTCCCTTGGCCGAAAAGGCAGATGATGCCAACAGCTTTCCCAATGAACTGTGGCCTAAGCTGGGCGAAATGGGGTTGCTTGGCGTGACTGTTGCAGAGCAGTATGGGGGTGCAGCAATGGGATATCTCGCCCATACAGTGGCGATGGAAGAAGTCAGCCGGGCGTCAGCTGGCATTGGTCTTAGTTATGGTGCACATTCCAACTTATGTGTGAATCAAATTCATCGCAACGGCAATGACGCGCAAAAAGAGAAGTACCTGCCTAAGCTGGTCTCTGGTGAGCATATCGGTGCACTGGCGATGAGCGAGCCCAACGCTGGCTCAGACGTTGTAAGTATGAAATTAAAAGCCGATAAGCGCGGCGACAAGTACATTCTTAACGGCAATAAAATGTGGATCACCAATGGTCCTGATGCTCACACGTTTGTTATTTATGCCAAGACCGCTCCTTCAGCGGGACATAAAGGCATCACCGCCTTTATTGTAGAAAAAGACTCTCCTGGATTCAGCCATGCGCAAAAGCTGGATAAGCTAGGTATGCGCTCTTCCAATACTTGCGAACTGGTTTTTGAAAACTGTGAAGTTCCTGCTGAAAACATCTTGGGCAAAGAGGGGGATGGCGTAAAAGTGTTAATGAGTGGTCTGGACTATGAGCGTCTGGTGCTTTCAGGCGGCCCGCTTGGCATTATGCAAGCCTGCATGGATGCCGTCATTCCTTATATCCATGATCGGGAACAATTCGGTCAATCAATCGGACAGTTCCAGCTGGTGCAAGGGAAAGTAGCAGATATGTATACGCAGATGAACGCCGCTCGCGCTTATGTCTACACTGTCGCAAAAGCGTGCGACCGCGGCGAAACAACACGCAAAGATGCCGCCGGCGCCATTCTCTATTCTGCCGAACTGGCCACTAAAATGGCCCTGGACGCTATTCAGTTGCTTGGCGGCAACGGCTATATTAATGAGTATCCTACCGGGAGGTTGCTGCGCGATGCCAAGCTATATGAAATTGGCGCAGGAACATCAGAAATCCGCCGTATGCTTATTGGCCGCGAGTTATTTAAAGAATCAGAATAACTCCACCTCTTACACTGACGTTGCCGGTAAAGACTGGCAACTTTATTCGCCATATAAGGAGGGGCCGTGCCCGTTCTACGTACTTCAGTTAATACCAAGTCTGATAGCTTCGCTACTAATGCCGAACATATGCAAAAGCAGGTGGATGATCTGCTGGAAAAAATTAACCAGATTAAGTCAGGCGGTGGAGAAAAAGCCGCAGAACGACATGTCGCCAGAGGAAAACTGCTGCCCAGAGATCGCATTAACGCCTTACTTGATGACGGTTCTCCGTTTCTGGAGATCAGCCAGCTAGCTGCCTGGGAGGTTTACGACGATTATGTACCTAGCGCTGGTGTTATAGCGGGTATCGGCAGAGTTGCAGACGTAGAATGTATGATTGTGGCAAACGATGCCACAGTAAAAGGCGGTACCTACTACCCGCTTACGGTTAAAAAGCACCTGCGGGCACAAACCATTGCTGATGAAAATCACCTGCCCTGCATTTACCTGGTCGATTCTGGAGGCGCTAACCTTCCCCGCCAGGACGATGTTTTTCCAGACAAAGAGCACTTCGGCCGTATCTTTTTCAATCAAGCCAACATGTCGGCTAAAAATATTCCACAGATAGCGGTGGTAATGGGCTCCTGTACCGCAGGGGGCGCTTATGTACCCGCCATGGCTGACGAAAGTATAATCGTAAAAGAACAAGGAACTATTTTTCTGGGCGGCCCACCGCTGGTGAAAGCTGCAACCGGCGAAGTTGTCAGTGCCGAAGAACTAGGCGGCGGCGATGTTCATACCCGAACTTCAGGCGTGGCGGATCAGCTGGCTAATAATGATCACCACGCTCTGAAGATGGCGCGAAATGCGGTAGCCAGGCTGAACCGTACTAAAAGTATTTATCTTGACTGCAAGGCGCCAGTGGAGCCGCTGTATGATCCGAGGGAAATTTACGGGATTATTCCCAAAGATAGCCGCCAATCATTTGATGTAAGAGAAATCATCGCTCGCATTGTTGATGGCTCTGAGCTGGATGAATTCAAACCGCTGTACGGCACCACATTGATTTGCGGTTTCGCTCGAATTTTTGGATATCCAGTAGGCATTATTGCCAATAATGGGATTCTTTTTGGTGAAAGCGCATTAAAGGGCGCACACTTTATTGAACTGTGCGCTAAGCGAAAAATCCCTCTTGTCTTCCTGCAGAATATCACCGGTTTCATGGTAGGCAAACAGTACGAAGCCAGCGGTATCGCCAAACATGGTGCCAAAATGGTGACCGCCGTTGCCTGTGCAAAAGTGCCTAAGCTGACAGTATTAATTGGTGGTAGTTTCGGTGCCGGTAATTATGGCATGTGTGGGCGCGCCTACGATCCCCGCTTCTTATTCATGTGGCCCAATGCCCGAATTTCGGTAATGGGGGGCGAACAAGCCGCCGGCGTGCTCGCTCAGGTAAAGCGGGATCAAAAGGAGCGTGCTAACGAAAGTTGGTCACAGGAGGAGGAAAAATCTTTCAAGCAGCCGATCATTGACACTTACGAAGCACAGGGGCATCCGTATTACGCCTCCGCCCGGCTTTGGGACGATGGCGTTATCGATCCGGCTGACACGCGTATGGTGTTAGGGCTGTCATTGTCAGCAGCGTTAAATAAACCCATAGAAGATACACAGTTTGGCATCTTTAGAATGTAAGGGGCAAAAATTACTATGACATCAGACAATCAGGACATTCTTTATCACGTCGATTCGCGGGGTGTGGCATCTATCACCCTTAACCGGCCAGACAAACATAACGCCTTTGACGACACCATGATTGCCACCCTGACTACACTTTTTACTCAGGCGGCAGAAGATAACGCTGTACGTGCGGTAGTGCTAAAAGCTAACGGCAAAAGTTTTAGCGCCGGCGGCGATTTACGCTGGATGCAGCGTATGGCGAATTACAGCGTTGAAGAAAATGAACGCGATGCCATGGCCCTGGCGATTATGCTGCAAACGCTCAATACGCTGCCTAAGCCGACCATAGCACGCGTACAAGGTGCCGCTTTTGGCGGAGCGGTAGGCCTGATCGCATGTTGTGATATGGCTGTGGGTAGTAAGCTCAGCAAGTTTTGTTTGAGCGAAGTTAAAATCGGGCTTATACCTGCCACCATCAGTCCTTATGTAGTAGAAGCCATGGGTTCGCGCATTTGCCGACGCTATTTCCAGACGGCAGAAGTTTTTTCCGCCATAAGAGCCCGGCGGCTGGGGCTGTTAAGTGAAGCTGTGACCGAAGAAGAGCTTGATTCAACAATAGAGGGATTGCTCAGCCACTTGCTATCCAACGGACCAGTTGCCGTGGCAAAAGCAAAAGATCTTGTGCGTCAGGTGGCCCACCAAACGGTGAAACCGGAACTAATGCAGCGCACCAGCAAAATGATTGCAAAAATCCGTGTGTCAGAAGAAGGCCAGGAAGGCTTACACGCCTTTTTTGACAAGCGGCCAGCGGCTTGGCAGGAGAAATCATGATCCGCAAAATTCTGATAGCCAACCGCGGAGAAATTGCCTGTCGGGTCATCAAAACTGCGCGTAAACTTGGCATTTTAACGGTCGCGGTATATTCCGATGCGGATAGCCACGCACTACATGTTTCCATGGCTGATGAAGCCATTCATATTGGCGGGTCAGCATCAAAAGACAGTTATCTTGTTGCTGATCGCATTATTAATGCTGCCAAAAAACTTAATGTCGATGCCATACATCCGGGTTATGGCTTCCTCTCAGAAAATGCCGCTTTTGCGACCGCATGTGCTGATAATAATATTATTTTTATTGGCCCTCCTCCCGCGGCTATTACCGCAATGGGCTCTAAATCGGCAGCGAAACAAATAATGGCATCTGCAGGCGTACCTTTGGTACCGGGTTATCATGGCGATGAACAAGCAGAAAGGGTGCTTAAAGCAGCAGCAGATGAAATGGGTTATCCGGTGTTACTTAAAGCTGCTGCCGGTGGTGGTGGTAAAGGCATGAGACAAGTATGGAAAGCCGAGGACTTTTCTGCCGCTCTTGCTGCCGCCAAGCGAGAAGCTATCGCAAGCTTTGGCGATGATGTGATGCTGGTAGAAAAGTATCTTACCCAGCCCCGGCACGTAGAATTCCAGATCTTCTGCGATAGTCTCGGCAACGGCGTATATCTGTTTGAGCGGGACTGCTCGGTGCAGCGACGTCACCAGAAAGTCATTGAAGAAGCCCCTGCCCCGGGCATGGGTGATAATCTGCGGAAAACGATGGGTGAAGCCGCATTGAAGGCGGCTCAGGCCATAAACTATGTGGGTGCGGGAACAGTCGAATTTCTACTGGACCGCGACGGCAGTTTCTATTTTATGGAAATGAACACCCGCTTGCAGGTTGAACATCCCGTTACCGAAATGATCACCGGGGAAGATTTGGTTGCCTGGCAGATACAGGTCGCCAACGGCGAACCCTTGCCTAAACTCCAAGACGATCTTTCGTATTCCGGTCATGCATTTGAAGCACGGATCTATGCTGAAGATCCGGAAAATGACTTTCTCCCCGCTACGGGTAAGCTCAATTTGTTGCAGCCGCCTGCAGAAAACCGCCACGTTCGTGTAGATACCGGTGTACTCGAAGGCGATAGCGTTTCTGTTTACTACGATCCTATGATTGCCAAGTTGGTGGTATGGGACACCGATCGAGATAAAGCGTTAGCGAGATTACGCCGCGCCCTTCGCAGTTACCATATAGACGGTGTCACCACCAATATCGAATTTCTTTATACTTTGGCTTCCAATCGCGCCTTCCATGAGGCGAAGCTGATCACCACTTTTATTGAAAAACATCAGGATGAGCTGTTTGTTTCTGACCGACCAGAGCCTGAGAACATTTTACCAGCCATGGCGTTGCTCTTGTTGTTAAAGCAACAGCAAGTTTGTCGCTTAAATGCCGGAGATCCAGCTTCTCCCTGGGCCATTCCCTCCTCGTGGCGGGCGAACGAATTGCATCACCAGCAATTAACCTTGTTATACGCTGGCGAAAATTTTGTTTTAACAGTAAACCGAGAGAACCGGTATTTTTCGCCGGCCATTGTCCCTAGCTGGGAAGTTCGTTACCAAAACCACACATGGAAAGTGAGCGGCGATGTAGACGCACACGGTCTGTATGCTTCTATAGATGGTCACAAACAGCAATTTCACTGGTCACAGCAGGAGCAACATTTTGCGCTTTATAACGAGCAGGGAACCTGCCGTTTTACCCATGTTTTGCCCGATTATGGTCAGGACAATCAAGAGACCGGCCCGGCAGACTTTTCAGCGCCCATGAATGGCACCATAGTTCAGTTAATGGTAGCAGTCGGCGAACCAGTTAAAAAAGGTACGGCGTTGATGGTGATGGAAGCAATGAAAATGGAGCACAATATTACTGCACCAAAAGACGGTAGAGTTGTAGAATTCTTTTTCACCGCCGGAGAACTGGTAGATGGCGGTGCCGCATTATTGGAGTTTAAAGCAGATGAATAACGCTTATCCTGATGCTGTCAGTATTATAGAAGTGGGGCCGCGAGATGGTCTGCAAAACGAGAAGGCTAAAGTCACCACTGCGCAGAAAGTGAATCTTGTACATCAGCTTACCACCGCCGGTATAAAACGTGTTGAAACCGGCAGTTTTGTGTCCCCACGGTGGGTGCCACAAATGGCCGACTCAGGCACTGTTTTTGCCCGCCTACATCGTCAGCCAGGCGTTACCTATTCTGCGCTGACGCCGAACCTGAAAGGATTTGAAGCAGCTATGGAAGCTGGCGCAGACGAAGTTGCCGTGTTTGGCGCTGCATCGGAGACTTTTTCGCAAAAGAACATAAATTGTTCTATTGCAGAGAGTTTACAGCGGTTTGAGCCGGTTATGGAAGCCGCAAACCGCGCTAACATTCCGGTTAGAGGTTATGTATCCTGTGTATTGGGCTGCCCGTACGAAGGAGAGATCTCCCCTGCGGCAGTCGCTGAAGTCAGCCATGCCTTAATGGAAATGGGCTGCTATGAGGTTTCTTTAGGCGACACAATTGGCAAAGGTACGCCGGTGAAAACAGCCAAGATGTTGGACGCTGTTTTACATCGTATACCTGTCGATGTTGTAGCTGCACATTTTCATGACACCTACGGTCAGGCCTTAGCGAATCTGGTAATAGCGCTTCGCTACGGTATCCGTAACATCGATTCGGCTATTGCAGGTCTTGGCGGCTGCCCCTATGCTAAAGGAGCCAGTGGCAATGTTGCCACTGAAGATGTGGTGTATATGTTAGATGGCATGGGAATCCGTACTGGCATAAAATTGTCCAAGCTTCTTGAAGCCAGTAAAACTATCAGTAGCATCATTGGCCGCCCACCTGCGTCTAAGGCAGCACAAGCACTGTTAGCAAAATAACATAAGCTGGAAAGGCAAATGAGGTAGTAAATTGGCACACTTAACCTTTCTGGTGGCGGCTCCTAGCCACTATTTTCTACCACCGTTTTAAGATTTTCCAGCCCCATTTCAATGTCTGGCCCTAATATATCGTCCATCATGAGAGCTGCGTAACGATCCATAGGATTATCGCTAACTTTGCCACTGTCGGTCCAGGTCACGCGGGTGCCTTCGGGTTTCAATTCCAGGGTTACTTGTCCAGTAGACCCGATATTCTTTTTAACAAACCGTAATTGATAAACAACCCGTTTATTATGTTCAAGTTGCACAATTTCAACTTCACCGTTCCCCTGAACTTCACTTAGCCATGTTGATTGCATGCCAATGGCGCGATCAGGGCCACTATATGTGATTTGCATATTAGGGTCTCTGATAAACCATACCCCCCACTGCGGCCAGGCCCGTAAATTCACCACATTGGGATAAATGGCTTCAGGCTCTGCATCAATTATAATACTGCGTTGAACTTCGTACTGAGTTGGCAACATTAAACCGATAACGAGAAAAATAACGAATAGCCCAAGCAGCCCATAGATTAGCTTTTTTAGCATTCTCATGCCCGACCCCATAGATAAAGATGTAAGAAGACCCTGTAAATATAACATTTAATTAACAATTAGCAGCAATGAACGAAATAATTTTAAAACACGCTAAATAGCTGTTCGTAAGTGTGCTACACATGAACAGCCAAAACGAAGGTATCATTCATAACCCTTTGCTGGCGCTGTGCAACAGGCGCTGTGCAACAGCATGGAGGCTGCGGCTGAGCGCTCAAGGAACGATTTACAGCATGCTCTGAATGGTGTCCTCGTTGTGACTCCTATTTTGGAACAATATTTAGATCCCTGATTTGATTTGGTGTTTGTTGGTAAGGGAAGTTGTTACCGCTCCTGTTGATTGCGTCTTTAAACCATAACGCAACAGGCTTGTATGTTTAGAACAGCGCTTTTTACAACGGCTCCTGAATGCCGCCAAATATATTACCTTCCCGGTGAAGTAGCGTCTGGTCAAGGTAAAATTACGAATAGTTATTGATCAATAAGTGAATAATTCTTAGCTGGAGCAGGGATGAACCAGCAGAGCCAGCACGGATGATTTTAAAGCGTTTCGGCTAATAAACTGTTATTTATTTCTACTGTCGATAAAGTTTTACTCACTCATGCTCTCACCTTGAGCGCCTGGTGATATAACATCCTTATCTAGCTTAAAATTTTTTCTTGTGTAATATGAAGTTATACGTTTGTAACGAACTTTGTCATCAGTTGAAGCGTATCAGGATTATCTTTCCGGCACAGCCGTATCGTGTCTTATCACATGGAGAACAATTGTATGGCAGACAACAGTTCACGCTATATCAGTAATCTGACCCGCGATACCTACGCGTTAATTTTGGCGGGAGGTAAAGGGTCACGTTTGCATGAACTGACGAACTGGCGTGCCAAACCTGCGCTTTATTTTGGTGGCAAGTTTCGTATCATCGATTTCCCGCTTTCAAATTGTATCAATTCCGGCATCCGCCGGATAGGCGTTGTCACGCAATATAAGTCCCACTCGTTAATTCGCCATCTGGTTCGTGGCTGGGGGCATTTCAAAAAGGAGTTAGGTGAGTCGATCGAAATACTGCCGGCCTCTCAGCGATTTTCAGATAACTGGTATGAAGGTACCGCCGATGCTGTATTTCAGAATATTGACATTATTCGGGATGAGCTACCCAAGTACGTCATGATTTTATCGGGCGACCATATCTACCGGATGGATTACGGTAACATGTTGGCGCATCATGTTGAGACTGGTGCAAAAATGACGGTGTCGTGCATGTCTGTGCCTATTGAAGAAGCTGCCGGCGCTTTTGGTGTAATGTCGGTTAATGAAGATTATCGAATTCTTGGTTTTGAAGAAAAGCCAGCGAATCCAACGCCCTTACCCAATGATGCTACCCGTTGTCTGGCTTCTATGGGCAATTACGTTTTTGATACGCAGTTTCTGTTCGATCAGTTGTGTAAAGATGCTGAAACAAGCGGATCGCAACGGGATTTCGGCAAAGACATTATTCCTTCTATTATTCAGGATCACGAGGTATACGCGTTTCCGTTTGAACATAGCACTGGCGGAAACGCTTACTGGCGAGATGTCGGCACCATCGATTCTTTTTGGGAAGCCAACATGGAAATGGTTTCACCCGTTCCCCAACTGAATCTTTACGATCAGAAGTGGCCCATCTGGACATATCAGGAACAATTACCGCCAGCTAAGTTTGTCTGGGAAGATCACGACAGACGGGGCGAAGCCATTAACTCGGTGGTTTCCGGCGGCTGCATTATTTCTGGTTCAACGTTGCGGCGCAGCTTGTGCTTTTCCAACGTCCGGGTACATTCCTATGGCACAATTGAAGAAGCCGTCATTTTACCGGATGTGGAAATTATGCGTCATTGTAAACTCCGCAAGGTAATTATTGACCGCGGATGCACCGTCCCCGAAGGCATGGTAATCGGTCACAATCATGATGACGACCGCGCCAGAGGATTCAGGGTATCTGATAAAGGTGTAGTGCTGGTTACCCGAGAGATGTTAGGGCAGCCAGTGGGAGGACTAAGTACTACGGGTTAACATTTTTTACGCTGTTCATATTGCCATTCGCCAAGCGTAGAAGAAATTACACTGGCCACAATATCAGGGTATTCTAAGGGAAACATATGACCGCCCTGCACCTCTTGATGCGTAAGTTTATTTGCTCGAATAAATGAATTACGCTGCGGGGGAACACAAACAGCAGTGTCTTGTCCGGTGACTAATAAGGCAGGACACTGCAATTTACCCGCATAGCGTTTCAGATTATGCGGCACATGCCGAAAAATAGCGGTTTCCACATCAACATTGAAACCAAGTTCCCAGTGTCCATTCCTTTCTTTCATCACACCCTGAACGTAGTCTTCCACACATCGTCTGTCCATGTTCTTAAACAATCCTTTGGCCTGGAAGTATGCGACTAAGTCTGTATCCTTCTGCCACTTTCTGCGACGGTTTTGACTCAGCGCCGCGGGCGTTATCTTGTCGATTAACGGTGTGTGTTTTAGTAGTTTTAGTAGCCAGCTGTATGCTCCTGTAACAAGGGGCGGATCGAGCATAATTACCCCTTTAAACAATGATGGCGCTTCACACGCAGCCATGAAAGAAATGACTGCACCAAATGAATGTCCCACAGCAAAAACCGGTTCACTATCGTCGGCGTGGTTCGCCACATAATCAATAAGCTCGGTAACCTGATGTTGCCAGTTCGCAGCAACAGGAAAACGGGAAGAATGACCAAATTGCGGCACACTCAGTATCTTCCACTCTTTGGGAAGTTGTTGAAACAGGGTTTGGTAACTGGCTGCCGGAAAGCCGTTTGCATGAGCAAAATGTAGAGTCAGCGGTTGTTCATGATTCATTGGTAGTGGGCAAATCCTGAGCATGGTTAACAAGAGTTGAGCGTAAAACGTGTATCGTAATTTTAATGCTGCTATTTCCCGTCCCAAAATTCCAGTCAAGGAGCAGAGGAGTGTCTGCCAAACGCTAGACACGTCTGAGGCCAATAAGTCATCAGTTTGGCGAAGATCTCAGCAGGATTAATAAAATATCAATGTTGGCGCGCCAGAATAAGTAAGGTAGGATACCTTTTACCAACTCATCTGACCAGAAGAAAAACGACAATGACCGTTGATGAACTTTTAACTCTCCCTCAGGCCGAACAGGTAACTGATGCGCAATGGCGAGTGAATGATCTTGTCCTTCCTAAAAGCTGGACTCAGGGACGCACCATTTTCGGCGGAATTTCAGCAGGTATGGTGTACAGCGCTATTCGTCAACAGGTAGATGAAGATCGGCTACTGCGCTCCTTAACGACTAATTTCATCGGTCCCCTATTACCCGAAGTCAGTTTTTCAATAACGGTAACTCTGCTCCGCCAAGGCAAAAATGTCACTCAGATAACGGGTGAAGCCATCCAGAACGGCAAAGTCTGCGTCTTTTGCCAAGCCTGTTTTGGGCAGGTTCGCCAATCAAAAATCAAGGTTTCTAATACCGATACTCATCAAATGCCGCTACCAGAAAAAGCCCGCTTTATTCCCCAAATTCCTAAGGTTACCCCTAAATTTTTGCAGCATTTTGATCTTTGTATTCAGTCGGGTGGCATTCCCTTTACCGGCAAAAAAGACACTCACTATCACGGTTTTATGCGCTTCACCAAACCGCCTGCCGCCATCACGGATGCCCACGTCATTACCATGATTGATGCCTGGCCTCCCGCTATACTGCAACTACTACGTTGGCCTGCGCCAGCCAGCACGGTTAGCTGGAATTTGGAATTCATTTATCCTCACCGAGTATTTGAAGGAACTGACTGGTTTGCCTACCAGGCCCATACTCGACAAGCAGCAGATGGATATGGTCACACAGAGGCGACCATTTGGGATAAAAATAATGAAGTAATTGCGCTAAGTCGACAAACCGTGGCGGTATTTGATTAGCGTGAGTAGAATCTTGGTATTAATACAACATAAAGGCGCTGGGATTAAACAGAGAGATCACGCTGATGCATTGCAAATTAGTGATATCCAGCGCATCTTCCAAATCGTCGCGTTCCAATGATAGCGACTCATGTAAATGTGGTTTGAGATTATTATAGCCTGGATAAACTTCCGGATTTACATTGTCCAGTGCCAATACGTAACTTAGTTGTAATATCTGTGATTCAACCTCTTGCGCGGGTTCGTGGGTATTGTGTATGTTCGCAATGGGTGCAGCAATGCACTCCGGAATCTGCCATTTTCTTATCATCGCTGCAGAAAGGTCTGCATAGGTAAAACCTACTATAGCCTTTTGCAGATCGGCGGGGCTGACCCGGGTATTGAATGCCTGGCAACGCTTCGCTTTTTCCGGTGCCACCGAAACCATAATTAATTCGCCCACATTATGAAGCAGTCCAGCCACAAAAAGCCGTTCAGGTTCGCGAACACGCATCTGTTCGGCAAAATACTTTGCAAGAAGGCCACAACTTACACTTTGTTCCCAAAACTTATCAAGATCAATCACCTTCCCTTCCACTTCACTAAATGCATGAGTGACACCGTAGGCAAGCGCAAGATCGTAGGCTGATCGGGTACCGATAACCTGTAGCGCTTTACTGATAGTTTCGATTCTGTTGGGAAATCGATAAAGCGCGCTGTTTGCGACTTTTAATATCTGTGCAGCAAGCGCGGGATCGAAAGCAATAATTTCGGCTATGTCATCCATGCTTGCTGCATTGTCATCCAGACATTCTTTTAAGCGTGTGACCGCCTCGGGTAATACAAATAGTTCACATGCCTTTTCGGCTAGCTCTTGCACGTTCATTATCAAAACTCCTGAAGTAATCCTACCCCTCAACGGATCACATACGCCTCCTCCCTGCGTTGAACTTCGTCCCTGATTTAGATATAGGCTATTTGTCAGACAACTGCCAGTTAATAACGCGCATTTTCCTGAAAAAGCTCGCGCGGTCAAGGTTATATGATAGTGCAGTCTACTTCCCTGTCGATAACGCGCTCTTAGCTTTCTTAATGCACACTTCGTTAATTTGCTATTGACGTCCAAGAATTTGTGAGAAAGCAAATAATTGCCACCACATCTATCGTCGCATAAATAAAGATATCACGGCGAAGAATGGGTCGAATAAGATAGAACTACTGCACTTTTGCCCATTCATGTAGAATAGCGCCGCTATTTTCATTCTGCCTTGTATCACTAATTTACTCGCAGTTGCAAACATTCATGAAAGGTCAACGCATTCAACTATTATGTCTGACACAAAAAACCTGGTCATTATAGGGGCTGTCTGGCCAGAGCCAAATTCATCCGCTGCAGGGCAGAACATGCAAGGTTTACTAGGCGCGTTTGTGGAGCAAGGCTGGCGCGTAACTTTCTTGTGTGCCGCCAACGAAAGCATTCACACCACTCCAACAGATGCTGATATTACGTTTCTTTCAGTGAATCTTAATTGTTCTTCGTTTGATGTAACTATCGCTTCTTTACAACCGAATGTAGTGATTTTTGACCGCTTTATGACCGAAGAGCAGTTTTCCTGGCGGGTGCGCGAAAATTGTCCTGACGCCATGCTGGTACTTAATACTGAAGATTTACATAGTCTGCGCCAGGCTCGATATGAAGCAGTAAAAGCCGGAAAACCTGCTTGTCATGCATCACTTAATACGCCCCTTGCACAACGTGAGATAGCGGCAGTACTACGCAGCGATTTGAGTTTAATTATCTCCCCCATTGAGTATGATTTGCTGATTAATCATTATCAGGTGCCCTCGCATCAATTGTTACAGCTGCCTTTACTAATGGATATTCCGCAGCGGGAGGTTCCTGATTTTGCAGCTCGTAAAGGATTTATGACTATAGGTAACTTTCGCCACGGCCCCAACTGGGATGCTGTACTGCAGCTAAAGCAGCACATTTGGCCGCTGATCCGCAAAATGCTGCCTGAAGCGACGCTTTCTATCTTTGGTGCCTATCCACCCAAAAAAGCCACGGCGCTGCACGATGAAAAAAGCGGATTCCTGGTCAAAGGCTGGACAGATAGTGCTGCAGAAGCCATTTCCAACGCCCGAATTATGCTTGCGCCGTTACGATACGGCGCGGGGGTAAAAGGTAAGCTTATTCAGGCGATGGCGTTAGGCACGCCCAGCGTTACCACATCCATTGGAGCCGAAGGAATTGGTACCGCTGAACAGTGGCCGGGGCTGATAATAGATAGCGATACTACTCGGTTTGCGCAGGCGGCGTTAACGTTATATACCGATGAAAGTCATTGGCAAGCTTGCCAACAGCGTGGCTTTTCTTTAATCCACAAACAGTTCAATTTAACGTCAAATCAGCATCATCTAGTCGCCGCAGTGGAATGCGTATATTCACAGCTCTCTGCTCATCGCGGTTCGCTCTTTTTGCAAGCCATGCTTTGGCATCACACATTACGAAGCTGTCAGTACATGTCACAATGGATTGAAGAAAAGAATAAAAATAGCTGAACAAAATATCTGGTTTTTACAATTTTGACTGCCTGTATTGCCTACAAAGTTGCTTGCCTTGTCGCAGGAGTCAATCTTTTATACGATTTAACACTGAACCGCCGCAAGCGCGTGAAGCCGTGCAATAACCTTTCTTATCCCATAGGCGCGGGATTGGCTTAGGTGTTGCTGCAGGCCCAGACGCGTTAAATAGTCGTCAAATTTAAAGGTAGCTACCTCTTCTTCTGACATCGTATTTGCCTTTTCCAACAATACACTCAGGACGCCCCGGATTATTTTTGACGGCGAATAGGCGCAGTAGAGTTGTTTGCCTTCACAACACTTGCTATCAATCCACACTTCACTGTCACATCCTGGAACCAGGTTTTCTGGTTGCCTTTTTGACTCAGCAAGAACCGGCAGCTGTTTGCCCGCCAACATGAGTGCGCGTGTAACGCCGTCCCACCCCGTCGCCTGCAAAAGAGTGCGCGCAACAGGCAATACGTCTTCAGCAGCCGAATATTTATCAGTCATCATGGATTACCACGGCGCACCCGCTTCACGCAGGCTGTCTCGAAGTTCGTTTGCCGTTAACACCATACCTGGCTGATCGCTGCCTGCAGGCGCAATGACCAGCGTTGTCTCATTATTTTGCAGCCCCGGTAGCCAGGTGGTTAAAAAGCTTTCTAAAGATACCGCCTGTGCGGTGGCGGGTTGCATATCGGCCCGTTCCCACAGTGTAACCGTGTCTTTGTGCAGCCATACAGGCAGGCTGATGGTGTCAGTGGATTCAAGCATCACATAGCCGCTTTCTCCGATGAGGACCCAGACTTCCTTTGCTTTGACGGTATACTGAAGAAACAGCTCAAGTCTTTCTTCTGCATCTAACTGTTTAATTTGGTTAAGGACAGGTTCGGGTAACGAGTTCAAAAGCGTATCAGGAAACACGATGGCTCCGGTGGAACGAGGTTCTGCGCGAAGTATAAAACGACTATTACCGTCTTACCAGCGTCACTAGCAAATGAGACTTTATGAAGATAACATCGCACCTTATACTAATCCGCATTGATTTAAGTTAACGCGCCTTTTTTGGCGTGTTAGTCTTACGTATAAAAATTTGTCATAGCAGCCGCACCTTAAATGGAATCTGAATTTTACATTACATCCAGAAAGCACGAAGCGCTTCTATCGCTAACAGAAGAGCAGTTTCGGGATTTAAAAAGAGCAAGAAAACGCTTATCTGCATGCTACGCTATCAGCCATAAGTTCAGATTGGTGCTCTCCAATTTTGAAATGGTTAAAGAAACCATGGCGACGCTCGGGCAATTGTATATTCAACAACAATGCGCTGAAGAGTTAGAGCGTACCAAACCCCGACTTAATGCCTTTGTAAATAATTACGTGCTCAGTGCCAGAATTTTCACCAGTCATCTAAAACGGCATGTGCAAGGATGTTTACCCCATGATCGCCAGGTGGTAAATATTCTTACTGAAAAAATGGAAAAAGAATACCAGCGATCTTATGCCTACCGCTTTATAGATAGTCTGTACGATTATGTTTCCTACTTCGGGCTTAGCATTCATTCCATGAGATTGAATTCACGGCTGCGGGAGCTTGCCAATGGCTCTCTGGAAAGGGAATACCGGTTTAAAGCATACATTGAAAGGGATTTTATAGGCGGGCCTGCGGATTTTCGCGCCTCTGTACTTGAAGAAACTCCAGATCGCATCAACCTGATGGTGTTATTGGAAAGCGCGAATGTCGGTCTGCAGCGCTTACACGATCTTGCTTTACAGCTTACCAATGACGTAGCCATAGATTCTCAACATCTCATTTCAGAGTTTATCAACGTTTTCGTTGGAGAACACGGGCACGAACACAATAATCTGTTTGTGGTACATAAAATTAGTGGGTTCAATGATAAGGTTTACGACCGATTTCCGATTTCCATGTACGTCAATAACCATAACATGGAGAAAGAATATGTTTGAAAAAGCGAGCTGCCGTAAATGAAGATTGCCCCCAAAGAGCCTGTATTTCCGATACCGGACAATTTTCAAAGTTTCGATATTATCAGTATCAATTTTCGTCACTTTGCAATTTGGTTGCGGGAACCTTTGTGGGAAGCGTTAGAAGGGGGCGTCGTCGAGATCCAGTTTCCCTGGAACGACTCAGCGAAGGAAGAAAATAGAGTAAACCGGCTAAATGTTTTACCGTTAAGAGCACTGGAACTTTTTACATTAGTGCAAAATGAATTGCGGTCTCAGCAGTCGCAAGCTGTCTTTTGCGAAGCTAACAAAGAATACTGCAACGTAGCAATTATCACTCCTGTTCCACAAATAGTGCTTAAGGTATTACAAAATCTTCATTGTCCGGACAGCTTCGCTGTGCCAAGTTTCAGTATTCTGGAAACTGCGCCTAAAGGCTATTTACAAAATAAAAGCGAGGTATTATTAGCGTATTAGCCACTCGCTGATTTCCCAACGCATGTCCGCTCGTTTATATAGAAAATGCAAAATCCGAGAGATCTGTAATTGATCTTGTCATAGTGGTACCGATTCACCTAGAAAGCAATCAGCAGTTTGTAAACCAGGCGATGCTATAAAACATTAACCGCTGAGGCATCCCTTTGGGGGAGAGTAATCTATGATGACTACGAAAGGGTGAAAAATTCTAAGTATTGCAAAAGAAGCTCAGGCTATACTGCCTGTGCTTCTTTTTGTGTAATTCGCTGCATAGCTTCGGTTAAGCTCATCGGCTTGGCAAACAGAAAACCTTGCATATAATGGCAGCCTGCCTGGCGCGCAAAATCGGCCTGAATTTCCTTTTCAATACCTTCCAGCAAAACCGTTTTACCCAGCTTCTGACATAATTGGATCAGTGACTCTGCAATGACGTTGCGGGTATTAGTGACATCCCCAGTGGGCGCTAACGACTTATCTAATTTTACCATTGTGGTATAGGGTTCTGTCAGTTCCGAAACTGAAGCGAAGCCAGCTCCAAAGTCATCAATTGCGATACCAAATCCTGATTTAGCCAGTTCTCGCAAGATTCTTTTTGTACTGTTGTCGTGCATAGCAGTTTCAGTGACTTCCAAAACAATATCTTTAGGTGAAACATCAAAGTCTTTCAAATAAGCAAGAAACTGATCCACCAACACCTGCGAATTTAGCTGCAATATGGAAACATTCACATGCAGTTTGATGTGAGACATGCCCGCTTCCCGCAAAAGCACGTTGGCAATACAGACTTCGCGCAACATTTTTAAACCTAACGCATTAATCAAGCCGGTTTCTTCTGCAATTGGAATGAAAGATTCAGGATGAATGTGGCCAATATCAATATTGTTCCACCGGCATAGCGCTTCCAACGCTACGATGTTTTCCTCAGAGTCCACTATTGGCTGAAAACTGGCATATAAGTCTTGATTAACAATCGCATTATACAGCCCCTGCTCAACGAATAAGCGGTATTCGATGGATTCGTTCTGTTGAGAGGAAAAAAACACCACCTGATTTTTACCCCGCTTCTTCGCTTCATACATGGCAATATCAGCATGTTTAAGCATTTCGCTTGGGGTAATGCCAGGAGATGACTCTGCCACGCCAATGCTGGCGCCGATTTTTAGCGTCTTATTATTGATGGAAAACTGCTTCTCAAAAACCGCCAACAGCCTTTCACTAAGCTGCGCCAGATCACTTGTCTCCTGAACAAGAATAATGAATTCGTCTCCACCGTGGCGGATAAAGGTATCATTTTGACGAATAACCGCTTTGATTCGAGCGGCACATTCTGCCAATAAATCATCGCCCACATCATGTCCATAGCTATCGTTAACCAGCTTAAAGCCATCTATGTCAA
This sequence comes from Alteromonas pelagimontana, assembly GCF_002499975.2. Lineage (NCBI taxonomy): Bacteria > Pseudomonadati > Pseudomonadota > Gammaproteobacteria > Alteromonadales > Alteromonadaceae > Alteromonas > Alteromonas pelagimontana. The sequence continues at coordinate 256,728 of NZ_CP052766.1, forward strand.
TAAAAAGGAGCGCCTTAACGCTGCCCGCGTAAACATTTTCATTCAGAATGAGTTTAAGGTAATTCCGGTTTCCTGCACCAGTGAGCTGATCGGTAAAGGCGAGAGCTTCCAGCTTTTTCTCTGCGCGGGACAAATCGGTAATATCCGAAATTGTAACCACGTACTGGACTTTTTCGTGCTTACTTTCCAGTTCACTAAACGTAACAAAAGCGGGAAATTCAATACCGTCAGAACGCAGCAGCATTGTTTTCTCCCGAAGGATGGGTTTAGGCGGCTTTAACTGATGCACTTTATTTAGAATCTGCTGATCAAACCCAAATTCGAAAATATTGGTTCCCATCAGAGCCGATTGCTCAATACGTAGCAACCCGAGTAATGCAGTATTCACATCAATAACACAAAACGCCTCATCGAGGACCGCGACGCCTTCAACAAGCTGATCTAAAATAACGTTGGACAACTGTAGTTTTTTTATTTGGCGCTGCTTATCGGTTACGTCAATAACCGCACCAATAACCACATTATCTTCTTTTAGATCCACTTCGGTGAATACGATATCCACCCAACCTTCAGTTTCCTGATCCGTAAATTGAATGGTTTTGCGTAGACTGCTGCGCTTTTCAAGTGTATCAACAACGGCTTGACGTTCATTGGCGGGAAATAAACCGAGAAAATCTTCTCGTGACATTTCGGTACCCGCACCAAAGCGATTTTTTAAACTTTTCGCTCCTTTAAAAGTGAAGGCTTTGCCACTCTCATCCAATTCCAATACACCAAATTGCGCGGCTTCTGCAGCGACTCGGAACCGCTTTTCGGAAGAAGCAATTTTTTGTTCCAACGCAAATCTGCTTAAGGCGGTTTCGCAGGTGACTTTGATAGTTTTGGCATCAAACGGTTTAACGACATAACCGTAAGGCGATGTCTCTAATGCGCGACTTAAGGTGCTATCGTCTGAAAAAGATGTGGTATAAATTAAAGGAACGCTGTAATTTCTGGCAATAACTTTTGCTGCGTCGATACCGCTTCCGCCCTCAGCCAGATGAATATCCATTAAAATTAGTTCGGGGCGCGTCTTTTCAACCATTTGTAAAGCCTGCTCTTCCGAACGGGCCAGCCCCACCACATTTGCTCCCATGTTAGACAGTTCGCGAGCGAGATAAGTGGCAGCAATGGTGGTATCTTCCACTACAAGGACACGCTTATTCTTAAGTAAACTCATTCAGTTTCCAATCAGGTTAATTCGCAGTACCAAACAATGTATAAATCACCTCAATTACAGCTTGCGTTGCAACTGGCTTGGTTAGTACAGGAACAGCAGTAAATTCTGCGGGAAGAGTCAATTCCTCACCATAACCGCTAATAATAATACATGGGATGCCTTGTCCCAGAACATTTTGTAACAATCCAAAGGTGGTTTCTCGCCCCAAATGTACATCAAATACTACCAGCCCTGGTTGCCGCTTCGCTATTAATTGCTCAGCAGAACGGATATTTCCCGCCACGGAAACCTGTTCTATTCCTATATCCTTTAGTTTTTTTTGCATATCCAGTGCAATCACCAGACTATCTTCCACCACCAACGCTTCGCGAGGGAGTGAAGGCGTGCTCGCGGTTAAATCAACAGAAAGCGCCTCTTCTACATGCGGTAGCTTTTGACAATCACTGATGTGTCTTTGCGGTACTACCATTTTTGCCTGCACACCGTGTGGCGCAAATTCTACATCGACCTGTCCATCAAGTTCGTGAGGGATTACACTGCGTATTAACGTCATGCCAAATCCTTCTCGATTAGAGGGTACAACGGGCGGTCCACCTTGTTCTTTCCATTCAATTATCAGGCCAGCCGATGGATCCTGGTGCCATTGAATATGTACCTCTCCTTTTTTCAAACTGGTGGATAACGCACCATATTTGGCCGCATTAGTGAAAAGCTCATGCATCACCAGTACAATAGAGGTAGCGGCTTCCGGCTTAATCATTACCTCTTCGCCTTCAAGATGCACGCGAGCATCTACGTCAATGTAGGCTTGAATTTCGGTGTTAATCAGTTGGGTAAAAGAAATGTCAGACCATTGAGAGGCGGTAAGCTGATCATGCGCTGAAGCCAGTGCGACTAAACGCCCCGTCAGAACACTTACGAACTCCTGAATAGAGCGATTGCTTTGCTCCGTTTGCATTACAATCGCGTTCACGAGATTCAGTATATTTCGTACCCGGTGATTCAGTTCGGAAATAAGAATTTCATGCTTGCGGCTTGCCTGCTGGCGAATATCATCACGCTCCTGAACGTGCCTGATCATCACTTCCAGCAATGTAACCCGAATCGATTCGCCATCCCTTAAATCCTGCTCGCTCCATTCATGACAACGGTCGTTATGAGTTTCCCGCCAGATTTCAAAGCTGGTTCTTGGTAACAGCCGCGATCCGCTGGGGCCAAGTTTCACCGGCTTTTCAGGATTTCCCGCCCATTTAATTGTCTGAGTTTGAGCCTGACGATAAAACAGTAAATAGTCTCTTGGACTTTTGGAAATCGGTATTGCCAGCACACCCGCAATATTGTGAACGGCGGTATCATATTCGGCCATCACGTCGCCTATTGAATCAAGGGCAATGACTTCACTTGGAGCCTGAGTATTTAAGTAGCGAGTAAGTCGGGAAAGGATATCGGTAGGAAGCGTGGTGCCATGTCCCTGATATTGTCCATCCACCAGCACCGCAATACCTTCACTGGAAATAAGATCCTGCAGGGTGTCAAATTGTTGCACGATGCTGTCTATTAGCGAACCCTGTGAACTCATCGTCGCCATCATGCGGTTATGTACGCCGCGCACCCGATTTTTTTCCTTATCCTGCTCTGCAATTAAGCGCGAGGAAAGCTCCAACGCAAATACTTCAGCAAAAAGTTCCAGTTCAGTGCGCTGAAAGTATGAAGGCACTTTTGGTGAGTAATGGTGACAGGCGAATAACCCCCATAGCTTTCCGTTAATAATAATGGACACCGACATCGAGGCATCTACGCCCATATTTTTCAGGTATTCAATATGGATGGGAGAAACCGCTCGCAAGGTCGAAAAAGACAGATCAAGGGGCTGTGCGCGTTTCCCCATGGCAGGAACAATCGGAATAACGTCTTCATTAACATTGCCGATAACCCGGAGCAGATTTTTTACGTAAAGCGCGCGCGCCTGTTTAGGTATATCGGAAGCTGGGTAGCGCAATCCCAGAAATGCTTCTAAATCGGGTTCACGGGATTCAGCAATTACTTCGCCAGCACCATCAGGCAAAAATCGATACACCATTACCCGGTCATAGTGAGTAATTAGTCGCAGCTGTTGGGCCACCATATCAATCAGGTCGGCGCTGTCTGTTGCGCGGTAAAACTGGGAAAGCAATGAGCGCACGAAATGCTCAGAACTGTCATTTTGCTTGTCGATTTTTTCAAATTCCAGAATAATAAATTCACCGTTGTGGTGAATCGATACTTCTACCGGAATACTGGTTTTTGCGATCCGAAGATTAAAAAGACGTTCATTTCTGCCCGTTATCATTGAAGATTGTAAACCAGAGCGAACGTGGTGAAGTGTCTCTTTATCGAGCCAGTTTTTAATACCATCGCCGATTAACTCATCAGGAATACAGCCAAAATATTCTTCTGTGTTTGCAGAACAATAAGCGATTAACCAATCGGCGCGTAAGGCAATAAAGCAGCCAAATTGCTGCACATTTCCTAGTAAATGAATAGGTTCTTTGTCGCAGTTGGTTAAATCAACCGACTGTGGATAGTTACGATTTTCAGCAGTTTCCATGATGAATGCACTTACTCGCTACGAATTCTAAGGTTAATCACGTATTATGTGCCCACTTTATCAAATGTGACGTAGAATAAATATGAATAGCTTATTTTCCCAGCTACGTATTTTGACTGGCTCGGCCCACCAGGATTTAGAAGCGACTTATCCTTTTAATACCTTGATGCGACCAAAAGGATTTGATAGTCATGCCTATCAACAAAATCTTGCTCTATTGGCAGGTTTTCACGACTTTGTAGCAAAAAACATTGATTCAGAGAAAGACTATCCTTTTTTGGGTAACCTTAACGTCCATCAAGTGGCTAAAGCAATCCATAGCGATCTTAGCATATTAGGAGGATCAATCGTTCCTTTTCAACTTTTGAACGATACACCGACCAATCCTTCAGATGAATTCGTGGTGGCGGCCAGTTACGTGTGGATGGGCTCATCCATGGGCGCTCGAATTATTTCAAAATGGCTGCACCAAAAGAGCTGGAATTCGCTGCCAGTTCACTACTACGACACCATGAAGGACGTGGGGGCGAACTGGGAGCAATTTAAATCAGAGGCAGCGTTGTTTGCACAAAAGCAACAGCTGGATACGCAGGAAATAGTGCGTGTCGCCAATCGCCTGTTTAAAGGATTACAAGAGACCGCCGGCACGCTTTCTCCCAGTCTCACGACTACTGCGTGAGACACTCCGGCACGGTTATTTCACAGAGCTGTACATCTGTTACCATAGCGTAATCTAAAGAGGATATAGAGTAAAATCATGAAGGTAATCTCTTTCAACATCAACGGTATTCGAGCGCGTCTGCATCAGTTATCTGCGCTAATTGAAAAACATCAGCCAGACGTAATAGGGCTACAGGAAATTAAAGTTCATAACGATCAGTTTCCAGTAGCTGATGTTGAAGCGCTGGGATACCACGTCTATTTCCATGGTCAAAAAAGCCATTATGGTGTCGCAATGTTGTGCAAGCACCTACCAGAACGGGTTCAGATGGGTTTTCCTACTGATGACGAAGATGCGCAGCGCCGAATGATTATGGTGACGTTACGCGGCGATAATGGCAAGCCGGTAACCGTGTTAAATGGCTATTTTCCGCAGGGCGAAAACGAGAAGCATGAAACCAAATACCCGGCAAAGCGTAAGTTTTATTCAGACTTAATGGGATATTTGGACGAGTATCATGCTCCTGAGGACAATGTGATCATAATGGGTGACATGAATATTTCCGCGACTGATTTAGATATCGGCATTGGCGAGGAAAACAAAAAACGTTGGTTACGCACCGGTAAATGTAGCTTTTTACCAGAAGAAAGGGAATGGATTAACCGCCTTTTCGGCTGGGGAATGAAAGACAGTTTTCGCGAAATGCATCCTCAAACCACAGATAAATACAGCTGGTTTGACTATCGTTCCAAAGGCTTTAACGACAACCGTGGCTTACGCATTGATTTAATATTGAGTACACAGCCGGTTCACCAGACGTTGCAGGAATCGGGAATAGACTACGAGCTCCGAGGAATGGAGAAGCCTTCTGATCATGCGCCTATCTGGGCTAAATATAATTTATAAACTGAATTTGAGGTAAAAGTGACCACTATACAAGGACTGAGTCTTGCCGCTTTCGCTGTCATTTTGCTTTACTTGGCTAAGCGGTTGCCTTTTACTGAGTTAATGGCAGATAAGAAGCGCCAGCACATCGTATTTGGCGCAACCGCTTCGTTATTTTTTCTGTGGATATTTCGCGCGGGTATTTTTCCTGGGTTGAACGTGCACTTTCTGTGGCTATCAGCTTTGACATTAACATTGGGGTTCCGCTGGGCAGTCTTTGCCGCTACCGCCGCGTTATTGGGTACCACCGCAATTGGCAAAGAACAATGGGAAATGCTCGGAGTCAACGGCTTGCTGGGAGTACTTGCGCCCATCAGCGTGAGCTACCTTATATTTATGCTCTCGTTTCACAGGATCCCCAGACACTTTTTTATCTATGTCTTTCTATGCGCGTTTTTACCCGGTGCCCTGCTAATTGCGTTAAAAATGGCACTGTTAGGCGGGTATTATGCGTTTGATGATATCTATACCTGGGATGTGGTAAAGGACAACTATGTCATACTTATTCCCTTATTGCTGTTCCCCGAAGCACTTCTTAACGGAATGACTATGACTTTATTGATTATCTACAAACCGGATTGGGTTTACACGTTTCACGACAAGTTTTATCTCGACAAGCAGTAGGGCTTTGGTAAGCCAGGGCCAGCAGGAATTTTATTTGTCACAGACAATTTGGGCTAACTCCTGGTTTAAATTAGCCCGCTCAGTCCACGACAAGAGCACTTTCAAACAATCAACCAGCGAAGATAAAAATTATTAAGAGTTCTCTTAACCGAAACGCCTATTCCACCTTGATAGCTCAGTTGGAGCAATCCTGTTCCAGCAGTTCGACGAATAGCCGAGGGCGAGATCTTTAAATAATACGTGGAAGTTTCTTAGCCGAGCTTCTGGAGCATGGATGCTCCAGCAGAGCCATCAGTGATGATTTTACGGCATTTCGGCTAAGAACCTTTTACATATTTTCTCAGCTGATGGTTTTTCGCCCACTCATGCGGTTGCCCTGCGAAGAGCCCCTCGCTTATTTACCCAGAAATAACCAAGACCTAGACCAAAATGCAGGTTAAATAACCAAAGAAATCGTTACTATGAACATTGCGCATTTAAACCGCTACGCAGTTTTTTCTCAGAGAAAGATCGCGAATAGTTTTAACCATAAGTGAAGATTTCTTAGCCGAACTTCTGGAGCAGGGATGCTCCAGCAGAGCCATCAGGGATGATTTTACGGCGTTTCGGCTAAGAAATTTTTGCTTATTTCTCAAGGCTGCTGAATTTTTATTCATGCTCTTGCCCTGAGCCTTTTCTTCTACTATGAAGTGTGAATTCGCATTTATAAGCAAAATTATGGTCAATCTATGAAATATCTTTTCGCTTTTTTGTTCGCCTATCTTTCTTCTCGTGCAATATTTTACATTGTTGGATTTTCTAACGATATATTTGGCAGTCACTTTCGTTTACTTACGTTTCTTATAGACATTTCGGCGTTTGCGCTTTTATTTTTTCTAGGCATGCTTATTTACCAAAGGTATCGTCGGCTTACGAAAAAGAAATTCTGTAAATGACCTGCTTCAGTGGCAGGCCTTGTCTAGCTGCTGGCAGATTGGACCGTCTTGAGCGTTTTTTTTAGTGATGTGCAGCTACGTTAATCGTGTCATGCAATTTGTTATCACCCTCTACGCGTTAGCTCATAACCCAGAGCAACTGCACATCAATTAAAAGTGTATGGAGCAGCTAAAATTTAATCAGTGTATTCGACTAATTATTTAAAAAGTACATCCATTACGCCGGTTAGTTCCTTTTTACCTTCGCGAATTTCTTCTTCGCTTAAGCCTGCAATCTCGTGAGGAAATACCAGCCACTCTTCGCTTTTGTTAACGAAATAATCCGGCACTAAATGGGTTTTATTATTCGCTGGTTTATACCAGGGACACGCAATACGAATATCTTTAGGCATATTCAGTCGCATTAAAATACCGATTTGCTTGATTAATGCATCAACGCTGCGTCCTGAATCGAAAACGTCATCAACAATTAACAACTTATCTTCCGCATTGGCGTTTTCCACAAGATAGTGCAAACCATGTACACGAATTTCTTTCGCTTGTTTATTGATGCCGTAGTAAGAAGAGGTGCGTACAGCAATATGATCGGTGGAGGTGTTTTTAAATTCAAAAAATTCCTGTACTGCTATACCTATCGGAGCCCCGCCCCGCCATATACCTATGATAAAATCAGGGCGGAAGCCATCATCGTATACTTTGGCCGCAAGGCGAAAAGAGTCTTCTAACAGCGATTGAGAAGTAATAAAATTTTTGTTCATGTCTACCGGCCCAGAATAGAAAAGACGGCGAGTATAGTGAATATCATTTCATTTTGCACGGCAAATCCTACCGACTGGTCAACCCGCCAGTAGCAGCTCAATGCAGACTAACGAGTCTCAATCATTTTGCAGCGCCGTAGCGGGATTGACGCGCATTGCCCGACTCGCGGGGTAAAGACTGGCCACGACACACAATAACAGCGAAAAGAACGTGACCCCAAGTACCTGTGTCCATCTTAAATCTACCGGCACCCCCTGTCCGTCAGCGCTAAGCGCCAATGGCAATTCCATAATTGATAGTAACAGGTTAAGCTGAGAAGCCACGACAACGCCAAGCACTAAACCGATGCCCGCCCCTTTCAAGCCGTTAAATAGACCATTTAGGATGAATATTGACATTATTTTTCGGCCGTTCATCCCTTGGGTTTGTAATATAGCAATATCACCTTGCTTTTCCGTCACTACCATTACTAATGCAGAAACGATATTAAATGCTGCCACAGCAATAATCAGCAGCAACATCATAAACATCATGTTCTTTTCCATTTTAACCGCATCGAACAATGGCCCCTGTCTTTCACGCCAGTTTTCAACCTGCTGCTCACTAAGGGGCAACGCGTCCAGGGTAAGCTGATAGTCAAAAGCATCGGCTAAGAACAGCCGAGTATGGACAGCGGAGTCAGGAGCTTGGCGAAGAAGTCGTGTTAGGTCATCTAAATGCATAAACAGGACTTTGTCGTCCATTTGTGAGCCAACGTTATAGATACCTGAAACCGTCACTAATCTTTGGCTGGGTAATCTTCCAAAAGGCGTGTAAACACTGGCCCCTGTGATTAACAGGCGTAAGGTGTCGCCCGGATGAATATCAAGCTGTAGCGCTAGCGCGCGGCCAACAATCACGCGGAAGTCGCCTGACTTTAAATCGGTAAAGCGACCAATACTCAAATGCCGCGCAACAATAGATTGCTCCATTTTTTCCGGCTCAATACCTTGTATCTGAACGCCACGCAATCCGGTTTTTGCTTGAACAACGCCTTCTGTTTCAGTGTATGCCATCGTTTTAGTGACGCCCGGCAGTGTCGCCAACTCAGGAATATCATCAGCATCCGCCAACACTACAATATGGGGCACAATACCTAAAATTCGCTGCTTAAGCTGGTCTTCAAAACCGTTCATTACTGAGAGCACCACAATCAATGCCATTAATCCCAATGCTATACCGGCAACCGAAAAGAAATTGATAAAGGATACAAAACTATTATGTTTTCCTGCAGTGGAGTAGCGCAAAGCGATGAACGCGGAAATCGGATGAAACATAATTCCTCTATTGATCGAACGGGCGCTCGATCACTTATACTCTGGCTGTGAGCAAAAAAACCTGACTCACCAGTGAATTAGTAAAGTTGGTATACTACGTGTAAGCTTACAGGCGTACAAGAATTAGGTGGCAGGAAAGGAAATGGATACACTCACTCTGGCGGAAAAACAGGCTCAATTCGATGAGTTCTTCATGATTGCCCATGAAATTAACGTCAATATAAAACCCTTGCCTGTCGGTAGCACGCTGCCCTCCATGTCAGAACTGGAGGAGGCGATGCCCTATGCCTTTCGAATTGCCAGCGAAATGTCTGCCATAGAGGCTCAGGCACTTCGCCCCCTGCGAAACCTCGGTGAACAAGCGTCCGGTTTGGCCGATTATCTGAATCATCAGGCGCGCAAAATTGACTTGATGATGTCTTATATTTTGCATCAACAAGACGAGCAACGGTATCGATTACGGGCTACGAAGTTCGGCGGCGGCGGTGTAATAGTACGCAGTACTGACGCAATAGATATCGGTGCCAGCGCAGAATTAAAACTATTTCTTACTGAAGAAGCGGCCGCTATTTTTTGCTTTGGTGAAGTAATTGCTTGCCAGAAAGAAGCGGATGACTACCATATAGCTTTTATTTTTAACCGGATCCGTGAAGAGGATCAGGAATTGCTGGTCCGCGCCAGCTTACACCTGCAAACCCAGCAATTACGTAAACGAGCGCAGGGGAAAGACCATTAACGCAGGGTTGTATTGCGCCTCCAGCATTTTAATTTGCCAGTCATCAATTAACGAAAACAGGGTGTTATGACAGCTACCATCACTTCCTTGCCGCTTCCTAAACCCAAAAAAATCAGCTCGTCTCAGGATCACCAGCAATGGGGGCAATTACAAGGCAGCAGCCAAGCGCTCGCCATCAGTCAGGCGTATCATCAGCATAAAGGGCCGATAATTTTAGTTACCGCCGATACTCCCTCGGCACTAAAACTCCAGCGTGAACTTAGCTTTTTTATGGATGGCGACTCTGCCCCCACTACGCTGTTCCCCGATTGGGAGACGTTACCTTATGATATGTTTTCGCCGCATCAGGATATTGTGTCTCAGCGGATGGAAACGCTTTATCGGTTGACCAATCAAAAAGAAGGCATTTTTATTGTCCCTATTAATACGCTGATGCAGCGATTAGCTCCGGTCGATTATCTTAATAAATATCTGCTGATGCTAAATCAGGGGCAGTCACTGGATCGCGACCAGTTTCGCCGTAATTTGGAAAAAGCCGGTTATCTTCATGTTAATCAGGTAATGAGCCACAGTGAATTTTCCGTTCGCGGCTCGATCATTGACCTGTTTCCCATGGGCAGCACGCAGCCTTTTCGTATTGATCTGTTTGATGATGAAATCGATACCATTCGACTGTTTGATCCCGAGACTCAACGCTCCTCTGATAAAGTAAAAGAGATTCGCTTACTTCCCGCGCGGGAATTTCCTACCGATAAAGAAGGCATTTCCCTGTTTAGGCAGCAATTTTTGGATAAATTTGATGCCAATAAAGCGCAGGAATCGGTATTTTCGCAGGTGAGCAAAGGTACCATGCCAAGTGGTGTGGAATATTATCTACCGCTGTTTTTCGAAAAAACGGCTACATTATTTGATTACCTGCACCCGAGTTCCTTGCTGTTATTGCACGGAAACTTGCATCAGGCGAGTGAATTTTTCTGGGCAGATGTCACTGAACGGTACGAACAGCACAGGTATAATCTGGCTCGCCCCCTGCTCCCTCCCGAAGACTTATTTATTCCTATTAACAACCTGTTTGAGAATATTAAGCAGTGGCCACGGGTTTCCTTAGTAGCAGATGCGCTTGATGAAAAAGCGGGCCAGCACAATCTGGGCTGCCCAAAATTACAGGATATCGCATTTAATCCGCAAAAAAAGCAACCTGCCGAGATGTTGCAAAAAACGCTATCAGACGCCGTGACTCGCGGGGCGAAGGTGCTTTTTTGTGCGGAATCGCAAGGACGCAGAGAAAATCTGCTTGCTCTGTTACGCAAAGCTGGCATTCGCCCGACCCTCTTTGAACACTTCAGTGATTTTCTTAAGAGCGACGAGAATGTCGGTATTGCCGTGGGTTTAGTAGAACACAGCTTTACCTGGCAACATGCTGAACGCGAACTGCATATTATTACTGAAACGGAGCTGCTTGGCCATAAAGTCAGCCAGCGACGTTTGCGGGACAAGCGTGCCGCTACCGATGAAAACGCGATTATTCGCAATTTGGCCGAACTCACCACTGGGCAACCGGTTGTGCATCTTGATCATGGTATTGGTCGCTATTTGGGCTTGCAAACCCTTGATGCCGGTGGCGTAATGACAGAATATCTGTGCATTGAATACGCCAAACAGGCAAAGCTTTACGTACCGGTAGCGTCGCTGCATCTTATTTCCCGGTATACCGGTGGTGACGCCGACCATGCGCCCGTCAACGCGTTGGGCTCTGACGCCTGGAGCAAAGCCAAACAAAAAGCAGCAGAAAAAGTTCGAGATGTAGCAGCCGAGCTGTTGAACGTGTACGCTAAACGAGCCGCTAAACCCGGCTTTGCCTACAATATCAACTGGGAAGATTATCAAGCCTTTGCTGATAGCTTTCCTTTTGAAGAAACGCCGGATCAGCTTCAAGCGATCAATGCTGTTATTCAAGATATGGGTAGCCCAAATGCAATGGACCGACTGGTATGTGGCGACGTAGGTTTTGGCAAAACCGAAGTGGCTATGCGCGCGGCGTTTCTGGCTGCGAATCACGGTAAGCAGGTTGCGATTCTGGTGCCGACCACTTTGCTGGCCCAGCAACATTACGAAAACTTTAAAGACCGCTTTGCCAACTGGCCATTCAATATTCAGGTAATGAGCCGCTTCGTTAGTAGTAAAGACACCAAAACTGCAACAGCAGGATTAAAATCCGGATTGGTCGATATTGTAGTCGGAACGCATAAACTGCTAAGTGACGATGTTAAATTTCATGATCTGGGCTTGGTCATTATCGATGAAGAACATCGATTTGGTGTACGCCAGAAAGATAAGTTTAAGTCTATGCGTGCCGACGTAGATATCCTTACTTTGACCGCAACGCCTATTCCTCGAACGCTGAACATGGCCCTCTCGGGTATGCGCGACCTCTCCATTATTGCTACCGCACCTGCCCGCCGGTTATCAATTAAAACCTTTGTGCAGCAGCGTAACAGTGCCATCATCCGAGAGGCGATAATGCGTGAGATTTTGCGCGGCGGTCAAATTTATTTCCTGCACAATGAAGTAGAAACCATTGAGAAAACGGCGCAGGAAATTACAGAAATTGTCCCAGAGGCTCGCGTTGCCGTTGGCCATGGGCAAATGCGCGAACGCGATTTAGAATCGGTTATGAGCGATTTTTACCACCAGCGCTACAACGTGCTGGTGTGTACAACTATCATTGAAACCGGCATTGACGTACCCACAGCCAACACCATTATTATGGATCGCGCAGATCATCTTGGTCTGGCTCAGCTTCACCAACTGCGCGGGCGCGTGGGACGCTCACATCATCAGGCATACGCTTATTTACTTACTCCACACCCTAAGCGAATGACCAGAGATGCGGCTAAACGCCTGGATGCTATCGCAGCGCTAGAAGATTTGGGCGCAGGATTTGCTTTGGCAACCCATGATTTGGAAATACGAGGCGCGGGTGAATTATTAGGAGCTGATCAATCTGGGCAAATCGCCAGTATCGGCTTTAGCTTGTATATGGATATGCTGGATCAAGCGGTCACTGCCTTAAAAGAAGGTAAAGAGCCCTCACTGGATGAAGCCATGGCAAGCCAGACCGAAGTCGAACTGCGAATACCAGCGCTGTTGCCAGAAGATTATATCGCTGATGTGAACACGCGGCTTTCGCTATACAAGCACCTGGCCGGATGTAAAACCAAAGCAGACATAGATGATTTCCAGATTGAGTGTATCGACCGATTCGGTTTATTGCCGGTGCAGGCGAAAAACCTCGTTCAGGTGGCACAGCTTAAACTAGCAGCCAAAGCTCTGGGAATTTTGAAAATCGACTTAAGCGCCCAGGGCGGGACCGTTGAATTTAAGGAGCACACGTCAGTGGATCCGGGTTATATTATTCAGCTAGTACAAACTAAGCCTCAAACTTTCAAATTCGAGGGCAGTCAAAAACTGCGCATTGTAAAATACACCGAAACGGCCAAAGAACGTCTGGATTTGGTTGAAAATATTCTCGCCGATTTTGCTAAGGAGTCGCGCCAATCATGATGTATGTCCGCAGTGTTTTTTCCCTGCTACTGTTAAGTGTTGTTACCGCGCCTGCGCTCGCTGCCGATGACTGGTGGTTTGATGTGGAAGTCATTATTTTTGACCGCAACGTAGCGCTGACAGAACTCGCGGAGCAGTTCGAAGAAGCCGATGAACTTTCTCCTTATCACGCCGACTGGGATTTGATTGGTGAATATCTTCGTCCTGATATTTCATGGCTGAAGCAAGGATTGGCAACGTGTGACACCGGTAACTCGCCATTATGGCTTCCTAAACCTTCAATTGAATCCATTATCAGCGATTACGAACAGTGGCAGACGGCGCGCTCTGGTGCCTCTGTCGGGGAAGCTGTTAACATAAATAACGATACAGGTTTATCAACGGCGAATAAAATACCTGACAGTGCGAGACAGGAATACTTCGGCAGCCCCTTGACGCCAACGAACGCATCAGTTGTCGAACCCGGTGCTGCGCAGAACTCACTGGAAAGCATTGCGCCTCAGCGCGACGTTACTGTGCGGGAAATCGCGGATTACTGGTTAGAGTTTAGTGGCATCAACAACTTCAATCCAGTTACCGTTCCACGCTTTCGCTTTTGTGAGCCGCAGACGTTATGGTTAAGCTGGCAAAATGGCTCCTGGCGTCGGTCCAAACCAGATAATCATCTACCTTACCCCGACCATATTCCAATTACACTAGATGGACAAGACTGGCCGGAATCTTCTCGCCCCCATGTGTTATCCCCTAATCAACTTCATCTCACTAAATTGTCGCAACAGATTAGACAAGCTGGCGGGCTCAATCGCCTTTTGCATATCGTATGGCGTCAGCCAGTAAAATTTGGAGAGGAAAAAGCGGCAAGCGTACGCCTGTTCGCCGGTAAAAACTTTGCAGATTCCTTTACGCTTACCGGTGAGCAAATCAAGCCTGAAGACCTTAATGACTCTTCAATTATTGAGCTTAAAAAGAAAGAGGAAATTTCCCTTACCGCTTCCCAGGATGATTTTTTCTCTATTTTACAAAATGATCTGGATAAAGCCGAAACAGTTTCCTTTGCCTCCATGATGGCCGCTGTTAAACAGAATAAAATGCAGCCACTAATACCTGTGCGGTCAACTGTTGCACAGCCTGATACTCCCATCTGGCAAATTGACGGTGAACTGAAGGTATTTCTGAAATACATCAATCGGGTTCCCTATTTACATATCGATACCGAGTTATTTTACCGACAACCCGTTCCCATTGAAGGCGATACAGTGAACCCGAATGAAGCTCCGACCTACCGTTTAGCTTCAGTGCCTTTTAAACAGGTGCGCAGAGTCATCAGCAAGCAGTTACATTATTTCGATCATCCATTGTTCGGTATGGTAGTTGAAATAAGACGCTACAAACGCCCCGGCGAACAGGAATAACATAATGAAGGTGTATACGCGCGGGGGGGATAAAGGTAACACCCAAATTTATGTCGATAAAGCCGTGCGAGTGACGAAAGACGATGCGGTGTTGCAATGTTATGGCGATATAGACGAACTTAACAGCCATGTGGGCTTACTGGCTTGTCAGGTTCCTGAGCATCGGGATAGACTAACCGCTATCCAGAAGAATCTGTTTCAGGTTGGCTTTGCTATATCGGCAACGTCGACACTTACCATCGATGATATAACCGACATTGAACAGGAAATTGATCGTCTTACCGAATCACTTGCTGCCCAGACAAGTTTCATTTTACCGGGTGGCTGTATTGAGGCTAGCCAAAGCCATATTTGCCGGGCGGTGTGCCGACGCGCCGAAAGAACATTGGTGAAAGTAAGCCATGAACACGACGTTGCCGATAGCACCTTGGCCTACCTCAACCGGTTGTCTGATTACTTTTTCACCCTTGCTCGTTACCTTAACCACCCCCGTGGCGAAGCCGACATTAAGATATAACATTCTAATATGCAGGGCACGCAGGTAGCCAACAAGAAGAGGCGCCTGCGCTTACTTTCCTTTTTTCTATAAATACTTGCAAAGGTTCTTCCCTCCCCTTCTCTTGCGTTAGGATAATAGTTTAGGATAGAGAAAAAAATGGAGCAGGGATTTTGCGTAACTGGCTAACTCGATTAATAACAGGTCTGGTAGTAATAGTTTTTATTGCTGGTATAGCGATATACGCAACTCTACATCTTAGCATTCCTGCATTAGATGGGGAGGAAACTAGCCCCGCAGTATCAGCACCACTTTCCCTTGAACGGGACGGCTTGGGTCAAGCGGTCATCCATGCCGCAGATCGAATCGACGCTGCTTATGCCTTAGGCGTGGCTCACACCCAAGACCGTTTTTTCCAAATGGACTTGCAGCGCAGAGTCGCAGCCGGCGAACTATCTGTATGGTTGGGTAAAGTGGCGTTAGACGCAGATAAAAAAGCGCGCTTCCATCAGTTTAGAGCCCGCGCCGAGCAGATTTACGCCTCACTGCCCAAAACACAAAAAGCGCTTCTGCAAACTTACGCCAAGGCAGTAAATAATACATTAGCCGAATATCAAGTACGGCCGATGGAATACCTCCTGACCGGCTACGAGATGCAGCCGTGGCAGCCTGAAGATAGTATACTGGTTATTTTCAGTATGTATCTGGATTTGCAGCAGGGGCAAGTTGCGCTGGACATGGCGAGAACGGGCCTGGTGAAATATTTTGGCAACGATATGCTGGCATTTCTAAACCCGCCCAGCAGTTACCAGGCAGCGCTTGACGGCAGCATTATTGCCAGCGGCAAAACTGAAATTCCGTCTTTACCCAAAATAACGACTGCACAATATCGCCAACCAGAACCGCTGGATATCGGCAGTAACAGTTGGGCGGTAACTGGCCAACTTACTGACAATGGCGCAGCAATGCTGGCAAACGACATGCATTTAGGGCTTCGGGTGCCCATTATCTGGTATCGCACCCAACTTAATTACAGCCGTGATGATCAGAGCGTGCAACTTACCGGCGTAAGTTTACCTGGCGTACCCGGCGTGGTAGTAGGCACCAATAACCATATCGCCTGGGGTTTCACAAACGCCAACCTGGATAACGTTGAGTGGATTGAACTTGATAAATCAACCAATGTTACCCCGGTACAAACCAACATCGCCACGACTGAAGGAGAAGAATCCTATACGTTCTTAAATAGCCCCTACGGACCGGTTAAAGTTGTCGATGACGTTCAATATGCACTTGCCTGGGTCGCTCATCAACCCTATGCAGTCAATCTGGCTATAACTGATCTGGATGTAGTCACCAATGTTGATGAAGCATTGTCGCTGGCTAGTACTATCGGTATTCCCACGCAAAATATGGTGGTGGTGGATAAATCAGGGAATGCCGCCTGGACACCCGCCGGAGCAGTAACCGCACGCCCTACCCCCAGTAATTATGCCATTCCTGAATCCCAATACTCTTCTTTGTGGCAACAAAAAGAAAATGAACTTCCGCGGTTCAAAAATCCGCCTTCTCAACGATTATGGACAGCAAACGCCCGGGTGGTATCTAAAGAAGACATGCCACGTTTTGGCGACGGTGGCTACGCGTTAGGTGCAAGAAGCCAACAAATTCGCGACAGGTTGTATGACTATGATAATTTTGACGAAGCCCGTTTCTACGCTATTCAACTAGACAACGAAGCGCGCTTTCTGATGCCTTGGCACACTCTGCTGATCCAGTCGCTTAACGCCAATACCTCCCAATTTGCTGCAGATCTTCAGCAGTTATCTAAATGGCAAGCCTGCGCCTGCGCGGACGCTGTGGGTTATACGCTCGTGAAAAAGTTTCGCCAGGAAGTCATGAACCGGTTGCTTAGCCCAGTTTTTCAACCGCTGGAGGATAAAGGTTTTCAAACGTCTCAGTTGCTTCGCCAGGTTGAGCCCGCTTTATGGCAACTGCTGGAGCAACAACCCTTAGGTTGGTTACCCGCAGGAGAACGGGACTGGCAGCAATTTCTGGTAAATGCTTATATCCAAGCCAGAGATGAACTTTTCGAAAGATACAGTAACAATAACAATTTTTCTGATCTTGCATGGGGCAAGGTAAATGCTTTGCGGGTCGAGCACCCTTTTGCCAAACAGATCCCATTAATCGGGAGCTTACTTAATATGGCAGAAATACCAGCTTTCGGAGATACCTTTATGCCAGCCGTACAGGCTGAAGCATTTGGTGCTTCAGAACGTTTTTTTGTGCAGCCAGGGCATCTCGAAGAAGCGGTTATGGTGCTGCCAGGGGGCCAGTCAGGTCATCCACTTTCGCAATATTACAAAACTGGTTTTGAGGATTACGCAGCGCAAAAGCCCACTCCATTATTACCCGGATCTTCAATACATAAACGCATCTGGCTACCAAAGTGAGGATAATCGGTGACTCCGGCTATAAATTTACTTAAGAAAAGGAAGCTTCCTTTTAACGTTCATAAATACGAGCATGATCCGGACGCAACGTCCTACGGACTGGAAGCTGCCAACAAGTTGGCGCTGCCCTACGCGCAAGTGTTCAAAACACTGGTCGTTGAATTAGATAATAAAGAACTGGCTGTTGCCATTTTACCGGTAGATAAAAGGTTAAATTTAAAGAGTATGGCGAAAGCCTGTGGCAGCAAAAAAGCCGCTATGGCTGCCCCTGATGATGTCGCTAGAAGTACTGGTTACGTGTTAGGTGGCGTAAGCCCTTTGGGCCAGAAGAAAGCATTGATCACGCGGCTGGATTCGAGTGCCGAATTGCTTTCTGTCATTTTTGTCAGTGCCGGGCGCCGCGGGCTTGAAGTGTCTCTATCTCCTCAAGATATGTTGGCGCTTACCAGAGGCAAATTCGCCCCACTCACGCAACCTGAAGATTAGATTTTCACTGTATAGGTCAGTGGAATTAACGACCGTAATCCCCACCGAGTTCATCTGACTCTAAACGGATTTTTTCTGATGCTGCCCCCATTCTGCAATTTTTGCCCTATAGTTTGAATAGGAGTATCACTTGCTGCTACCTTGACGATAATGTTCCACATTATGATTCAGGCTCACATAAGGAACCTGCACAAATGGCATCCAATCCCACTATGCTGCGCACAAAAGCAAAATATCTTGGCCTTGTGCTGATGATCGCAGCGGTGATAGTTATTTATCTGGTTTTGCAATTTCTTGCCTTGCCCATTATTCAGCATCAGGTGGAACAAAAGGAGCTACAACGCGTATCCGCCGGTGCAAATAGCATCAAAGCATAACTTGTAAAAGGTGAAGTTCTGGCTAAAAGTCTCGCAGCGCTTTCAGAAACGTTACCTTCGGATGGGGTTAGCTATAGAGCAGTGTTTGCCCAGATAATCAGCCACTATGATGATAAAAGTATTGTCGGTGGCGGCATTTGGCCAGAACCCAATGCTTTCGATTCAGCAAACATCCGCAACGCGTTCTTCTGGTCAAGAAGTTCGTCTGGCCAGATGGTCTATTCTAATGACTACAACCTTCCCTCCGGCCCGGGTTACCATACAGAAGCTTGGTACTTAGTGGGTAAAAAGCTGGGTCCCGGCGAATGCGGCTGGTCGCAAGCCTACGAAGATCCCACCACAAAAACAGCTATGGTGACCTGTACGGTTCCTGTTTACAAAAGGGGGAATTTCTGGGGCGTGGCCACCATTGATATGATGTTGGACAGCTTGGATACATTACTTCAGTCTCAAAACGATGAGTCGGGTGGCTATGCATTTTTGTTAGGGCAGAATGCGCAAGTTATCAGCTTTCCAGATATTAGAAATCAACCCATTGATATGCTTTCTCTGGAAACAGTTGTTGAACGAGATAAGAAGATGGCGCCACTATTAGCAGCAGTTAATTCCGGCGATCCCATTACGCAACTACCAAAAGGAGTAATTGAAAAAAGCAAGTCGATAGTGTTATTGCAGAACCTCCCTAAACAAAACATTACCTTTGGGGTTGTATTACCTGAATCTACCTACCTGTCTCCGGTCAGTAAATTGGGATGGTCACTGTACTTGACCATTATTCCACTTTTGATTCTTTTCTCGGCAATTTTGATTATTAACGCCAACAGCGTGATGAGATGGATAGATGAAACCTCTGATCAGATCCGCAAGCTTTCTACCGGAGGCAGTACCGGCAAATTACGTATCGACCGGATGGATGAGATCGGGCAGTTAAAGCAGTCGGTTAACGAGTACAGTGATCATTTACAAGGCCTACTGAAAATGATCACTGTCGAAGCTAAAGAAGCAAAAAGTCGCTCAGAAGAATTGAGTACAATGGCAAGCTCGCTAAAACAGCGAGCGGAACAACAGCTACAACAGAACCTTACGCTGGCTGCTGCTATTACCCAAATGGCATCCAGCGCTGATGAGGTTGCCAGTAACACGCGCAGTACGGCAGAGTCGGTAGATGAATCAAACGGCCTGGTTAGAAGACGCATGACCGATGTGAAGGCAAACAGTGAAGCGAATCGCCAACTTTCAGAGGTACTTGAGCAAACGGCCGACGTTATTAGTCAGTTATCGTCGAACGCCCAATCTATGGGTACAATGCTGGAAGTTATCAAAAGTATTGCCGAACAAACCAATTTACTGGCACTAAATGCAGCCATTGAAGCAGCAAGAGCTGGTGAACAAGGTCGCGGATTTGCAGTAGTAGCCGATGAGGTAAGAACCCTCGCAGGCCGTTCACAGACCTCCGCTGGCGAAATAGAAAACCTGATTGTGCAGTTACAAACTTCTGCAAAGCAAGGGGTGGATATTATTCTCAGTTCCCAGAACCTATCCTCAGAATCTCTTACTCGCTCACAAAAAGTAATTGATACTTTTAATGAAATGACGAATATGTTTGCCAACGTTACAGAACGTACTTCACAAATTGCCGTTGCTGCAAATGAACAGGCTAACGTTAGCACACAGATTAATGAGCTTGCTGAAAGTATGCGGGAAAGCAATGAAATGAATAACCGTGATGCTGGTGAGCTAACTGAACTCAGCCAGTCTACTGCGGAATTGGCAGCCCGTTTGTATAATTTGACGCACCAGCAGTAATTCGAGCAGTAGCGGTAGACACGTCGCTAGGGCGCAGCTAAGAGCCGTATGTTTCCAATGGGCCTGCGAACCCAAACGAGTTCACCAGTACTGTTAGCTATTTTAGGTTAAGGCTTCGATCTTTGCGATCCGCATTTTGCTTTAAATAATTCTGTCTTAATCGCGGCGCGAATTATGGAGCTCCCTCTCGGCAAAAAAGGTCTGCTAAGCGAATACTAAACAGCAATGAGCAAGACAAGTTAGGACGAAGCCTCCAGTAGCGCTTACAGGCACTTTCATTGCGTTATCAACTGTTCATACAGGCCCACTGCACTTCACCGCCTTCAGTTGATTTGTGAAATTAATCGGCGAACCTCGTCAGAGTTTGTTGGCCTCACTAGACGAGCCACTTCATTCCCATCGTGCAGGAGTATCAGAGTCGGCCAAAGCTTTACCTTGAACGCTCGCCCAAGCGGTTTGCCTTTTCCGTCGTAGATTTTAATATGACGCAGTCCCGAATTTTCAGTTACTACTTCTTTTATCGCAGAACTTGCAGCCTGACAGTGTCCGCACCAGGGCGCGCCAAACTCAAGTACAACGTCACCGGATAACTCGCTAACTTGTTCAAAGGTAAATGCTTCTTCTGCATAATCAGCGTCGGACTCAATATCATTGGTTTTCATTCCGTTACCCCCGCAATTAAATTCTAAGAATGCTCACTGAAGAGCTGTAAACGCTCATTTAAAGATACGAAATAAAGAGACTAAACGCGAATCAATTTGCTTGTATGTTTTCCAGTGCATGCACCACGTGTACGCGGTTTGTTATACCCGTGCTAATTCGTAAACATCAGGCTTCCATATTTGCATGACGATAACGGGGTTTTCGACAGCTTTAAAACCAAACTGTGAATACAATCCATGAGCATCGTTTGTGGCAAGCATAATTCGGCGCAGTGCCTATCTTTGCTGAAAAAGCTAGTGGATGAGTTGAAAGATTAAGACTGGGATACCCTATGGTACAGACAAAAAAGACAAGGAAGCAACAACTTGCAGGGGTTTGGCCATATGCAAAACCCAATAATCTCAATCAGTTAGTGACGGCTACTGCTCAAATGACGGAACGAATGCGGTAATCAGCCTGATAGCTGTCGTATTTTGCGGTTTCTCTCTGATACCTTTTATTTATATGGCTTTACTGTGAGCCAGCCATTTTTACTAGAAAAAGAGCGAAGGCAATCAAAAAAACGAACCCCGTCACCACCATTAGCGTAAGCGTCTTCGACTTTCGCATTGACTCTAGTAAATCTTTGAGTGGATCGATAATTAAGGCAAACCCAAGCATTTCAAGCAATTCCATTGTACATCTCCATTTTTATTGACAGCTAACGTTAAGCTGTCACTCCCCCCACATAAATTAAAGGGGATTTTATTATAAACTCAAGCATGAGGCGATTTGCTCCAATTCATTTCGCCAAAAATTAACCTGAAAAACGTAAAATCTAACAGGCATTATTCAATGCGTGGAGGCTAAGTTGCGCTCCACCAGGTTAAATGAAACGCCCTTTGGTAGCACTCGCAGCGTGTTGTGAGGCGAGATTAGAAATATATCGCTTCCAAATTCCGTATACACCACTAAATACAAAGTCCACCGCTTACCTTCATAAATTCAAGCTCCTCATTGTCGCCGACAATACGATACCATGTCTGATACGTGCACCCGCCTACATGATATGTAAACTTTGCTATCATGCCATCGATCTCAATCGAAGAAACTGAAGAGGGTTTTTCCAACCATGTTGCCATCCGCTCATCTGCGGGATCCACCTCTACTCCCTTGTGTGCGGAGTAAGCCCACAAAGCCGTACTCAAATCCGATGTTTGTTCTATGTAAATGTATTCATTCGGGTTATCGCTGTAGAAGGCCTGATTAATGGATAAAATGCAAACTGCCTTCTTGGCCTGCCTTTTTTCAATTGGGCATGTAACGAAGTAAAAAAATACTGAGCTTCCTTTAATTTTGTGGGGAGTAAATGTGAATGTAGTTGCATAGACTAATTCCCTGATGCCGTGCAACAGTAAACTCTGAGGTTTCAGCTCAGGAAAAGAGCCAGTCAATGCCTTCTCTGTTAATCGGTATCTCCATTCTCCATCACCTGCAAGGGACGCCTTCAAGTTAGACACCCCTTCCAGGCACAATTTCCTATACTTCTCATCTGTCTCAGAACAGTATTTTTGTTCCTCACTTATCCAGGAGGAACGAAACTTTTCCGCTTTCTTCTCATCAAGATACTCATAATTAACAGTTAATTCGCGAATCTTTTTAGAAGGTACTATTTGATGGAGAGCTACGTTATCGGCACCGCGCTTTCGGAAGATATTGTACTCAAACGCAGACTCAAAACGACGGCACACGCCTTTTGACCAGCAGTGTTGGGCAACTTCAGAATAATTTTCCTTTGAATGAATAACACTATCGGTTTTACACAAGTATTTGTCTGTTTCTTCGGCGACTAACTGCTCAGCGGTGATAAAACAATTCACATTTAAAGAAGTATTTGGCCCAGGGTCAAATCCTCGCCAAGCTTTGTACGTTATACCATCGTGAATGAAACACATATGCCATTCGTACAAAGCAATGTTTGGAGACCCTTTTCGACTAAAGCCAAAATGCCTAATGACAGCATCTTTCGCAGATACCGAATTCGTACTATAGATAGACCTCTTTTCACAACTGGTGTCATTCGCTGCATTTGAAATACGTATTTCGAAACTAATGACATCCTCGCTATCTGTTTCAATCAGATACGTATGGTGATCTTCGTCAGAGAAAGAACGAGAGTCGTAATGTACGGGGCGTTTATTTCCAGAAGTTGGGACCGTTGAACATGAAGATAAAATTAGACATAACATTATTGTTCGAAGTATCACGTTGCTTCCTTTGCAATATATATAATGACTTCCTGTGAAAGTGCCAGCGTACTCTTGCGCAATTTCGCGAGTTAGCTTTTCTAAGCCACCGGAGCGCCGGCCGAAGCCATAATTTGCTTGTACAAGATTAAATCATTTGGAGGCTAACATGCATAAACATAGCATGATATTTCCAAAATAGGATACACGTAAAGATTTTTATGAAGTAGCTTATCGTGAAGATGGGCGAGGTGTAGCGGCAGTCCCGGGCTTAAACACACACAAAGGCTAAATAATTTTTTTTGCAGAGTTAGCAAACCACATTATGTATGAGCATTGCTTACACACAAAAACAGATGCACTTCTATTTGCCCAATCAAACCCGACAAATGTCGCTCCTGCTGTGTTTAATTGAGCCTCTCCTGCATCAAAGTGATCGTGGCCACAGTGGACGCACTTTATTTGGACTTGATTTATTTGATACCTATCTGCATTGGCGGCAGATATAGCGCCTTTTAAACCTTTCCTTAGCGTTTTGAAAAAAGACATAAAACTTCCTTTAGTGTATTCCCCCGCATAAAGGGCCGTAACACGGAGGCTAACATGGAGCAAAACGACAGAGCCTACGTGTTATTTTCCCAGCGAGCCTGCGAGGATGTAAGTTGGTACGTGTCACATACTGCTCAAGCTTCTCAAGCTCTGGGTTTGTTAGTCACGAATTTGGAATAAGCATAGAGCTTTTTTCCAAGGTAATGAATGTATTTTGAGGGAAAAATCCACCAATACTAAATTTCCCCTTTGTTTTTATGGATCCTTGCTTCGAACTCCTCCTATTCGCACGCTACAAATTTTGACTTTCCCTGTCATGAATCTTTGGGAGTGAATCATTATTCACAGTGATGTTTGAAGATAGAACCTCGTCATGTAAACAAGCAGGCTCAGCGAATCTGCCTGATTAATTGCTTTTATACCAAAAGCACAACAGCGTTGTTAGCCACTAAGCAAGTTAGCTTTACGTGATCGTAGCACTCTACTCCGTATCCGCGCTTTGCTGAACATAACGCTCTTGCCACAGCTTGCGCGCTTCTTCCATTTCAGCCTCACTTGGCGCACTGCCGTTGGAAAGCGTAGTGGCAATGCTTTTTACAATGGTGTCTCTTTTGTTTAATAATGCTTCTGCATTGGGGAAAAGATCTTTGGCCTCGGGATATTGTTTTTTCAAATCTTCAATTCCCTTCAGTTGATAAAAGCGCTTTTCGAAGCTCTCGTTAAATAAGTCTCTTTTCGCATTAAAAGTGACATAGTTTTTCGCCTGCTGCGAAGTTAAATAATCAAGTTGTTTTTCCGGTAAGTCAGCCGCCTTGCCGACTTCTCTGGCTTTTTTGAGCCACTGTGTCAGTGCTTCGTCATCGTTGGCTTTAACGGCATGTTTTATCCCTTCAGACAGATCACTGGCGTGCAGAATATCCATTACTGTAATTACAGGAACATTAGCCGATTCATCTACCGCAGAGGTGTGCGAGAGATAGGTTAGCCAACCTCCTGCTGCCAC
Organism: Alteromonas pelagimontana; assembly: GCF_002499975.2. Classification (NCBI taxonomy): domain Bacteria; kingdom Pseudomonadati; phylum Pseudomonadota; class Gammaproteobacteria; order Alteromonadales; family Alteromonadaceae; genus Alteromonas; species Alteromonas pelagimontana. The sequence continues at coordinate 281,547 of NZ_CP052766.1, forward strand.
TAAAACCAGAACAATTGCTACAACCAGTTTTTTCATTACTTCTCCATCTGCTTATATTTACGCTATAGATATATCTGCTAACTAACATGTAAGCCTATCATAGCCACTTTTGAAAGCTATTCTGTTGCACCAAAATCAGCGAAGAATCCGCAAATTGTCGATTTCTTAGCCTCATTGATGATAAATTCATTCAATAAAAAGAGAAAACAGAACGCTATAATGAAAATATCCTACTCCTTGCTGCTTTTGGCTTTACTGGCAACAAGCGCAGCGATGCCTGGAACGGCTAAAACCTTGACGTTGTGCTTCGAAAACGGCATCACCTCACAGCGTTGGCATCAGCTCTTGGTCAATGGTTTTGCAGATGCGCCAGTATCACTCGGTACCATCAGCAATCAATTAGTCAACTGTTTATCCGCAAGTGAGCCATCAGTTCGCGATGGTATTGGTTTTACGGGATTGAGCGTTTTACTGCGGGAAGAAAAGCTCTCCCGGTTAAAAAGAGAAGCTCTGTTTCAGAAATTTATCGAAGATATAAAGAAAAATAACAACAATGAAAGTGGCGTATACCTACCTTTCGCGGTCCTTGCGTTAAGCGAAGTGCTTCGAGCAGATCGCATTCGACCCGGTTTGGATTCTTCTCAACGCCAACACGCTATCGATACCATTGACGATTATATAAATACGCTCCAGGACTACCGCGGTTTTGACAGCAAAATTGGCTGGCGACATGGCATCGCCCATAGCGCCGATGCTTTACTCCAGTTGGCACTGAACCGGGCGACAACACCAGAGCAGCTCAAGCAGATAAGTCATGTCATTCTAACTGCAATAACGCCGAATGACGCCACCCATATGTTTATCTATGGGGAACCTATGCGACTGGCGCGGGCAATGGGATATGTAATACTAAGAGAAGAGGTGCCGGTCTCTTATTGGTCGGAGCAACTTCGTCAAGCTGCGTCTCCTGCCCCGCTTGATAGCTGGCAGCAGACGTATCATTCAATGGAAAGTTTAAGTAGGCAACATAACATCCGCAGCTTCTATAACGAATTATTGGCCTTCGTTGCATACCAAAATAACGAACGACTAACCACGTTGGCACCAGAAGTTGCCGAAATTGCTCGTTCCATTAAATAACACTAATGATTTATCGTTCAACGGAAAATATCAGCTTATTCCTCATCATTGGCACGGATACTAAAAAGCGAGCTGTCAGAAAAACAACTCGCTTTAACCCCCTAAGCGTCAACGATAACTTCGTTATACATCCACAGGGATAGCTTTCTTATGAAGAAAAACTACCTATTCATCCGTAGGTTTTGTGTTTTCAACCCGGCTTTTCAATTTCTGCCCGGGACGAAAAGTCACCACCCGCCGAGCCTTAATGGGAATGTCCTCTCCCGTTTTAGGATTACGGCCGGGTCGTTCATTCTTATCCCGCAGGTCAAAATTACCAAAACCTGATAGTTTCACTTGTTCACCGGATTCTAATGCTTCTTTGACTTCTTCAAAGAAAGACTCCACCAAATCCTTCGCGTCCTTTTTGTTAATACCCAGTTTTTCGAATAAGTGTTCAGCCATCTCGGCTTTGGTCAATGCCATAGTTTACTCTCTTAACGCTGCCCCAAACTCGGATTCCAGACCATTAACCACTGTCTCGACCGCTTGCTGAATTTCAGCTTCTTCAAGTGTTTTATCCGGATCTTGTAATACCAGAGACAAAGCCAGGCTCTTATAGCCGGGTTCAATGCCCTTGCCTTTATACACGTCGAACAAGTTTAGGCCAACTAGTTGATTTACGCCAATTTTTTCTATAAAAGAAAGAATCGATCCTACCGTGATCTCATCTTTAACCGTTATCGCTATATCTCTACGGTTTGCAGGGTACTTCGAGATCGCTTTCGCTTGCGGCAAATTACGTCCAATCAAAGCGTTAAGGTTAATCTCAAAGACAAACGGACGCCCATTGACACCTAGCAGCTTAGTAAATTGAGGGTGGATTGCCCCAACTACCCCGGCGGATTCTCCATCGAGTAATATTTCAGCGCTCATTCCCGGATGTAACGCCGGATGGGTCGTGGCAACGAAAGATAGACCAGCTTTTCCAGTAAGAGCAAATAACGCTTCAACATCGCCCTTTACATCGAAAAAGTCTACAGCTTCGTCGCTACCACTCCAGCTTTCAACATGCCGCCGACCTGCAATAACACCGCCTAATACGGGCTGCTGCAGGACACCGTTAGGCTCACCTTCGCGTGGTAAGAAACGAAGACCGGACTCGAACAACCGAATGCGAGACTGTTGCCGCTTCTGGTTGTAAGCCGCAGCAGCCAGCAACCCAGGCCATACGCTCACCCGCATTACTGACATGTCTGATGAAATAGGATGCGGCAACACCATTCCTTTTTCGTCAGGAAACAACGCATTTTGCACTTTTGGGTCGACGAATGAATAGGTAATGGCCTCATCGTAACCACGATTTGTCAGCACCGCTTTTAACGTATTGACTGATAACTGGCTCTCCTGAGCATCCAGCATATTTAACTGAGCGGTTGGAGCAACATTGAGAATATTGTTATATCCATACACCCGAGCCACTTCTTCAATTAAATCTTCTTCAATGGCAATGTCAAACCGATAGCTGGGAACTTGCGCCTGCCAGCTATCTTCTAATTGCGTTACCGTTAGTCCCAAACGGGTGAGCATCTCGGTAACTTTAGCAACTTCTATATCAATGCCCAGTACACGCTTTAAGCGGCTGCGACGTAACGTTACTGTAGTGGAGGCCGGAATATGTTCATCAGAAACCGCCTCAACCACAGGGCCGGGCTGGCCGCCGCATATGTGTAAGATAAGGGCTGTCGCCCGTTCCATTGCCTTTCTTTGGAGTTGAGGATCAACGCCCCGCTCATAGCGGTGGGAGGCGTCAGTATGAAGACCATACTGGCGTGCCCGTCCCATTATTGCGTCACGCGCAAAAAAAGCACTTTCCAGCAAAATATGGCGAGTACTTTCATTCACCCCTGAATCCAGCCCGCCAAAAATGCCAGCCATTGCCAACGCTTTATGATCATCAGCAATAACAAGGGTGTTATCTTTTAACTCAACCACTGATTCATCCAATAACGTCAGCGATTCACCGGCATGAGCAAGACGAACATTGATGTTGCCGTCAATACTGTCCAGATTAAATGCGTGCATAGGCTGGCCAAGCTCCAGCAGCACGAAATTAGTGACATCAACGATAGGATCGATACTGCGAATACCACAGCGCCGCAGTTTTTCCGTCAGCCATAGCGGAGATTTAGCTTTAACGTCTACATTACACAGCACCCGCCCTATATACCGCGGACAAGCATCAGCAGCATGCAAAGAAATTGTTAGCTTATCGTCGATGTTGGCCGGTACAGGCTCAATAGCAGGCTCATTGACATCAATATTGTTCAGTACGCCTACTTCGCGGGCAATACCTCGAATTCCCAGACAATCTGCCCGATTCGGCGTCAGATCCACTTCAATCGTAGCATCATCCAATTGTAGGTAATCGCGAATATCTTTTCCGACAGGCGCATCTTGCGGGAGTTCAATTATGCCGTCATGATCGTCGCTAATACCCAGCTCGGAAAAACTGCACAGCATACCCATAGAAGGCTCGCCGCGTAATTTAGCTTTTTTAATCTTAAAATCGCCGGGCAATACGGCTCCAACTTTTGCCACTGCCACTTTAATGCCTTGACGACAATTAGGCGCACCGCAAACGATATCAACTAACGCGTCTTCGCCTACATTAACTTTCGTCACCCGTAGTTTATCCGCGTTAGGGTGTTGGCCGCATTCTACAACCTCGCCTACCACCACTCCGCTGAAATCGCCAGCCACGGCATCTACACCATCAACTTCCAAACCAGCCATACTTAACTGCTCTGACAGCTCGGTTGTAGACAATTGTGGATTTACCCACTCTCTTAACCATCTTTCACTAATTTTCATACTACGCTCGCCTTAGTTGAACTGCTTAAGAAAACGTAAATCGTTTTCAAAGAATGCGCGCAGATCTGTTACGCCGTAACGCAACATTGTCAGGCGCTCAACACCCATACCAAAGGCAAAACCAGTATATTCTTCAGGATCAATATTTACCGCTTTTAACACGTTCGGGTGAACCATGCCGCAACCGAGCACTTCCAGCCACTGACCATTTTTACCCATTACATCTACTTCGGCAGAAGGCTCCGTGAAGGGAAAATAAGAGGGGCGAAACCGGATTTGCAACGACTCTTCAAAAAAGTGATGCAGGAAATCGTGAAGAATACCCTTCAGCTCAGTAAAGCTTACGTTTTTGTCAATCATCAACCCTTCAACCTGGTGGAACATGGGTGTATGGGTTTGATCATAATCGTTACGATACACTCGCCCAGGTGAAATTATCCGCAAAGGCGGCTTCTCTACCTCCATGGTGCGAATTTGTACACCAGAGGTTTGTGTTCTCAACATCACATCTGGATTAAAATAAAAGGTATCATGATCTGCACGGGCAGGATGATTCGCCGGAATATTCAACGCGTCAAAGTTGTGGAAGCTATCTTCCACTTCCGGGCCGGTTTTTACCGCAAAGCCCAGTTCAGAGAAAAACTGCTCGATTCGTGCAATCGTGCGGCTGACGGGATGCAGATTACCCGGTAACTCCACCCTTCCCGGCAAAGTGACATCGATAGCTTCTTCCGCCAGTTTTTTATTGAGTTCTTCTGTGCGCAGTGCCTCGCCTTTGGCCGCAATTGCCTGCTGGATGTGTTGTTTAGCCTGATTGATTTTCTGACCAGCTGCCGGGCGCTCTTCCGCTGACAGCTTTCCCAAGCTCTTTAACTGTTCAGTTAATTTACCTTTCTTACCCATAAACTCAACCCGAACCTGGTCGAGTGTCGCTGCATCTAACGCAGCATCAATCTGGTCTTGTGCCTGATGAATTATCGCTTCAAGCTCCATGTTTTCCCCAACTTGGCATGTAATAAAGTGACTGCCTTTGCACATAAGCAAAGCAGTAAGCCTGAGTGTAAAAGCGATAGTTTACACGACAGACAAAACATCGGGCTACCCTAACAAGCTGAATAATCCGTATTTTCTAATAAAAAGAGCAAAAGAACTGTATTAAAGGCCGGGGCGAGCAGCTTTTTCCTTTTTGGCAGGGGTAGCCTGATAAGAAAATGGCGAAGCTAAATTTTCGTCGATGGGATGAGCGTGGTGAGGGTATAGCAATTTAGCAGAGGGAAAACATAGAAATAAAACGAAAAACGGCGAGCATCCTGCTCGCCGTTTTCCGAAAGAACTTAAACTTAATTTAGTTAAAAAATTAAGCTAACGCACCTTTAGCTGCATCAACTAATGCAGTAAAAGCTGCTTTGTCATGTACTGCGATGTCGGCAAGGATCTTACGATCGATTTCAACAGACGCTTTTTTCAGACCGTTAATGAAACGGCTGTATGACATACCATTTTGACGCGCTGCTGCGTTAATACGCGCAATCCACAACTGACGGAATTGACGTTTACGCTGACGACGGTCACGATAGGCGTATTGACCAGCTTTAGTTACAGCTTGTACCGCTACGCGATAGACGCGTGAACGAGCACCGTAATAACCTTTAGCCTGTTTTAAAACTTTCTTGTGACGAGCACGTGCAACTGTACCGCGTTTTACTCTAGCCATTATTCAGTCTCCTCGTCTTAAACGTATGGCAACATGCGCTGAACCAATTTGGTATCAGAGTCATGAACCAGTTTTTTGCCACGTAAGTGACGTTTACGCTTACTACTCTTCTTGGTCAGAATGTGACGCAAGTGAGACTGCTTGCTTTTAAAGCGGCCAGAGCCCGTTTTCTTAAAACGTTTGGCTGCACCACTGTTAGATTTCATTTTAGGCATTGCTAAAACTCCGCATTGGTTAAATAGACATAGAATGTGCAGTCATCTTGATGTCTGTTGATATTTGCAGCAAGGTGTTGCGGGTTGCAGATTCCCGAAAACTTTAAACCTTAACTACTTCTTAATTGGGGCAAGCACCATGATCATCTGTCTGCCTTCTACCCGTCTAGGGAAAGACTCACAGTTGGCAATGTCCTCCAAATCACCTTTAACGCGATTTAAAAGTTCAATGCCGATCTCTTGGTGAGCCATTTCACGTCCGCGAAAACGGATCGTGACTTTGGCTTTATCCCCACTTTCCAGAAAGCGACGCAGGTTGCGCAGTTTTACCTGGTAATCGCCTTCATCAGTGCCAGGGCGAAATTTAATCTCCTTGACCTGAATTTGCTTCTGTTTTTTCTTCTGCTCTTTCTGAGCTTTACTTTTCTCGAAGAGGAACTTGCCATAATCCATTATTTTGCAGACTGGCGGCTCAGCATTCGGACTAATTTCAACCAGATCCAGGGTTGCAGCTTCTGCTGACTGTAACGCTTCACTTAACGTTACCACTCCTACCTGTTCACCTTCCGCACCGATCAGTCTAACTTCTCTTGCGGTGATTTCATCGTTAATGCGGGCTTTATCGCCTTGAGCCTTATTGTTAGCGCCTTTAATGTGCTATTCCTCCAAAAACTTAATTCTTACGCCTGTTACGATTCTTCGATATGTCGTAACAAGCACCTTAATTGGTCAACTAAATATCAATATGATTATTTAATCGTTTTTTCCGCGATTTCCTGATTAGCCAGGGAAATAAACGAATCCAAGCTCATTTTGCCTAAATCGTCACCGCGACGTGACCGTACTGCTACCTCGCCAGCCTCTACTTCTTTATCGCCAACAACCAACATATACGGAACACGCTTTAATGTGTGCTCGCGGATTTTAAAGCCAATCTTCTCATTTCTCAAGTCAGACTTTGCTCTAATCCCATTTTCTTGCAGTTTTTGCACACATTTGTTGACATAATCCGCCTGATTATCGGTAATATTCATGACAGAAACTTGTAACGGCGCTAACCATAATGGAAAGAAACCGGCATATTCTTCTGTCAAAATACCGATAAACCGTTCCAGCGAACCAAGTATGGCGCGGTGAATCATTACCGGCACTCTACGTTCGCCATCTTCAGCTACATAAGTGGAACCTAAACGCCCCGGCATGGAAAAGTCCAACTGCACCGTTCCACACTGCCAGGCACGATCCAAACAATCATGTAATGTAAATTCGATTTTCGGGCCGTAAAAAGCGCCTTCACCAGGCAAATAATGAAACTCAATGCCTTTTTGTGTCAGTACATCAGCCAGTTCTTTTTCCGCTTTGTCCCAAATTTCGTCGGATCCTACCCGGTTTTCCGGACGAGTAGACAGTTTTACTACTATCTTATCAAACCCGAAAGTTTGGTAAGTTTCGTAAATCATGTCTATACAACTACTGACTTCATCGAAAATTTGATCTTCAGTACAGAAAATATGTGCATCGTCTTGCGTAAAACCGCGAACGCGCATAAGGCCGTGTAATGCACCAGAAGGTTCATTTCGGTGACAACAACCGAATTCAGCCATGCGTAGCGGAAGATCGCGGTAAGATTTCAACCCCTGGTTAAAAATCTGCACGTGACCCGGGCAGTTCATCGGTTTGATAGCGTATTCACGCTTTTCCGACTCGGTTGTGAACATGGCATCGCCAAACTTGTCCCAGTGGCCAGACTTCTCCCACAGAGACCGGTCCATCATTAACGGGCCCTTTACTTCACCATAGCTGAATTGGCGCAGTTTTTTACGCACAAACTGTTCAAGCTCGGTGTAAATTGTCCAGCCATCGTTGTGCCAGAATACCATGCCCGGCGCTTCTTCCTGCCAATGAAAGAGATCCAGGGCTTTACCGATTTTACGGTGATCGCGCTTTTCTGCTTCTTCCAGACGAGTAAGATAAGATTTAAGCTGCTTTTTGTCAGCCCATGCAGTGCCATAAACTCGTTGCAACATTTTATTGTCGCTGTCGCCGCGCCAATAGGCCCCAGCCACTTTCATTAACTTGAAATGGTGACAAAATTTCATGTTCGGCACATGAGGGCCGCGACACATATCTACATATTCTTCATGATGGTAAAGCCCGGGGCGATCATCATGACTGATGTTCTCATCCAGAATTTGCATCTTATAGTTTTCACCGCGCTGTTCAAATACGTCCCGCGCTTCTTGCCAGCTGACTTTTTTCTTAACCACGTCATAGTCGGTTTTCGCCAGTTCCAGCATCCGCTTTTCCAGCTTCTGCAAGTCTTCCTGACTCAGGCTGTGGTCCATATCAATATCGTAATAAAAGCCATTATCGATAGTAGGACCAATTGCCATTTTTGCATCAGGCCACAGTTGCTTAATAGCGTGGCCCGTTAAATGGGCGCAGCTGTGGCGAATGATTTCCAAACCTGCTTCATCTTTTGCAGTAATAATCTGTAGTTGAGCGTCTTGCTCAATCATATCTACCGCATCAGCAAGCTCACCGTTAATTCTTCCGGCTATGGTTGCCTTAGCCAGACCAGGACCAATGTCTTTTGCGACATCAAGCACAGAAACGGGATGGTCGAAAGCACGCTGGCTTCCATCGGGAAGTGTAATTACAGGCATTTTATTTCCTTTACAGTGGTGACGCCTACTCTGCGCCACTTGTCTTATTTAACAAATTTATCACCGGAATGTGGTGGAGCAAATCGCGGGAAACTAACCTGCTTCCCATAAAGTTTACGGATTATAACGGCTTAACTGAGGCATGCAATGACTTCCCTAACGCCCGCGTCTAATTCGGCAAAATGCGTATAAAAACTGAGCTATTCACTAAGTTAATGGGACTGCCGATATCTCAATTTTTTCACTGAAAAAGCAGGTTCATATTGAAATACAATAAAGATGACAAAAATCAACCTCCGCTAGCAATGGAATTTTTTTTTGCCATACTGAAAGTGAGTTCCTTAAACACCGGTATGTATGTGGCATTTTATCTGTGAGCACATCAGCGAGGCAACCAGCGCCTTATTTGTCTGTCAGCACCGAACCCGGGTTTCTGGCGGCGACACCCATGCCTGCTATATTATCCGTGACGATCACCGGCGATTTTTTGTCAAAGTCTGCCCTTTGCAGACGCATGCGAAGCTTTGTTTTGAAGTAGAAGGTTTAGAGGCAATTGGAGCAACAAAGACACTACTCACCCCGAATATCATTTGTCATGGAATCGTAGAAAATCACAGTCATCAGACAGAATTTCTGGTACTCAATCATGTAAAATTCATTGATGGACAGCCTGAAGACTGGAGATTACTTGGCCAACAGGTGGCTACGCTGCATCAACAACCTGCGGCGGGGCAACACGGGTGGCATCAAAACAACGTCATTGGTAGGTCAATTCAAACCAATCGGCAACAACAAAACTGGGCAGCCTTTTTTGCCGAGCAACGCATTGGAAGCATGTTGGAAAGGTTAGCCAGAGTAGTCCCCCCTTTTACCAATATCGATGCGTTGGTCACGCAAGTTGTCGGTTTTTTAAAAGATCATAATCCCCCCGCCTCGCTTTTACACGGCGATCTCTGGCATGGAAACGTCGGCTTTTGTAAACGAGGGCCTATTGTTTACGATCCAGCCGTTTACTATGGCGATCGTGAAACCGACATTGCCATGACCACGCTGTTTGGCCGATTTCCCTCGACATTTTATCTCGGATACCAAGAGCAATGGCCTTTACCGGAGGATTACAAAGAGCGCATGTCGCTTTATCAGCTCTATCACCTTCTTAACCATGCGCTGATTTTTGGCGATCACTACCTGTCTTCGGCGAAATCTGCCATTATTGCGTTTCAGCAACACGCATCACGTTAAGGATTTTTAATGACGTCATCCGCACCCGTCGCTCTTATTACCGGGGCAGCGAAACGTATAGGCGCTGTTCTCGCCGAACAGCTCCATAGCAAAGGCTTCTGCGTTATCATCCACTACCATCACTCCCAAACTGCCGCCGAAGCACTTGCGCATTCGCTGAACCAACGCCGGGATAATTCGGCAATCACGTTACAAGCTGATCTTTGCGATTTAGACGCGGTTAACCAACTTGCGTCTGATGCTCAAGACGCGTTTGGGCGAATTGATTTACTGGTTAACAATGCCTCGGCCTTTTATCCCACTCCCATGGGTAGTATGACCAAACAGGATTGGGACATACTCGTCGGTAGTAACGTACAAGGGGCGCTGTTTTTAACGCAAGCGTTAGCTGCGTCACTTCGAGCACAAAATGGCAGTGTAGTTAACATGATAGACATGCATGTAGACAGGCCACTTCCTCAGCATGCTATTTATTGTCTGGCAAAATCGGCGCTGGTGTCTGTTACTCGCTCATTGGCAAACGAACTTGCCCCAGCCATACGGGTAAACGGTATTGCACCCGGTGCTATTTTGTGGCCGGAAAAGACGCTTTGTGAAGATGAAAAAAATCAGATGCTGGCAAGTATTCCGCTTAATAGACTCGGTTCACCAGATAATATCGCTCATGCCTTAACCTTTTTAGTTGAGGCGGACTATGTGACCGGACAAGTTCTCTACGTTGATGGCGGTCGCAGTATCATGTCTAATGCCAGCGCCTGATTTTGTGGCTACAGCTCTTCGCCTGCTTTGCATAGGCGTGGGACTTATGGGATTAACCGGTTGCTTTGGCTCCGATGACATTAAAAAAGATCTTGATGAATATCGGGTTCGGCTGGCAAGAGTATTAGATATTCAAATACCTCAACATTCTGCTATCACTGAATTACCTTTACCCGCTGCGGGGCAGCTGCGCACGGATATTCCCGCCTTTATCCTACCCATGCGGGATTTTTATGCTATTCAGCACTGCGAACTGGGCTCTCTGGTTGCACAGCAAAATACAGCGATTGGAAAAACAGCGCTGCCGTCGCAAAGACTGCGCTACGAAATGGCGCTGGTTAATACGCTTGACGCTTGTATTAATAGCATTCATACCACACACCCGGCATTGGCTGAGCAACTCCAACAGTGGAAACATGTAAAAGTACAACAACGTCCCCACGTGTGGGCGAACATGATTCAGACGAGCGAGGAAATGCGCCTGGCTCTTTCCTTAAGCCCGGAATTTCTCGATGCGCAGCACAATCAGGATGCCGGCGCGTCCATTGCGGCGCTAGCGTTTCTTACTCAGTTGCGAAACAGCTCGTTATCCGATTCCGCCAATATTGAGCCGCAGTTGCAAGTGTTACAGTCTTCTCGTCTTCCTGCCAAAATCTGGCGAACTCAGGCACTCATTGCCCAACAGCTCAACGCCCTGACCTCGGCAATTGCTGCTCATTCTGCTACTTTACCATGCCCCGAAGGCAAAGCGAGCGAGCAAGTAACGATTCTGCGCAATGTATTTTATCGCTATTTTATTGAAAAGGTGCAGCCTGTGGGCAGTCAACTTAATCGGTATCATTACCTGCTGAATCCCACGTGGGAAAGCTGGCTCACCGATGACGCACTTCATCCCGCATTCAAAAATTACATTCGCACGCACAGCGTCGAGGGCTTCGCGGCTTATCAACATGCAATCGATGTTCACGTAAAACTTTGGCAGCAGCTACTTAAGCGCTGTAATCTATCCCCCGTTGCCCCCATCAGTGCGGGTTAGTATTAAAGAATATTTCCGCCAGTTTCTGGATCCCGAGCTTGCGTTGCCTGTTTTCGAATATTGTCATTTTCACTAGACACATCTTCATGATGTTCACGATGTGCCAGTTTAGCAGCAGATATGCGGCTCTCTTTAGCAACCACAACGTTCCCTTCCAGCTGCTCAGGAGCGGCAATATTAGCTTCGTTACTGGCCTGGGTGTGCACATTAATGCCTTGAGGAAAAATAACTTCACGAGCGTCATCTGGCATACTGATATTATGGGAATTAAATAACACGACCATTTTGCGCATCAATACCGACCCCATTTTCAACACGCTGGTAGCTTCTACATCAATCCAAAAGTAAATTTTCAGGTTGATAGTGGCAGAGCCAAGATTATCTACCAGTACCTGGGGTTCAGGATCGTTAAGCACATGAGGATGGGAAGTCAGTAGTCCCACAGCTAATTGCTGGGCTTGTTTCGCGTCGGTGTCATAGCCGATGCCGATTGAGAAGTTACCTCGCATTTTGGGATTTGCTGTCAGATTTTTAATTACCCCTTTATAGATAGAGGCGTTGGGAATCTGAATATGATTGCCATCAAAGTCTACCAGCGTGGTAGCTCTTGCCGTGACTTTTTGCACCACCCCTGTAAATGCATTAATCTCTACCACATCACCTAAGCTAAATGGCCGCTGCACCGTTAACAATAAGCTGGAAATGAAATTTTCCGCAATATCACGAAAGGCAAAGCCTAGAATTAAACCCACGACGCCGGTGCCGCTGATAATAGCAACGGCGAATTCCGTCAAACCAGCCAGCTTCAAAAATAAATAGCAGCCTAACAAAATAACAAACATGCTTACTGCACGGCGAGACACTGAGCGAATGAGATCGCTTTTTGTTAAATAATTAAATGGGCTCAACACCAGCCGAGCAACCGGGCCGGCCAGCAGTATTGTTATAAGAAATAGCGCAGCCCCAAGGCCAATACTGGGTAACTTAGCTAAAAAGTTCTGCCACATAATAAATGCCGAAGTGCTAATACTGTTTATATCAGTAGACAACGTTGCAGCTCCTTCCTGAACGGCAAGATTTACCAGTGCCATATCCATCTGATTTTCCCTTCAGTTCAGTGTCTTCGCATTGCAAAGGTATGTTTTAGTGAAATCCATCCTCATGCCTGTTGCTGGTTTTTTCCTTTGTACAGCTAAAGGCAATAGCAGGTTCATCAGTCAACGCGGAAAACGGAAATCACACTGCTCTGGACAGGCGATGATTTACCGATATTTTGAATGGATGCCCGGACAAATGGCGGCGGCAAACTGCACCGCCTTAGGATGGTGAAATAACCAGATAGGATCCAAGACCAACGGTAAAAATAAAACTTCCCCACAATGCATGCTCAATTACCACAACTGGCGTGGATTGGGTGCGAATATAGCGGTAACCAAACAACGCGCCACCGCACCAGGAGAGCACTACCGCCACCCAGTTACCGTACACTGCGTGGGCCAATCCAAATACGAACGTACTTACTGTCCATCGCCAGTTCTTCGATGGCAGAATTTTCTTGTAACGATGAAAAAAATAGGTGCGGAAGATGATTTCCTGAGGAATTACCGATATCAACGGATAAATGAGTAACGTTAACAGCCAAACCATGGGCTTCTGAAGCGGCCACTGTAAAAATAGCTCTGGCTTTATTAGATAAACGCCGACGGTAACTACACTCGCCCACGGCAGAAAAAATAAAACGCTGTCAGCAAGATGCACAGAAAAATCCTGCCAATGCCATAATTTAACGCGTTTAAACTGCCTGTCATTTAACAGAATAAGCAGACACACGAGCGCCATTCCTCCCAGCAGCGCCATTAGCCAGGGCGCGACATGACGCAGGGAGCTCATGATGATCACGGGAAGGATTACAAAAACACCAATTAATTCTGCCCATAACCTGGTCACGGTTTCACCTCTATCACCTAATTAATGTCCACTCCTTTATAAACGGATAAAGAGCAAATAGATTGATAAAAATTTGTCCCCGCGACTTTAAGTAGCGGTTGGCTTTCATTAAAGATTCCATTACTTTAGTGAAAGTTTTAAGCGTTACCGGTGACTAGCGTGCCACAAACCCCAAACGTGATGACGTTAATTGAGCAGTCTTACCCTTCTTTATCCCCATCAGCCCGCAGTATCGCTAATTATCTGCAACAACAGCCGTTAGCGTTGATCAGCCAGTCGATTGCAGAGATTGCGACTAATACTAAAACGTCCAAAGCCACTGTCAGCCGCTTTTTTCGTCAGCTGGGATTCGCTTCTCATCAAGATGCCAAACAAGCACTACTCGCACTACGAGAAAGCGGATTCCCGCTAAATACAAAATCATCTTCGCTTTCGAGTCATATTGAACAGGAGCAAAAGAATCTTTCGTTAACGTTTGAGGGCCTGAATGCGCAAACGCTGCAGTCGGTCGCCACGTTGCTCGCTACATCCAGCAGAATTTCGCTGATTGGCTTTCGCAACGCATATCCTTTGGCGCTGCACTTTCGCCAGCAGCTAAAGCAAGTTCGCAGCACTGTTCGGGTGCTACCTCAACCTGGACAAACACTGGCAGAAGATTTAACCGATATGGTGGACGATGAAGTGGTAGTGTTAGTGGGTTTTCGCCGTCGAACCCGTATATTTAAAAAGATAATTGAAGCTCTGGCTAATCACACCACCGTACTTATCACCGACCCCACTGGCCAGATCTATAACCAGTCGGTTGACCATTTACTTGTCTGTCATCTGGGGCAGGACTCCCCCTTTGACAGTTACGCCGCGCCGATGAGCCTGATTTCGCAACTCTGCAATCAGGTTTATGCTGCTTTGGGAGACAAAGCAGGGAAGCGAACGAGAAGAATATCACAACTTTATGCTCAACTTGATGAGCTGGAAATCTAATAAATGAACTAATTTCTTGAAAAATAGTAAAAAGGAACTAACCACATAAATTACCTTACGGAATCATCAATATCTGACAAGTTGCTTTTTTGATGATTACGTGCCATTGGTAAAATAATGCAATCTTTTTCACTGTCTCAGGTCGTATATTCAGAGAATTAAAAACTTTCGGAAAAATTATGGAAGCAGCGCTAATTTCGGTAGAAGATGTATCAGGCATTCTTGCTTTCTGGTTTGAGGAACTTGAGCCTGACCAGTGGTTTAAGAAAGACGAAGGGCTGGATAACTTGATCCGCTCCCGATTCGCCTCTGTGCATCACGCTGCTGCTCGCTGCGAATTATGGCCGTGGCGCGCTACACCTTATGGTCGCCTGGCGGAAATTATTTTGCTTGATCAATTCTCTCGTAATATTTTTCGCGACCAGCCCGAGGCGTTTGCCACCGATCCTCTCGCGCTGGCGCTGGCGCAAGAAGCGGTGAGTGTGGGAGCGGACAAAGCGCTCACGCCTCAGGAAAAAGCGTTCCTTTATATGCCGTTTATGCATAGTGAGTCTCTTGAAGTCCATAATGTTGCAATGGAACTTTTTAATGATGAAAGTTTGGCCTCTCATTTCGCAGCGGAACAAAAGCACCGCGATATTCTGTTACAATTCGGGCGCTATCCTCATAGAAACGCTATTTTAGGTAGAGATACGACAGAAGATGAAGAAGCTTTTTTAAAACTCCCAGGCACTTCTTTTTAAAACCAACTCGGCCAAGCGCCTGTATAAGGGGCTTTTTTTAATATTCTGCAATTTTTCTTTCATTCTCTAATCGATTATTTTCTGAGACATTTCAGACTGTTATACTAATCCGCGTTGGCGGATTCCTCTATGTCCCGCCGGGCGCGGTTTTATCAGCTTTTGAGCTGCGCCAATGGCGTTCAATTTAACCCTACTAAATCTTCACGATATTGGCTTGTCAAAAGTTGAAAGATTCTCGCGCTGAGGGAGCGCGCATCAATGCGGATTAATATTCAGTCACGACGCCAGTCCGCTGATAGCCGCAACGCTCAGGAAATCAGGGAAGAGCTTTTACCCCACAGTGCCAATAATTTAGATAGAAACCGGCACCGTTTCAGTTGACATACATGTGAAACGATTGTTTCATAACGGCAATGACAGAAGGACCTTTATGAATCATCACCAATCCTCCACGCCTTTCATGCCAGGCTCCCAGCAGCAGGTAAAGCTGTTTTCGGCTGCACATCGCAGAGCCACAGGGCAGCTAAGCAACCTGCGTCTGGCAGTAAAAGATCTCTTTCATATACAAGGCATTCCTACCACGGCTGGCAATCCTGCATGGGCCTCCAGCCATCCTATTCCAGAACAGACCAGCTCAGCCGTGCAAAAATTGCTGGACGCCGGTGCCGAATTTGTCGGCAAAACCCTTACCGATGAACTTGCCTACAGTTTAGAAGGACGAAATATTCATTTTGGTACCCTCATCAACCCTCAAACACCGTTACGGCTTTCGGGAGGCTCGTCATCCGGATCTGCAGTCGCTGTAGCCAGCAAATTGGCAGATATTGGTTTGGGTACAGATACCGGAGGATCCATTCGTGTACCAGCCAGCTATAATGGTTTATATGGTCTTCGGCCTACTCATGGTGTGATTGCTATGGACAGCACGGTTCCGCTTGCCCCACCCTTTGATACCGTCGGGTGGATGACCCGGGATTTGGACACAATGGCTAAGGTAGCGAACATTTATTTTCATGCAGCGCTTCCCCAACGTACACGCTTTACTCTGGGTGTTGCCGACAATTTACTCGAAGAATCTGAACATGGCAGCGAGATATTACAGTGGCTACGGGAGCACACGTTCAGTAAGGCTATTGACCTTAAGGGTCTCTCTTTACCAATGGAAGCATGGAAGCCAGGTCAGACTTTCCGCATTTTGCAAGGTCACGCAATTATTGGTGAGCACGGCGAATGGTTGTCACGGGTTAAGCCCGCCATCGCATCTGATATCCAAACGCGGTTAGACTGGTGCAGAACAATCACCGAAAGCGATGTGGTAAGGGCTCAGAAGCAGCGAGATAAAATAGCCGGCGGCCTTGCAACTCTTTTTAAACATTACGATGTGCTGGTAATACCTACCACACCAGGGCGGGCGCCGTTACTAGATACACCTGAAGATGCCCTTAACAGTTATCGAAATCAGTTGCTTGATTTTACTGCAATTGCAGGACTTGGTGGTTTGCCCCAGCTTCATATTCCCGCCTGCTTAATTGACGGCGCTCCCTGTGGCTTATCTTTGGTAGGTATAAAAAACAGTGATCTTTCGCTGCTTGCCATGGCACAACGTTTAACGGAATAACGTATTATGAACGAGAAAAAACAGATCGGCTTTACCGCGCCCCACTATGCTGCAGCACAAGTGGGGAATCAAATTTTGGAACGCGGCGGCACGGCAATCGAGGCCATGGTGGCTGCAGCCGCTTCTATCGCCGTAGAATATCCTCACATGAACGGTTTGGGTGGTGATGGCTTTTGGCTTATCAGCGAACCCGGTAAAAAGCCCATAGGAATTGATGCCTCTGGCGTCGCTGCGAAACTGGCAAATGCTGATTTCTACGGTAGTGCAAAAACAATCCCTGCTCGCGGCGGCGAAGCGGCATTAACCATGGCAGGAGCGGTAGCAGGCTGGAAAAAGGCGCTGGAAATCAGCGCTGGCTGGCAACAACCTATCGCGTTAAAAACGCTGCTGGATACTGCGATCAGCCAGGCAAACTGGGGAGTGGAAGTAACCCAAAGCTTCTCAGATGCCAGTTTTAAAACCTTTGACGAGCTAAGCCAGGACCCGGCTTTTTCTCCCTTTCTCATTAAAGGGAAAGCGCTTAAAAAAGGAAAAATTCTTAAATTAACGGCGTTATCAGCCACATTGCAGCGATTAGCCGAAGCCGGGTTGGAAGATTTTTACCACGGTGAAGTAGCACAAAAGCTCGCTGCCGATTTAGAAGCTGCTGGCTCTCCAATTCGCTTAGAGGATTTTAAAAGCTACGAAGCTAAACAAGTTGAGCCGTTGTCGGTGACTACGCAAAAAGGCACTTTGTACAACTTGCCGGCGCCCACTCAGGGCATTGCATCACTTTTGATTTTGGCGCTATACGACAGAGTCTGGCAGCAAGGCCACAGCGACGCTGACATGGTGCATTTGCTGATTGAATCGACTAAACAGGCGTTCATTGCCAGAAACCACTATGTCACTGACCCATCGCGGTTAGACATCGATCTTTCCTCTTTGCTGACCGGCGACAGCCTTAACGCAATGCAGCAATATATCCGAACTGATTCCGCGCAACCCTGGCCCCATGAGGCCGCCCCAGGAGATACGGTGTGGATGGGAGCGTGCGACAGTGAAGGACGAATGGTTAGCTATATTCAAAGCCTTTACTGGGAGTTTGGCAGTGGCGTGGTAAGTCCTTCTACCGGGATATTGTGGAACAACCGTGGTACGTCATTTTCATTGGATTCAGCAAGTCAGCAGTTTCTAAAACCTGGGCTGAAGCCTTTTCATACACTTAATCCAGCATTTGCAGAACTTAAAGATGGCCGTCGGCTAAGCTACGGTACGATGGGCGGCGAAGGCCAGCCTCAAACGCAGGCAGCCATATTCAGCCGTTATGTCTATCACAATCAACCGTTAGACAAAGCCATTACGTTAGGCCGCTGGTTATTGGGCCGCACCTGGGGAGATGAATGTCATAACCTTAAAGTAGAGCGCGATCTGGCTGAATATGTTGGTGAAGAATTGAAAGCCCGGGGGCACGATATGGCTGTGGTGGAAGCTTGCAATGAACTTATGGGCCACGCTGGCGCAGTGGTGAGACATGAAGGCGGACGCGTTGAGGCGGCCACCGATCCGCGCAGCGACGGCAAAAGCTTTGCGCAAGAAATTGCTGATAAGCATTAGGAGCCAACACCATGCAGTTTATTGTAGAACACCTCAGTACCATTTTAGCCATGATGGGAACGGGTATATTTGCAGGTTTGTTAGCTGGATTGTTAGGTGTTGGCGGCGGCATTGTCATCGTTCCTGTTCTGTTCTTCCTATTTCAGGCGCTGGGAGTGTCGGCTGAATCTTCCATGCTTATCGCCACCGCAACCTCATTGGCAACTATTGTCCCCACTTCTGTCAGCTCTATTCGCGCACATCATGCCAAAGGCAATGTGGATTTTTCTTTGTTGAAAGCCTGGGCACTATTTATTTTGCTTGGCGTATTAGCGGGTAGCTTCGTTGTCACCATGATCAATGGGGAATGGCTTACGCTGTTATTTGGCGTTATAGCGACGCTTTCAGCGGCGAACATGCTCATCGGACGCAAAGACGCGTTTTTCTCTTCGTTACCAGGAAGAGCCGGTCAGAGCATGATGGCGATCTGTATTGGTTTTTTTAGTTCCATGGTAGGAATAGGCGGTGGGACGCTCACCGTACCTACCCTGACCTTCTGCAATTATCCTGCGCACAGAGCCGTTGGTACAGCCGCAGCAGTGGGATTGATTATTTCTCTACCTGCGGCTATCACCATGTTACTTCTGGGCCAACGCCCTGAAGATGCCCCCTTTGGCACTATCGGTCTCGTCAATTTGCTGGGTTTTGTCTGTATTGTTCCGCTGACTGTATTGTTTGCACCATTAGGTGCCAAACTTGCTAACCGACTGGATGCTGGCGTCCTCAAAAAGGTTTTTGCCGTTGTTCTTATTATTACAGGCCTGCGGATGCTGGCTCAATTTTTCTTTTAGGAATCTTTCATGAAGGTGCTATCTCCCCCGCCACGACTGCTTATGGGCCCCGGCCCGATTAATTGTTATCCCCGTGTTCTGGCTGCGATGTCGACACAATTAGTGGGGCAATACGATCCGGTTATGACTGGATATATGAATGAGGTGATGGCGCTGTATCGTCAGGTATTCAATACTCAAAATGAGCATACAGTGCTGATAGACGGCACTTCCCGAGCAGGCATCGAGGCGGTTCTGGTTTCATGTATTGAACCTGACGATAAAGTACTGGTGCCCATCTTCGGTAGGTTCGGCTATTTGCTGGCGGAAATTGCCGAGCGCGCAGGTGCCGACGTGCAAACTATTGAAGTGCCATGGGGCGAAGTTTTTGATCCGCAGCAAATTGAAGATGCCATCAAACGCGTAAAACCGAAGGTGCTGGCAATGGTGCAAGGCGATACGTCTACCACAATGTTACAGCCATTGGACGAAATTGGCGAAATTTGCCGCCGCCTTGACGTACTGTTCTACTGCGATGCCACTGCCTCTATTGGCGGTAATCCGCTGCTGACAGATGAATGGCAGTTAGATGCCGTTTCAGTAGGGCTGCAAAAATGTTTGGGCGGTCCTTCTGGTAGCGCCCCAATTACCTTAAGCCCTCGTTATGTTGACAGAGTCATGAAGCGTCATCATATTGAAGCGGGAATTCGCGACCCTCACCATCAGCAGGCTAGAGGCAGCAAAATTCGCTCTAACTATTTTGATATACCAATGATCCTGGATTATTGGGGTAAAGAGCGTCTGAATCACCACACTGAAGCAGCCACTATGTTGTATTGTGCGAGAGAATGCGCCATCAATTTACTTGATGAAGGGCCACACCGGGTCATCGCCCGC
Source organism: Alteromonas pelagimontana (assembly GCF_002499975.2). NCBI lineage: Bacteria > Pseudomonadati > Pseudomonadota > Gammaproteobacteria > Alteromonadales > Alteromonadaceae > Alteromonas > Alteromonas pelagimontana. Next base: position 301,763 of record NZ_CP052766.1, read on the forward strand.
CACCAAACTGCAGGAGCAGCAATGTTAGCCGGAATTCAGGCAATGTCGCTGAAGCCGTTTGGCAATATAGAGCACAAAATGAGCAATGTGGTGGGAGTCGTCATTCCTGACAACGTGAATGGCGAAGCTATTCGTCAAGAATTGCTACTTAACTTTAATATTGAAATTGGTACCAGTTTTGGCCCGCTGAAAGGGAAAATATGGCGAATTGGTACTATGGGATATAACGCGCGTCAAGATACGGTGCTGCATACACTTCAGTCACTAGAGACGGTGCTGCGGCGTGCAGGTTTCAATCTGGCAGAGGCCGGGGCCGGCGTTGATGCGGCCATGCACATTTATGGTGGCGGCGAATGACTGACTTTACCGCTGCCGCCAGTCAAATTATGGGCCGCCTTGAAAAACTCGGCCGTATCAGTCAATCGGAGCAGTATCTGGACAGGCGTTACCTGACTGACGAACACATGCGGACTAATCAACTGGTGGCAAAATGGATGGCTGAAGCCAGCATGCACACCTGGCAGGATGCCGCCGGTAATCTGTGGGGGCGATATCCTTCATCAACGTCCAACGCTCCACGTTTTATTATCGGCAGCCACCTGGACACCGTTCCCAATGGCGGCAAATATGACGGCATGCTGGGAGTAATAGCACCGATAACATTGGTTTCATTGTTGGCACAAGTCCAGCATACGTTTCCGTTTCATCTGGACATCGTGGGCTTCGGTGATGAAGAAGGCACGCGATTTGGTACGACATTATTAGGCAGCAGAGCCCTTTCCGGCAAGTGGCTTGCGTCATGGGGCGAGCTAAAAGATCAGGATGGCGTAACCCTGGCCCAGGCGATGAAAAATTTTGGACTTGATTTTGATTTGGTCTCCGACGCGGCGTTGTCTGCCACTGAACTTCTTGGATACGTAGAGTTGCATATCGAGCAAGGCCCGGTGCTTGAAGGTGAGGGTCTGGCGGTAGGCGTAGTGAGTGCCATTGCAGGAGCCCGTCGCCTGGAAATCGCGGTTACCGGCAGTGCCGGTCATGCTGGCACCGTTCCCATGTCAATGCGCCAGGATGCGCTGTGCGCCACCAGCGAGATGATTCTTGCGATTGAAAAAATGGCAAGGGAACAAAATCTGGTTGCTACCGTGGGCAAAATCGTCAACCGCCCAAACGGGGTAAATGTAATTTCTGGAAGCACCACGTTTTCTCTGGATATTCGTAGTGAAGACGACCGGCACCGCGATACTGTTCTGGAACAAATCATGCTTAAGCTTGAACAAATTGCGGCGCAACGTGGTGTCGCTTTATCAAGCACACAAACGCACAATGCACCGGCGGTAAGATGTGATGCTCTGCTACAGGAACGGCTGGAAAAAGCAATTAAAGCCTGCGGATACCGCCCTTATACGCTGGCATCCGGGGCCGGCCATGACGCAATGGCAATGGCTGATATTTGTCCGGTGGCAATGCTCTTTACCCGATGCGACCGTGGGATAAGCCACCATCCCGCAGAAGCGATTATGCAAGAAGATGTGGCAACAAGTTTAGCGGTAATGCATCACATGCTTTGCAATCTCAGTTCATAGTATTCAGCTTTTACAGGAGTAATCATGAAAATCCCCAGAATTTATAGCGATGACAAAGGAAAAAGTCATTTTGGCGAGGTGGAAATACCGTTGTCTGACGGTGGCCCTATCGGGCTGTTATCTGAGAGATTTCCTGCCGGTAATATACTGTTTCGTGAAACGCCTGCCGATTACAATTTTGAGTGGCACCCTGCCCCTGCTCGCCAGCTTCTTTTCATCATTAAAGGCAGAGCAGAATTTAAAGTTTCCAGCGGCGAGCGACACATATTCGGCGCAGGTGATGTGCTTTTGCTGGAAGACACTACGGGAGAAGGCCACTGTAGCAAAGCCATGTTCAATGAAGTACGACATTCCATTTTCGTGACCTTACCTGATGACGTCATTTTCGAAAATGCGGACAACGAGACTGAGCGCTAAACAGCGTTGCTTCGTTTGCTTTCACCATCATTGGGCGTCTCTCCCTCCGCCAGGGCAAGGACGGTGAGACGAAATTACTTTTCTCTGGAACAGGTTAGATTTTACCCTTATTTTCAATACCTTAGGTGTTGGCAATGCTCTTGCGCCTTTGGTCAGAAAATTGCTTTTCGTCCTCCTATTGTTTGAATAGGTTAAATTAGTATGCTTCATCGCATTGCAGTAATGTTGTTTCTTTGCCTGTGGACCGCTTCGTCTCTGGCCAGTTCACTTTCTCAACCTTCTATGAACGCCTGGTTTCGCGACTTCAAAAAGACCGCTGACCCCGCAGCCCTTTATCGTTTTCTATGGAGCTTGCCAAAAGGCGGTGATCTTCATCATCACTTAAGTGGAGCAGGATTTAGTGAGTGGTGGTATGAGCTTGCTAGCGATATCAATACCAACGGCGGCTATCAGTACTACACGCGCACGGCGATTAAAAGCTGTCGAGGATACGGCAGCAACGAGTTTGGCAGCAATCCGCAGTACCTTATGTTTCGCACCATTCAGGCGTCCACCTTTGAAAAACTGTCAAGCTGCGAACAACAAGAATACGAAAAACTACAAATGCTATCGCCTGAGGAAAAACAAGGGTTTTTAGAAAGCATCCGCTTAGACAAGTCACACGAAGGCCGAAACGAATTTTTTGAAACCCATTGGCAACGATTGAACGAATTGCCGCAAAATCCGACGCTGGTTGCGCAAATACTCCTCAAAAATATGCGGGCATTTTCCCTTGAAGGACTGCAATATTTGGAAACTCAGGTCAACGTGCAGCGAAACTTGAAACCTGACGGCACACTATATACCGAAGACGAAGCACTTATGGTTTACCGCCAGATGCTTGAAAGTGAAGCGGCTCAGGAAACTGGCGTGAAAGTAAAATTCCAGTACGCCCTGCTGCGCTTTTTACCTAACGCAGAGGAGCAACTGCGCTGGATTTACGGTTATGTCGATAATCACAGAGACATTTACGTGGGCATTAATATGGTGGGCCGCGAAGACAATGACAAAGGTCACCCATTGCGCTTCCTTCCTATAATGAGGGAAATGCGGCAGAAATATCCCGCGATAAACTTAGCTATTCACGCCGGGGAAGTTGATGAACCGAATTTTCATGTGAGAGATACCCTGCTGCTAGGCGCTACGCGCATCGGCCATGGTATAAATACCATTACCGATGCTGATACGCTCCTGCTTATGCAGCATGGCCCTTATCTGATTGAAATTAACCTTATCTCTAATCTTTTGCTGGAATATGTGCAGGATTTTAGCCAGCATCCCTTTGCCGAGTACCTGAGAACTGGCATTCCTGTTGCGCTATCTACAGACGACAGAGGCATGTGGGACAGTACGTTAACTGACGAATACTTTGTCGCTGTCAATGAATTCAATTTGTCCTGGGACGAAATTGTCGCTATCACCCGTAATAGTATTCTTTATAGCTTTCTCCCCGATACGGAAAAGCAAAAGCAGTTAGCTGAGCTTGATTCACGACTCATGGCGTTTGCGCTGGCACGACAACAAAACCAGCCTCTGCCACCAGCTTCTGAAAAACGCCGTTTTATCTGTCGTTATGAACCAGCGGTGTGTCGTTAAATATATAGGCCGTTCCTAACGCGCGCCTTCCTTTTTCTATTACACCAATCACTATAGCTGTTGGCGTTTTGCCAGGTGTGTATTGGTGCAGGTAAACCCTGCTCTTTCCCTACCGTGGTGCGGCCTTACGCCAGCCACTACTCCTTAACATTTTCGTAACCTGGACACCGCCGTCGCAGGATGGTTATTTCTTTATTTTTCAAAAAGATACAGCGACTTAAAAACCTGACCAGCTGGACCAAAACTGGCATCTAACGTGCAATTCGCACAGCAAGAGACAGTCAAGGTCCGCTGCGCTGTCTGCACTTCAGAAATATAAAACAAAAACAGAGGAACCACATGAAACACACACATTTATCTTTTTCAGCACTTTCCAAGGCTGTCGCTCTGGGAGTGTTGGTGACAATTCCCGCAACGGCACTGGCGCAAGAAACAGACGAGAAAGCCGCTAACGAAAAAGACGTAGAGAAAATTCAGGTGACTGGCTCATTAGGATCTTTACCGGGCCAAGACGTGCAATCTGTATTTGGTTTCGGTAAATCGATACTAGAAACACCCCGTTCTGCATCAACCATTTCTGATGAACAGATGGCACGGTTTAACGTTTCCGATATTGATGAACTGGTCGCCTTTGCCCCAGGAACCTTCACCCAATCATTCTTTGGTGTCGCCGGTTCTCTGGACGTGCGGGGGAATCCTGGAGAAAATTATTTTCGCGGCATGAAGCGTTTGGATAATCCGGGTAACTATCCTGTCCCTATTGGTGCATCAAGCCGGATAGACATTGTTCGGGGGCCTGCATCGCCAATTTACGGGCCCTCGAAAATCGGCGGCTACCTGAACTTTAACCCGAAATCCGCGCGTGCCTCTTCCGGACAATATTTAGATGCGCCGACTGGTGCTTTTTCTTATACCCACGGCACCTGGGATAAAAGCATTCTCGCCGCAGAAGTCGGCGGCCCGACAAGTGTAGCGGGTAAAGAAATGGGCTACTACGTGTATGGCGAAGTGGAAAATTCCGGCAGCTACTATCAAAATTCCGCTACTGACCAAACCATTTTACAAACGTCTTTCAATGTTGATATTTCGCAAAATCTGCGGTTCGAATTTGGTGGCATGTACCATAAATTTGATGGCAATCAAGTTGCGGGTTGGAATCGCCTGACTCAGGAACTGGTTGACAATGGCACCTATATTACGGGTACCGCCAAGCCTCTCGATACCAACGGCGACGGCTCAATTTCCCATGACGAATATGGCGCAGAGGGTGTCGATCTGGCTGGTGCAGCAGGATTTTATGTACCAGCGGCCGCCTTTACAGATGCCGATGCCACTGAGCTAATGCAACTGGACAATTCTGGCACTACCATTTTGTCCGGTTCTCAGGTGTTAGTTGCTGCAGATGATCGGCTGGAAAACAAAGCCACAACGCTCTATTTTGATGCCATTTATTACGCAGGCGATTGGGAAATAAAGAATCAGCTATTTTATGACGCCTACGATAACATCAATGAAAACGCTTATGGATATTCCCAATTTCACGATAGCTGGGTAGTTGAGGATAAAATCATATTTGCAACCGAATATGAAAGAGAAGGAATGCTTGCGCAAGTGCAGCTCTCGCCGTCGGTTCGCTACACCGATTTTACCCATGGCGACGATTTTAATTACGAATACTTTAACCGCCGCGATCTTACCGGCCCCTCAACGGCGTTAGATAAGCGGGAACTGGCTACCCGCATTGGCTATAACTACGACAACTATGATGCAGGAAATTATCTTGACGTTGGCATAGCGGCAATGACAGATATTACCTGGGACTGGGGACTGGACGTGGTTTTAGGTGTACGTTACGACACCATTGATATTGAAAGCACATCACGCGGTGATTTGCTTTTACCCGTTTTGGGAAACACCGAAATAATAACAGAGAAAGAGACGGTGGACGGCACGTCGTGGAACGTTAGCGTTTCCTATAAAACGCCACTAGGGATCATCCCCTATATTACTGCTGCTGAGCAGGCCACTTTGGTCGCCGGTCAGGGTGCTGAAATCAACATCAGCCAAATGAATAATCCTGATGGAAGCGGCGCTTTTGATACCTCGGAACTGTTTGAATACGGCGTGAAAGGATCGTTTCTTGACGACAGTTTGTATGTGGCAGTATCTGTTTATGATCAGGAGCGCTCCGATTATAACTCCCAAAACACTGTGACTAACAACACCACACAAAACGAAGGAATGGAAGTTGAGGTCAGATGGGTAGTCAACGACAATCTGGTGGTCTCTGCCGGCTATTCGAAAACTGAAGTCGTTAACCTAACCGCCCTGGAAAATGGTTCACAGTTTGGTTTTCTCGGCGCCGAAGATTTGGTCAACTTAACAGATCCTGCTTTAATATTTGGTGGCAATGTGGTGGGACTGAATCTGGTAGGCCCCGGCACCAGCAATCCTGATGGCCGTAAAGCCGGTATTCCGGAAAATATATATTCGCTCACTGCCACCTACGATTTTCAGAACGGATATGCAACCAGCCTTAGCGTGATTGACGTTGACGAAACTGCATCTGGTTTCTCCGGTGCCGTAACGCTGCCCTCTTACACCTTAGTGAACGCAGGACTTTCTTATCAAACTGAAGAGTGGGCGCTCAACTTCACTGTAAAAAACCTGACCGACGAAACCTACTTTCGCGCCAACTTTCCTGACTTGTTTGGTAGCCAAGTGGTTCTGCCTGAGTTACCGCGCCACCTCAATGCGAAATTTACCTACAACTTTTAAATATGTCAGAACCCGGCGCAGTTTCAACACGGTTAGAAGCTGCGCCTCGCTAATAAGGAGTTACGATGTTAAAAAGAATGATAATAGTCTTGGGCGCGGCGTTGCTATTTGCCTGCCAGCCGCAGGATGTTCAGCAGAACACTTCACAATCCGAACCTCAACCACTTAAAGTAAAGGCAGTTGTGGTCACAATGTTTGAAATTGGTGAAGACGAGGGCGATAAACCTGGCGAATTCCAGCTGTGGAAAGAGCGCCAGCAACTGACAAAGCGCTATCCATTTCCCCAGTCCCACCACGATATCTTCGCCAACAAGGATACCGGTGTCATTGGAATTGTGACCGGCATGGGTACCGCAAAGGCAACGGCAGCGATCATGGCGTTGGGTTTGGATCCTCGCTTTGATTTAACCCAGGCTTACTGGCTAGTAGCGGGAATCGCCGGAATCGATCCGGCTGACGGGACCATTGGTTCGGCAGTGTGGGCAGATTATTTAATAGACGGCGATCTTGCCCATCAAATTGATGCAAGAGAAATTCCTGAGCAATGGTCCACCGGCTATTTTCCGTTATTTGCAAATGCGCCTTATCCTGCTGATGTAAATTCATCAAAAACTCACCACAAGCCTGCTGGGGAAGTCTACAAGCTCAACGCCAGCTTGAGTCAATGGGCGTTCAATCTCACCAAGGGAATTGTATTACAGGATACTGATGCTATGGTCGAGCTGAGAAACCAGTATAGCGAACACCCCGCAGCAATGGCAGCACCGAAAGTGATGCAAGGTGATCACTTGGCCGCTTCCACTTTCTGGCACGGCAAATTATTAAACCAGTGGGCCAACGACTGGACGGCGTTTTGGACGGATGGTGAAGGCAATTTTGTCACGTCAGGCATGGAAGACACCGGCAGCTATCAGGCCATGCAATATCTTGATGCGGCAGGAAAAGCAGATAAGACAAGGTTTATGGTACTGCGAACAGCGAGTAATTTCACTATGCAACCTCCGGGGCTGACGGCAGCTGAGAACCTTGAGATGGAGAGTTCACAAGCCGGTTACGCCGGTATGCAGCCGGCGCTGGAGGCAGCCTATGTTGTGGGTAGTGCAGTGGTTGATGAACTGGTAAATAAATGGAGCAAATACCAAACTCAGCCTCCACAAAGCGACAAATAACGCTCCTGCGTTACAGGAAGTGTGGCAAGGGGCCGCGGCCCCTTTTCCTCGCACAGCACCCTTCAGGCAGCAGCTATTTTCTCAACCCAATGCGCTTTGGCGCCCTCTTCTAAAAAGCTGGCTTTAAAACTGTTCGTCACCAATTCTCGCAACTGCTTTTCATTCATACCAAGAGACGCTTCAAGCACCTCGTAATTGCGATTGAGATAACCACCAAAATAGGTAGGATCGTCAGAGTTGACTGTTACTAACAGGCCCGCGTCCAGCAAGCGTAAGATATTATGCTGGTTTATGTCATCAACTACACAGAGTTTTAAGTTGCTTAGCGGGCACACCGTCAGAGGGATTTGGCGCTCACGCACCAGCGCTAACAGCGCATCATCTTCTTCACAACGCACGCCATGATCAATGCGATCGATATTCAGCAGGTTGATTGCCTGCCAGATATATTCAGATGGTCCCTCTTCGCCAGCGTGCGCGACAAGCTTGAAACCCAATGCACTGGCTTTAGCAAACACCCGCTCAAACTTTTCCGGCGGATGCCCAAGTTCAGAACTGTCCAGGCCAATGGCGTGAATTTTGTCATAATAAGGTTTAGCGAGTAGCAAGGTATCAATTGCATCAGCTTCGCTTAAGTGGCGCAGGAACGACATGATTAACAAAACACTCATGCCCCACTCCTTTTCGGCTCGTCTGATTGCGCGTTCAAAGCCGCTCATGAAAACGCTAAACGGAACATCTCTTTGCGTATGAGTTTGCGGGTCGAACATGATTTCGCTGTGAACAATATTTTCTTCACGGCAGCGGCAAAGATAAGACCACATTAACTGGTAAAAATCGTCTTCGTCCCTAAGCACATTGGCGCCAGCGTAGTAAATATCCAGAAAACTTTGTAAACTGGAAAATTGGTAAGCCTGCTCTATCTCCCGCACATTCTGGTAGGGCAGCTTAACCTGGTGCTTTTGCGCTAATTCCCACAGTAACCTTGGCTCAAGGCTCCCTTCAATGTGCAAATGTAGCTCTGCTTTTGGTAGATTTTTAATTAGTTGGGTCAGAGACATAATTTTTTCTCACTCATTGAAGCAAATTGTAAGCACACTTATAGCGTCTTCTCTGGGCTAGCAGAAACGCTAGGGTAAAGAAATTTCTGAAAACGCGCCGTGACGGTGCAGCGAATTAGGTCCAGCTCACCAGTATTGTGCACTAACGCTATTTTTCGTTATGATATGTCGCGACTATATCAATAAATAGTTCCGTTAACAGGAAGCATCAACGCAAAGTTGTTCAGTAGCATCCGGTCGATTTTCCCTGGTGGCTGTTATGCTAATCCACAACAAGATCAACACAAAACCGACTATATGGTCAAGTTTTTGCTTTAGGCCATGGCATATAATAATCAATAACTATATTCGCCCAATCTGAGAGTACCTATGATCACCACCTTTCTGGAACGAATCTTTAAGCTTCAGGCCAACGGAACAAACGTTAAGACTGAATGCATTGCGGGTTTAACAACCTTTGCCGCCATGTCTTACATATTGATAGTGAACCCCAGCATTCTTGCCTTAAGCGGTATGCCAGTGACGGGATTAATTACGGTGACAGCGCTGGCCGCTTGCTTCGGTACTCTCTTGATGGCGGCAATGACAAATTATCCGGTTGCACTTGCTCCCGGCATGGGGTTGAACGCCTTTTTTGCATTTACAATCTGTATTTCACGAGAAGTGCCGTGGGAAGCGGCATTAGGAATCGTTTTTTGGAACGGAATTCTGTTTTTGTTGCTTACTTTAACAGGAATAAGAACGAAAATTGCTGAAGCCATACCGTCGGCATTAAAAATAGGAGTGCAATGCGGTATCGGATTATTTATTGCTTTTATCGGCCTGAAAAATGCCGGGTTGGTAGTAGAGCATCCTGCCACCTTTGTAACCATTGGCGATCTTTCTGAACCGGCGGTGTTATTAGCTTTTGCTGGCATCATTATGACAATTGTTTTTGTCATTAAAAAAGTATCGGGCGGCATCCTGCTGTCGATTGTGATTTTATCTCTCATCGGGCTTATCGTGCCTGCCGGCGAGGGTTACCTGACTTCTCATCCGGATCATTTCGTTGGCTTACCTGAACCCGTTACTGATACTTTGTTTGCTATGGATATCTGGTATCCCATCGAACATTTCTCAGCCACCTGGGACTTAATATTTGCGCTAATGTTTGTCAACATGTTCGATACCATTGGCACTCTCATCGGGGTGTCGCGACGAGCCAACTTGTTAACGGACGAGGACAAACTGCCCAAAATAGGCAGTGCAATGACTGCTGATGCCACAGCGAGCGTTGCCGGTGCAGCACTAGGAACATCACCGGTTACCAGCTACGTTGAATCTGCCGCAGGTGTATCCGCAGGCGGACGCACAGGCTTAACCGCAGTAGTGGTAGCAGGATGTTTTCTTCTTGCGCTGTTCTTCACTCCATTAATGAAGGTTATTCCCTTAATGGCCACCACGCCCGCATTGTTAATGGTGGGAATATTTATGATGGACTCTATTCGCCATCTGGATTTCGATGACACAGGAGGACTGGCGACTGCATTCATAGCCTTGATCGCTATGCCGCTGACGTTCAGTATTAGCGAAGGTATTGCCCTGGGCTTTATCACCTACGTAGGTATTAGTTTATCTACAGGCAAAGCCCGGCAGGTAAGCGCAATTACTTATCTGCTAGCGCTGGTGTTTGTGCTCAGGTACTTGTTCGATCTAAAATAAATAGTACTAATCCGCGTTAAACGTAAAAAGCCCGCTTGTCACGGGCTAACATTTTTCTTTCGAAAAGAAGTAAAGTCTGATTACAAGCCTTCATAAGAGAAGGTTACAGCTTTATCAGCCATAAACATGACTTTTATATGCTTTTCGCTCTCCTGCCCCCAAACACAACTAAGCGTGCCCAGCGTTTTTTTGCAGTTGTCCGCCGAGCCCAGCACATCTTCTACTTGCTGCTGCGTCATACCTGCATCCAGTTTCTCATAATTTTCTTTTGATACTTTACTGCATGCGGTGACAAGCAATGCCATTAGCACGCATCCTAACACTTTACATTTCATCACTAACTCCTGTATGAACGTTTTCTGTATCCGGGGTCGGAATGTCTCATTTTGCTTTGGCAGGGAAATGGGAAACCCAGTGGCGGGCAATCTCTTCCCGAGTCGCCAACCATACTTTATCGTGGGAGTTGATATACTCAATAAAGCGCCTAAGTCCCGCCAACCGTGCAGGACGGCCGACAATGCGGCAGTGCAAACCAATCGATAGCATTTTTGGATGGTTTTCTCCTTCCTCAAAGAGTACGTCAAAGGCATCCTTAAGGTACTGAAAGAACTGCTCGCCACTATTAAAGCCTTGCGGAGTCGCAAAGCGCATGTCATTGGTATCCAGTGTATACGGCACCATCAATAACGGTTTGCTGTAGTGGCGATCGTAGTAAGGTAAATCGTCTGCATAAGAATCAGCGCAATATAAAATATCGTCTCTTTCAGCAATCAGTTTCAACGTATTCGGGCTGGTCCTGCCCGTATACCATCCTACTGGTTTTTTTCCGGTAAGCTGTTCATGCAATTGTATGGCATCCGCAATCAATTTACGTTCAGTATTGATGTTCATATCCTGAAAGTGAATCCATCGCATCGCGTGGCTGGCAATCTCCCAGTTCGCATCCAGCATGGCTTTTACCGCTTCGGGATTACGCGCCATCGCCATAGTTACCCCAAACACAGTAACCGGAATACCATAGTGGGTAAATAAACGGTGTAAACGCCAAAATCCGGCACGGCTACCGTATTCGTATATGGATTCCATGCTCAAATGGCGGTCGGTGTATGGCTGGGCGCCAATGATTTCTGATAAGAAGATTTCCGAGTGCTCGTCGCCATGCAAGACGCAGTTCTCACCACCTTCCTCATAGTTAATGACAAATTGCACCGCGATACGTGCGCCTCCAGGCCATTGCGGATGAACAGGATGTTTTCCATAGCCAATGAGATCACGAGGGTAATTAGTGTTATCCAGAGAATTATCCATTCGATGCCGCCCGATATTGGGCTGGAACGGTTAAACCGCAGCCACTTAAAATGGTAGAAATAAGATGAGAGGTAGCATTTTCAAAATCCGCTTTTTTCATTTTGCTACCGCGTAAGCGGGTAACCTGCGCCGAAAAGTCGGCGTAATGCTGCGTGCTTGACCAGATATGAAAAAGCAGATAATGCGGATCAACATTGGACATTTTTCCCTGCGCTATCCATGCATTAATAATGGCTACCCTGCCCCGCATCCATTGCGCATGTTCCTCATCGAAGTAGCGGTTCAGATTAGGGGCGCCGTTAATAATTTCCAGCGCAAAAATTTTTGATGCCGTAGGATGCGTGCGCGACATCTCCATTTTTTCTGCGATATATTCGGCCAGTGTTTCAGCAGGATCATCTTGCGCCGTGGCTAAATCGAACCGCGAATTCCATAAGGACAATGTTTGTTTTAACACGGCAAGATAGAGTTCTTGTTTAGACTTAAAGTAATACAATACGTTGGTTTTAGGAATACCTGCCTGGTCAGCAATCTGCTGGACAGAGGTTCCTTTTAATCCATTCTGTGCAAATACTTTCTCTGCGGCGGCCAGTATATTGACTTTATTTCTTGCCCCAATACCCGCCTCGGTCACTTTATTCAGTGTCATGCTCTTTACGTTTTCCTTGTTTGAGGTCATACCTGAGCTGTGATAATAGTGCCATAGTTAACAAATGTCTCAAGTCAAAGTTCCTCTGGTTTCATTCCTTTACACATTAGCGAAATGAGCACGCATTTTGCTGATTTAATCACTTGTCGGCAAACCATAGCGAATCTTCCGCTAGTTGCACCATATTGGCTCATCCGCTGCCCCACGGTGGGGACATTTTTTAAAACTTTGTCATTTGACCATATGGTCTACTTTTTATCACAAAAGACAGATATAGTAGTGCCTGTATACGTCTATAATTTCTTTGGAGCTCGGTATGATCCGATTTCTTCTTAATCACGAGGTAGTCGAACTGGCAGAATTTGACGCCGGTTTAACTGTGCTCAACTACTTACGCGAACATCGGAAGATGAAAGGTTCCAAAGAAGGATGTGCAGCAGGAGATTGCGGTGCCTGCACCGTTGCTCTGGCCGAACTGACACCTGCTAAAAATTCACTCCATTATCGTACTATTAACAGCTGCATTGCGCTGATGTCTGCCGTTGATGGTAAGCAGCTTATTACTGTAGAGCATCTTTGTGAAGGCGCAACGTTACACCCGGTTCAGCAGGCACTGGTGGATTATCACGGTTCCCAGTGTGGCTTTTGTACGCCGGGATTAGTGATGTCAATGTTTGCGCTTTACCATAAAGATATTCAACCCCATAGGGAACAAGTCAGTTACGCCCTTTCCGGAAATCTTTGCCGGTGTACCGGATACCGCCCCATCATTGATGCGGCAACAGCAGTGTGTACTCATTCTCCTGCCGATAAGTTTAAAAGGAATGAACAACAGACTATAGCTGCGCTAAAAGAATTGCAGAGTAAAGCAGAAACGCCGGAGCGCGGTTTGCTGTTACCGCAAAATCGTGAACAGCTGGCGAGGTTTATCAAAGAGCATCCTGAAGCGCCACTTGTTGCCGGTAACACGGACCTTGGCCTGGAAGTTACGCAGAAGCTAAAGCAGTATGATTGTCTTATCAGTTTATCGCAGGTGGCAGAACTTAAAGAGTGCAGAGAAGACGACGATTGTATTTCTCTTGGTGCTGCGTGTTCCTTAAGCGATATCGAGCCGCACTTACTTGCGGTGTACCCGCAATTGAAAGAGATTCTGGAGCGATTTGCTTCTTTACCTATTCGCAATCAAGCCACTTTAGGCGGAAATTTAGCAAATGCCTCTCCCATTGGAGATATGCCGCCGGTTTTACTGGCGCTGGGTGCCATAGTTGTCGTAGATAACGGTGAGAAAAGTCGCAACATTCCGGTAAGTAAGCTGTTTACCAGCTATCGGCAAACGGTGCTTTGCAGCAACGAATGGATCAGCCGCATTTTAATACCGAAACCTGCAGCGCCTTATCTGCTAAGGGCTTATAAAGTGTCAAAACGGTTCGAAGACGATATTTCAGCCGTGTGTGCGGTATTTCATCTTTACGTGGAAGACGGAGTAATTAAAAAGGTCGCTAGCGGTTTCGGTGGCGTTGCTGTTACTCCTGTCTCCTGCGAAGCCTTGCATCAGGCACTGGTAGGCAAACGCTGGAGTAGCGCAGAGTGTATTGCTATTGGCAAAGAAATTTTAATGCAGGCATTTTCCCCTATTGATGATGTCAGAGCCACAGCTGAATATCGAAATCAGTTATTAGGTAACCTGTGGCATCGGTTTTGGCTGGAGAACCAGCAAGATAATCACATAGAAACGCGGGTGGTGACTTATGCGTAAGCTTATCGACCAAGGGCTGCCAAGTGTCATTTCCAGCCCAATACATCAATCTTCTCCACATGAAAGCGCCATTCGTCAGGTAGCAGGAGCAGCCCGTTATGTTGACGATATACCCGAACCTATAGGCACTTGTTATACCGCTATTGGTACCTGTCCTGTTGCCGCAGGTCAGCTTCGGCACCTGGATTTATCAGCGGTTAAAGCCAGTCCTGGTGTAGTTGATGTGATCACGCTAGCCGATATACCCGGTCACAAAGACATTGCGCCAGTTTTTGACGGCGATCCTGTATTCGTTGATGATCAGATTAAATTTCTGGGACAACCTGCGTTTGCGGTATTAGCAAAGACAATGGTTGAAGCGCGTCGCGCCGCATTACTGGCAAAATACGATATTCAACCAGAGCAGCCCATGTTCAGCGTTCAGGAAGCCGTGGACAGCCAGCACTTTGTCCGTCCCACTCACCAGATGAAGCAAGGGCAGTTTAGCGCGGCCTACAAAAAGGCGCCGTTAAAACTAACGGGGCAACTGAACATCGGCGGGCAGGAGCATATGTACCTGGAAGGTCAGGTTGCCCTTGCCATACCCGAAGAAGAAGACAGAATGCTGGTATGCACATCCAGTCAGCATCCCAGCGAAGTACAGAAACTGGTGGCTGAAGTACTGGACGTAAAACTCCATAAAGTTACGGTAGACATGCGACGTATGGGCGGCGGGTTTGGCGGTAAAGAAACACAAGCAGCTCAATGGGCTTGCATTGCTGCTGTATTAGCGCAGCGTAACCGTTGTGCAGTAAAGCTGCGGTTACCTCGCCAACAAGACATGACCGTAACAGGTAAGCGTCACCCGTTTGAAAACAGCTATAAAGTCGGTTTCGACGAAGCTGGGCGTCTGCTTGCTACTCACGTGGTGGTGAATGGCAATTGTGGACACTCGGCTGACCTTTCAGAAGCCATTGTCGATCGCGCCATGTTTCATGTTGATAACGGTTATTATCTTGGTGCCAGCGACGTTATAGGCCATAGAGCCAAAACCAGCTTCGTTTCTCACACCGCATTTCGCGGGTTTGGCGGCCCCCAGGGTATGATTATGGCCGAAGCAATGATGGATGCCATTGCCCGCAAAACCCGTCAGGATCCGCTGACGGTAAGAAAGCTAAATCTCTACGGCCCCTCCACCGGCAATACCACCCATTATGGTATGGATGTGGGGAATAATTTGCTGCCAGAAATGATTGCCGCGTTAGAATCATCCAGCGACTACTGGCAGCGCCGTGAAGCGCTCCTTCAGTTCAACCAGAACAGTCCCGTTATCAAGAAGGGCCTTGCACTCACCCCCGTAAAATTTGGCATTTCATTTACTGCCAAACATTTAAACCAAGCCGGCGCACTGGTACACATTTATACCGATGGCAGTATCCAGATAAGCCATGGCGGTACTGAAATGGGCCAGGGTTTACACACCAAAATAGCACAAATTGTTGCCCATGAGTTCGGTGTGGATCTCGCTCAGGTTGAGGTTACCTCTACCCGCACTGACAAAGTGCCGAATACTTCACCGACAGCGGCATCAAGCGGTACCGATCTCAATGGTAAAGCTGCGCAAAATGCGTGTTTGATTATTAAAACACGTCTTGCAGAATTTTATGCTCAGAAAGTAAAAGGGAACGCTGAAGACGCCGTGTTCGCTGATCACATGCTTACCCTGGGTGAAAAGAGCATTTCCTGGGGCGCTCTGATTCAGGAGGCATATTTTGCCAGAGTGTCACTTTCGTCTACCGGATACTACAAAACGCCTAAAATTCACTATAATCGTGACACGGGCAACGGCAGACCTTTTTTCTACTTTTCGTACGGTGTGGCTGCATCAGAGGTAAGCGTGGACACCCTTACCGGCGAATACAAAGTGGATCGCGTCGACGTTCTGCATGATGTGGGTTGTAGTTTAAATCCCGCCATTGATTTAGGACAAATTGAAGGCGCATTTATTCAAGGTATGGGATGGCTCACAACCGAAGAATTATTGTGGAACGATAAAGGCAAACTGATAAGCGAAAACATGGCCACTTACAAAATCCCGGCAATAGGAGATACGCCGAAACACATGCAAATCACGCTGTACCAGCGCCCTAATGAAGAAGACAGTATTTATCATTCTAAAGCCGTGGGTGAACCACCTTTCATGTTAGCGATTTCGGTGTGGTGCGCAATTAAAGACGCCATTTCCAGCATCAGTGGTTATGCGGTTGATCCTCAATTAGATACCCCTGCCACACCAGAAAAAGTGCTGCGTGCGGTGAACGCGGTCACGGCATTGTCTTCATGAAGCCGACAACCTGGTTTGACGCCCTCCATCAATCCCATCAACGCGGAGAAAGCTACGTGCTTGTCACCGTGTTGACCGTGGCAGGTTCGGCGCCAAGAGAAGCTGGCACCAAGATGGTGGTTACGGCAGCGACGCAGTACGACACTATTGGAGGCGGCCATTTAGAATATATCGCTATTGATCAGGCGCGAACATTGCTGGCAGCGAATCAGGAACAACAGCATATTGAGTCATTTCCGCTCAGTGCCAAGTTGGGGCAATGTTGTGGTGGCGCAGTCAAACTATTGTTTGAAGTGAAAGTGCAACACTGCCAGCACGTCGCGGTGTTTGGTGCGGGGCATGTAGCCAAAGCGCTGGTGCCACTGCTGGCGCAGTTACCGTTGCAAATCCTGTGGATTGACAGTCGCGCTGCAGAATTTCAGGACATGAACTGCCCGGCTAATGTTCGCATTATCATTGATGATGATCCGGTGGGCGAAATCACAGCACTGCCAGAAAACTGCTGGCTCATTATTCTGACTCATGACCATCAGTTGGATTATGCCCTGGTAGACGCCGCGCTTAAAGCGAATCGATTTGAATACATCGGCATGATTGGTTCTGATACCAAGGCCAGACGCTTTAGAACCCGGCTTCTCAATAAGGGCTACAGCAAAAAGGCGCTTCATCGGCTGGTCAGCCCTATCGGCGATCCCTCAATTGGTGGTAAACGTCCTATTGAAGTGGCAATTTCAATAGGTGCGCAAATTATTCGCCGGCTTCACGATTGCGAGTCAGAACCAGGATTGCTAAAACAAAAAAATGATCAGGTAGATGTACATGACCTTAGATGAACTAAATAACGTGTCCTGGCAAACCGCCAACGATTGGTTTACCCAAACCTGCGCTGCACGTCGCTGGAGTGAGAAAATGACAAACGGACGGCCTTACAACAGTTTGGAAGCCGTTAACGACGCCGCGCAACGCCATTGGGCAACAATGGAAAAAGAAGACTTTCTGGAAGCTTTCGCTGCGCATCCGATGATAGGAGACATAAATAGTCTACGCAGCAAATTTGCCAACACCCGTAGCATGGCCGCCAATGAACAACAGGGTGCAAGTGTTGCCGACGAACAGACGCTTAGCAGCCTGCGCGATCATAATTTAACGTATCAGGAAAAACACGGATTTATATTTATTATCTTTGCCTCAGGTCTGGATGCCGACACCATGTTAAACGCATTGAAAACCCGCATTAACAATAGTACCAATACTGAAATACAAAACGCTGCAGTAGAGCAACTCAAGATAACACAACTTCGAATTGTTAAAGGCTTAGCCAATCAACAGGGGGTTCTATGAATACACTGTCCAGCCATGTGCTAGATACTACTGCCGGTGCACCGGCTTCAGGTATTGCCATTACATTAACTTCGCCCAACGGCAAACGCTACGAAGGCGAAACTGACGAAGATGGGCGTTGCAAAACCTGGGGGGTAGAACGCCTTGCTGCCGGCACTTACAGCCTCCGTTTTCATTGCGAAGAATACCTGCTCTTCCACCATGGTAAGAGCTTTTATCCGTTTGTGGATATTCATTTTATTTTAGAGGAAGACGGTGGGCATTATCATGTTCCCTTGCTGATTTCCCCTTTTGGTTTTAGTAGTTACCGGGGTAGCTAGTGCTCAAACAACAATTATTTCGCGCATCCATTTTACATTTTCCCCACGCCACCACAGACCCAAAAAACGAGGTGGAGTACATTGAAGATGGTGCGTTGGTCATTGAAGGGGAAAGGATATTGGCTACGGGAGATTTCGCCTCCGTACATCAGCAATACTCAACTGCACAGGTGAATGACTATCGAGGGAAGTGGATTGTCCCTGGGTTTATTGACAGTCACTTACATTATCCGCAAACAGAAATGATTGGGTGTTATGGCAGTCAGCTGCTTACCTGGTTAGAAAACTTTACTTTTCCTACAGAACAGAAGTTTGCTGATGACGATTATGCCAGAAAAATTGCAGAGGTTTTTCTTAACCAGTTACTAAAAAACGGCACCACCACCGGATTGGTGTTTTCCAGCGTTCACAAATCTGCCACAGATATTTTGTTTGACGTTGCTAATGAAATGAAGATGGCTTTGGTAACAGGAAAAGTCTGCATGGACAGAAACTGCCCGGAATTTTTGCGTGATACAGCAGACTCTGCGCATCAGGAAAGCGCCCAACTGATTGAAAAGTGGCATGGTAAAGGCCGTAATTATTATGCGCTAACCCCCCGCTTTGCCCCTACCAGCAGTGATCATCAACTGGGAGCACTGGCAGAACTGGCAGCACAATTTCCTGATGTGTTTATACAAACTCACTTATCTGAAAACCTTGAAGAAGTTGAGTGGGTAAAATCTCTTTTTCCCCACGCGAAAGGCTATCTGGATGTATATGACAAATATAATCTGGTGCGGGAGCGCGCGACTTTTGGGCACTGTCTGCACCTGACCGATGAGGAGTGGCAGCGCATGGCGCAAGCCAAGGCCACTATTGCGTTTTGCCCTACCTCCAATTTATTTTTAGGCAGCGGCCTCTTTGACATGGCCCGGGCTAAACAGGAAAAAATTCACGTTACTTTAGGCACCGATGTCGGCGGCGGCACCGGCTTTAACATGTTGCGCACCTATGGTGAAGCCTACAAAGTCTGCCAACTTAAAAATTATCCTCTCGCCCCCATGGAAGGACTGTACATGATGACACAAGGCGCAGCAGTTGCGCATAAACTGGAGACCTCCGTGGGCAATCTTAACCCCGGAACTCATGCCGATTTCGTGGTACTGGAACCTCAATTCGATGAACTCACCCGTTTGCGCCTGAACCGTTCGTGTTCTGCTGAAGACATGGTGTTTGCCATGAGTATGCTGGCAGACGATCGCGCCACATTCGAAACCTGGGTTGCCGGCACAAAACGCTATTCTAAAGAAAAGGAGTTTGCTGATGCCATGGCTTGACTGGCTGTCGCTGTTTGTCCGCTGGTTTCATGTTGTTGCCGGGGTAGCATGGATTGGCGCCTCTTTTTATTTTATCTGGTTAGATAACAGCTTGCGCTCGCCGCCTGAATGGAAACAGAAAAAAGGCATTAAAGGGGACTTATGGGCCATTCACGGCGGCGGTTTCTACGAGGTCGGAAAATACGCCTATGGCCCAGAGAAAATGCCGGAAACACTTCATTGGTTTAAATGGGAAGCGTATTCTACCTGGCTAAGCGGCTTTTTCCTGCTGATAATCGTTTATTATTTCGGCGCGTCTGCGTATCTCATTGATCCACGAGTAAACGCCATGGACGAGGGTCAGGCGGTGACTTTGGGCCTAGTCCTTATCTTCGGTGGCCTGGCATTATATGAAGGCGCGTGTCGTAGCCCGTTAGCACGTTATCCTAAAGCGTTTGCCGTCGTTCTTATTGCAATGATTGCCCTTGCAAGCTGGCTGGCAGCACATTGGTTTAGTGGTCGCGGAGCCTACATTCATGTGGGCGCGCTAATTGGCACTATCATGGTGGGAAACGTATTTTTAAACATCATGCCAAACCAGCGTAAAATGGTAGCGGCCGTAGCCGAGAAACGGGAAATCGATCCTACCTGGGGCGCGGGCGCTAAATTACGTTCCGTGCACAATAATTATTTTACCCTGCCGGTTCTGTTTATCATGATCAGCAATCACTATCCTATGACGTACCAGCATGAATGGAACTGGCTGGTGCTACTGCTAATCATGGCTATTTCAGCCTGGATCCGTCACTTTTTTAATTTGCGTCATCTAGGTATTGTTAAACCCGGCATTTTAATTTCAGGCGCAGTGGCAATGCTGGCACTAACGCTTTGGGTTTCGTGGCCGCAAAAAGCGGTGCAAGAGACTTCAACATCTTCGGTGGTGGTAGATAGTGACGGCCAGACAACACTCAGTAGCGGTCGGAAAAAAAATCCATCAGCACCCACCGATGAACAGGCGTTTGCTCTAATTACACAACACTGTCAAAGCTGTCATTCTGCATCCCCCACCGATAATATATTCAAAGTGGCACCGCTAGGGGTAAGGCTTGATACGTGGGAGGACGTTGAGCGTTATGCACCGCAAATTATACGCCGCGCCACTGTCACCAAAGATATGCCATTTATGAACAAAACCGGCATGACGCAGGAAGAGCGACAACAGTTAGCCAACTGGTACGCCAGCTTCAGCGACAAATCGCAATTTCCCAATCAATACAAAAAGAAAACAGCTAGCAATGCAAAGGCTTATTAAGCCTTTGCGCATTCTGCTTCTTTAGTAAAGGCTCGCTCCTTCTAAAACGAAATAGGCAAACGCTGCTCGAATAGTTCGCATGGTGGTAAGGGAAGCCCGCGCCGAACCTGTGGTCAGCATCTTCATCTTTTTTGGCTTCGCTCGCCAGCTACAACTTATTCGTCATTTATTTACTCCAGAGACATTCCTGAGGGAGGCGTTGACAACAATGAAATTACAGCCATAGTGATATCAAAATGATATCACAAGGAGTTTATTTATGAACGAAAAGCAAGGATTTTCCATTAACGGATACATTATGGCGCTGGTGCTACTACCTGTTGCTCAGCTTGCGACTGTTTACTGGCTGCTGCAATCTGGTGGCGTAGCGCCTGCTATTGCCGTAATTATTATAACCCTGTTGTGGTGCGGCTTTTTTATGGTGCAGCCCAATCAAGGCAAGGTATTTACGTTATTCGGCAGCTATGTCGGAACTGAGCGGAACACCGGCCTGCGTTGGACCATACCGCTGTTCCTGCGTCGAACAGTGTCATTACGAATTCGAAATTTTGAAAGTGCAAAAATGAAGGTAAACGATAATCAGGGCAACCCGATAGAAATTGCAGCGATTATCGTCTGGTCTGTCAGTGATACAGCTGAAGCCGTGTTTGAAGTTGACGACTACGAAAGCTACGTTACTATTCAAAGCGAGTCTGCAATTCGAAATATGGCCAGCAGTTTCCCCTATGATCCTCGCGATGATGAAGAAGCAGAAGTGGCATTACGTAGTCATCCTATTGAGATTTCTTCCCGACTTCAGCAAGAGATCCAGGACCGTTTGTCCCGCGCCGGAATTACCGTTCACGAAGCGCGAATCAGTCACCTCGCTTACGCTCAGGAAATTGCCAGCGCTATGCTTCAACGTCAACAAGCCGCTGCTATTATTGCTGCCAGAAGCAAAATTGTCGAAGGTGCGGTAGGAATGGTAGAAATGGCGCTAGCCAAACTAAGCGAACAACAAATAGTTGAGCTTGATGAAGAGCGTAAAGCGCATATGGTGAGCAATTTACTGGTGGTGCTATGTGGAGATAAAGCGGCTCAACCCATTATAAACAGCGGCAGTCTCTATTAATTATGACTTACAGGCAAACGGATGACCGATAAAAAAAAGGCTTATCCCCTTAGAATTAATGCCAATGTGTTGGCTGCAATGCAACGCTGGGCTGATGATGAGCTGCGTAGTGTAAACGGACAAATTGAATATGTGCTGCGGGAAGCACTGCTAAAGCAACATCGTATTAAACTGGTGGAAAAAGTGGTGCTTGAAGTAGAAGAAGTAAATCCTTCAGCTAAAGATATACCTGATTCTTAAGGTCAGGGGCAAGATAAACTGTCTGAGGCGCAAACATGTGTTAAATCATGATTGCGCCGTTCAAAGCTTAACTAACTGCTAAATAAAAAGAGAAGATAAGGTAACAAAGATAATTGAATATCGAATAACACTACCGGCGTGAAGCCTTTGAGAATGGTGCGTCTAGCCTGATTCGAACAGGCGACCTCTACCATGTCAAGACATGAATCAAAAGGGTTGATAATCGTTGTATCACATAATTCCCAACAAAATCAACTAAAAGACCTTTACCCCAATCTATTTAGCCTACTTTTTACTTGAATTTGGTCACAAATTAGCCACAATCTAAAAGTACTTAAAACGCATAAAAATCATCAAACTTTCGCTATATAAAGAGAACTTTGGTACTCGAATATCGGCTATATGCGCTCAAAGAGAACTCATCTCATGGCATTTAGGTCGCAGAAAAAGCGTCGAAAAGTACTCAATGTAGCGCATATAAGTCGCTAGAAAGTATACATTTTCGGCGTAAAAGTGACGCAGAATTGTCACCAAAACTAGCTCAACTTTGATCACAAAATTACGCAAAACTTGCGCAAATTTGACACAAATGAGGACCACGGATTGGACAGTGAATTAGATAAGTTCAACGAAAAAATTTTGGACGGTTTAGATTTCAGAAAAATTTTAATTTCTGAAATAGCTTTTGATGACGTCATCCATTCGCTTTTTGCTTCAGCCAATCCTGTTGCAGGTATACGAACGACATCGGACAATAACGACAAAGAAGCAACGCTTTATAATCTGCTCGCGTTGCAATCACCTATAATTTGTTACCGCTTCAGAAAAAATTATCGCGCGCTAACTGGTACCTTTACACTCGCCTCATTGCAACATGCTCAAGTTAAACTGCGGTTACAAGAAGATGCCAAGATACCTGTCTTCATTCTAGAAAAGAAACCTAGTGAGTCAGTTAAGAAAGCTATGACGTGCTCCAATAGATTCACACACCCAGTTAAGAGATAATTAACTCAACTGGAGTGTATATGAAAACCCGAAAAAGCTATTCAAAAGAATTCAAACTAGATGCTGTGAGTCTGGTTACAGAACAAAATTACAAGATTACTGAGGCAGCTCGTAGCCTTGGTATTAGCGCAAATATGTTGGGGCGTTGGCTTAAAGAGCAGGAGTCAGAAGGTGACCATGCATTTCGTGGTAATGGTAAGTTGACGCCGGAACAGGAAGAAATCCGTCGGCTCAGAGAAGAGAATAAGCGCCTGAAAATGGAGAAAGAGATCCTAAAAAAGGCGACGGTCTTCTTTGCCAAAGAAACCAAGTGAAATACGGTTTCATCACCCAACATAAGAAGACCTGGCCGATTAGCCTGATGTGCCAGGTTCTGGAAGTTAGTCGTCATAATTACTACAGCGCCATGCGACGTAACGAACAACTTGAACCAGATCCACAGCATGATGAGCTAATTGAGTGGGTACAGAAAATTGCAGATACCAGTGACTTTACCTATGGCGTAAGGCGTATGAAACGAGCGCTGAATTCACTGGGTTATCCGGTTGGAAAACAACGAACGCGCACCTTGATGAAGGAGGCCGGTGTTAGCGTTAGAAGGCGCAGAAAATACAAAGTAACGACTAACAGCGACCATCAGCAACCTGTATTCGAGAACGTGCTGTCACGCGACTTTGATGCGCAAAAACCGGATCAGGCGTATGTCTCGGACATTACCTATATCTGGACGCAAGAAGGCTGGCTGTATCTGGCCGTTGTAATTGATCTGTTCTCACGAAAAGTCGTGGGCTGGAGTATGTCTTCGCGGATGAATGCTCAGCTTGTGTTTGATGCGTTAACAATGGCTCTATGGCAACGTAAACCCAAAGCGGGCCTGATACATCATTCGGATCGTGGTTCGCAATACGCGAGCCGTCAATTTAGGAAATTACTGGCACAGTACAAGGTTACAGGCAGCATGAGTCGAAAAGGTGACTGTTGGGATAATGCCGTTGTGGAAAGCTTTTTCGGCACGTTAAAGCAAGAGCGTGTGCAATGGCGCCACTACCAGAGCCGCCACGCTGCTCAGCAGGATATCCTGCAATACATCACAATGTTTTATAACAGTCAAAGAATGCACTCATATCTGGATTACAGAAGTCCAAGTCAATATGAGGCTGAAATGGCTAACTTAGGAAAAGCTGCTTAACTGGGTTGTGTGAATTTGGTTGACCACGTCACTATCGCCCTTTTTTCACTTACAAACGACTTACTATCAAAGTGCTTTATCAGCGATGCTAAGAAAATCGGATTTTATCTTCGAGCATGGTTTTCTAAAGACGAAGGTAAAAAAAGTCTGTTTCAATCTGCTGAGTGGAGCGCACTATTTCCACATATAGATACCGCAGAAAAATTGGCGAGCCATTTATCAATTAGCAAAACTGAACTGTTTAGGCGTTAATTAGGAATATGGCAGATTTATCTGAACAGACACTTTCTGATATTTTTAATCTCATTGATGAAGAGCAATTGAACACAATGGCGAAGTTGCTTGAAATGATTGATTGCCCGTCCGATTTAAGAGGGTTGCGCAAAGCGATAGCCACTGTCGAATATCTATTCTCTCTTTACCCTTCTCGCGTGACGACTTTGTTTGGCATAGACCATAATTCATTAAAGGCTTCATTATTAATCATTCACTCTTATCAACATAAAAACTCTTCAGCGTTTTGGAAAGAGTCGCACGGTCGGGGATGGAAGAGTGAACGACCAATTTATTCTCTGCTATTTATTTTCAGTGATAATAGAACCTCCCACGCTGCAGCAGCGCTTCTTCTATTTCTAGAGCACTACTTAAACAACGAAACTAAAATTGTCGGCCAAAATAGAGCTGAAGAGTCAGTCCGTGCGTTCAGGATGTTATATACCGATGAGTCAACCAGAGATGAATGCTTCCGGGAGAGCAGTCTCGATAGAACTGTAGAAAATATTTTTGCCCTGAAGGAGCGTTTAAAAAGTGACGATGACGACAATTATCTACCCCGAGCGCAGTTGGGCTACCTCTATCAACTTGAACACTTTTACAGGTTAGACTGGGTTACAAGAGGAAGACATGAGAGAAGAACAGCCAAACAAATACGTGGGCACTACTCAAAAAAAAGATACGAGCGAATAACGGGTTCCGATGACTTAATGACGCCATCGCTAAATACGCAAAAGCTACCACGTATTTACGAAGAAGCGGGTGTAACAAAAAGCGAGGACTTACCCGACGTTACGATCATCAAATCGTCGTCGCCCCCTCCTCTACTCCAGCCATATGAGCAGGCATCAATATCAGTTGTAAAAGATAGTGCTCTTCACTGGTTCAATACAAAGAAAGTTAATATAGACATTAGGCGCTGTCATGTAGTGGTCAAGTTATTTTGGCCACACCGTTGTAGCTATTCCAGTAACGCTTCTCCGATTCATTCGGGGTTAAACCACCGTTGTATGAATGCGGTCTCAGTCGGCTGTAATAGCCAAGAATATAATCACCAACCTTTCGTTTGGCTTCGGTAAAACTTCGATAGCCTGTGGTTGGAACCCATTCTGTTTTAAGGCTTCTGAAGAAGCGCTCCATTGGGCTATTATCCCAGCAGTTACCGCGCCGACTAAGGCTTTGTGTTAAACGATATCGCCAGATTAACTGACGGAATTTACGACTGGTATAGTGAGTACCTTGGTCGCTATGGAACATTACGTTCTTTGGCTGTCCGCGATACTCAAACGCCATTGTCAGTGCCTGACAGGTCAGGCTGCTATCAGGTGAATAGCTCATCGCCCAGCCTATTGGTTTACGCGCGAACAAATCCATAACGACTGCTAGGTAAGCCCACCTATTGCCTGTCCAGATAAAGCTAACATCACCACACCAAACCTGATTCGGCTCGGTTACCACGAACTGCCTGTCCAGCAGGTTTGGGATAGCAACATGTTCTTGTGCTGCTTTCCGGTATGCATGTTTGGGAAGCTGACAGCTGACTAGATTCATTGCCTTCATAAAGCGTCCTGCGCGATAACGCGTCAGGGTAATATCGTGCGATTCATCGTTCGTGATGATATCAGCAATGGTTCTGGCCCCTGCTGAACTGCCGCTCAGACGATACGCTTCACGAACAAGGCTGCGAAGCCTGATGGCTTCCGGCGATGGACGCTTGTCACGCTGTTGCCAATATTTAAACGTGCTGCGATGGACATCCAGTATCGCGCACAGATGGTTAATCGAATAACGGCGTTTATTGCTCTGACTCAGTCTCTCGATTAACGCGAGTGTTTCATGGAGTCCGACATCAACAGAGCTGAAGCCTTTTTTAAAATTTCCTTTTCTAATTCAAGACGTTCAACCTGCTTCTTAAGCTCCCTGATCTCACGCTGCTCGTCGGTCATCGGTGTCGCCTGCGGTGTTTTACCCTGACGCTCTTCGTGCAATTGGCGCACCCATTTACCAATCGTGGAATAACCGACACCCATCGCATCGGCTGCTTCTTTATGGGAGTAACCTTGATCAACCACCAACTGTGCTGTTTCGAGTCTGAACTCAGGACTGAAATTCGGGCCTTTCTTCTTAGCCATTTTGTCACCTAATGTTGTTATGCTGCTATCATAGCAGCTCTAATTAGGTGGCCAAATTCACTATGCCACTACATCACAACCTACTTCCTACCAGCCGCACTATCCTGCAACCTCATGAACTAAAACTCTTAATACGTTCATTAACAAACACGTCAAGCGGCGCTATCGGGGGAATCGACAAAAAGCTAATCAGAGCGGTATTACTAATAGTGTTAATAACAGCGCGAGACTTACAATCGGTTCTCAGCATCAAACAAGCGTCGACACAAAAAGAAGTCGGCTTTCATTTTGATGGTAGTGATATTTTATTGAATGTCGCGCCAGAACCTACAACATTGTCCCCTGTCCATAACGAATTATTGCTACCTGTTTCGAGCGTTATTTCTATCACGCTGCCCAAACACTTAGTTACGCACGTATCACCCTACTTTTCTGATACGTTTATTGAGCCTATACAACAAAAGAAACCTCTTGAATGGCAGGATGCAATCCAACGCTATTTGAAAGTTCTGAATCGAAAATTCAGTATTCAAATAAGTCTCACCAGGATTGAGCACCATTTAATAAATTGGGTTTCAGCACATGAAAGTTACGACCCTGTCTTACTCGACATACTTGCAGAAAAAACACGCTATCAAAGTCGCTCGGCAAAGCACTATGCCTACTACACAGAAACAGAAATCAATGATGAACTTCATGAGCTATGGAATGCATTATTCACTGAGGCTGCTCATCAACAAGCTGAAAATAGTGATTCTTTGACGCCAACTATTAGCAGTGAATTAAAAATGGAACGAGGTGTTGGCTCTGCGTTCACACCAAAAGCCGATGCGCTATCAGCATGGATAAGTGAAAAGGCTTCAATACTCCTTTCAAATAAACCTTTTGCGGTGTCATCTACTTTGGAAGGGCTCGTGAATTATCACAATGCCTACACGCTTTATACCATTATCATGCTCAAGAGCGGCACAGGCTATCGCGCCGTATATAACCCCTTACCAAGCCTAGACTTAGCGCTTTTGCGATATCAAAGTATTTGTATATCTGACAAAGACTCCAAAACACTTTTCAATCATACAAGGGTTGTTGCCTGCCCCGACATATTAAAATCACAGATTTTGCATTACCAAGCACATTTCGAAGCGTTTGCTAATTTAATAGCCGTGAATTTCTCTTACTTTGCGCAACAATATTTCACCCATTCATCTCACTTACAGCACCTTAAGCTCACTTCAAAGACTGAGCGGCTCGAGCAATTTTTGGCGATTAAGAATTCTAGCGGTACTGACGGTATGTTTTTATTTTTTACCGAAAGTGACGAGCATGCCAGTCATATCAAAAAAGTAGTACAGAACAGCTCACCCACATTTTTGAACACGTATTTTCCATTTCCCCTAAACTTCGGCCGACACTATATGCGCCGTTACCTACAAAAGAACAACATTCACCAAGAGCTTATAAAGTTTCAACTGGGGCATTGGATGACAGGTGAGACAGCGTTAGAAAAATTTTCAGAATTAAATCATGTGGAGGCAATTCAGGCACTGCTACCGACATTAAATAGCATGATGGATGAACTTGGTTGGCGTGATATCCCTTCACTGCTAACACGGAAAAGGGCGTAATCGTTTGACAGCAATAAAGACCATTTTTACACCTGAGTTCCTAAACCAATATAAAACTAAAGCTTTAGAAGAGTCTGGTGCTTATTTAGTCATTGCTGAAAACCTACAGCTCGCATCAAGCGATATTAATAATAATATTGATAAGGTCCTAACGCTTACCCAACAGCTTGTTACGCTAAACAATGAAAAAATCGTTTCAAACAGTGTGTCTGCAGTAATAAAAAAACTGAGTAAAGACTTTCAGCTACACAATTTTCAGCTCATGCTGCTTCATTTACTGTTGAGAATGGCACAACAGAGCTTTGGTATTACATCGGTTCAAATAGACCGAAACTATCAAATAAAGCAGAATGCCCCTCTTCTTAAACCTGATGACTTCTTAACATCAAGGCTGCAAACAGAGTTATATGATCTATTAGAAAACGAAGCAAAACAGCTAAGCTATTTAGCCTCACCAGAAACACAGACTGGCTTTCTCCTTCTGTGGTTATTTCTTAAAGAAGGTATTGATAGTACCGCCGCGTTAACGGCTATTGTATATCAGCCCAATAATGTCAAAACCCTATCTCGACATTGGTTTTATCAGGGGAAGGAAAGAATATGGCTATCTTCGACTGCAGAACTGTTTTTGCGGGCATTGTGGAACAGCTATGTTGGCAAACCAAAAAATTGCCTTACGGAAATAAACAATACCCTGATTGCTGAACGCATCATTCCTTCATCCACTCGCGTTCAAATAGGTGCATTGCGTGCCATGCTTCGCACCGAATACATATTTAAAACTAGCGCCTCTAATTACGCCCAAAAAAAGCAATTGATGCCGTCGACGCCTCTGTCTATTAAAACACTGTATAGGGTCATGACAGGTATGTGCGTAATCCATGAGACAACGGCTCACCAAATAATATCTATAACCCAAAACCAACGTGGACTTTGGCTATCTAGCCTTAGAAACGATAAGACCGAGACTACAGAAGCAAGGAACATTGAGGACGGGTTAAGCACTTTAGAGCAAGTCGAAATCGTCAAGCAGTTTTCCGATCAAATAAAAATACTGTCTCGACAAGAAAGCGCCCGAAATTATACACAGGTAAAAGAGCATCTTAGGCTGTGGCTTCAAGAAAGAGAAAATGCAACGACAACGCCCTTTTGTTGGCTTTTATTATCTTGGCTGTATCACCTACTAGCGCATGGAGGCATGCGTAAAAAACGCTTAAGGCCAAGAACCATAAAGAAATATATAAACAGTGTGGCGGCACCTGTGCTCCAAGAGTTTATTGATTGTAAAGCTGAGCGAATGGATGGGCACACGTGGGCTGAAAAACTAAACTTGGCAGCAGAAAATATAAACTCAAATAACCGAGACTATATTTTGTACTTTGCTGACTTTGTTGTAATGAACGATTTAGTACCCGACCTCTGTTTGTCTGACCTTGATATCTCGTCTTCCCGTGGCAGTGTAAATGCCAACATTCTTACGCAAAACGAAGCCGAGTGCGTCATTAGTACGCTTAACCGGCTAGATACCAAAGCCTCGCACTTGGCACAGTTATGCTTTTGCCTTAGCTTTTACAGCGGTTTACGACGAGGTGAAATTGCCGGTTTGCAATATGCCGATTTTCACTCTCTGGGTGATGACTATATTAATTTGCACGTAAGGCCAAACAAATACCGTGAACTAAAATCCCCTCAAAGTGCCAGAAATATTCCACTGGATGTGCTTTGGCCAGAAGAGGAGCTTGTAAAGCTTAAGCAGTATTTACGCACCTCAAAAACCAAGTCTAAGAAAAAGAAGTCCAAAATATTTGGCGATGAAGCCCCCTTGAATGAGGCATTTTTACTTGCTACCGAGGCAATGAAATTAATCACAGCCGAACCCACAATGCGCTTTCATCATTGCCGCCATTCATTTGCCAACTGGCTATACTTGCTGCTTTCATTACCAGAGAAACATAAGGTAAACTTTTACCCGTTTACTCGTCACGGTTATTTCGACGTGTCCAATAGGCAGAGAATAATGAAGCGCTTGGCGCTGGTAGAGTATTCGCGGAAGAAATTGTGGGCGGTATCTATTCTTCTTGGTCACAGTTCGCCCGCAGTCACCATGGCGTCTTACATACATACCAGCGAATTTTTACACCGCCTAAAATTTACAAACCACAGTCCCTCACCTCGTTTACTACGTAAGTTTTGGGGGCAGAATATCTCGATAGATGACTACGGTAGAATAGACAATTACCCAACATCCAAAGCCCACCTTTTAACAGCGCTTCCCAAGCAGATAACGTATGAAGCAATAGGCGAGAAGCAGCAAGAACAAAATATTACGCAGTGGCTTGAGAGCAAGCTCGTTAAAAAAGATGAGACAAGCGAAATTACACTCTCGCTGGTACGTACATGCTTCGAAATGCACTTTGAGGGCCATTCTCCAGAAGAAATTGCCCGAGAGTTGCCTATCACGCGACAACAAGTTGCAGATATCGTTGAGTTAGATCCCGTATCTGATGAACGAGTTCACAACCAACCGAGCAACAGCAGCCATATACATACTCTGTACAAAAACATGACGGCCCGTCAGCATGAAATAACAAGCGAACTAGCCGAACAACTCGATGCCCTCGGCACATTTGATGAAATCGATAACCGGGTGGACTTACAGAAAATCGCAAAGCTAGAAAAACACCTCGTCAAAGCAAAAGACTTTTTAATCCGCTCATATGATTGTGAAGCCACACTTTCTCTGCTGATACTCTTAAAACTACTCGGGTTTACAGAAGAACACTTGCGCCTTCGATGGTATTTCCCCTCACCTTCACAATTTGATGGCAGTAAAAGGCAACAGTATCGAGCGGACCTTCGTTTTTGGATACAAAATGTCGTTATGAAACTTTTTCCTGAACTCACAATAGAAGTGATAGTACCTCACAACTACGCGCAAAATATTAGACACGTACCCGGCGTTAAAACAATAACAAGTGACGAGGGCCGTTTTCTCAGTTATGAGAAGCATGGCACCGTTAGTGTACATTTGCTTGAACGCCCCCTAGTAGCTGATAAGTCTGAATCAAGTACTCCACCTCTATCAAGACGAAGTAGAGCTTATGTTTGCTTTCTAAGACTGTTGTTTACTTGGGTGACCTTGCACCATGAATGATGAATAAAAACGCAGGAGCTTTCAGCGAGGCATGAACACTTCGCGAGTACAGTCATTGCAAGTATTGCCAGAGAGTTAGTTTAGATCGATACAGATAATTCTCGTAGATTAAAGAGCTCCAGCACTTTCATATCAGAAATATATAATTATATATTCAGGATATAAAAGCTTATAAAAGCGGTTCGCATATTTCACCAAAGGCAAGGTAAAGAAAGTCTTCAGATGGAAATAAACGTCACACCTAAATCTGAAGCTGAGATTCAAGAGCAAATAAATTCCCGCTACACGTCCGGCATTGAATACCCCTTTTCAACAAGTCTTCGTTTTTCGCTAATAGTTGGAAACGCGTTTTTGTTTTTAAGGGGTAATCGTTTAGAACGATATTCTGTGGACAGTTTCTCCACATTGGAGCTGCGAGAAAAAGAAATTCCCTCCGCTATAAATAGTGAGTTCGGCTTTGATGTAAGTAGTTATTTTCTTTAGTGCCAAATTTTGTCCCGCGTAAAACATCTTCAGTCCGGATATTGATGATATTTCAGCCAAAACCTCTTGTTTCACTTCTGGTTTTTTGAGTCTTTTTAACGCGTCTTATCTAAGCTATGTTTATTCGCTGCTTCTGATATCCGTTTACTGGATTGCGATCATTTAGTTAACCCATAGTGGGCTGCTAACGCATTTAACATCTCTTTTTGGTGAAGTTGTATTTGCGTTTTCTGCCAGTCACCCTGTTCTTTCAATATTTTGAACATGGCTTTTAACTTTAACGACTCATATTGAGGCTTTGCCTCAAAATCAACTAATTTCTTTTTAACCGCTTGATTGCTATATGACGAATTTTCACCTGGACTCAATAAAACTAGATTTCCAAAAGCATCCAAAAAGTCACGCTCTATTATATTTTGGTATTCTTCACGCTGAGGATATACATGCTCGACCGAGTTTTTCGCCGTGATACGGTAATTGCTAAATTGTTTGAGATGCCTATTTGTTTCTTTTTTCCACAATATGTATTCCAGCTTTTGGAACCAATAATGTTCAAAGCTGGTTCCTCGAGGCTCTGCAAAGTAATCAACGATTTTTTGCCAAGAGTCGATTACAGGTTGCTGTTGTTTAGCTTGCTTAAAACTGGCAGTTTTTTGAGTCTCTGAATCAGCAGCTAATGACAAATCGTTATCAATTTTCTCGAGCAAAGCGATGGCTTGTGCATCTTCAGTAGTATTTTCTCTTATCAAACCCGCGATAAAGGGCGTGAGCCAATACTGAGCGCTGCGCTCACCGGTAAAGTTTCGCACGCTTTGGAGCATCACTAGTTTATTTAGTTCTTTTTGGGTACGATTAATGTACCGTTTACCACCTGATTCGCTTTTTGTTAGATAAGTTAATCGTAGTTGTTCATCATCACTATCGTCTCGCTCAACCCACTTAACCACCCATCGATCAAATTGATAACGTACTCGCCACAAGGTTTTGATGAAGTCTTTTACTTCTTCTTCACTGGCCTTTGTCAGCGGCTCAAAGGTTTCTAATAATTTATCTGCATGCACACGAGGGACTACATCGTCTGTATCATCAAACTCAACAGCACGGTTGGCTAAATATATTCGGTAAGCGTGGATGAGTAGTAGTGGGAAACTAATGATAGGACGACAGTATACTGTTTCGGTTTCTAAATCGTAGGAGCCAGCATCCTGTTCATTGTCCAATTTGTTATCTTCACTATTTTTGTTATCACTCTCTGCAGCTGCTTCTAACTGCTCTGCCAGTTGCATGATGGTCAAGCCCTGCTTGTGCGTATTCCCACCATAGCTCTTTACAAATAACGTTTCATTAAAGGAGGCTAAATGCTCAGGCTCAATATCGTTCCACGGGGCATTAGGAAAAACTTTGCGTACGTTACGTTCGAAGTAGTTTTCCATATGTTCGCAAGCTAACCACATAGCATCGAATAATGGCTTATCAGTTGAGATTTGTTTAAGCAACTTTGACTTCAATATATCGGACTGCTCAAGCTGTATGCCGGCAGTATTCATTGTTGCGAATAAACGATTTAAATCCATTTGTGGAGGTACAATATTATTCACCCATTGCACATTTTTGAAAATGTAATCGCCTAGTAAAACACGGTCTTGATTTTCCAGCGCATTTACTTGTTGCTCTAATACTTGCAATGCTGCGTATATGCGATTCAAATAGGGATTTTCATCGATAGCTTCCAATCCAGGAAATACATAATCATCTAGGCCTGCTAAACTACCCAACAAGTGCTGCACTTGGTCACGAATTTTAAATTGCAGTCTAGGTTGCTTGTTGAAAGCGGCGATATCAGCAATAGCTGAATCGACTTTTGCCATTTTAAAAGCAAGTGCAATAAGCATTAATGTGGTGGTGCGTTGCTGTCCATCAATCAGCTCATAAATACCATTTCCATCTTCGTCTTGCTCTAGAGACGTTAGCACCGTACCAATAAAATAATTGGGCTCTTTCGCCACGCGCGCATCGTTAATATCTTTAAACAGCTTTAGCACGGCTTCATCAGGCCAAATATAAGGGCGCTGATAACTAGGTATGCTAAATTGATATTCATTCATTTGAATGTAACTTAACGTTAGCACTTGCGTTTCAACTTGATGCTGTATCAATCGTTTTCCTTTTCCATTGGCTTCACTCGTAACTATATTAACCATGCAGTCCTCCACTACTCTTGCGCGTAAGCACCTGATTCGAAGGCTCTGCTTCAGCACTTAAAGGAAGAATATAAGCATCCAACTGTGCTGTATAATTGTCGGCAATTGCTTGGGCTGAGTCGTCTTTAACAAGCTCTATACCTAAGTGCTGCAATACGTTAAATACAAAACGTTTTTTAACGCTGTTTTTATCAACTGCTAAATTGGCGGGGTCTGCCATAAAGCTAAAGCGATCAAGGTAATCGAAGCACATTTTTGGAGTGTAGCTGGCTGTAATCCAATCCAATACAGGGGTATCGCGAACAAATGCGGAGATAGAACTCTCTCTCACCGCTTTTTGATTGCTTACGCGAGGCGAGTAAATGACGCGAAACAATTTCTTCGCCGCAATGTCTAATTGTTGCTCACCAAATTGGCTAATATAAATAATCAAAGCCGTATCATATAGCCCTTTCAAATAGCTGCAGCCATCAAGCTGGCAGATGAGGTTTCGATAAAAATGGAAAAAGCGCGAAAGTGTACTCCCACTAATATCAGAAGTATTAACATTTATCTTTTTTTGTTTTAATCCACTCTTTAAATATTTGTCTCTTAACTGTTCAAAATAGCTCAAATAATGAATGGTATTAACACCACTGTTCAATGGCTGCCTTAGCTCATAACCCTGCTGTGCTTGTTTATCTATTTGACTGCCATCAGGCAAATAAGCACGTTCAAAGCGGCCAAACGCTATATCCTCACCTTTCCCCGTACTTTCTCCAAGCTCATTTACTACAGCACTTCTCACCAGATGAGGCTGCCGATGGGAAGGTACAATTCTATTGTACAATTTTTGCCAGTAGCGCCCCTTAATTATGGAGCTAACAACGGGGTTTAGATCGCCTAAAGCTTCCCATTTAGCGGCAAACTCATTCTGGCTTTGTCTTTCAACAGCCCTAAGATGATGCGCTTTAATAATGTCTGGTCCACTTAGTCTAACGCCTCCTGTATTTTGGGTTTCAAAAAAACGGTATGCATCATCTTCTGAGCGAGTAACAACCAATGTTAAATTGATTTTATGGGCATCAAATGTAGCAATTTGGCTGGCATAATCACCTTTTATTTGCTCGTTTAACCAAGCAAGGTTTTTGACGATTTGTTGTTGTGACTCTGGCGAATCATAACTAAGCGACAATTCGAAAGCGCTGCAATTAAATTTATTATCATCAAAAGTGTTTGTAGCTTTAGTAATACGAGATAAATGCTGTACATAAATAATTAATGCTAAGGTGGTTAAGCGCTGCTGACCATCAATAATATTTAACTGACCGTTCTCCGCTGACTGATGCAAAATCACGCTGCCTAGGTAATACCCGTAAAGAGTTTGGTTTTGTAACAAATCATCCAAGAAAAGCTGATAATCACTCAACAGTTTTTTAATTTGCACTTCGCCCCAACGATAAGGGCGCTGGTATTCAGGTATTGCTAACTCTCCAACAATTTCCGTATTATTAGCACAAACGATACGTTGACTACTGAACAACTGCGCTAAGGTACAACTCGCAACTTCAACCGACATACACCTTCCTTGCCATATAAATTCCGCATCTAAAATCTAGCATGTTAGTTTTGACCGCTACCGTTATGTTTGTGATTATTTTTTAAAAAATCTTGCTAACTTTGTCGGTTCAAGATTAAAAAAGAAAATAAATCATACAATCATTCTGAAACGCTCAAACACCAATATTTCTTCGAAGTACCTCAGCTGACTTGATAATACGCTCAGTCCGATATAGCTCTGGATGCTTTTCTGATTCCTCGTAGTCCGTAGGGTCACCTGTTTTTGCGTTCACAATCCAAGATACCTCAGGGCGACGCTTTCCCAAATACATGCCCACAGAACGCGAGTTTACGCCAAGAATCTCAGCTACAACACCATAAGTACAACGGGTTTTGACTGTGTTTAAGTACTTAATGATTTTTTGAACTTTTTCTTCCATCTTAGACTGGCCTGATTACCTTATATACTCATCTTTGAACACCAGTAACAAAAAGGCTATTGCGATTTGTCACTGGCGTCAGGTGATGATTGATTTTATTGTCGGACTCCAAAAATGCACCGGGCAAAAGATAAATGAGGTCCTTTAACTTCCATAGTCCTCTACCCTATACATAGTTACGCATGTTTCATAATTACTATTAAGAAGATGTGACACTCCCCCACTTAGCTCATACACCACAGTTTCGCTAGCGCCGTCAGAATTAATGATCTCAAAAGACACTCTGCGATCATGGAACCCTCTCCTATGATTCGCTGGGAAAACAGAAATATCGAATGCATTCATGTCGAAATTACATTCGTTGATGAGGGTATTAGCAACCTTCGACTCGTAATCTCTATAATCATCACTGTTGTCCATCATTCGACAATCAAGTTTTATTCTTTCTACTTCATTAGTTAATTTGCAAAATGTCGACAAAAGCTGCCCAAGGTATTTAATAGAATTGTCGCTAGCTAAATAAGGATCTCTTATATGAAGACACTTTATATGCTTGCCCTCTACATAATCAAAAACAGTCTCTAGATTTCGAGTCTCGTTTGAGCGATAAGGAAACACGCCAAAAGGCGATCTACTGGAAAAATAGTCCGGTGAATATCTATTTTTCTCAAGATTAGATAACAGCAAAGCTACAACTGGCGCATAGTCTTTTTTCGCTAACTGATAAATTTCGCCACATACTTTATTGTTCGAATTGAAGTTGAGGGTAGCATTACCGAACCAAAGAGAGTCAGCCTCCTCGTCTTTTCCCAGGCCAATAGCAAATGGAATACACATCAATTGCTCGTCAGTGAGTTTAGTTGAAATATGCGAAACGTCTAACACACCGTCAGAAATATAAGGTTTCAGATAATCTATAGCAGCCCTGAGAGACGCAGGCGTATTTTCAAACTTATTCGGTAGTTCGTTAAGAAGTAATATCTTTACCTTTATTTTGGAGAGAAGGTTGATGAGCCAGTCCAAGTCTCTTTTGTCAAAAGAACTACTATCTACAAGGTGCGGCATAGTAAAGATAACTTCTTCAAATTTTTCGAACTGCTCAATTAATCCTTGAAAACTTGTAGACTTCTGTTTGACTGCACCCAGCTTTTGAATCGGGTGTGAATACTGAAAGTCGTCAATCAAACCTTTTACGTAAAGGCTA
The DNA here is from genome assembly GCF_002499975.2 of Alteromonas pelagimontana. Classification (NCBI taxonomy): domain Bacteria; kingdom Pseudomonadati; phylum Pseudomonadota; class Gammaproteobacteria; order Alteromonadales; family Alteromonadaceae; genus Alteromonas; species Alteromonas pelagimontana. Next base: position 339,010 of record NZ_CP052766.1, read on the forward strand.
GCTTCTTTCCTTAAAAAAGAGTCCCAGTACTTTTGATTCGAATAATCACAAATACAGTTGATACATCCTGTTTCGCAATCATTTTGGCAATCTAAAATTTGTATTACCTTTTGCAATATCTCTTTAGTTGATATCGTCTCAAAAATACGGCTTACATAACCCGCTCCTCCTGGTACGCCGTCGTAAGCTATGAGTATCAACGCCCCATTTTCAAATCGAAATAAGCCGCGAATTTCTGATATCGGAACCTCGATCATTTCAACAAAAGCCAAACGCAGAGCTTCGGAAAGCGTAACCGCAATATTGTTTTTACGCTCGGCTTTCTGTTCATCGCTGAGTGAACTGTCGTCCACCGAAATAGGTATAGTGACTTTATAGATAGCTACATCGGTATGAAACTCATGAGCCAAGGAGGTTTTCTTAAACTGCTTATTAAGGCACTTTTTACCGGTTTCTGGCATTTCGTGAGATCTGGGAGGCGTTCTCGATTCAGCAGAGGTCATGAAGTTACAATATGGACACCTCCAATAGCCTGCTTTTTTAAACCCTTTATTCAAGATAAAGAGTCGACCACTGATATCACTCTTCGAATATGCCGGCATAAACATTTTAAACACAGCTGAATGATCACTTTGCTCGTACTGCTCTGGAGAAGGCACTACAATAAGCTTTGCCTCCTCAGCCTGAACTGAACGCTTGCGAGTAGAGGAAGGATCTTTACCTTTAGAATCTTTGAAAGCGGTAATAAAACCTTTTGGTTTGATGAACGGCAAAGGAGTTTCATTGAGTGGACTTTTACAGTTCTCGCATACTGTTTGTTTGTCCTCTTCGCATTCAGCGACATTCGCATGATTACAAGTTCTGCAAATCGTAACTACATTGGTCGGCATAAAGTCTCTAGGCGAATATGCCAGCCCGGCACTTCGCCATATACGACCATTTGCAATAACTTCAGAACCAGGAGCATATTCAGATATCCCCAAAGAAGCATCACGAACCAATTCAACATCAGATTTCAAAAACTGGTTTTTGTACTCCTTCTCTTTCTGAGTAACCTCCAACGTAAGAGAATGAATTGGAAAACTATATGTTGGTATTAAGCCATTTTCAGAAAGCTTGTTGACTAAAAACTGGCCTAAGTAGCTATCTCTCTGATGTATCCAACGGGCTAACTCTTTGCTAGCATCGTTGTCTCCATCGATTATTTTTTGTCGTGCATCTTCTATTTTACCTAGATATGTCACACATCGTTGCTCAACTAGTTGAGCAAAATTTTCCAATTCGCTTACGAACAACACTTTTATATCGTCTATTTGTGATTCCACAATCGCGCGTTGCTTACAAGGTAGCCTTTCTAAAATTCGATTTGCTTCATCCGTTGCAACTTTTCCGTTCTCTGTTTCTAACCAGGCCAGTAGTTCGTTTCTAAATTCTTTACTAAATCCTGAAGTGATTTCAACCCCAAATAAATCAATAAGTTTTGGAGCTTTTAGCTCATCAGAGGATAACTTATTTGCAAGAAATTTGGAGAGCAATACTGATAATTGATGACGCTGTATAAGTGTTTTATTCGTTAAATTGACAAATGGCTCGGGGGGCGTACGCTTTAGATATTCTTTAAAGTCGCCGAAAACAACTCGGTCATGTTTAGAATTTCGCGCAACAGTTACGCAAAATGGCGCAGCTTGTGCTCTACGCCCAGCGCGCCCAGTTCGTTGTTGATAATTGGCGACGCCAGGTGGCACGTTTAGGTTAACTATCGCTTCTAGATCCCCTAAATCAACACCTACTTCCATTGTCGTGGTGCAGCTCAATACGTTTACTTTGGAATCAAAAAACTCAGATTCAATCTCTTCTCTCAATCCGGTAGACAAAGATGCAGTATGCTCTCTTGCTCGAACAATTTGCGAGGTCACTTCGGTATATGAGTGAATATAGTGATTAACGTCAGAGCTTAATTTATCGGTAGCTGGCTCCCCTACTTCGCCATGACAACCAAATGCTGTGCATTTGTTTCGTATGAATAACTTCTGCCTCAACCCGCAAACGTTGCACTCTTTTAGAGCCTCGCTACGACCTCTTTTCAACTGAATTAAACTTGCATCAAGGGCATAACCCTTTCCACTATTGATTAAGAACTTGGGACTTTTCTTGGTTAAACATTCCCAAACAGCGCTCAAAAACCGCCTGCTAAAATCTTGATCCCAACCAAGTTGATTGACAAGGTACCACGTTCTGCGATTATTTCTCGATGAGCCCAATTGAGTGATAAAAGAGTGAGTTGCTTCACCACCTGCTCGTTCAAGCTCAAAAGTTTTTATCCCTCTGTAACGCTCTCCCCATATGGTAGCGCTGTTCATGTCAGGGCTATTTGGAATGTTTATAACTGCTTTACTACGCCGGATATGCTCTAACATTATTAAGCAAAGGGTCTCTATCTCTTGCTTATCCAATTCTTCAAACTCTTTTGCAAGAGCCCTGACGAGGCGATCCATAGATTTCTGATCATAAGAAACATCCACAAGCCCAAGGGACTCTAATGAGGTACGCCTCCCTGGAGGTGTGCAGAACTCTGCAGCCAGTTTTCCAGTAAGAATATCTTTAACGTCCTCGAAGTATTCCCTCAGCTGGCCGTTTGCATCGGGATATGAAAAGCTATTTCTTTTATCCCAGTTTACGCGGATTTTATTAGCCAGAGTATCGAACGGTATTGAATGTTCAACATCTTGGAGCGCTTCAACAATAGCCCCTCTGTGAGCGAAATCATTAGCGGTTCGCTCAAAATAGGGAGCAAAAAAAGCTGCATCTTGCCTATTATCAGAGAACGTAAGTAGCTTTCTTCCAGCGGCAGGTCTTTGATTATTTTTCTTTGCTGGAAGTGCTTCTAGTACCTTCTGAGTTACAACACTAGAGAGGGACTCATTGCCTGGGTAGAAGCGAGTAATAATCTCAGCATTCGAACCAGATGCCTTCGAATTACATGCCGCACAATGCTTGAGATAACTAGTTTTATCAAACTCATCGTCTTCAGTTTTTAATTCGTAAAGCTTTACTCCACCATTGTTGACCTTGTCGCCATTAACTGGGTTAATATTGAGCGCGGTCCACTTTTTGGTCCCCCCACATTCTGCTTCATCTTCCTCATCAAAGTTCTCATACGATGCAGGCTTTCCCAGCCAAAATATTTTGCGTTGAGCATTAGAATTTGATGAAGGGTATCTATTATGCAAAGTGGAGTTATGAAGATAACCTTCAATGTAAGGCTGTCCACATTGACGACAGGTGAGTAATGGATAGAAGATTTCATCTTTTGTCTGATGGTGAGAACGTAACTCTAAATTATTAAAGCCTTCTTCCGAATTATCCAGTGAGACACAAGACCCTTCGATAGCTGATGCAATTAAGTGATGTTTACACGGTAATAGTGGGAAAGAATCTGTCGAAGATTTCGCATATATTCCAATCTTTACAAGACCCGTTAAAGCTTCTTCTAGATCATCATTATCACTATTGGCAAAAACCAAATTTGCGAGCTCAGTAAAGTGTGTTACCCCATTATGTAAATGTTCGGAAGCGGTTTGAACCTCTAAGTTTCGTGAGAATGCGGTAAACAGCGCTTGCGATAGCTCTTGCTGGTTTTCTGCCCCATCTATTAACTCTAGTTCTTCTTTCGTCAATAGCGCATTTAACGAAAGTCCATGGTCTTCACAAGTACAGATAAAGTTGAGACCATCTTGATCATCTGCATCGGAGTTGTCGCTTAAAAAAACATCAAAAACGGAAGATACTACCTTCCAATGATTTGCGCCTAGAGTAAAGCTCGCTCCCTGGTTCCTCAAAATATCGCTGTGAGTAATGCGTTTTCCGCGAACTATTTCAGGTTCTGCTTCGCCGAATAAATGTGAAGCAAAAGCTTTCAGTTTCAACTCAGACTCCTCAGAGTCACCTAAACTAGCGCTTGTAGCGAAGTACTGCACTGGGTAGTCGACACCAAGTCGATTTTTTAGTTTCCTAAGAAGCATCGCAACTTCGGTCGCCTGCGACCCGTTGTAGGTATGAACTTCGTCGAGAACCAGTGACTTCAATTTGCAGTTTTCAAATAAGGGAGCATTAACAGGGAGTAAGAGAAGATGCTCTAACATTGCATAGTTCGTCACCAAGATTTTTGGTGGTGTTTTTAACATTTCTTCACGTGTTACGAGCCAATTATCCGGGATCTCGCCGTCAAATTCTTCATCTAACTTAACGTTATTTAGCATTTCTGCTACTACTTCTGAACGACTTGCAGCTTTTTTAGTTTGGCCTGTGTAGCGTCCAAACGTTATGTTTTGGTCTCTAAGCTGTTTGCCTAATAGTGGGGCTATTCGAAAATTGAGTTGGTCGTTAGCCAACGCATTCATCGGATAAATTAAAATGACTCTAACACCAGGCTTGTCAAACTCCGGGTCATTCAATATTTCGTTAACAATAGGATAAAGAAAGGTCTCTGTTTTTCCCGAACCGGTGCCAGTTGCAACAACTAGATTTTTTTTCTCAGTACAAGCTTTCGTTAGAGCTTTATCTTGATGTAGGTGCAGTCGTCTGTTAATTAAGTCATCACCAAGCTGTGTGAAAGCATCGTTTAGTGGACCACCGTTGACGTTCAAAAATTCACTTAGAGCACGCCCTTTTTCAAAGTCAGGTACTGTCTCGATATATGGGCCTTCGACCAGTGACTCTTTATTTAACGAATTCCAAAACGAGCTATACAACTGTGAGTATCGAGAATGTATCGGAACTGTAGTCGCTATATAACGTCGGAGCGTTTCTTCTAGTGTATTTTTAAGAACTAATGGATTGGCTTCAGACATTAGCTAAACTTCCTTTTTCGTTGTTTGATTCCGATACAAAGTAAACTTCCCAGAGTAAGAGGTAAAAGTGAAAAATATCACCGCATACATTAAAGAAATAGCTAAGCAACGACTTAATATCAGCAGTCGCTCCTGCTTGTTGCTGTAAGCGGTCTAAAACTTTTACTATATCCGTTTTTTCCCAGTGAGCTGCGCGGTAAGACTTCGTCAGATAGGAGCTGAATTTACAAACAGCATCGAGAAGCTCTATGAGATAATCGTGATTACCAAAGTAATGATCCGGTAAAAGAATGGGTACAGATTCGCCAAGCTCACGCGCAACCTTTATTACAAGCGTATTAAAATGAGGTCTAATGTAATCATTCCCCTCTTGAGCTGATTTTTCGTTTTCTATAAATTTCAGTTGGCTGTAAGCATAGTGATTTCCACCCAGTAAGTCCCCATACGCTGGCTTAATATCGCCACGCTTCAATTTGTCGAAATCACTTTCGGAAAACAGATATGGGATAGATTGGATGTACTGCTCGTAATTAAATTCTACAGGTTCAACCTGTGAATTTGGATCTGCATATTCGCTTTTATTTGCAAAAAAGACGGTTATTGCTAGAGCTAACTTCTCGGTCTTTATGGCATTTAATAAAGACTGATTTACCTCGCCCGCCAACTTCAAGGTCTTTAGCCGAGTACTGTTCTGCGCGTCCAGTTTTCGATAGTTATTAAAGCAACCAGAATAGATATTGTTAGAATATGCACCAAGACTAACTTGTGGTACCCAACTTTGTGAATCTTCTTCGGAAGCTTGGTAGGCAGTAAGACGAATCACCCTGTTGCTGCTTTCGATACCCCCAATGTAATTGAGCATGAACATCCAGATACCTTTAATCCACTCCAGAGAATTCCAAGAATTCACCTCAAAGCATCTGTTTAGCTTCTTAGTCAACAAAGCAAACAAATCTATCAAGTGTTCCGAACTAAACTCCCTTAATTTCGTGAAGTAATCGTTTCCTAAATTGATAAGATGCCCGCTTGCACATACAAAGCCCACCGAAAAGTGGTCCTTCCTCTTGTTTGAGAATCGGCCCCACTTACCATCTACTGACGCAGTGAATTCTAATAGCCACGGACCATCTTCACCTTCAGAAACATCCACTGACAGTATTTGCTTTTTTGAAATCGTGTCGTGGTGGAAAAGGGTTGCAGACAGTCCCTTTTGACGATAATTTGACTGGCCATTGAGCGAGCTAACATAAATTTTCTCTTCAGCTAAGGTTAGTAAGTTTGTGGCTACTATTTCCATTTCGGAAACCCCTACAGGAGTTTCAAATATTACTTCAACTGTTTGAGCTTGCTGTTCTATTGTCCAATTTTCTATGTAGTGTGGTGAGACAAGCTTCAGAAGCACTTGTTTGGCACCCCCATAGTTTGCAACTAACTCGTTGTTACTCCTATCAACCTTATCTAATAATGATGCGATGCTTGTCTTATACCAACGTTTCTTAGCAAAATCGTGTAAAGTGTTTGCGCCAATTTCTAAAGTTGGATCTTCTGAAGAGTAGATACGAACTCGTCTTGAATCATTATAATTTGATGCTAATGTCGCGCCTAAGCTCAAGATTTTTTCTTGACGAAAACCATCTTTTAAATCGCTGATGTATAAAAAGGTTCCCTGAAGCGCAAAACGAAAGACTTGTGAATTTTTTGCCGTAAAATTAAAACAGATGTCCATATGGGGTAGATCATTATCAATAGCAACAAGGTTGTTGTTCGTAACATCTCGCCGAACATTTGATGACTTATCAATATTGAAGTTATCTTCAGCTGGTAGTTCAGAAATATGAAATTTATAGCCGTCAGTAATAGCATCTAGCCCACACCATACCAGTGCACTCAATCTCGACAATACTCTTGAACTACCAACCCTTTTCAACTTAACTACGATTCGCTTTAATCCAGGAGCCCAACAAGCAGCACGGTAATCAAAACAACTAACCTGATTCATCTCATCAGATTTGAGGTTGATTACTATATTAGGAGTATCACTGTTTGAACTTATCTCTAACTCGAAGCTATGCTCACTGGAAAGCCATTCTTTAGGAAGATTAGTAATAAGCTCAATACCTTTTGAACAGTAGAAATCTTTTCCCGTATGGGGCTTTATCAGCGTTCCTTCGAAAGAAATACTTGGTTCTGCATGTGAAAGAATTGCAAAGTTAACGGGCCCTCGCTTGATAATAATTTGTGTGTCAGGCTTTATCTCGAAATCTCCAATATAAAAGCCATCTTGGAAATATTCAGTTAACTCAATTTCATTTGAAGTGAATTCGAACCTACTGATGATGATATATTTACCGGGAGGAAAGGCTTCTCCCTCTTCTGTGAGGGAGTGGGAAGATACAAAATGACCATTATCAGCTCTAAATATCGCCAGCTGATTGTCTTTTTCTGAATTCCATAAGTGGTACTCGAACCTTTGCTCATCGCATTCTACGATAATATTTCTGGAGCCAACATCTTCGATTAGAAATTGAAAATCTGCCTCTTGGACGTTTACCGTTTCAATGGTTCCGTCAACGTTTATTGTCCAAGCCTTTTCTACTGAAAGCGCTGGAATTACAATCTTTAATTCATCTTCAACAAACATCAAATTCACTGAATAAGCGATTGTATATTGCTCACTTCCTAAATCGGTAATTTTCCTTTTTTCTTCAAGAAAATGATTTAGATAGTAGCCCGTCGTATCGTTCTCAAGAGCTCTAATCGACCTCTTACTGAATGGTGGCTTTAACGACTTTTTGAAGGATGAATACCACGCTTGCTCGGCAGTAACGTCGTCAACCTCAGGCAAGCCGTGCTTTTTTGCATAAAGTTCCATTCTTTTTTCGAGTTCAGGTAAGTTTGCTTCTGGTATTCCAGCCTGCTCTAAATAAGCGTCTACCATGAAGTTTGGACCGAAACACCTGTTTGAAATAGGCAGCCCTAGTTTTTTACAAGCGACTCTAAAGGCCTTCCAAAGCCGACTGCGTTCATCGCTTGTCTGCTTTGCTTCCACTGGCTTCCCAACTGCCATATTGATACAGCCATAGATGGCTGACGTATTAGCACCTAAATTTTTTCTTATTGAAGTTGATAGATAAGTAACGAAAAGAGCTGGCGCTAATCTTAGACCTCTTTCAAATTTTTGAAGTTGCCCTCCATACATAGTGATACTTTTTTCTACGAAATGCATTTCATCGGTAATCAATACCTCATCGATTAGTCCAACGTAAGGTACATCAGAATTTTCAATAGCTGATTTCACTTTGCTCTCGTAGTTAGCAAAGGGGCTTAGGTCACTCATGCATGACTCTCCAAATCTTAAATCTTATTTTGCTCGCACACGCAGTGTTGCAAACTTCATTTCCATCTTTTCAGTTGTTTTTATTAATTTTATATCTGCTAGTGAACTACCCTATACTCATCACCAATCCATGAAAACAGTCACAAACATTTAACATCCTATCTCTATCAGGCAATACTGACAGTATTTTGTAAAGTGCGTAGAGCCTGGGAATCAGTTAAGGCAATTCGCATGAGGATCGTTAGTATCACGAGAAGTTACGCTTAATAACCTTCATCATCTCTGATATCGCTTCATCTCCAGTAGCAACTTTAACAAGCCCACCGTCCTGTTCTCTCTCACTCTCCGATACCGGCATATTTTTGAAAGGCGCATCGTCAAACAAAAAGAGATAATTGTCGCCCTGAATCATATTGCAGTTTGCACATGTATTTGCCCAGTATGAGCCGCCGTACTTTTTAGAGTTGCGGTACTTGATAGTTTTAGGCCTAGGGTGCGGTGGTTCTTGTTCGCAAAAAGGTACGCCCATCCACCAAAATACCGGCACAACTTCCTTGCACCTGAAACAAGTTTCAACGTCGGCGACGTAGTTTGCTAAAAATGCGTTTTTTATAGGAGTATAGAGAGTGCTATCGATATTCCACCTATTAGCTACAGATTGAACAAGCTTTATGTTACTTCTGCACTTCGAACAAAATGACGGTTTAAGCTTCCTTTGCGTCGGTTTCCAGTGATGAGGATCGTTAATAACGTCTTCTGCTTTTAGCTCTATCCATGGTATAGGCAAATTAGCAGCCTTCTCACCGTCGACTTCATGAGTATGAAAAATTTCAATACCAAGCGAGTTTCCTCCAATTCGATATCCAACAACATCACAAACATAGCTTGCGACCGTAACTTCCTGTGCGGCACTGGTGAAGGTTCCAAAAGGCAGAGTAGTATTGAATTCAACACCACACTGATAACAGTCGCTATGAAGAGTAATTTCTATCTGCGATAATGAATTTGAGCGTATGACAGACTCTATAAGATTCTTAGCCGTGATATGCAGGATAGACTCCTGACTGCAGTTCGCTGTCGACGGATGCGCAAAGTGCTTTACTTTTACTTCGCCAGCCCGTCGCACTAACTGTGAATTACAGTTAGGACAAAAGTAGGTTTTATCTTTCTCAGCTAGATCTGCAGAAACTAGTTGGCCGGAAGTATCTAATCCATAGGGCACTTTTAATTTACTTTCCATACCCTATTAGCTCTTATAGAGCTCCTCCCTATTTTTTCTACCTTGTGTTTCGATTTTGCTAATATTGGCAGGCTCTAGTGATTCAATATGTTGTTGAATGCACGCACCAATATCAAAGTGATCATGAGATAAACCATAAGCAACGGAGTAGCGATGGTAATCTTCATCTAAGTTAAAGTCGCTCATCAACCTGTCTGGTTTAGGAATTTGGACGATTTCAGTTTTATAGTGTCCCTGTATTGGCTCCATCGCTTTGCTGTAAAGGTAATCTGAACTTCCTCCCCCGCAAACAAAAATAACGATATTTTCTGCTATTTTGCTTGCAGGCACGCCAAGTGCACCAATCCTTGTTGCATAGGAATTGTTTACTTTTGCTTCAAAAGGTTCATCAACGCTAATTAACTTTTCTAGAGGGATTTTGAGCGAGTTGGCTAATGTACCTGGCGTCGTAAATTTATACGTTTCAATATTCTTCGCGGCCTCAATATGTAGGCCGCGATGCTTATTTAAAAAGTCAGCACCTAAGGTTTCAACACTTCTGTCATGCACTCTGAAAAGCCAATCGCCAGAATTCTCTTTAACAGTAAATAAGGAAACATCTAATGTCCCTGCTCCAACATCAGCAATAAGATGTGAGTGCATGCGGCGTCTAGGCGAACGCACATACCCAGTTATTTGAGCTACAAATTCAGGAAAACAGTTGATTCGTTCTTCATCGAAATATGCGTATTCAGGAACGTACTTTCCACTTATTGAACGGAAAAGAATAATAGCCGCCTGATACGAAACGACGTCGCAATAACTCAGCGCCCATGCAGCCTTGATGAGTCTGCAATATTCAGCCTTCAATCGCTCATCTTCATAAGATTGTGTAGGTAGTCCCGCATTTACAAACCAGTCAGGGATTAAGTCTGTAAGGTGGGATGTTGAATACCACTGCCTGCATTCAATAAAGATCAACGCAAGAAATGCTATTACCAAACCGTAGTCTTCTTCTGCTGCGTTTTTGGTAAGAATGGGTAGTTTTAAATCTGTGTATAAAGTGTACCCAGTCTTCTGACGAAGTGAACACCTTCCATCAGAAGCGATAAAAATAGATGAGGGTTGTAACCCGTCGTTCGGAGATAGTTTGATTACGTAAGAGGTGCCTTCAACGCCTATCACAACTTTTGTAAAAGCGGTACCAAAGTCTAGCCCAATAAAGAAGTCAGCGTCTCTTCCTGTAAACTTGTCATCAGCGACCCAATTTACAGATTCTATGCTCGCCTCATTAATTTCAAAGCGCTCTAAGCCATTTCTATCGGGCTTATGTTGTTCACTAAATTCAGCTACTTCAATCTTTTTAGGTGTGACTTTTAAAACAGTACCAGACTTAACTGCAGAGACAGCTGGACCGATCAGGTCAAGAGGCTCGTTTTTGTATTGCGCCTTTTGCTTTTTCCTTTTTGGATGCTGCTTCCTGCGTCGCGCTTGTCTATTAGGCTCTTTGGTGCTGATGCGGCTAGCTCTATCTTTGTTTTTAACTACGTTAGCTTCACTTGAAGAATCCAACGTTTTCCGCTTCTTAACTTTAACCTCAACGCTATCTTTTTTGACACTTGGAAACACACCGCTTTTTTTCCACTCTTCCAGGTCATCTTGCCATGTCTTTTTCATGTTACTTCCTTGTATAACTGTAAAACTAATTTTCTAAATCACGCTCAAAGCTATGTGGCATACGTCTTCATGATAAGTGTTTAACGACTTATTCGCTTTTAACTCAGAAAGCCGCTTGTCATACCTCTCTTGCGCCTTCTTAATACGCCCCTCGGTCGCTTTAACTAGCCCTATACGGTTATTGTATTCATGTCGCGAAAGCACTTCTTTTAAACTGGCAATTTGTCTTTCAAAGTGTTTTTTAGCGGTCGTTATTTGTAAGTTAACTCTGTCTTCGTTCTCTGCGGTTTTAGCCTTTTCTTCGCGTTCAAAGTCGTCGTCTAGCAACTCATCGCATAAGTCAAAAGCCTGTTGGAAATGCGCGACATCAATTTCAGCTCTTGCTTCAAGCCAGTCTTTACCTTTAAAACGCAGTAAGTTAGTAATTTCTTGTGATTGTTCTGAATTAAGCAGCTTTTCGTCTTCAACCCTAACAATTCGAGAAACTAAAGACTCTTCTATTCGCAACCCTTCAAAATTGAAACGCTTTATCGAAGCAACATACTCACCTACCGGTACTCCAGGTAATTCTTCAGCATCAACACGAAGCGCAACTAAAGGCACAAACGACTCTTTGAGCTCTTTAAGTTTGAAGCTAATAAATTGAATAAAGGGGTGAGTTTGGTTAATACCTTCTTTTTTGCCCGTAGGTGCTACAACGTTATTATTAAAAACGCAGGTGACCACATGGCCGCTACTCAAGTTTGTTAAACCATGTAATTTGCGTTTTTGAATAAACTGCTCTAATTCTGCACTTACATCACCAGGTAATTTAATTTTGTATTCGTTGGTGTTCTCGTCTTCGCAGATAAACTGAAAGCCCTTTACATGCTTTTCCAAGTAGTCCTTAACGTAAATGACAAGGTCTGCCTCGGTGATCCGCTTACTAAATTCATGTGCTGCTTTAACCGTATTTAATATATGACCACTGTGTGCAATAAGATTCGAAGCCTGTTCTTCCAATGCATTTTCTTCAGCGCGAAGCCTTTCAATAGCTTGTGAGGTCTGCTCTATTCTCGCCTCTTCTTGCTCAGGCGTTAACTTAAATGAGAAGAGTTCTCTGGTTAACTGTGATATTTGTTCACCCAGTATGGCTTCCATATCACCAAGGGCTCGTTGAAAGATATCGAGTCGCTGAAACAGCCGCTCATAAATTCTTTGGTCAATGGTATTGTCGTAGCAAAAGTTGAATATCTTTATCTTTTCTGCTTTTTGCCCATGACGGTCAATACGACCAATTCGCTGCTCTATCTTCATGGGGTTCCAAGGTAAATCGTAGTTGATCAACATTTGGCAAAACTGAAGATCGACACCTTCACTGGCAACCTCGGAGGCGAGCAAAATTTTACACTCAGGGTTCTCTTTAAAGCGATTTAAAATGCTTTGCTTCGATTCTTTCATTCCCCCCATTAAAACTTCATTGCAAAAACCTAACTCGCTCAATCGATCTGAAAGATACCTAAGAGTTTCCCGGAAATAAGAAAAAACGATAATTTTTTCGGATGGAAAATCATTAAAGTATTGCGAAACCACATTCAAAAAGGCATCAAATTTACTGTCATTATCACGAAGTAACTTTGAATCCACCTCTGGCAACACTTCTTCAATAATCGTTTCTAACAAAGTGCCACGTTCTTCTTCCTCTACCTCAATACCTAAGTCTTCGTACGCAGACTCTTTGAAAGACATCGAACGTTTTTGCCAAGATCTTACAGCAGCATACATTGAGCTAGATAATTGTCGTTGAGGTGTGGCAAGCAAGAAGCCTTCACTGATATCTAAATCTTGCGCGTGCTGCCTTACAACATTAGTCACTTTCAAATACAGGTCTTGTTCCTGCTCGGTCATGTCAATTTGTGGGGCTACGGCTTCACGAATAACCCTGAGCTCTTTTACATCTCTTTTTCTTGTTCTAGTCACTACCTTTGATAAGAGATTACAACGCTCAATCTTGTCAGCAATTCTAATACGCTCAGCATCGTCCAATGAATCTTCATTAATCTTTTCACTCACCAAATTTGCTAACTGCTGACTTTCACTTAGCAACGGATCAAATTGCGCGCCCATCAGAATTTCTTGTGTCTCGCGCCATGGCTTACGCCTATCTAATATTGTATTACGAGCACGAATAAGAGGTTCGTTAGCGTCTAACACTGCTGGGAATATATTTTCATCGCTAAAGGTGTCTTCATCTGCGATATTCAGAAGATGATAAAGGTCGTTGCTATGCAAATTTATGGGCGTAGCAGAAAGTAATATTAATTTATCACTCACATCCCGAAGTAGCCGCCCTAGCTTGGCTGTCGCGCTTTCTGGGTTTCGCATTTTATGGGCTTCATCAAATATTACTAAATCGATAAGAGGCTCTTCACCGCTCATTGTTTCCAGTAATGTCGAAAGCTTGTTTGCGCCCCTTTCAACGCCTTGTGCTTTCCCACTTGCGCGAGGAGGTCGAATACCATCGTAGCTACACACAATCGCCTGGCCAGGTGGTATTGAATGTCTGTCTCTTGAGAGTTCTTTTGCTAACTCATCAGCGTTTAATAGTTTAGCCTCTATGCCGAAACGGTACGCTAGCTCATCTTTCCACTTTTCGCGTAACATGGCAGGGCAGACAATCAGAAGTCGCCGTGTGTCATACCTTGCCCTAAGCTCGGTCCATATCAAGCCAGCCTCTATGGTCTTACCCAACCCCACTTCGTCAGCAATTAAAATACCTTTTGATGGAGAGTCTAGGAACGACAAAACAGGTTTATACTGGTAAGCATAAAACTCCGTATTCGTTGTATTCATGGAATAAATAAGATTTGCCAGCTTGCCTGACAATTGAATAGAGGTAAGGTTTCTGCGGTAATCAGCTAACCTGCCAAATTGCTTTTTTTCAAGCATGGACACGGTATTATTAGTAGCACTATCCAGTAGTTCAAGCGCTTCTTCGCGTAACCACGTTGGTGAATCAGGAAAGTGCACAAAGTGCATCTTAACACCACGCCTATCACGCGTTTGGCCAGAGAGAATACCCTCCCGGCCAGGATCGCTAATTAATCGAACCTGGACGCCGGCTTCAAATCCATTTGACATGCTAAACCTCAGATTTACTTAACCTATTAGATATTCTTGCACAGTAAACAAGATTATACCGTGCGGTCAACTTTGCAAGCACCTTATAGTTCTATTTACTTATTTTTCGATAAGAAATTTAAAGGAACGAGCCTATGGTTAATCGCTAGCCAATCATTCACACTTTTTAGTAGTTCATGTGAGGGCGTGATATATTATCGTGTTATAAAAACAATACGCTAAACATTCATCTTCTTGTTATCAAAGGCTTCAATGAACAAGGCTAAAAAAGACACGACTTACAAAATCGGTTTTGCCCGCCCAGCATTAATTCTTGAAACCAATACTCTTTGTTACTGAGTGTTTAAGCGCAAGTTTATTGAAATAACAGTAGATTGATAGTAAAGATTCAACATAATGCTAGGCAACTACGAGCAAATTTAAACAGGACGTTATGTTAATGGACAAACTGATTATAAAAACACTTGTCGAACTGAGAATCATAGTTGGCTACCTAGGTGAGAAATCGCAATACAACTGGTGGCCATCCAATTTTCTAGCCCCTACAACGCAAAAAATGCTTGAATTTACTTTTCCCCGAACGGCGCAAGTTTCTCAATATATGGCTTTCTCGGCGGCTGCGGCAAAAGTTCATGACGAAGCAATAGGTATAGGCAAGTCGTTTCATTTATTTCGATTACCAGAGCACATTGAAAAAGCGATGCTCGAAGAGTTCAAAATGCTTGGTAAAGATATAACTGAAACACATTTATCCTCAAAGGCTAGCGCAACAGACCGACTAACAGAACTTTCAGGTGGCGCAAGCATATCAGGTGAAGGACCTATCAATATTGGTGAAACACAAATTGATAAACTTGACCGCGTAGCGGCGAAAGTAGCCTGTGCTTATTCGCAAGCTTTCAGTGAAAATAACAAAGCATTCCCATATTTCCAGAGTAATATCTAACAATGCCCGAGCAGTATTATACAACTCAATTACAGGCTGGACTTGGCTTAAAAGAAGAGACAAAAGGTTTGTTCGAGCTATGGGCTCCAGGTATGAACACACAGCAACTTTGCGATGTCGCACTTGAATCAGGCTCATTTCCTAACGTAACAGCGCGTAGGCTTCGAAACATCGTCGCAGAGTGCTTCTACCCAAGGTACTTAAGAAACGAAGAAGTAGCTCATCGGGTAAAATCATTGCTTGATGTGCTTTCATCAACCGAACTTAGTCAAATATTTTACCTCTATACATCACGCTCTAACTATATATTGTCGGAATTTGTGAAAGCTGTTTATTGGCAAAAATACGCTTCTGGCTACCAGAGTATTGATATTGAACACGCTAAGGAATTCATAGAGCAAGGCTTACAAGAAGGCAAGATGAAAAAGCCTTGGTCTGAAACCACTATTAAAAGAGTGTCTTCTTACATTCTTGGGTGCTTAGCCGATTATGGCTTTTTGGAAGGCACAACAAGAAAAGAGAGAAAATTAACGCCACCACGCGTTTCTGACAAAATAAAAGTTTACTTGGCATACGAACTACACTTTTCTGGACTGGGTGACAACGCTGTTATAAATCACCCAGATTGGCAATTATTTGGTTTAACAAATGATGATGTAAGGGAGGAGTTAAAAGCTCTAGCGGTAAATAGATACTGGATAATTCAAGCAGCCGGGGATGTGGTCCAGATAAGTTGGGCTTATAACAACATGGAGGAAGTTATAGATGTCATTGCTTAAATCGAATTTTGATGAATTAGTAGCAAAGATTAAACAAGGTAGAGAATTTACCCACGCAAGCTTTGAGCCCATCTACTACTTGGTCTTTTCGCCTGAAGAGATTGTTGCAGTTAAACGACAGAAAACAGCATGGCTTGCTAAGGAAACTGCGAATAAGTCCCGCAGTTTAACGCTTAGTTAAGCCGCAGCATCACCTGCCTAATTTTTAAACTCTAATTTTGCAATTTAGGCCAATATGCCGTTGTTTTAGGCAGGATTTTGGCCTTATTCCGGGCTATTCTCGGATTTTAGACAGATCTTGGCTGTCGTCGTAACATCTGGTCTACTTTAAACAGGTTCGCCAAGGTGAATAGCATGGCTAACTGTGAGTCATTCTTTATCAATCCCTTATAGCGAGCTTTGATAAAACCAAATTGGCATTTGATGATGCGAAACGGGTGTTCCACCTTCGCCCGAATGCTGGCTTTTAAATATTCGATGTTGATGGCAGTTTTGTTTTTGCGGGGATGCTTTTTCAGTGCCCGAACTTTTCCGGGACGCTCAGCAATCAGCCATTCCACATCCTTTTCTTTAAGTTCTTCACGCTTCTCTGCGCCTTGATATCCAGCATCGCCAGAGATGAATTCCTCATCGCCATGCAACAGGTTCTTCATCTGATTCAGGTCATGTTCGTTGGCGGCGGTGGTCACCAGCGTATGAGTCAGACCGCTCTTGGCATCCACACCGATATGGGCTTTCATACCGAAGTGCCACTCATTACCTTTCTTGGTCTGATGCATATCCGAGTCACGTTCATTCTTTTTGTTTTTAGTGGAGCTGGGGGCTTCAATAATCGTGGCATCCACCAGTGTGCCCTGCGTCATCATCACACCGCAGTCAGACAGCCATTGATTGACCGTTTTGAATAATTGGCGAGTCAGCTTGTGTTTTTCCAGCAAGTGCCGGAAGTTCATAATGGTTGTGCGGTCAGGAATGGCTTTATCCAGTGATAGTTGCGCAAATTGACGCATCGAAGCAATTTCATATAACGCATCTTCCATCGCTTCATCACCGAGGCTATACCATTGCTGCATACAATGAATGCGAAACATGGTCTCAAGCGCATACGGACGTCTGCCATTGCCTGCTTTAGGATAAAAGGGTTCAATCACTTCCAGCAGTTGAGACCACGGCAGCAGGTTATCCATTCTGGATAAGAAAATCTCTTTTCTCGTCTGGCGACGTTTGCTGGAAAACTCACTATCGGCAAAAGTTAACTGTTGGCTCATGGGCGGTAATGGCTGTGATTTACTATGCAGCTATGATCTCACATTCAGGACTTATTCGCATCTTCCCTAAATTAAAGTCCGAAGGCTGGAATGTAAAAGAATTCTCTATAGCACAACAAATAAGCGTGCTCTTAAACAAGATAAATCCAGTAGTTAGGAAAATGTGGGAAACTGCTGACAAAAAAGACCCTCTCAACTTCAACAAGGTTACACAGTCAATAACAAATAACTTAACAAAAGAGGGCGAAGGCTTAAAAGAAGTATTCGAGAGTTTCCTTTTAGAAGCGGAAAAAGACCCTAACTCGCTTATCTTAGTAACTGACTTAGAAGCACTTCATCCTTACATGAGAATAGGATCTATCGAATCTGGGCTTCAAGGTAAATTCAATGTGCCTACTGTATTTTTGTACCCCGGCGTAAGAACGGGGAAAACTAGACTAAAGTTTTTAGGTTTTTATCCAGAAGATGGAAATTATCGTTCATTACATGTTGGCGGTTAACAGGAGTAAATCATGACAAACATAAGATCACTATTTGACGGAACAAAAGGGTTAGATCGCCGAATTGAAAAAGTAATTACCTACGGCAGTAATGAAGAAAAGAATCTGAAGGCAGAGATTTCAGAATATGTAGTTACAGACCATCTTTGTGAAAGCATGCACGAATTGCTAGAGCGAATGCAAACAGCAATGAACTCAAACGATGAAAACGAAATTGGTGTTTGGGTTTCCGGTTTCTATGGCTCAGGTAAATCATCGCTTTCGAAATACATAGGAATGGCATTAGACGACCGCATCACAATTGATGGCACACCATTTCTACAACACTTCTCTGATCGAATTCGCGACGCCAGAACAAAGGCACTACTTAACACAGTGGCAAAAAAATTTCCTGCTTCTGTCGTTATGGTCGATTTAGCCAGTGAACAGTCGGCTGGTGCATCTATGGAAGATGTCGCTACTGTACTGTACAACAAGGTTCTAAAGTGGGCAGGCTATTCTCGTAATTTAAAAGTAGCCTCTTTCGAAAGAAGGCTCAAAAAAGACGGACGTTACGAAGAATTCGAAAAGCTCTTCTCAGAAATGTTAGAGGGAGAAACCTGGCAATCATATCAAGACGATCCGTCTGTTGTAGATTTTATCATTCCCGAGCTTGCTCATCAGATGTACCCTAAATTCTGGCCACATTCTGACAGCTTCAAGACAGACCATGAAGAAATCGTCTTTACCGTAGAACAACAAGCACAAGAAATAATAGATATAGTGCGTGAAACCAGCAGCAAAGAGTACTGTATTTTCATCTTTGATGAGATTGGTAACTATGTTGGCCCTCGTGAAAAGCTTATTTTTAAGCTGCAAGGATTTGCGCAAATTACTAAACAGTTGGGTAAAGGCAAAGTCTGGATTTTCGGTACAGCACAACAAACACTTGCAGAAGATGACAAGAGTGCTGCGCTCAACTCACCAGAGCTTTACAAACTGATAGACAGATTCCCAATTGATATCCGCTTAAAATCTAGCGACATCAAAGAGATTTGTTATCTCAGGTTGCTCGGTAAATCCTCGGAAGGTGAAAGCAACTTACGCGCACTATTTGAAAGCAACGGACAATCTTTACGTCATGCTACCAAGCTTGAGGGCAATAAGTTCTACGAAGCTGATGTAGACGAAAAGTCTTTTGTTAATTTGTATCCGTTTTTACCTGCGCACTTTGAGTTGCTGCTCAACTTACTTGGCGTTCTAGCCAAATCTACTGGTGGTATAGGTCTTCGCTCGGCAATTAAAGTTATTCATGATGTTTTAGTAGAAGGCAATGAAGACCAGGCCCCAATAGCCGATCAAAATGTAGGTTGGTTGGCCACATCGGTTACCCTTTACGATGCTCTGGAAAAAGATATTGGTGCAGCTTTTGCCACTAAACACAAAGCGGTTGGTAGATTATATCAGTCAAATTGGTACGACTCGAAAGATCATCAAGGCGTCGCAAAAACGGTGGCTCTGCTTGAAATACTAAACAATTTGCCGATAACACGACACAACGTTGCAGCACTAATGCATGGAGAAGTAACGGCACAATCTCGAAAAGATGCCATAAACCAGGCAATAGAAGATCTTATTAGCGACCCGAAAGTTCCCTTGGCAGAAAAAGACGGAGAGCTAACCTTCTTTAGCGAAAAGTTGAACGATATTGAACAAGAACGTCATCAGTTACGCTTGCCATCGATAGAACTTCGTAAAATTATGAGTAACGCTATAAAAGAAGTAATGAGCCCACTTCCAAGCGTAAGCCTAAATGGCTCTAGAGCAGTTCAGACAGGTATAAAGTATACGAATGAGTCTGGGCACACATCATCGCTAAATGGTGATAAAAATCCCATTCAGACAGTTATTGAATTTGTAGCCGCTACTGAGTTTGATGTTGCAAGAACACGTTTAGTTGATGCATCTCGCTACACCCCTAACGAGATTTATCTGGTTGCCAGAACGTCACAGGATATCGATGAATTAGTTAATGAAGCATATCGCTGTGATGAAATAGCACACAGGTATCGCCAAGAAACAGAAAAAGAAATAAAAGATTACTGCAAAACACAGCAAGACAGAGCAGCAAACCTTATTGGGCAAATAGAAACCAAGCTTACACGTAGCCTTGTTAATGGAGAATTTATTTTTGCGGGCAATGCTACAGCAGTCGAAAGTTACGACCAAAAGCTACTAGAAGCGTGTAAGAAACACCTTACTGGTGCCGCAAAAAAAGTATTTGACCGCTATCAAGAAGCACCTGTGCAAGTTAACACTAATATCGCCGAAAAATTTATGCGAGCTGATAACTTGTCTCTTATTACGTCCGAAGTTGATCCACTATCGCTTGTGGTCAAAGACGGAGGAAGCTATTCAATAAATGAAAGCCACCAGGCAATTATTAGCATAAAAGACTATATCGACAGCCGCGGTGGCATCGACGGTAAAACACTTTCAGACTATTTTTCTCGTCCTCGCTTCGGTTGGTCGCAAGATACGCTTCGCTATTTAGTTTCTGCTATGTTTGTTGGTGGTTTAGTGAAATTCAAAGTTGCTGGGCAAGAACTAACCAGCTCAGGTCAAAAAGCAATTGAAGCAATAAAAACCAACAATACCTTTAAAACCGTTGGTGTGAATTTACGCGACGACAGACCATCACAGGAGATGTGTTTGTTAGCTTCTGAGCGACTTACGGAACTAACGGGCGATACTGTCTTTCCACTAGAGGATGATATTAGTAAAGCGGCTGTTAAATATTTCAACAAAGCACAGCATGAGTTTGGTTCATTAGCGTCGGACCTCAAAAACTTAAACATTCCTGGTGAAGATAAAGCGAAAAGTTTTTAGCTCATTGCAGTGGGCATCGGCAGTCCAACTAGCCTTTAAGCAAGGGTTGGACAAAACGTTAAAAAGCTTGGATGAATTAATTGCCTCTATAGATTCGCTGCCAACTTCTGGGATCCCAGGCCAATTACGTCATAACGCCGCTGAGGAAATATCGACATATCAGGAAAAACTACAAAGGCAGGACTTCTATCAATATAGCGCTGACTTCAACTCATCACTAACAAGCCTTCAAACGCTAATTTCAAACAGCGTTAAAGAACTACAATTACAACAAGAAAAAAGTATTAAGCAAGCGCAAATAGAAGTAACAAACCATATTGACTGGAACGAACTGACAATTGAAGAAAAAGACCAAGAGCTAGGTCAATTTGACTCAATGGCATTAACCGTTAGTTACGATATATCGGGGTTAAACGCGCTGGTTGCTCAAGAATTCAACATAGGTCAGAAACTAAAAGATGTTAATGTATCAGTTTCTCGCAAAGCTCAAGAAAAGCGAGTGCAGCGCATCGCTGAAGAAAAGGCAAAATACGAGGCAGAGGGTAAAGCTAACCAAAAGATTGAACGTAATGTGACTATACCCAAACGAGTGACTCAAAAAGCGGAATTAGAGCAGTTAATTCAAAAATTGCAGCAGCTTAAGGGTGACCTAGAGCTTAATAGTGAAATTGAAATTAACCTGAATTTTGAGAGTTAGAGGGATAGAACATGGCATTTGACCAAACTACACGGAACAGGCTGAACCGCTTCGTGGCTGATTCAAGAGCTCTCTTATCAGATGAGTTTACTCGCCAGCTGCAATCAATATATGGGATGAACCCTATTAGCGGCGAGGTGGCTGATTTAGACGCCTTATCTGGGCTGTCACCACATCAGCAAGAAACTGCTCGATTATTACGTGACACTTTCGAACACTATTTGGCAGCAAACGATCATGAAAACGGTAAGAGCAAGGAAAAGCAAAACCGCATCGCAGCGCTAGATAGAATTGTTCGTGAGCAAGCATTTACAGTACTAAACCGCTTAGCTGCCCTCAGAATGAGCGAGGCTCGAGGTTTTTTAACCGAGTCACTGAGCAAAGGCTACGACTCAAAAGGTTTTCAACTGTTTCATCGCTTAGCGGGCAACAGCCTAGGTGAAACAGGCGAGTCTTATGTTCATTACTTATTCAGTATATTTGACGAATTCGCGCTAGACCTTTCTGTTCTTTTTGATCGTTTCTCAGCTCAAGGTCGCTTGTTCCCCTCTTCACCTGTGTTGCTAGAGCTACTGGGCCTCATCAACCAAGAAGAAATCGCATCATTATGGGCTGAAGATGAAACCATTGGCTGGATATATCAATACTTTAACTCGCAGGAAGAACGTAAAAAGATGCGTGATGCTTCACAAGCACCACGTAATAGCCGTGAACTCGCTGTTCGTAACCAGTTTTTTACGCCGCGCTATGTTGTTGAGTTCTTGACCGACAATACGCTTGGTCGTATTTGGTATGAAATGACTAAAGGCCAGACTAAATTAGTCAAAGCATGTGAGTATTTAGTTAGACGCCCCTATGAAATCTTCTTAAAACAAGGTGAAGAAGCTCCTGAACAGGAATCAACCGAAGGTTTAAGCCAAGAAGAACTATTAAAACAAACGGTTTATATTGAACATCGAGATTTAAAAGACCCTCGTGATATCAGAATGCTTGACCCTGCCTGCGGTTCAATGCACTTTGGCTTATATTGTTTTGACTTATTCGAACTAATATATAGTGAAGCTTGGGACATTGAATTAAAACAAGGAGCAGAGGCATTTGAGCGTGAATCCAACCATGCGCCACTAACTCAAACTTATTCAGATAAAGCGGAGTTCTTGAAGCATGTTCCTAGGTTGATTATTGAAAACAACATACATGGCGTCGATATCGACCCGCGCGCAGCACAAGTCGCGGGTATGTCACTATGGCAACGTGCCCACAACAGTTGGCAAAAAGCAAGCGTAAAACCTCAACTCCGCCCTCAAATCACTAAATCAAATATTGTTTGTGCTGAGCCAATGCCCGGTGAAAAAGAGTTACTACAAGAGTTCACTTCACAGTTGAAACCGACGGTACTTGGACAATTGGTTGAAGTGATTTTTGAAAAAATGCAGTTAGCAGGTGATGCTGGGACTCTACTTAAAATAGAAAAAGAAATTGAAGACGCCATTGCTAGCGCGAAAGCTGTTTGGCAACGACAAAACCAAGCATTAAGCCAATTCCCAGATCTTGTTGTAATGGCTAAACAACGTGGTGAAGATGACTTCGATGTATCTGATATTGATGAAGAAGGTTTTTGGTTACAAGTAGAGCAAAAAATCCTCGATGCACTGGCTTCATATGCTAACTATAGCTCTTCAGGTATGAGTGAGCAGAGGCGTCTCTTTGCCTCGGATGCTGCTAAAGGTTTTGCATTTATAGACTTATGCAAAAAGTGGTTTGACGTTGTGCTGATGAACCCTCCTTTTGGTGAGTTTTCGATTACCTGGAAAGACGAGGCTAAACGAAATTATCCTTTAAGCTACAATGACATCTTGGCCGCATTTGTAGAAAGAGGCTTAGATTTAACCAATACAAAAGCCAAATTAGGAGCCATTACCTCAAGAACTTGCTTTTTTCTTGCTAGCTTTAAAGGATGGCGAGAAGAAGTTGTCCTGAAACAAGCAAAGACAGAAAACTTCGTGGACTTGGGTTTAGGAGTAATGGATGATGCAATGGTAGAAGCCGCTGCATATATAATGGAGAAGAAATAGTGGCTACATTTTTCCGACTGATATTTGAAAGCGACAAACAGCAACACTTAAAAGATAATATAAAAAGCGTTCGAAACGGTAAAAATAATCCGTCTACATTTCTGGTTAACCCAACGATGTTTGAAGTTGTGCCGAGTGCTCCTTTTTCATATTGGGTAAGTGATCACATACGAAATAAGTTTACGCATTATAAAAAACTTACTCATGAAAACTCTATGTTAACCGCCACTAAAGGGCTAGCTACTACAGACGATTTTCGGTTTATCAGAACGAAGTGGGAAACTCTTTCAGAAGAATGGCTCCCATTAGCAAAAGGAGGAGACTTTTCGCCTTATTATGCAGACCTAAAGCTAAAGATTAATTGGTTTAATGATGGGAAGGAATTAAAAGCATTTCTTGATCACAAAATCGGTAAACCAAATCAATGGAGCAGATGGATAAATGCAATAGATTTTTATAAAAAACCTGGATTAACTTGGCCAAACGCAACAACCAGTGATTTATCTGCACGAGTATTGCCCAGCAACTGCATCATAAGCCACATGGCACCAACACTCTTTATCGAAAATGACTCATGGGAGGATTTGTCACCATTCCTAGCAATAATGAATTCAAGAGTTTTCAAATTTCTTATTTCGATGTCACTCGGATTAGCTGATACTCGCAAACATTATGAAGTTGGCATAATTCAAAAAATACCTATTCCAGCTCTCAGTAATGACGCCAAAACTAAATTATCTCACCTTGCAACACAAGCTTACAACAATGTAAGGCTTTTAGATCTGACAGATGAGACTTCAGGACAATTTATACTTCCCGATTCATTATTGAAACAGA
Organism: Alteromonas pelagimontana; assembly: GCF_002499975.2. NCBI lineage: Bacteria > Pseudomonadati > Pseudomonadota > Gammaproteobacteria > Alteromonadales > Alteromonadaceae > Alteromonas > Alteromonas pelagimontana. The sequence continues at coordinate 363,183 of NZ_CP052766.1, forward strand.
ATAGTGACTACTGTAAAGAGAAAATATTAGAAGAATTAAACCATATACAGCAGGAGATTGATGATTATTGCTTTGAATTGTTTGAGGTAACCGAATCAGACAGAAAGGTCATTAAAGCTCAAAAAGCAACAGCGATGAAGCATGGAAAAACAAACGACGAACAAAAGCAAAGAGACGTATTGAGTTGGCTTGTGGGTGTTTCATTTGGTCGGTTTGTTGAGTCAAGAGCGTTCAGTAGTAAGGATGTTGATCCATTTAGTACTATCGCCCCTACAGAGATTTCAAGCAAAAATCTAGTTTCTTTTATATCTGAGAATAAACTTTCCGAATTAATTTCTCAGAAGGTTGAAGAGAGAAACCTAGATATTAGACTTGATATAGCCAAATTCTTGAGGAATGATTTTTTTGCCCTTCACCTTAAAAAGTACACGGACAGCAGAAGACAAGCCCCTTTGTATTGGCAGTTGAGCTCTTATGATAATAACTTTTCATTTTGGCTATACTTTCACGGCCTTGATAATCAATCACTAGTAAGCTGTGTAAACGACAAAATAGAACCTCTACAGGAACAATTGAACTTAGAGCTCTCGAGCCTGAAATCAAATAGGAGTCGGTCTGTTAAAGATGAGAAGACATTAGATACTTTAATTAACTTAAGCAGCGAGTTAGAAGACTTCAAGCAACAGCTTTTAACCATCAATAAGTTTTGGGCCCCTAATAATGCCGATGGAATACAATTAAACGCATCACCCTTTTGGCGGCTTTTTAAGAACAGACCATGGCAAAAGAAGCTTAAACAAACTTGGGAGAAGCTTCAAGAAGGCGAATATGACTGGGCGCACTTAGCCTTTTCTATTTGGCCTGAAAGAGTGCTTAATAAATGCCATGCAGATAGAAGTTTAGCAATAGCTCACGATGTTGAAGACGATTTGTGGCATGAAGTAGAGGTGATTAAAGGTAAGAAAAAAGAGCTTGTTTGGGAATGGCAACCAAAACCACTTTCGGAGACAGAACTACGCACTTACATCAAAGAAAAAATAGCCACGGATGACAGATTGAAACTGTATCGTTCGAATCAATCTAACAATGCAAAAGGAGGTGCATGGTGAGTATAGGACAGTATATAAAAACGGATATTCTTCAAAGTCGCCTATCCAATAACAGTGTGCTGATTATTTACGATGGCGAGGGGCGCTATCACCAGCTGGCCAAAGAAATGGCAAATGAAAACTGTAATGTCATTGACGTTACTGAAGGCAGCTTGGCTACACGCTTACATGCAATAAATATCCTGTCAAACTTAAAGTCTAGTAAACAGTTGTTGGTATACGTGCCGAAGACAGCCCCCATCGAAGATGAAGACAAACAAAAAGACCCTTTTGCGCTGTATGCAGCAGCAGGAAGTGTTTTTCCCGATCCTGAGCGCTCTGGTGATAAGTATGTCGACATATGTTTAAAAGCTAAGCCGGACCAATCTACTGCGATACGCGAGCTGTTTGAGAAGAACAACAATCCTAGTTTTGAAGTAATCAATGCAATTGGCGGGGGTGTTAATTGGCCTACCCTACAAGCAGCATTGAATACCGAAGGAGCGGCTAACTTATTATTTAAATTTATGACTGCAAATAAAGCCGTCCAAAATAAGTTAGCGGCAGAAACCAGTTGGTATAACGAAGTGCAAAGCCTCTTTAGTTCAACTTTAGGTTTAAGCTTACGCACTAAGCAATCAAATTGGACTGCCATCGCAGATGAACTATGGCGATTTGTTTTATTCAGTGAGTTTGCATTCGACTTGAATGAGCCCATTCCCAGTAGCTTATCTGACGTTCCCGTCGCTAAAACTTCAGCTCAACCTATTGTTGAAGAACTTGGAGATAGCTTAAGAAAGCACACCGACTACCAGAGCCTTTACATTGAGCGCGCCACGGAGATTGAGCAAGAACTAAACCTTAATAGCGTGTGTGCCAACATTACGAAACTAGGTCACCGCGATACTTTCCCATTTGAAGAGAAGTGTTACCTCAAACAAGCTATCACTGCCCTTCTTAATGACGAAGGGCATATAACCCGACAGATAGTTGCGGAACACTCAAACTCTGTTTGGTCCTCTAACAGTGACAGTCAGTTAAATTGGGAGCTGGTTAAATCGTCACAACGCCTTTTGGAAACATGTGAAGACTTAGCCAGAGAACTGCCAAATTTTATTAAGAAGCAAAGCGATTTGGTTGAGTTTTATCAATCTTCACTACGCAGAGCCGACCAGTTTCATCGTGAATTTGAGCAAGCAGTAAATGACTGCCCAGAGTCTGATAATTTAATGCCAGGTGTTGTCGACTTGGTTCGTAAAAATTATCGGAAGTTAGTTGAATCTGTCCAACTACCTTTTACGCATTTCGTCAATGAATCAGGGTGGCCACCAGCTGAAGTATTAGCTAACACTCAACTATTTGATAGCAAAGTTGCACCTCTTTTAAAAAGTGGAACTAATCGCATTGCTTACCTTATGATTGACGCATTGCGTTATGAGCTTGGGTACGAGCTTAATAAACAAATCAAAGAGGATGTTGACTCTCAGCTGTCCGTCGCCTTTTCAACATTGCCATCCATTACGCCTGTTGGCATGGCCAGCTTGCTACCCGGCGCCCACACAAACCTTTCGGTAAGCTTGGATGATGGTAAAACTAAAGCACTTTATAACGGAAAGCCTGTTGGTTCGGTAGAACAGCGTATGGGTGTTTTCAGAACGTTGTATGGCGATCGATTCAGTGAAATGCCCTTAAAAGATTTTATAAAGCTGCCCAAGACAAAACCTGTTGCCAGTACTACAGACTTATTAGTTCTACGAAGTACTGAAATAGATAGCTTTTTTGAGAACCATCCCGAAGATGCGCCTGCAATGATGCAAAGGGAGTTAAAGCAGATTCGCCAAGCGGTAAATAAACTTCAAGAGCAAGGCTTTCAGAAGGTATTTGTAGTGACTGATCACGGCTTCCACATGAACAATGCTCAAGAAGCTGGCGATAAAGTGTTATCACCAGATAGTAACTGGAAGATAGAGCATCAAAGAATATTGCTTGGCTCAGGAAATATTGACGACCACCACTACTGCCTTTCAAGTGATAAGTTAGGTATAAACTCTGACATAAAAATGTTTGCAGGCCCTCGCTCTCTAGCACCTTACCGCAAAGGTATGCTGTATTATCATGGCGGTCTTTCACTGCAAGAATGCCTGGTACCTGTTATCGAAATAACGTTAAAACCAAATGCCGTGAGAGCGGGCCAAACAGCATCTGTTATCTTAGATTACAAAAAAGGCGCAACGCGTATTACCACTCGATTTGCAGTAATCGAACTGAAATTAGAGTCGTTAAGTGCAGACTTGTTTGGTGATTCTGACGATTTAGAGGCAACAGAAGTGTTAATCGAAGCACATACGGGAACAGGTAAAAACCTCAAAGTAGTTGGTGAAGCTCGCCCCGGAGAGCACGTTAACGCAGCCACAGGTACGGTAACGCTTGAGCCAAACAAGACTATTAAAGTTACACTGAAAATGGACCCAGAGTTTGAAGGCAAATTTAAGGTAAAAGCTATCGACCCAGTAACTAGCACAACACTAGGCGATGCACTTGAATTAGAAACAGACTACGCCGTTTAAGGAAGCGATATGATGGACAAGCTAGATGATAAATTAATAGAAATCTTCGACGGCAAACTAGTTAGAAAAGACCTGCTTCAGCGAATTAAGAAAGGCACAAATGTTCCTACGTTTGTGCTGGAGTTTTTGCTTGCTCGGTATTGTGCCAGTGACGACGAAGATGAAATTCAAGCCGGTTTAGAAGCTGTGCTTGAAACGCTTTCAGACAATTACGTTCGTCCTGACGAATCCAATATTGCCCAATCAAAGGTTGCCACAAAAGGACGTCACAAATTTATAGATAAAGTTCATGTTCGTTATGTTGAAACCAAAAAGCGTCACTGGGCCTCTTTAGAAAACTTCAATTCGCAAAAAATAGCGGTTGGCGACAAATTCTACAAGGAGAATAAGAGACTACTTGAAGGCGGTATTTGGGCAGAGGTGAAACTTGCATACAATGAAGTAGAAGAAGATGACTATGCTTTCTACATCGAAGAACTACGCCCTATTCAACTAAGTCGATTTAGTTTTGACGATTACAAGTCTGGGCGTAGCAAGATGACTCGAGACGAATGGATGGACATCATCCTTCGTTCTGTCGGACTTGAGCCGACTAAGCTTGAACGACGCGTAAAGTTTCATTTTCTACTTAGATTAGCGCCGCTTGTTGAAGCTAACTTCAATTTTGTTGAGCTGGGCCCGCGCGGGACAGGTAAATCTTACTTTTACAGTGAGTTCTCGCCTTACTCCACACTAATTTCTGGTGGCCAAGCTACTGTAGCCTCCTTGTTTTATAACAAAAATCGTAAAGAAACGGGGCTTGTTGGGCATTGGGACACCATTGCTTTTGATGAAGTTGGTAACATGAAGGTGAAAGACCCAGATGTTATCCAGATTTTGAAAGACTTTATGGCAAACGGCCGCTTTTCACGAGGGAAAGAAGTTATCGCGGATGCAAGTACTGCATTTGTTGGCAACTTAGACCTATCTGTTCGTCAAGTTGTCAACTCTACTGAATACGACCTATTTCAACCCCTCCCAAAAGAGTTTGATTTAGCAATTATGGACCGGTTTTATGCATATTTGCCGGGTTGGGAAATGCCCAAAAACTCAAGTGACTACCTGACTGACAACTATGGATTCATCACTGACTATTTGGCTGAAGCTTTCCACCATCAATTAAAATCGGTAAACGTTTATGAAATGGTGAATAAGCGCATAAAACTTGGTAGGGCGATTGAGGGGCGTGACGAGAAAGGAATAAAGAAAACAGTTTGTGCTTTCATAAAAATGCTTCACCCACATGGTGAGTGTTCAAACGACGAATTTGACCAATATGTTGAGTATGCGGTTGAATGTCGTCGCCGTGTAAAAGAACAGATGAATAAGCGCAAACCTGATGATGAATTTGCTAATATTGATTTGTCGTACATCAATGCAGCAGGTGAAGAGATTATTGTCCGCTGTCCGGAATCTATAGGCGCTTTAGCCACATTAGAACCATCAAAAACAAGTATCACTGATGATGGTGAAGCCGATACAGAGAAGCCTACTACCAAAGTAGTTACACCAGCTGAGAAAGTGATAGCAAATCAGGATGACGTTGCCGTTGACGACAACCAAAACTTAAAGGAACAGCACTTCAAAATTAATTACGGCGCCACTGGTTATAGTTACGAAAGTATCGTCCTACCATATTTGCTAGAAGCTAAATCTCTTGTAATTGAAGACCCTTACATAAGAGCAAAACATCAACTCACTAATTTTGTTCGGTTTTGTGAAGCCGTAATTAAGCAGCCCTCTGTTGAAAGTATTACTTTGATAACGTCGTATGATGACAATACCAATATTCAAGAAATGGCAGAAGCACTTGATGGGCTAAAACAGAGTTTGTTGGAAATGGATGTTAATTTGGATGTCAAAGTCAATGAAAACCTCCATGACCGTGAAATCCGTATAGATAATGGCTGGACAATTAAGATTGGGAGAGGCTTAGATTTTTATCAAAAACCAGATAGCTGGTTCGGTGTAGGGTGTAGGTGTAAATGATTTAAGCTTACGTAAGTGTTTAGAAACGAATGTAGATATATTCAAACAAGACTAACGTCAAACCCTTCGAGTGCGATTTAAAATTAAATTGCTGTTGTCACTCACTCCACAAACAGTAGAGCATTGCCCTAGCTCTGGTCATACCCACATAGTGCAATGCTTTACTTTCATCATCACTTAATTTTGAGGGGTGTACTAAATCTACCAAAATAATCACATCATTCTCTAACCCTTTAAAGTCTTGGATTTTCGAAAAGGTGATCCCCTCAAACGGCAACTTCCTTACTACATAGTCATCAAGTTCTGATATGAGCTCTAGTGTTGAGGCAGGTAGCTTTTTGATAATCGACTTTCGTTTGCTTATTGGTGAGAGTATTGTAACTGAGCCCGGCATCAGCTCTGAATTTGCTAGTTCAGTAATGAGTTTTTCTAGACTGCCCACCAGCTCACTTTCATTACCCTGATATTCAATAACTTCGGGGCCATCGGCAAGGGTTGGCATACCCACATCACACGTAAGTTCTTTTTGAACCGACTTAAGAATATTAGAAGTGTTTCTGCAATTTACGCTAAGTGGAAGAAGGGTTGGGTTGTTCCTGCTTTTTAACCAGCTGAAGGCTTCTGTGTCTAATTTATCTAACAAATTAGCTTGGTTATTAGCATCGTGAAAAAAATACCACTGTCCATTATCAAAACCACCAGCTATTAATGAGTCTAGAAGTTGCAAGTCTTGAAAATTCAGCAAATCTTGCCCCTCATCAACGATGAGTGCGTCGAAAGCATCGAGACCAGAGCGGCGTAATGCGTTACCCACGGATGATATGGTTGCTATCACTAGACGGTCGTTTTGAATGCGCGTTGTTAAGTAATGCCTAAGCCATGAAGATTTGCAGACGAAAAGCGTATTAAGCCCCTTTGCGATAAACCTTCTGGATAGTTCAGCGGCTAGGAATGTTTTACCTGTACCTGCCCCCCCATGGCAAATTACGCGTTTATTAATCTCAGCAATGTCGACAAATTTATACTGTTCTTCGGTTAATCTTACCGATGACTGCTCTACTTGTTTTACATGGTCAAAAAGCGGTTGAATAGTTTCAAAATCGGGGCGCAGGTAGGCGGCAATGGCGTCAACATCAGCTTGGCTGAGTAATTGATCGTTATTAGGTCTTTCTAATGTCCAATAGTCAAATAACGCTTTAAGCCAATGATTGAAATTTCTAAAATCACGGCTGTCGCATACCATTTCTCTGTCCCACTCTCCACCCTCACAAGGCCAGAGCGTGTCTGGGCAAACCACCCCATACCCAATCGGAAATCGAACTTTGTGCGCCCCTAAATAATCATCAATTTTCTTAACTATTGCATGTACGGCAGTATTTGCCTGATGGAAAGGGTCTTGAATTTGGTCTTTGCCATTTCTTCCCTCTGTAGACCACTTACCATCTACATAAGAGATCTTGCCGCCTTTAACTTCTAAGACAAATAGTCCGTAAATAGAAACAATTACAAAGTCAGCCTCGCCAACCCTTTTGTAATCATGTTTAGTGAGAATTAGTGAATGGAAGCCTATCGGATGATGATCCGCAAATTCAGAGTCTGCAAGTTTTTCAAAAACTTTAAACTCGGCTTTGCTTGTGGTGTTATGAGGCTTTCCTGGTATTAACTTCACATTTTACGCCTTGAATATATCTAGCGCTTCGTTCATATCGAACAATTCATCAGCGTCTTTTATTGTTTTATGGCGCATCGACTTTTCAAAGTTTGAAGACAATACCTTTGCTACAAGCTTAGGGCGAGTAGAAAAAGTAATAGCGCTTCCTTTAACCCGATACTCTTCTTTAGTGTTTAGCTCCCAAGAAAGTACCTCTTGTTCATTCATTCCCATAAATAAAACAAACTTCTGTAAATTATCTTGTAACTTAGAGTTGGGTGTATCCTTAATGTATTTTTGGTAAATCAGTGGCGGTTGAACTGGCGCTTTCTGAATAGTAACGCGAGCCCCCGTCGTTTTATGTAACAAAACGACCATGTGATGCGACACCCAATTTCGAAGACCACTCACACTGCGAACTCGTTCAGGCACTCGCTTTATACCCTGAAAAAGTCCATAGAAAGCGGCTATTAGAAAGTAATCTTCTTCAGTAAAACTTTCATGATAGAACTTTAAAGCAGTTTCTGTGTGGTCACGTACAAAAATCATTGATATCAATAAAAAGGGTTTTGAGCCGCCCTCTTCTTCACTCTCATAATGATTTATAAGCTTGGAGAAGTAAGTGTCTAGGTCCCCCTCATATGTTCTATCCACGAGTTGCCTTAACCGCTTAGCAAGGCCAGCGACTTTGGTATAAGCGTCTGGTATGCCATCTTTATTTTCAAACGAATTAAGCAAATCGTGCTGAATAGTGCCAAAGTCAGATTCACTAGAGGCTATGTCTAGCACTCTCTTATAGAAAGAATCGAGTTCGCTTGTATGGTTGGCATCAACTAGCCAGTTCTGAAAAGCGATGATAGTGTCACTGATAGGCTCATCAGAACGTTCTACAAATTTCTTGAATAGTTCACATGAAAGGCTGCCGTTTTTTGTTTGGTAATATGCCAGTGCTAAAGCACCACCAAGTGCCTCAGCTTTTTTATAATCTAGTGCAATGTCAGCAATTTCATTCAAACTAATGCAGCTTACTGATGAGTCTATGTCTAGTTCAGAAGGCAAACTACCTTGCTTCCCAGATTTAAATAGTTTGGCATTTTGCGTAATGTATTTAGGAGGAAGTACGCCATATAGGCGCGTAAGCTCGCTTTTTAATAAATCGCTTGCTTTAGCATTTTTCAGAAAAACAGTTTTTATTATGCCAATAGGTAAAGGCGCTGGTATTAAAATTTCGTCAACATCAGAACGTAATATCTGGTCAAGGCTACCGAACTCATATTGCTTTTCAGAAACCCTACCATAGACGCTCGCTGACTCTAGCCCACTAAGGTCTACTTCAACTATACAACTTTCAAGATTAGGATCTTCCGAAATAGAGAGCTCAAGCGCGTCTGTTAGATTGGTTTGATCATTAAGGGTAATGTATCCTTTAGGTCTTTCTGCCTGAATATCTCTAAGATACGCATTACCTTCAAACGCCTGTCTCTCGACCATCATATTACAGTCGAAGTAATATTTAAGATTCTCTGTATTGGTTACCAAAAACCATTTGTTAGCGCTCATATTTTAATTCTCTTGAGGAGTTCATGTTTTTCAACGTGGCCATTTCGCTCAATTTCAATTGTTTCGCCTACGGGTGGAAGAATGTCTTCAAATAAACTTTCTTGGACTTCACTTTTTAGTAAAAACAACCTGTCGCGAGCACGCGACGCCATGACATACATTCGCTTCATTAACGACTCGATGTCACTACCTATTGCTTTAAAACCGTCAATGATAATAAACACTTCATCAAACTCTATACCTTTCACAGACTTATCATTTAAAACAACAATCCCCCCTTGAGAGAAATCGATGTTTACCGAACCTTTTTGATTAGAGTAATAGGTACTTACTACGGGAGATGCTTCCCGTCTTTGTTTGTTATCATTTTTAAGATATTTTGCCCAATGTTCTCTTTTACCTTCGTTAGCAACAAATAAACCTATCAGCTTTGAGGGGTCGTTATCATAGGAACTTAAAATTAGCTCTTTTGCGCTACCTAGCATCTTGTATTCATACAAGATAGGAACGTGAGCCGATGGTTTTTTCGGAAGCGCTGGCTTTTCACTTGATTTGTCAGTATAAAAATAATTAGCAAAGGCAGAAATTGGCGTGGTGTTTCGCCAATTTTCTTTTAGGTGAATTACGTCGTCTTTTTCTAGACCCAAAGCATCAAGTAAATCTGACTGCGATGAGTTCTGTTCGGTAATCTGCTGATTTTGATCGGCAACAATAAAGAAATTTTCAACATTAAGTGCCTCGACTGCTTCGTACCATTCTGGCGGTAAATCCTGACCTTCATCAATAATAAAGTTCGTTGATGTGCACGATGCGCCTAGCTCTTCAAAACGATTAATCAACGCATCATAATCAGGTTTGCGATTTTCAATTTCAGGCATCTTGGCTTGTTCAAAATTTGCCTGCGAGCCACCCGCTGCTTTGTATTGAAAATCATAAAGCCAAGACATCGCAGTATTCATATGAAAGTTTTCATCAGGCCCGGCTAGTACTTTATTTGCATGATTGAGTACATGGTTGTACGACAAGAATAGCGTTTCATTTGTTGCCGCGTATTTTTTAAGGCGCATAAGTGCGACAACAGACTTTCCTGTACCAGGAGCACCAACAATCAAATATTGCCCATCTGCAGGTAGTCGAATAGCCATTCTCTGGTCTTTTGTTAATTCATGCTCTTTGGGTAACTCAAAAACACGTGCTGCCATTATTTTTTCACAAACTCCTTCAGTGACGGTATACCTTCATCTGGCTTACCTTTAATGAAAACTCTATCTAGAAATACATTGTTGTAACTACATGAAGTGTCAGGTAAAAGGACACAGCCATGACAGGCTGCGCGATTTAACCAAGAAGGCCCTTGCCCTTCCATGTCTCCACACACAGGGTCCATCGAGCACCATTCAAGCTGCTTGAATGCAGAATCCAATAATTTGATAAATCGACGTGGTTTTGCCTGCTCGATTATGCCTCCAAGCGACCCAGCAATGTCAGGTACGGCAGTGTAGATAAGGACCCCGGCCATTTTTTTCTCTGCAGAACTATAAACTCGTTCTTGTAAAGACGCTGCAGGGTAGCCCGCTATGGACTCTAGCTCTCTTACAAGTGCATGTGCTAGCGTATGCAGAAGAATGAACCTAGGGGTGGGGATAGCCTCATCCGGCAATATTATTTCAGAATCTTGATATCTTGTTTCTATTTCTAAAGCTCGCTGTCTGATGAGAGGGTGTTGCTCCCACTTTTCAATAATTTCATTATTAAGCGTGAAAAACATGCCCTCGCCAAAAAGCTCTATCGCCGGTAGCCAGTCAAGGTTACCGGTAAAATCTGGAGCTACTATTGGTGTGGGGTCAAAATCTTCTGCGTCGCTAGCTGCTCGTTGAAAACCTTTATAAACCTCAATAACCCTAAGGCGGTTTACGGCAATTAACTTGTCGATAACGTTTATCTCTGGCCTGATATCACCGCTTTCACTCAGTGAACCTAGATAGTCAGACCATTCGCTAGTTAAATGAGAGGTTATAAAGTCAGCGTTTCTATTGAATTTTTGGATTGTAGTTAGCGCCTCGAATTCATCAAACATCATGTCATCGGGTGTAATGTTGCTAAAATCTACTGCATCCTTTAAATCACCTCTGTCGATTTCTTCCAATGCACTAAATAGCTCTTCCTCTGAACACTTAAGCTCCCTCATCGCTTTCTTAACTTCTCGTTTTTTCTGCAATGGCCTTTTTGCGTCTTTAATGCCAGCAACCAGCTGTGATTGCTGAGTTAATCTAAAAAATAACGACGTTTTGTCAATATTTGACTCTGGCGGTATTACTAACGCCCTTTCGCTAACTGACGAAAATACTCGTGGATCGTTTACTTCCATAACGGTATACGTAACCACCTCGCCATTTAACGATTTTCGTTCACGATAACCAGGCTGTTTGTGTACATTTCTTTGAAAATCCGTCATCTCTAACGAATTCTTGGCACCACACTTCTTGCACTGAACTTCCCATCGCCCTCTTTCATTAAGCTCTAGCTTTAGGTAACTCTCGTTCGAGCTGGAACGACAATGTGTTTGAGCATCGTTTTTTGGATTACGGTGACTGAGTTTATGCCAAGGAACATCAATTAAATCACCATAACTACTTACAGCACACCATGTCACCTGACTCAGTGTTCCTTTGTTACACGTCGGGCATTTCAGCTTTTGGCTTATTTCAACACTGCTATTCTTCCAAGGTGCGAGATGCAATGTGTTGCATAAATTACATAAAGCCCAGTTCGGAAAACGTACTGTAGGAATCGCGCCACCAGAGATCCTTAGGTTGGCGGTCTCATCAATCGATGCCTCAGGCGGCAACACTAAATTGCTGGATACTTCCAGATGTCGTTTTACTCTTTCAACCGCGTGAAGTTTGGTTAAATTTTTTATAGGCCAAGTCGATGTGTCTTTAACAAACAGTAGATAGTCATTTTGATCTCTTACAATTGAACCTACACCAGCGTGCCCTGTCAGGTGAGAAAACCTTACAGGCGTAAACCATTGTTTGCTTTTCAAAAATCAAGCCCCCCATCCACCTCAAAGAGACCTGTTTTTTCTACATTTCTCATGGAGTTTAACGTCTCCCAAAGCCCAGTTTTGGTTTTAGCATCATCAAAAGACACCAATAAACTTTCAGCAGACTTGTCCTTAGCGAGGTATCTTAAGTTCGTTGCTGAAGATGCCTCTTTATCCCATTCGCGAATAAGACGAGCGATGTGCTCCTCGCACTCTTCCAACAATAGTTTTGTTTCGGTTTTATCCCCCACTAATGCACTTTTAATTCTAGTTTTCATCAATCGAATAATTTTTTGTGTTAAGGGGTTATCATAAGTAAGTTCTTGCGCATCAGAGTTTTTTAGTAAGCCACCTTCGGCATGTCGAAATGCCGATACTAAAGACGCATGAAGTGCTCTTTTTCTAACTTGATGTGTAAAAGGAGTAATGCTTGATGGCTCTACATAACGATAAAACGACTTATGGTAAGCCCTAAAATTTTCATAATGAGAGAGACTTCGGGCTTGGGTTTTATAATAGTTTGTGAAAACAATTCCTGGTGTATTGCCTCTACCTACGCGACTGCTGGCCTGAATATATTCGGCTGTCGTCAAAGGCTGGCCATTTATTACCATTAACGCTAGCCTTGGTTCATCTAAGCCTACCGACACCATATTTGTAGCTAATACAGAATCTATAGAATGTGCTTTGTTTTCATAACTTGCTTTGAGATCTTGGAAAACTTGAGCATTCTCTTCTGCTGTTTGGTTGCTAGTCAACGACTTCACCCTCAACTGCCTAGCGGGAAAGAATCGTTGAAAGAGCTCCACATTGTCTTTATTGCCTAGCAAAGTTTTTGGAACTACACCGTTAAAAAACGCGCTACTTCTGGCGCCCTTATCATGTCTTAAGCTATTCGCAGCAGAGAGATCTGTTTGCTCAAGTTGCTTCATAAATTCGTTGAACAACATGCTACTTTGAACTTTTGGTACACCACTTTGAAAGTTCGTCCTGCTGTTTCCCACGCCTTTTAAGCTGCCGTGATAGACCATTTGGGTCCACCATGCGTCTTTAAGTTCAGGATCTTCAAAGCAGGCGTTAGGTGCTGATACAAGTGCAGCAGCCAGATGCTCAAGACAGCTAGTGCGCGTTTGCCCGAATGCCATATATCCCACGTAAAGCCTTCCAGGCTTTTCTGCTATGGGAACTTCTTTTGCAAAATAAGAATCCTTCTGCCTAATTCCTACAGGAGGAAACACAGCCGACTTCTCCCTTCCGAATAAGGCTTGCACCTGTTCTTTGGCTTGTCTGATTGTCGCTGTAGAGGCTATGAATTTTGGATAAACACCTCGCGATACCAAGATGGTTTCAAAACCAACTTCATATAAACCTACTATAGACCCGAGCGCCCCAGAAATAAGATGTAGCTCATCCTGAATTACTAATTCTGGCGGCCTATTTATTGCTCCGCCAAAAAAGGAAACAGCTCTGTCTTCCCAAGGTAGTCGAGCAAACTTGTCTACCGTTGCAATAAGGAGGGTTGGCGGTGAAGCATACAGCGCTTCATCGACCACTTTGAAAGGAAGAGTATTTCCTGTAGCGTTGGCTAATTCGCAACCTTTGTGGTGACACTTAAATGAGAAGCTGCTTTCTGAAATGCTGAAATTATCATGTGAGAATGGTGTAGAGCACCACGGGCATTCCTGTAGAACAAACTTGATATAGTTCCGATTATCTAGAACTTCTAAAGATTGCTTGAAGGTATTCGGTGATGAAGCACTGCCAAGCCAAAGACCTACACTAAAAGGCTCTTCGCCTAACTCACCTGACTCTGTTCGCATAATTTCTAAAGCAGATACTACTTTACATGCGCGAATGAATTGTTGTGATGTTAGTAATCGCAACGTGTAGCGCATAATAGCGGCAGTGCCTCCACCGCTATTTTTGTACCTGAGACGACGGTAAACAAAAACCAACGCCATGACGCCTAAGTATGCTTCAGTCTTTCCCCCACCGGTTGGAAACCATATCAAGTCAACACAGTCTCTAAAGTCATTATCTTCATCAATGGAGGACTCAAGCGCTAACAAAACAAATGCTAACTGGAATGGCCGCCACGAATAAGGTTCGCCATTCTTTGGTGGGCCATTTAGCTCCATTTGCATAAGCATTGCTTTATTTGCTTGCGCAAATGCTTTTTGAGCGTAGTCATCGTTACGTAATCTCGATACACCGCTTCTCATACGCTGTTTAGCTTCTTCCATACGCTCAACAATGCGCTTAGCGACCTTTACCTCTTCACTTGTTCCTGTTTCTGCTGATTCAATTTGACTATCTATCCAGTCTTCGTAGTTATCGATAAAGTCGCTCAACTGGTTAAAAACCGACCTATCAGACTCGATAGACTCTAAGAATGAAAAGCTTAGTACTTTGTTAGCTTTACCTGCGTTGGCAGTAACCTGTGGAACTTCGACGGTTGGCATGAAGTCACTAAAAAACTCTGTCGTTTTCTCCCCTACTCGCCAATCTACTGCAACACCATGACCAATTGCATATACGCGTTCATCTTTATAACGTAGCTCTAACTCTTGCTCTTCTTCACTCAGTAATGCATGGCTAACCCTAGGGTAATCTTTGAGAGAATCACTACTTATGAAACACTTAAGCTCAGCTTGAAAAATCGAATTTTTCGCTGTCGCATCTCTTTCCGATTCTTTTTCTTCCTTTGGTTGGGAGCTGATATTGCTCAATGAAACAGTGACTATTTTTCCTGTTCCGTGGGGCCTTATCTTTACATTTACAAGGGCTCTTGAGTTCATTACAGTGAAGCGTGAAGATTCAGCTAGGGCTATCTCTATTTCTTCTCCCTCATCAGGGACCAGTGAATTTTTCTCCCACGCCTGACGGTTGTTTTGTTTTCCAGCTTTAGTAAAGGAGAAACCGCTATAAAAAACACGGATTGATTGAGTTGTTTGATCTACATAAAAAGAAAAGCCCATAGAAGATGGGGGTTGATAGCGGACTCTTTTAGCACCGCTTGCCATTGAGGCTTCACTGTCTTCATCTTCAGACTGCTCATCGTCATCTGATTCATAAACTGTACCCACTGGGTAGAGAATTCCGGTTGTATAGCAATTAAAAGGATTAGACTCCCATAAGGTGTTATCCTTCAAAACATTGCCCGTTAGTGTATCTTTTACCCAGCTAACTAAGCTCTGTCTCGCTTTACTATAGTCCGTCATACAACTCCATCCCTGGTTTCACGCACTTGCAGAATGACTCGATAAGATTTGAATACTGTTGAAAAATTAAGTGTTCAATTTCTTTGATTTAACTAAATTATAATTGGACAGCCATTTTTATACTAGACTAAAGTATAGCATTAAAGCGTTAAGTCTCTGAGCTATATATAAAAGTACAATATGGCAATGATGGTTATAGTTATAGCCTTGAAGAGGCCTATACAATTAAAACCAGTTTTCTGTCGAAATAAGGATATTACTTATGAGCTTACAAAGAATAAAACCAGCCAAGCAAGGAGAGCTAGATGGTGCCTGCGGCTTCTATGCCATTGTTAACGCTATCCACGCACTTGAGCCCAGCCTTGATAAGCCTGAACTTTTTAGTCAAGTACTGGCCGCATTCCTAAGAGATGGCGATTATATGAGTTATTTTAATGGTACTAGACGAGGGACCATAAAGAATACGCTAAGCCGAGTGCTAGACTACCTTAATTCCCATTTCGATATGTACCATGATAAAACTCAAGAACTCTATGAATTTGACTTTTCTATTCCATATTGGTTAAACGACACGTCGCGCAATAGAAAACAAGTACTTGAGCAGATAGCTCAAGCCGATAACGCAAAAAACTGTGTTTGCATTGTCGGCTACGACCATCAGACAGGGGGCCATTGGTCAGTTGTTAAGAACGTTTCTGACAAAGGCTTACATATGCTCGATTCCGATAACGAAAAAAGTATCATTCCACTTTACGAGCTTACTATTGACAGCTCTAGAAACCCTGGGCCATCGAAACCGTATAACTTTACGTCAGAAGATATTTTCGTAATCAGAAAAAAATGGCTTGGTGAGTTTAGAGTTTTATAGAACAGCCGCTTTCAAAATGCAACTCAATTACCAACTCAATTGACACACCTTTGTGTAACCACCAGTTTAAAGGTCGCAGCCCACCTACCAGTTTGGTTTATAATTTCACACAGCGAAACTAAACACAATAAAACATCCAAAATTGAATTCAAATATGTATCAAAAATTGTGCTTTTAGTGTATATTCACCTACGTAAACTTCGTTAAACAAATACGTGGAACAAAGGAGTCTAATTACGTGGCAATAACCGCAAAAATGACTATCGAAGTCACTGGCGATGCTGATGAGGTCGCCCTCTTTTATCAGAAAGTTTTCAATACATCGGCTTTACCAGCAGAGAACTCTGTATCGCAAGCTACTTCAGTGAGTCTCAATATTGATGACGATAAGAAAAAGCAAAAAATCGTGAACGCGATGAAACAATTTAATCAGCATGGAATTTTGCTAATTGTCGCGGTTTTGAGTACAGCCAAAGAGTACGCTCAACGTGAGGATGTGTATTCCTATGCAAGCTTTTCAGATATCAAACACTGGTATGAGGAAAAGAAACTCAAAATCAACGAACGTCAAATATCCAATCGAGTTGGCGCACTCAACAAGCAAACAAGCAAGTTAGAGATTGCTCCTATGGCCACGATTTTCAAAGATAGCTTTGAGACTATTGTACGTGTTCCATTTTGGGTAGATGAGGTTATTAATGCCTATGCAAATGAAATAAATGCAGATGAAGATGTACCCGAGAAGTTCGAAGCTTACACAGCAAGTACTTGGCACCAATTCTTATGCGAGATCTACGATGTTAAGTTAATTACTGACGAACTCACCGTTGATGAAAACAACGACGATGGGTTGGATGCATTAAGAAATTTCGTTAGCGCTGAAGATTAATTAAGTTGGAGACAACCATGTCAGATTATCCCAATCTAAACAAAGAACTTTTACAGTGTATCGTCGCAGAAGAATCTATTTTGCATAACTTTTTTACAACGCTATCAGAGCAATACCAAACGAATCGCTCTGAAATCACGCTAAAGAATATTGCCAAATACATGAATGCCAGAGGACTTTACAATGAGCCCACTAACCGCTCACTTTGGAAAGCGCTTGGCAAACTAGAAGGATGCAACTGCGGTAAACGCATTAAAGGCTCGCGGAGCAATGTAGCAAGATTTAAGTTTTTTTACGACATGCTGGATTTAGCTGAGATAGCACTTTACCCCGACAACCAAAGCCAAGAAGATTCGTATCGTGACGTGCAAGCCGAAACATCACCAGAGCCGACTGTTGAAACCGACGATGTGCATGACAACGACTGGTACAGCCATTCTCTCCTTTTAAGGCGTCACTATGATTTCAATATCGAGTTGCCTTTTAAATTTACCGAATCGCAAGCAAGAAGACTTTCTGACTTAATAAACTCTGCGGTTATGTCTGAAGACGATGAACCAGATGAATTGAGCGCAGACGAAATTGATTTAACGTTTTATTTAGACGCGCAAACACCCATTGACATTGCATTGCCCGCAGATTTGACTCAATCTGAATCATCCAGATTGTCAAACTTTTGCCATAGTTTGGCCCGCGTTAGCGACTTTGACGGCTTTTAAAAACAGACAGTAAAGAACCGACTAACTGTCATTAATCGCCGCGTGTGTCGGCTAATCGAACTTTGATTTTAAGTAAGCAGGTAATGTGATGAAAAGAGTGTTTTGGGTTAACGTAAACAGCAGCTACAAGGAAGTCGTAGACGGAAGCTTTTTATGGGCACCAAAACTCGGTGTGCGTAAAGATGGGATTACTTTTAAAAGACCAGGATGGGAGCAGCTTAAAAAAGTCTCTCCCGGTGATATTGTCTTTATGCACCGCAAACAGCACATTGTAGGCGTAGCAACTGCGACATCCGCGATGTATGACAGTGAAATCCCAGGAACGCGTAAACCAACCAACCCTAATTATTTGGGCAACAAGATTGATATAAATATTCGTTTATTGCAGACGCCTGTAAGCACGGAAGAATTTAAAGACGACTTTATCCTCAATTACAACAAACAGTGTACCCCACTACTATTTAACAAAGAAAATAACGTCACACAGTCATACCTGTATGAAATGCCCATTGCCGCTGCTTTTTATCTTAGTAATGCGCTTGGCTCACAGTTCCCAGCGTCCATCTTATCCGCTCTTAAAAATGATGATTGAGCCTTTCCCATCAATCAACGTTTAGATTTTAAACCTTGGTTTGTAACATCGACGATAAATCAAAAAGCTTTTCAGTATGCGACAATTTTTGTCGCATACCGTCCCTATGCTATGGTGAAGTCATAATTGCAAAAGCCAGTTCTCCCTAATGAGTGCATTTCAACGCAAGCTCGACATTCTTCAATTTGTGCCTTCTGCTCCTAGAAAAGTTTCAAGCCGCCAAATTTTTGAAAATCTACAAAACTGTGGCCATCACAATATCGATATGCGCACGGTGCAGCGGGACTTAGTCAGCCTAGAAAATATTGGGCTATTTGGGTTAGACGTTGATAAGCGTTCGAAACCCTACGGCTGGTTTATAAACGCTTATTTTAAGAAGCTCAATTTAAGCTTGATGGATGGAAATACCGCTCTAGCATTTAAAGTGCTTGAACAGTCCGGTGCCACGCTGCCAAATTCTACACTTAAAGAAATGCAGCCTTACTTTGCAAAAGCGAGTCAGGTCTTAGAGCAAGATAGTGACTCTTTACTTACAAACTGGCTAAGATCAGTGGCGGATTCGCAAGTTTCCCAGCCGCTTATCCCTCCAGAAATAGATGCGACTTCGTTTGAACGATTAAAAAGTGCAATTTTCTTTAAAAAACAAATTTCTGCCGATATTAAGCGTATTTTTAGTGGGGGAAACGAAATGGTTTGGAAGCACTACGACAGAGTTAATCCTATGGGGCTGGTTAAACAAGATGGCCGGCAACTCTTTGTCTGCACTTTTGGTTCGCTGCACAAAAGACGCTATGCGTTGCCGTTACAGTTTATTAGAAACGTTACCGTAACAGATGAAGACTGCCAACAAGAGTTTGGTGAACAGGAAAATATCCAAACCTTGTCAGCGAACAACAAAGAAGACATTAAGCTTCAGCTATTGGTTAAAAATAAATCTCTATTTTTACTTCACGGCTACAGACTGAGTGACGATCAGGTAATTACGCAATCTATTCAGGCTGATAAATCTCTGCTGACTGCGACAGTTAAAGATACTAATAAATTACGAGCGTTTTTGAGGGGCTTGGGCGACAACATAGAGGTCATCGCCCCTCAAAAACTGCGTCAGTATTTTGTTGAGCTTTCTGAAAGGTTATTCTTCGCTTACCAACAAGAAGTAGTACAAGATAGACGATTGCCTTCAGACTAAGATAACTCCCTACCCTGCAGCCTAACAAAGGCAGGTATATCCAAGTATGCCGCATCTTTTTTTGATGAGCCCGGCACAGATGCTTGCTTCATGGGTATCACATTTTTCTCTTGTTCGAAGTTTTGAGCCTTAGAAGGCACACCTGTGGCGATAACTAAGACTTCACCAAAGTGTGGTAATTCTGGAGATAAGGTTACGCCTGTAATAATAAGAGTTTGAGGGCCATCGACTAAAGATTGGAGTGTCGCTAGCATTTCTTCATACATTGCTAAGCTGGGCTCTTCTCTACACGTAAGCTGCGCAATAACACCCTGCGCCCCAATTATGTTTTGCTTGTCGACTAACGGGTTTTCCAAAGCATGTTTTAATGCTGCGCTTAATGAACTGTCGTCTTCAGCTATACCCACACCTAGCGCAGTATCCCCTTCTAAAGAAAGAATGTGACTGAAATCGTTAATGTCGACGTTGATATAACCCGTGTTCGTGAGCATTACGATAATGGCTTCTACAATTCTGTGCATCTGAGTGTCACAATGACGAAATGCAGAGAGAAGCCCTACGGTTTCATCTAGTGCAGAAAGCAATGAATCGTTAGACATAACGAGAGTTGCGTTAGCTTTGCTTTGTATTGTCTCAAGCGCGTTTCTAGCAATGTCGCTTCGCTTGCCTCCCTCAGCTTTGAAAGGAAGCGTAACAAAGCACATCACATCGATATCACTCTCTTTGGCTAAATCAATCAAGATTGGCGTTGCACCGCTTCCAGTGCCACCTCCCAGGCCAGCGATAATGATAATAAGGTCAGCATCTTTTATTAATGTGACTAAGGCATCTTTACTCTGAATGGCGGCGTTACTAGCTACATCCGGGTCAGCACCGGCTCCATATCCCTTTGTTGTCGCCTCACCTATCAATACCACTTCATGATTTGTACACCTATGCAAAGCAGCGATATCAGTATTAACAGAGCTAAACCTGATATTTTCATGTGAGCAAAGACTGGCCATGTTGCTTACCGCATTGCCACCACAGCCTCCCACACCAATAACGTGAATATTAATATTTTCGGTTCGAATGTTTTGCATGTGCTTACTTTTGAAAACTAATGTTTTGTAAGCATGAAACAACTATGCGGCAAAAAATGACGCATAGGGTTGATGACTGCCTATTCGATAAGTTCCATAGGCGTTTTAGACAGCAAACCTACTCCTCATCATCAGAGTCTTTTTTTAATAGAATGCCAATACCTAAAATGATAACCGCGGTGAGAAAGGCGAAAGGAATCATTAAGCCAGATTCAAGAATTTGGGTAAGATAATCCATAATAGAACCTCAAATAGTAAGTTTTGATTGAGCTACAAGCTTCCTCGACATTCTCGCTCTTGGTGGATTTAGTTTTGATTAGGAAGCTATTTCTTGTTTTTAGGCACGGTGGGTTTGATGTCTTTAAACTGCTGCATAGATTTCCACAACGCCCTCTGGGTTTCTTTTCGGTACAGAGCAAGTCGCACAATGCCGTTTTTATCAAACTCAATATGCTGCAAGTCGACGACATGCTCTTTATCTTTGTCCGTCATAACTGTTACTCCTGTTGGAAGGCCCTATTTGCCTCTTTTAGAGCTACGATAATGCTATTTCATAAACTCGCTACTTTATGAATGTTCCTTTGAGTCTTCTCTATCGAATCGTTGAATCTGAGAAGCGATATTTAGCTTGGTGGAATACCTAAACTGTTCTTTCTCACAAGTCCAGATATGGCGCAAAATATCAGCATACCTAGGGTTTGTTTTGGAAAGTAATTTCAGCGCTGAAGCACAAAGCTCTAACGTTAACGAGTCATGGTTTACCATTGTTCCTGTAGCTGTGTAGATCATAGATTCAGATAATGTGACGGATTTACCTATATCGTGAAGAAGCGCTCCAACAATACCTAAAGCCTTTTCTTCTTTTCTACCAACCATGTTTTTCGCAAATAACTCAGCCACTCGTATGCTGTGTCTTAACAAGCCACCAATATAGTTATGATGATAATTTAAGCTTGCTGGGTTTCGAAGAAATGGCACCATTATTCGGCTTTGAATCAAAGTGTGCGCGACAAAGCATCTTAACGCTTCATACTCAACGCACTCTACTATTTTAACCAGGCGCGTTACATCTTCATGATTCGCCGAAGCATCTCTAGGAATTAAGCGTATATGTCTGTACTTTTCTGGAATTTCATCAACAGCATAGATAAAGTCAGCAACATATATATCGCCAACGGTTGTTTTAACTTTCGTCGCTTCAACGTGAACAAAGCCAAAGTGAGAAAAGTGTTTTGTATTGCAATCAATCTGCGTGGCTACTATCTCAAACTGGGTAAATGCATCCATTAACGTAATCACCCAATACGGTTTACCATGCTCGTTAAATCTAACTACGAAACCAGCCATGCAGTAAAAACCTTTAAAACGAGCAAGCTTTTTCGCTTCTGAAAGCTCTGGCTGCAATGAATTAATTTTCATCGTTCTGCCCTCTCTGTTGATACCAGTATAAGCCCCGACCTATTTCACCTTCATAGTGTACTAAGTGCTAAAACTATAAGTGTTGGCTGTCCTCACATAGAACGTTTGAAAGTAGTTGCTCGAACGCAGAACCATCTCTTCGAGTGAGGTTTGGTACGTAGCGGCTGTAAATCTCAAATAGCATTTTTGTATTTGCGTGACCCATTTGACGCGCTATCCATTCGGGCGCCTCGCCTGATGCTAGCCACAAGGTTGCAGCGGTATGACGAGTTTCATAAGGCCTACGGTATTCCATTCCGATTTTTTTCAATGTTGGTTTCCAAACGCGGTCTCTTACATTGCCATGATCTAGGGGGTTGCCTTGGGAGTTCGGAAAAACAAACTTCCCATCACCAGAAACTTCCAACTGATTTTGAAGCGCTTCTTTCACTAATGTCGACATTTGAATGTCGCGCATAGAGCCGCGAGTTTTGGTTGAATCCATTCGACCTTGCACAAATGTCTCTCTGATACTTATCGTGCCCAAGTCAAAGTCAACGTACTTCCACATCAAGCCATCAATTTCAGCTGTCCTCATGCCAGTAAAAAAGCGCACTGTGTAGTAATTCCGAAAGTCGACACGCACTGTTTTCAAAAACGTTAGCACTTGTTCTAGTGAAAATGGATTAACATCTCGCCGGTCTACGCGAAGCGGCGCAATATTTTCAAATTGGCAGCGGAAACCAAACCTGTCAGCAGCCTCGCGTAAAATCATTCGAAGGGGTGTCATGATGTGATTTACAAAGTCGGTCGAAAGTTGAGTACCATCAGCTTTTGGCTGCATCAGTTTGGCTCGGTACTTCAAAATAGTCGGGCGATCTATTTCGCTAACATCAAAACCCGCAAACTCTTTAGTGAGATACGAAAACACATAAATTCTCATGCTGTTGACGTAGCTCTGTTTCCAACGTACTTCGTTTTCAGAAAACCATTCTTGAGCGAAGTCCTCAAACGCCCTATTATTGTGCCCTTGAAGAGCGTTGGACGTCTTTTGATACGTAGCCAGCATCGCTCGCTTTATGCGGCTTGCCTGTTCATCATCTTTAACAAAGTTCGAAGCCTTTTTAGAATCGGGAAAATAATCGCTGTACACAAAGCATTTTAAGCGGATATCTGACTCAATTTGCTTAAGTAGCTTTTCTAATTTCTTCCTGTTAGCCCGCGTATCTGGCAATGCAGTTTGCTCTCTACATCGCGTATTTAAGTACCTGAAATCAAGATAGAGCTTGGATTCACGAACATTTATGCTACCCATGACACACTCTCCCCGATGCCATGGGAATGTATGTGGCGTTGCGAACTGCACTTTCATACAAATACGCTTCTACCTCTTCCCAAATGTATAGAATTTTTCTACCATTGAATGGTCGAATGTAATGCTTACCTTCGATGAAAATTGAGTCTCGCAGCTCCGCATTGATGTAGTTGGCACTAAATTTAATTCGGGCTGAGAGCTCTTTTGCTGTGAGTAACGTTTGTTTCATAAAGGCCTCCTTTGACCTGTTTTCGTCTTCACAAGACAAATATACAAGTCATTTTTCGTCTTATCAAGACAATTTTGTGTATTTTTTGGTAAACGTATTTTGATCAAGTACAAGATAAGAGAGCTGGTAAAACAGAAATCCGAGCAAGAAGGCAGAAAAATAACACTGTCGTTTCTAGCAAATGAGGTGGGTATTCAAAGCTCAGCCATGAGTAAAATAGCCAATAACACTGGCTATCACACCAGCATCACCACGCTAGAAGCTTTATGTAAATTCTTTGATTGTAAAATTGAGGATGTGATTGAGTATGTGCCGGATTAGACTTTCCTCTTTTAATTGAAAGCTATATAGGTGTCTCACTATTATTCGGTAAGAAGGTGTACAACCTTGCTATTTTCAATTTCTTTTTCTAGCTTTTGAAGCAGCTTTTCTTTTCCTGCTTTGCGCTTTCTTGTGATTTTCTTTGGTTGAAGTTGATTCGCGTAATTTTATATTTTTTTGATTGCTTTTTTTCTCATTCTGGTGAGATGACAATTCTTCACAAAATGAGAATAGCTCGTCCTTATAAACAAGGTTTGGAGTGATCTGGCGTGCTTTACCTGATACGCAAACAAGTATAAATAATTCTCCATCGTGTGTAGGTAATAGCTTTTCATTTATTTGGATGGCGTGCTGCTGTAAGGCCGCCAACTCTTGCTTAATGTTGAATTGCCGTACATTAATATCTTTCATTTCATCATCTAGGATGACTGCAGCACCCATATAGTGCGGCAAAGAGGCAGCGAGTTCTATAAATTCATTTTTACTGCCAATAAGCTCCATAGCCATTGTTTTATGCGCATCTACCAGATACTCAAAACCTGGGGGAACTTCAGTTTGAAGCAACGTGTAGCCTAAATAGTTTAGGCCGGTTGTAGTTATATTTTCGAATTCATCCCTGGTTTCCAGTTTTCCACTACCAAGTGGAACTAGATTCTCCATAAATTTGTCCTTTTCAAAAGGAAAAGGGATAGGCTCTACTGGTACATAATGGCTCATGCCAGCACGGGTTTCTTCATTGTAGGAATCTTGTATGGTGGAATAACCTTCCCCTGATATAGATAGTCTCAACGGAAGTAGCTCTTCATAGAGTTTTGCAATGAAATTAAAAACAACTGGCTCTAGATCATAGTAATCTCCATAAGGTATTAACTGACGATTAATAGCTTCAAGTTTAGCCTGCTCCTGTGCGTAGTTTAGCAGCGGCTTCTCAGAATTGATCGCTCGCTTCACTTCGTTTTTATTTATTAGACATAGTTGGTAAAGACTTATATGGAAACGCAAAAACTCCGGAGCAAGCTTTTCGAGATCATATGTATAAACACCACCGAAGAAATCTCCTGTATGAACTGAGTAGTTACGTAGCGCTTTAAGCAATAAAAATTCATCTATATTTTGAAGCCCTTCCTTTTTTCCCGGAACAATTTTTAGCCTTTCGTGAAGTTTATAAGACTCTTCAAGAATGTTGTGCAATTCTTCGAGACCACGATATTTAACGTGCCTAACACGAGCATCAAATAGGCGTTTTGCTGATTGTTCGATTGTCGTTAATTTCATTTAACATCCTTGTACTAACTTAATTTCAACTATTGTTATCGCAAAGTAACCTCAAATACATAATAATTACAATTGCTAATTACAATTATTACTAACTAATTTATAAGACAGATCGACGTTGTCTGAGGGGGTCTCTGTGGGAGCTGAAACGTAAGTGAAACTGATTGGATATTATTTAACCACGGTCACGGGTTTATACTCAAGAACTATTGTGAACAGGGATTTCATTGCCACATATGATTAAATAGTCTACTTGTGCGATATCTCAATAGCGCGTTTAATCATCGGAGTGTATAACTTGAGTTAATAGTTCATAATAACAGATCTATGTAATTTAGTTTCATACAATACCACGACCTAGCAATAAGTATCGGTGAAACTTTCAGCATGGATAGAAGATCCAATTGCTGAGACAATATCGTGGTGGAATAATTGACTAATCTCATAGAAATCAAACTGATTTTCGGAGAGAAATTCAACTCACTTTAAGAAATAAAATTTTGTTGTAACGCACCCCTGTAAAAAAACACTGTGCTATGCAAGCCATATAAATACGAAGTGGCATACGTTCAACATGGATGTCCACATTTAATAAGTAAGACCATTTATGTCACGGACGGAGGGTAAACAATGGAAATTAGCCAGGTGATTGAAGTCGTTTTTAAGATCATTGAATTTTGCTTAATAGGGTTTGCGCTTTTCTTCGCATGGAACCTTTTTATGCACTCAAAAAATTCAGGGGGTGGTTTTTCTCTAAAAGTTAGTGAGTATGTAGAGCTATCTGTCGAGCCAGCAAGTGTTGCCATAGGAGCAGGGCAGCCAGCGCAGACTGAGCTAATTGAAGCAGAAAAAATTCCTGCAGACTACGTCTTTCTGAACCACATTTCTTTTCTGCGAGAGGAGAAGCAATCAGAATTTCAAGCAAGAACTGGTTTAACCGGAATCCCGCATTACGATATTAGAGTTGTTGTAGATTCTTACTACAAAGGAGCATTGGATAGAGTCAAATACGTTGAGTATTTCTTGCATAAAAGTTACGAAGAACCCATACAAACTAGATCGCAAAAACAAAATAGATTCCTTTTAAAAGAATTGGCAAACGGTGAGTATGTACTTCAAGCTAAGGTATACTTACGAGACAGACAAGAGCCTTTCCTATTACAGAGATATATTACTTTGTCACTAGATAAAAACTATATCAGAACTTAAGAACACACTCGCGTCGGGCCTCAGTTACGCGCCGATGCTCACTATTCGTTCATCTTCGAGTGCCTTCGAGTTTTTTTAACAGTGCCGGGGGCGTTTAATTTTTCTCACTTCACTTATTCTTTCTATAGGCCCACTTTTAGTTTCTCGGTTCGATAGTTTTTGAAAAGCTCAAAAATTAACACACTGTTGTGGAATTTAACTGAAAGGAGTAATTCCATGACATCTCATGTATCTAATAATAAGCAAGTTGAAGTACAAGGTCAGGTTTATGACAGCTTGTCTGCTGCAGCCAGAACCTTTGGATTAAATAGCGATAAAGTGCTCGAACGAGTCCGCTGCGGATGGAATATTTATGAAGCGCTTGAAATTGTAGAGCGAAAACTGCCAACGATGAACTATCAAGACCGTATAGAACAATTTGCGGCTCAAGAGAAAATTAAAGCAGGTAGCGTAGGTAAACGTTTATCTTTAAGGCGAAGACGCATTAGAGAGTGGCTTGATTTGCCCAGTCACTCCCCTACTCGACATAGCAATGCCTTAATGGTCACAGATTCAGAAGGGCGCACATTTAGCAGCTTAAAAAAAGCTTCTGCTGAAAAAGGCATGCATCGCTCGACATTAAAAAGCGGCTGCTTAAAGCTCTTAAAAGTGAAAAAATACGCCTTTGAATCAGAAATGTCTATTTCCGCAGAATCCATATTACTTTTGTGCGCTCATCCAAATTTACGGTTAAAAGACAATTTATTCTCCTCTGATGGCCACTACATACTTTTAGATAATCAAGTGCGCCTGCATTTATTCTTCAGAAATACTGGAGATAATGAATATATTGCATTTGCATCGATTGAAGGGGTCACGTTGTTTAATGTTAACTGCGCGACAAACGGTTACGGCATATTTTCAAACAGCATATTATTTCGTAACGCCACTTCGCTAAAAACTCATGAAAAAACAGCATTGCACAATTTAATACGTGGTTGTGCGAAGCAGAATTGGGAAATTTTTTTGGGTGACTTTGTTAAATACAAAATGCAGCAATAGGAAATCTCTATGGCTTTTTAACGGCAAATAACGAGGGAGTAAAGTCTAGATTTGGTCACGGATGGTCACGAATTGTGACCACTCGTGACCATCCTGACAGTATTCATCAGTTTTCAGAGGAAAAACGAAAAGAAACAGAGATTCTGAAAAAACTGCTTAAAACCGATTAATTCAATGCCGTCAATGAGTTAAGAAATTCAAATATTTTTAAAATAACGTCGGAACGAATTTCTGGAAGTAAAATAGATGGTGCGTCTAGCCTGATTCGAACAGGCGACCTCTACCATGTCAAGTTGGCGGCGAAAGGTAGTGCAAAATCCTTTTATTTCAGCATCTTAACCCATGAAAATCGACTGTTTAAGGGGGCGGCAAAAAAGCTATTTCCGGAAATGGCGCACCTTTTGGAATCAATAACTTAGGTTTTTGAAACCACTGTATAAGGTTACACCGAATTGGCCCACAAAAGGGATTCAAATCCCTTTGAACTATTCGGCAGTTCCGGTGAGTTAAGGCTATGCGTTCCTAACGACTTGCGCTATTTAAGTGTTTGTTTTGCCGTTTTTCGGTATGATTAAGTTAGGAAATCAATTACAAGTAATTTGACTGGGAATAGCTATGAACGAAGAGAAAGCGAGAGCGATACTGGGGGAGAGAATACAGCCAGATAACAGCCTTCATGACAGCACAGATTGGGTTGATTGGACTGGTGACGACAGCATTCAGCTTGATGCAGATTTTTCTGTAGACGAACTTGAGGCAATCGCATGGTGGATGAGAAATAAAACCCACGCACCCACATCACTTGACTGAGCAGAACGTAAACATCAGTAAGTTTAGTATTAAAATTCCCCTGCGCTCAACAATCAGATCTAAAAGTTGCGCGCTGTTATATTTGTGTATACATTAGTATTTGAATAAATAACCAACAAAAGGAATTGACCATGAAACGACTGATCCTTGCACTCGCCTTTTTAATGCCTGTTGCTGCTAATGCGGCTCTCATGTACACCTATGACCAACATCACTTAGACAATACAACTCACACTTCTTCTGACTGGGACGAATCTCCTTACTTGGGCCATATAGCAGTTGGAGACAATGAATTCGAATTCGCATTTGACAACCCACTCTATTATAAATGGGAATTAAACATCGATATGGATAATTCCCATTATGAGAAGCCTTTTTACTTGATAGGCATGCTTAACGGTTTCTTCGGCTTTGTAATGCGTATAGATCACGCTTTTAGCGGTAAACGCACCGCTGTTGGCTCTCTTGACCTAGGCACACTTGAAAACTTTATTTACGATGAGCCTAATCCGTGGTCCGGATTGGCGTATGCAGAACAGTTAAACGATGGTTTCAGTTTTGGCTTAGCCGCATTTACGGATGATTGGCGATATGACTTTGAGCAAGACGGCGCCATCACGCTTGCGTTTCTTGATGGAAATAAGTTTACGCTAGCTGACGAACCGTATTTCTTTGTTCCAGAGCCTGCCACGGCTGCACTCTTTGGCTTAGGGTTGGCTTTTGCTGGATTCAGAAGGTCTAAAAAATAAATGATTGGCCGGTTAGCCGGCCTTTTTTAATACTGCATCATACGCCTAAGCTGCCGGAAGCTTATCAATTGCAGAGGCTTCTTCGTAGAATTCCATTTTTACTACTTTTGAACTATTCCGACCTGACATTACAATACCCCTTGTATCATCTCCCACGTACACGATAAAGGTAACAACCAAGTCTCTTCCGCTTACGCCAGGCGTCGTTAAATCTCCCAGCCTTACAAGCAAAGACTCTTTTTTTATCATTACCGCATTAGTTTCAGACGAAATTGTTTTTTTGTTGCTGAGTAGCTCTACTTTCGTGACGTGGTTTTTCGAGAAGTCGAGGAACTCATCAATAAGCGCAAGTTTAGTTAAATCTACTTCAGCAGTTGCGGTCGGTTTCAGTCTAAACCGCTCTCGGTTAGCTCGCCCGTAATACGCCGTGACATTGCCATCGTTAACGATTTCGAATTCGAGCAGAGAGAGAATTTCCAGAACTTCTTCAGCAGTTGCAACGTAAACTTCCACAATAACAGTCTGCGTGACTGGCTCTGCTGCATTGTCGCTTAAGTCGGTTGCGTTAAACGTAACAGTGTAGGTTCCTGCCTGCTCCATATCGACCGGATTGTTAATCGTTATACGCTCAGTCACATCTCCGTCGCGTTCATCGAGTGCCGTTGCTGGCGGAGGCGTATATGTCTCGCCCACTCTTAAAGTTACTGATTCCGGCCCGTTGAGACTGATAACAGGCGGCGTAACATCAGCAGGCAACGCAAGCACTAAGTCACGTTCGATGTAAGAGGTAGCGCCCTCGTCGTCTGTTGCCGTCAGCCTGAAAGTGCGAGTGCCCTCACTTAACGCGCTGGTATCGATGTTCGCGTTCTTGACACCCGGATTATTAATCGTCGCATCGTTACCGCCGACTTGTGTCCATGCCAGCGTAACCACTGTGCCGTCATCAGTAATAGTGATGTCTGCGCCTAGCGAAACGACAGCGCCTATTACAGCGGTGATGGTGCCTACATCGTTGAACTGGGGAGGCGTATTTACCGCCCCACCATATTCATTGAACGCCTGAGCCTGGTTATAGTTACTCATTGACGGCCACCTTCTTGATTTGAATGCCCCCGAGCGTAGGGTGCTGAGCAACGCCGTAAATCGTCTGTCCGACTAGAGCTGCATCCAGTCCAGTGACGCTCGCAACTCCATCAACAAACGGTAGCACATTGTCGTAGATGACCGGGTCGTTCGTAGTATGACCAGACCAGAGCATCACGCGATAATCGCCGTCCTCTAAGCCTGTGCCGGAAGTGATATCGATTTTTGCCATAGCAGCGGCCTCTTCTACAATAACCGTCAGCGTCGCGTCGTCAGCCACATTACCAGCGGAGTCTACGAACTCTGCACCGGGGTACGTTATCGTGTATTCACCTGGTGTTGCGGTATCTACAGTTCCCGTACCCTCAACCGCGCCAATTTGCGCACCATTATCAGTGACAGTCGCAGTTGGCGCAGTAAACGTCGAATTCTGCTGGATAGTCAGCGGATTTTCGCCCGGGATGCTTATCTGAGGTTTCGTGGTGTCAAAGGGGGCTTCTCCAGATTTACTAGACGACCTTTGAAACGCCTTGAGATCTCCATCATTTAAGTATTCAGTAACTTCAAATGATGGTTCTGTTGTCACTACTGACAAGCTACCATAGCTGTTAATCGTATACTTACTGGCATCAAATATAGCTTGATGCCCTGCCAATGGAGGATCTGACCACTGATAATAAGCGTTGTTTACTTTTGTATTATCTGGATTGGATATAAACGTCGCGTAGCTATATGGCGAGGGTGGGATCCATCGCGTCAAAACTTCAGCAGTGTTTCCGTTAGTGTTATCAATCAATTGAATTTGTGTTGTTTCACCAAATAGAGGAAACCCTGCAACAGTATCACCCATATCCGGCGCGTCAAAAGTACCTGTCCCATCCGCCTGATTGAAAGTGAATGGTACGGAATAGCCACCTATAGTCACATCTTCAACTGTGAATCCTACGGGAGCTTCAAAAACATTACCGGTGGAGCCAGCAACCACCTCGGTTGGCAATGTTACGGACGATATGAACTGCCAAGTGGTGCTCGCAGGTAGTGTTACATGGTTATTATTGCCTGATACATCGTACAGCTTTAGCTCGTAGCCAGAATCTGCTAACGTGGGATTTGCATTCGCCTCCGTTCTTAAAATGAAATCTGTCCCAGCTGCGTTTAATACTTTATTGCCGTCCCAGTCGGCTTTTATAGTATCAGTAGATACCGTTCTAGCTTTGAGCTTTGACATCTGGAAGGGGTTAGTATTTCCAGATATAATACCCAGTTGGCGTATATCAAAAAAGACGTTTGTGCCGCCGTTGCTCTCTGAAAACAACCCGGAGTGACCTTCCGCATCTAATCGAATAGATGCCGCCTCTCCCCTTAGGGTCGTGTGGTAAGGGATGTTTTTCCAATGAGGATGCCGCCATATAGCAATCTGCGTTGCAGCTTTTCTAAAAGAAACATCCCTATCAACTGAGCGGTACTCATCGCCTTGCCCACCTGAGAAATATATTTTTGCGCCGTCGTCTTGAGACGCCTTAATCGCAGTAAATCCCACCTCCCAGTCACTGCCTGACAGCCCTGTAATTGGTGTTGGTATAGGGGCGCTTTCGCTAAGAGTGAAAAACCAACCGTAATTAATATTTGGCATCGTTTATAGTCTCGTTGGTAGTTTAGGATTGCCGAACGCATCAGTATAAGTAGGCTCTACCGTTGTGCATTCAAACTCTGCGCAATAGCAGTGCATATCTTTAGTGACTCCATGCTCACCGCCGTTAGGATCGTAATCAGGACTATTGGGAGGGTTGTAATTAGCATTAAAGTAACCAAACAGCCTGATAACGTCGCAATAATCCGTATCACCTATCATCGTGTGAAAATCCCTTTTCTCCGCAAGAAGCGTGTCGCCAACCCAAACTCTGGCTACGCAACGGCTTTCTTCATAGTGGCCGATATCGTGTGTGACTGCATATTGCACTTCCACAAACTCATCCCTCGGAAGCTGGTAGTCGTCAAGATTTCCAACATTTATATTACTGTTGTGAGTTGCATGGCCTTGGCTTTGTGAAGTGTGAGCCTCCATAACTAGCTTGAATGGCCCAGGCAAACCTAAATCTGGTGCGGGTATATATAAATCAGCATGCCCTACTGAATAAGAGTCGTTGGTAACTTTCTGGCGCATATACTTCATAGCACCACCCCCCGCCATAGATTCATTGAGGTCAAAGGACGAGGGCAAGTATATAATAGAGCGTATCCAGACCGTCTGCCCTCTTTCTACTCTAACCCCTGACGTGACAGCCCCGCCAAAAGAAAGCTGCCCCACAGAGCCTTGCGGCAAAAAACATTTACAAACCTGCCGCCCCTTATATAAGACCTCATCAGAATAGGTACTCTGCCCAGCATCGCCATCAAACCCATCAGGCATTCCTTGCACTCCATCACCTACAGCGCCATCTTGAAATGTTATTAACCTGTGAAATGGTGCGGGTGCCCACCTTGATGTGAAATCTATAAATTTAAACCTGTCCCCAATATAAACAATTTCGCTTGGTGCTTGAGCCATAGAATTTATCCTGTTACTTAAAGCTGCCTACTTGTTAAATTATATTTTTTGATACATAGTTATGGACTTAGCCAACCAGCAAATGGAATTGACCATGAAACTATTAACAGCCGCTATTTTATTAAGCGTATTTACCTCACTATCCGCCAACGCTAGCTTCACGAAGATATCTGACCCGTTCAGTTCTTTTGGTAAAATTGGATTTGGATACCCTACGATAGTTGGCGATACGAACTTATTGTTAAGTAACTCAGCATATAAATACGTTGGTTTCGAATACCAATTTACCGACACTTTCACTTGGCTTGATGCCGATATAGTTACCGAGTTTAACGATGCTATAGTGGGCGACTTTCAAATAAGCTTGATGTCCAACGGACATGTATTTCACTCAGAAATCATTGAAGACACTGGCGCAGATGTGTACACAGGTAGTTTTTACAACACTACCCCCTTTGATATCCAAGGCTTTATACATGTCGTGGTTGAGCCTTATGCTGGGAACGGAAATCCAGCAAAAGGAGTTATTAGCTTTTACCCGAATTCGACTGCGTTTTATTTTTCTGATGACACCGTTTTATCTTTCGTCCCCACCCCCGCCACATTCGGCCTATTCGCCTTTGGCGCAATTGCTCTTTGCCTTCGCCGGCAGCAAAAGCTCAGTGCTTGAGTAGTTAAAAGTAATGGAATTGAAAAAGGCCTCGAATGAGGCCTTCTTTTTAAGCTGATTTTGTTGCTGGCAATTTATTGCAGTTTTATTTGGGTACTGTGAGTGTGCGTACACCTTGCTGTTCGCTACTTTCATAATCCTCATTGAGGTTACTGAACGCTTTGAACCAGCTTGATAGTAGAAACTCGTTATTGTGCTCTTCATCGCCGCTGGCTACCTTTACCGCGATATCAATAGCGTCTTCTATCATGGGCTGGAAGTGATAGCCGTTAATCTGTAAGAATATTTGACTTGCCAGAAAGCCGGTTCTCTTATTCGCATTCTCGAAAGCATGCGCTTTGTTAATGCTAATAAAAACCGCTGCTGCCAGATAAAACACATCTTCACACTGTTCATAATATCTGAGCCTGCTCGGCCGGGCTTGTGCAGATTCTAACTTTCCTCTATCTAATATAGCAAAAGACTCCAGCGGAGTTACCGCTAGAGCCTTCTTGTTACACTCGATAATGTCATCTACGTCTAGATACCTAATTCCCTCTACTTCTTCCATGGATAGATACTACTAACGTTAATTTGTTAAACCTTTGCCAACTCTTTCAAAATTTGCGCACTTCGAGAGCTGCACTCATTAATCGCTTTGTTAACGACGTCTTTGTGGTTACCGCTATAAGGTCGAGGTCTTACAACGTCATTAGCAGTGCGAGCGTGCAAACAGAAACCTGTTTGTTTTTGCTGTGCTGCGGCCATGATGCCTCCTATAAAATGAATTGATACTTTTGTGCGTTCGCAACTAACTCGCAACATCTGTTTGAAACTCTTATTTAGCTCCAAACCGCATAAAATCTGTTGCATGTAATAAATCCGTTGCACCAGGTTAGTATGCGCGTTCTGCAGAAAAGTTCAACATCTTTGTAAGACGGCTTACAAGTGCTATTGTACCACTAACTCGCGCTAAACCCCATAAAGCGGCGAAAATGCTGCGTTATCCACGCAATCCACGGTAATCAGCTAAACCTTCAAGCGCGGGTTATATACCGGCGTTAGTTTTATATTAGGTTGAGCGATTGCTGAATCTGGTAGCGTCGCAACTGTCTGTACAATGCCTCGTCAATCATGACCGCAATCCACGGGCCTATCACATTTTCAGCTGCTTCTAATCCATCTAACTGCTTTGAGTTTTCAAAGAACGTGCTGAGAGGCCCGTTTAGGTTCACTACTTCGCCTGTGGTTTCATCTGCTACTCGCGTGAATATCTCGCAGTAAACGGTATCTACCACGCCATCCAAGTTCGTGTCTTTGTCCACGCGATTGATGGTAACGACAACTATTTGCCCCGCCAGCGGCGTGTTGTTCATGCGGAATACACGCTCTTTCGGCTGCTTCCATGAGACGTCTTGGTCTGTGAGTATCGAAAAATCTAATTCCACGGTTTTACCTTTTTTGTTGTATGTTGTGGGTTACAAGACGGTTGTGCGGGGTTTTGCCGCCAAGGAAATTCATACCGCCCAGCGATAAATGCATTACCGGCTGGTCTTCGATAAATTCGAGATTAACGATATCTTCCCAAACCAGCTTTCCATCGACTTCCGCCAGTATCTGATGCCCCCAGAGATTGATAGCGCGAATCGTGGAGCCGTCGCGTAAATCAATTGGTGTCCAGACAGACACTGTTTTCACACAACCGCTGGCACTCGTTATCCGCACGCAGTCAGAACGATGGGCGCAAATAGAGATAATTTCAGCTTTATGAATTTCGCCATTCGTTACTGCGTCGATAGTGTCACCAACCTGAGCATCTTTCGCTTGCAGCGTTTCAGTGAGCCACGTTTCCGCGTGCGGGCAGTAAGGCATTGGCGGGTACGTTGTGCCGCCGCCAGACACATAGGTCTGAATGGCATCTATGTAGTAGCGATAATTGTTAGCGGTTAAATCACCGACACTCGTTGTTGCGCCGTAAGTTGTTCCGCCTACGAAATAAGGGTCGTCGATGTAAACGTAGTGCCATTTGTCTTGCTCTTTACCATCAATATTTTTAGCGCCGTAGTTAATTGGTCCGTCACCAGTTTGCAGAGTGTGTGAAGCTATCGTAATCCGTGCTTTCGATGATGAGCTAGGATCAACAGTGGACGTTAATAACTGCTCGCTTGACGATGACGTTACCGACGCCGTTCTTGCCCCGCCCAGCGCGGTCATAGGGAGTATTTGGCTTTTCAGGATTGGGGGCTGCAAAAAAGGTTTTACGTAGGGCGAAGGCTCCGTGCCATTCGTGTCGCTTTCTCTCACCGGCTCAATCATTATCTGATCGAACAGGAGCCAATAGCCTGACGTATCGCAATCAAGCCGCAATATTACATCAGTCACTGCGCTGTTGTTGCTCTGCGTCATATCCATAACTACTGAGACGCGAGAGGCGTTGTACCTACCTGGTGTTGTGTAGTTTTGGGATAAATGAACCCGCTGTCCACTGCCATTTATATAAGCAAAGTGCACCTGGTTCGTGAAGCTATACCCCTCCCCGGTTTTTATCCAGAAGCTGACAATCCATTTTCTGTTCGGCATCAACTTAATGTTGTATTCACTAACTGTCTTGCCGAGATACATGTAAGCGCCAGAAGCGTTTGCGGTCAATTGAAGCATGCTGCCACGGGAAGGGTTCGGGTGCCCAGACCATGTATTAATCGAGAACTCACCGCCACTTCCCGTCGAAACAGGTACGCCATCTACAGGATTCTGGTATAGCGGGTTCATGAAGTTGAGCCCTTCGCCGGAAGGATTCCGCAGTAACGCAGACGCTAACGCATTTTGAAAAGCCGCATCACGTGCGTCATCCGCCATGGCTTGCGCTTCTGAGTCAGAAATTGCGCCCAATCCAGCACGCGTGACCTTACCGAGATTTACCCAACTGCCGTTACTGAGCTGGTAGGAAATTGTGCCGTCTGAATTAGCCTGGATTCTATCATTCGATATCCGGCCGTCGTCATAATCAGTCTCGTCAGCATTGCCGTAGTAGCCTATGTAGATTGAATCGATTTCATAGTTAGCAGCCGGTCCGACGTCAACACGAACGCCGTACAAATTGTTTGACGTCCACAACGATACAGCGCGCATATCGAATTCTAAATAAGTCCACTCTCCCTGCTTATATTTCACTGGTAAATCGACGCGCTGCGTTGACGTGTAGCCAGTTCCCGCTTGGCTTTGCCTGATGTAATACAACCTGGCTGTGGTGTTTAATGATGCAGAAATGCACTTAACTTTGAGCAATACGACGTGATAATCGCTACCCGAAACGCTTTGCAAATTCAGACGACTCATGCCTACTGAGCCTCCGCCGTTAGAAATGACTCTCAGCGTTTTATTAACGATATTTGCAGACGAATAATTAAGCGGGGTCCAGCCGTAGATACTCGTTCGGAAATCCCACTTCATTAAGCGATGAGCGATGACGTTAGGTGCTGATTTACCGTCTTCGCCGTCGTCTCCTTTATCGCCGGTATCACCTTTAATGCCTTGCTCACCCTTGATTGTGCCGCGAGGCTCCCACGTGCCGTTTACCTTTTGATATAACGCGTAGTTCGTGGTGTTAAGATACATATCACCATTAGAGCCGGTGCCAGCGGCTGGCGCACTTGTTCCAGAAAGCCACTTATCACCATCTGAACCGCTAATATTTCCAACAGGAGAGCCCCAGCCAGAGCTGGTTTTTTTATAAATATCGCCGGTAGTTTGTTCGAGATATGTATCACCGACATTACCCATCGCTGCAGGGGGTGTGCCCTCACCAAAGAGCCACTGTGATGCCGTGTTTGGGAAGAAACCGAACTGACTAATATCAATAGCGTTAATATCAAAAGTTTCTTTCAATTGCCCGTATAGATAGCCAATGAAAGGTTTCGTCGCATCCGTCTTGCTGGGGCTTGCACCGTTGATGTCGTCGGCATAAATTTTCCAGGTGAAATAATCGAGGCCAGACACTTCCAAATCTTTCGGTGTAGACCATGCCGATAGCTCAGCCATGCCGCCCACGGCGCGAACGCGAAAAGTGTAAGAGCCAAGGGAGTAGCTGGCCAACTCCACATAAGAGCGTGCAATGCGACTCGTTTCGACAACATCGCCACCTACTGAAAGCACCTGGTAATCGAATCGGGATGCGTCGCCGCTCCAACTGATGCGAAGCTGCCTATTGCCGTCATAGATAGGCGTGACAGTAACACCCGTTGGAACAGAAGGAGGGGCGTTGTTTATGCCTGAATCGGCTAACGCAGGTTT
Source organism: Alteromonas pelagimontana (assembly GCF_002499975.2). Classification (NCBI taxonomy): domain Bacteria; kingdom Pseudomonadati; phylum Pseudomonadota; class Gammaproteobacteria; order Alteromonadales; family Alteromonadaceae; genus Alteromonas; species Alteromonas pelagimontana. Next base: position 400,600 of record NZ_CP052766.1, read on the forward strand.
ATTGCCCTGCCCGAAAAAGTCATAGAGATAAGGTTGGTGTTCACGAATAGAGAGCGTGACTTCTCGGCGGTTTTCGTTGCTTGATGTGATCCTGAATAACTTTCCCCCATAATCGGGAAACGCTTCTTCGTTCCACTCGTAGTAGTCGTGCTGCACAGGCACAATATCACCCACTTCAAATACCGTTGCCCACTTAGGCAATGTGATGGTTGTATGAAGCTGCTCTCTCGATATGCGAGCCAAGGTTTTTGCGTGCTCTAATGCTTCGTAGTAGTTGTCGCACGTTTTACGATCGAACGATTTTTCAAGGCGGAAGCCATTATCCTCAGCCAGCCACGCCACATCTTCGTCAGAATCTGGAATGGGATACACCGCTTCCTGCGCGGTGCCATCTGCATCTGGGTCGTAATACTTTACGATTACACGGTTGTACCTGTTAGATTTGGACGAGTTTTTAACGTCGTCCATTTCAATAATATCGTCTTGCGTGATAATTATCGGAACCGGTGCCTGGTCCTGTTCAATAATCGGCGTGAGTTTCCCGTTCAATATGGGCATGATGGCCCGCATTGACTTGAGAATAGTATTGACGTTATCGAACACCGAGTTTTCAGTGTCAAGCGCAGTGTTGCACGTAAATAACGGGCGATAGACACCTGAGCCAATATAGGTTTCGACTAATTGACTGGAAAGGCTATTGCAAGCTGAAACCGCGGGCAGATTAATAAAGCTGTCGTTCAAGCCTTTTCCGTAAATCGGAGACTTCAACAAATCCTTGAGTGCGTAGCCTGGGTTGGTTTCTGCCGTGCCGGTTAAATCTGCGGTTAGCTTTGGCTCAGAAGTAATGGCATTTTCGCCGCCGTGATACTCAAACCGAAAGTATGTGCAAGCCAAGCCGGTAAGTTTATCGCTCGTTCCCCACCCAGCCCGAGTTAGATTTGAGTCGACATACCCATCCATGCCGTTGATAAAATTGACCGCATAAACCGCCCTTCCGCCCCCATCGTGCTCAAACGCAGTGCTGTTGCTTGAGTAAGCAATATCATCAATGTAAAGCTCGTCGATGGACTCGACACCGTAGCCCCAAACGACGATGATGTGCAGAAGATCATTCTTAATATCGTCACTGTCGTTGTCATTCGTTTGTTTGAATGCGACCAGGGCGCTTTGCTTTTTCACCTTACCGAAAATCTTAGGGATATTCGCTTCAGTTGAGGCTGAGTTTAGTTCAGTGCCTGGGGGGCCAGCTTGCTCAACGTCTGGCGCCATCCAGCCGAAGAGAAAATCGCCAATACCCGATAAAAGACCCATTATTTACTTTTCCGCAAAATGTAGATTGGCACCAACAGGCTTGTCGACTCGCCCGCCGGTATACGTGGTTCGAGATATAGGCGCTTCTTTGCCCCAGTAGATTTTTCGTTGGGCTTTTGATACGTGCCTGAAGCCAGTGTCATCGGGATAGAAACGTTGTTGTGAGGCCGTATTCGTCCGAATTCCTGAAGTTTTTTCGAAGTCAGACCAAATGGACGCCGCATTGACGTCTATCTGGCGCTTTTCCTCGCTGATAGAGAAATCATCTAACAACCCCTGATAAACATTCTTGGTAAATATTTCCCCTTCATCGTCGCGGTGATGCTCATAAACAATCACTTCACCGTTCATCCAACCACTGCCGAGAAATAAGGCCACGAACGTTTTTTCATTAGCATCAAGCGGTATAGTAATGTCGTTCGTTTTGGGGTCCGACGTGGTCTCAAAATCATCAATATCATCGCCGTTCAGGTAACCCGGGTGATACACCTCAAAGTTGTAGGTGATTGGCATGTCTGCATCGGTCAGGCGATACCAAGTGCCGGCTATCTTCATTTTTATCAGGTAAATGGACGTGCGCCCCTGATTGGCGCGGCGCTTTAAGCGGTCCAATTGAGAAGTTGAAAGCGGGATCATAGTTGCTCTATTAGCTCGACATCGTGAACGATAAATTTGGAATTCTTGGCGCTGACTTCACAGCTTGAGCGGTCTTCAACACAGACCTGAAACTCTACGTGCTTGCCATAGGCAATTTGCGCACTTGCGGAATAGGCTTGTATGACAGGTTGTGATAGCGTCACCAATGCACGGCCAGTCGAATCAGAGTCATCTCCGATAGCAATCTGGTAAGCCTTTTCAGAACCTGAAATCTGGATAAAATCACCAGCTGGAACTGCGTTGGAGCGATTTGTTGGCAATCCTGCAATAACGATCTGACGAGCACCCCGCTGCACTACCTGGGCTAAAGTTAGCCCTGTGTGACTTGCTATTTCGGGAAATGGATTAGGTAGCGGGAAGATAGCTTCGCCCCCCATGTAACTATCTATCACTGCGGCCACGCCCATACCTTCGGCGTAGTCCAACATAGAGCTGGTTAATGAGATCATGTAGTAAGGATCTTTACTGCCCTTTGAGCGGTACCGGAAAAGACGCGCTGAGGGCAATCGTGTATCCGGAACCAACTCAAACGACGCATCAGAAAATTTATCAACGGGGAACGTCATGCTATGGGCCTGTTGCTGATTTTGTTGAGCATGCGCTTCAACCGCTTTGGCTGGCGCTCAAGTGCAGCGTAGATATCGTCGGAAGATCCTGCGAGGTGATTAGTAACGCTAATGGACATTCCTGAAGTTGCACCTAGTCGCTGACCTTTTGTGAAATCAGTGACGTACTCCTGGGGGTGAACCATTGCCAGCATACCTCCTTTACCATCAAGCCCGCCCGCGCGTATCCCATCTCCGGTATAGCCACCGCCGTCGTAAGACGCTACCGCAGCAGAGGCGGCTAATCCCCCTATCGCTGCTGCCATTGGCTGAGTTACAGCGAGTGCCGCACCCATTGCTGCCGGGGCTGCAAATGGACCTACGATTGGGATGGCGGCAGTGCTGGTAAACGCATTGAGGCCTGCCATCAAAGAAGATGCCTGCGCGTTCAGCGCAAGACCTGAAGCCCCTGCCACCGCAGTGGATTTTCCAACTAAAAGTTGTACGGCTTTATAGGCAAGCCATTGCGCGGCCATTGCTCCGAGCGCGCTAACTGTGCTTCTGGCCATACCTTCAATTATGCCTTTTATGGCGTCGCCTGTAGATTCAGAGTCAAACATCACGGATTCCAGAGCACTACCCATCTGCCCCGAAAATGTCTCTATCGTGGCTTGCGACAACTCATCAAAATTTGTCAGGTTTTCTTCAGCCGCTTCTAGCCACTTTTCCCAAAACCCGCCTTTAATTTCCTGCATACGCGACGCATGATTTTCTTCTGCATCGAGTTGAGCCTGACGATATTCCTCTTCTAATTCCTGAGTCAGTAACCCTTTCTTTTCTATCAGCGCTATTTCATCTTGCATCCGCGTCAGTTGGCGCTGATAACGTTCCTCTTCTATTTGTTCATCAAGCCCAGCAAAGCGAAGGCGCTCTTCGTGAATTTGTTCAAACGTTGATGCGGCAGAGTCAATAAGTGACTGGTTGGCAGCGGATGCTTCTGTTAAATCGACGGTGGGCTTCAAATTCAGGAAGCCGTTGTCGTTAATATCCCCCCAATAATTCTCTGCTGATGATTTAAATGTGTCGTCAAAATCGAATCTACCCGAAACAGGCAGGTTGATATTAAGGTCTTTCGGCAACCAATCTGAAGCGCTATCCAATCCGGAAAATTCAGTATCGATCTGAATGGGATTGCCGTTTACTTCATTCAGGAGATCAACGATAGTTAAAAACTGTTTAGCTTCTCTTTCCGCTCTCGTTACATTGATAAGGGCAGGTTTTTTTTCATCTTCCGGGCCGCCAGAAACTTCATTCCGCTTTTGCTTATATTTATCTACTCGCGCAGAGAAATTATTAAACCAAGAATCAGTATCACCGAAGGAGACGTCAGGCATATTGCTAGCTTGCTCGCCAAAACCTGCCAGACTTTCTTTTAGCTCATCAAGCTTCTGAGCAGCTTCCTCGTTGTCAGCAGATATCCATTCAGCGAACGAAATTTGCCCCGTCGTGTATGCAGCAAGCCACTCTGCTGTGTTTTTTACGCCATCTAATGCTTTACCTGTTGCAGCAATAACCGCCAGGCCTTTCTTGCCTCCGATGAACGCACCAGCTAGTCCAATCTCTTGCATCCATCCCGGAAGGGTACGATAGCCATCATAAGCATCACCCATTATGCTAGTGACAATCGAAATAGCTCCCGCCGTGGTAATTATAATATCCTCGGCAGCTTCGAAACCTTCCTTTATCTCCTTGGCAAATCCGTTCGATTCTTTTGTTGCATCAACCAGAAGATCCGTTGCGGCTTGTATGTACGGTGAAAATTCAAAGGCAATTTTGTTTCCAACGCCAGTTAGAGACGCCTCAACCCGAGCAAAATCGTTTGCCACTTCTTTCATGGTGTTGAGTTCAGACTGGCTCATGGCGGCATTAAGTCCGCGGAACTCCTCAGCGTAACGGCGGACTGCCTCTCCATTGTTTTTCAGCGCAGGAAGTAGCAACGTAGCGTCGTTAGCGATCGACTCCATGTAGAAGACTTGCTCTTTCGCGCTTACGTTCGCATCGTCCATTGCCTTTTTAACAGCAATAAGCACATCGGTACCGGACAAGTCTTTCAGAGCGTCAGCGGTTAAACCGACTTGAGGCGCTACTTTTTCAAAGAAATCCGCGAATTCACCGCCGCCAGTTGCTAAAAAGTCACCTAGCTTGTCCTGAACGTCCTTGGAAATATCAGCGAATTTTTCTTGACTGATGTTGAACTGGTCAAACGCGTAGCTAAGCGCCTGAAATTCTTCAACGCCATAGCCCGCCACTTTCGATAATGCGTCAAGCTCTTTCGCGTTTCGCACAGCGTTCACGGTCAGTGCGCCAAATGATACGGCCACGCCAGCCACCGCCGCAGCTGAAGCCTTGGCGGCATTCGTGACGCCAGACAATCCAGAATGGATCGATTGAAACGCTTGCGCAGTTTTGTCTTTAGCGGAAATGATAAATTCGTATTTATTCACTATTAACCTGCGCTTCTATTATTTGCATTGCATCAACGTACTTCACTGGCTGATCGTAAATACCGCCCGCCACTGCCATTACGCCTTTGCGATAAAAGTGGTAAAGCTTGATGAGCTCGTTGCTTTGATGTGTGATCATGGGAAGTAGGCAGGTCTTTGACGACAGACCTATTTCGGGGATTTCCCATTTTTCGTAAGGTGCCGGGTTGGAATCATTGCAATACCGACCAAAAGCGCACCTTTCGCAGTTGTAGTCTTTAGCGTGTTTAGTGACTTCAACTGCGATTATGAGTTTTTTCTTTCTTCATCCGCGAGACTGGATTTCTCGTAGATAGCTTTGGCAACAACCGCGTGATGTGCGGCTGGCATGCTCTCTATAAGCTTCTGATCTTCAAGACCGTATTTAAGCAGCGTAATGATGGCAGGGAACGAAAAGGTGAACCGTCCCAGCGTGTAGTCCATGCCAGCGGTTACCGCCTCGGTTAACTGAAGCGGTTTCAATGCCTTAATGGTGTAGGTTTTGGGCGTCTGCGCGCCCTCTTGATCCTTGGGTGTAAAAACTTCGTTAGCTAGTGCTTGCATGGGATTCCTTAACTAAATGTGATGGACCAGTCGTCATCGCCGTTTGTCTCATGACAACCGAACGTCAAATCGTCTGTGCGGATCTGCTCACGTTCACCGTGGGCGAGTTCTCGGATAGCGATGGAGGCATCGATTTGATAGCGATTACCGGTTGTGCTGCCCACAGGACCAGTGCTCAGTGCCAGTCGGGTACCGTCTTTGAATGCTGTATAGAAATTTTTGGTAGCAAGGCTGACTGCGCGAGGGTCGATGGTGCCGTTGGGATCTCGCTTCGTAATTTCCACATCACCGAACCCCCAATCGCTAGATACATCGCCATTGATAACGATGTTATTGCCAGCATTCAGAGAAAGGGAGTTGATGATGGCGCCATACTCATCAATTTTGAACGCCACTTTGATGAAAGGTTTAGGCACCGTGCTGTTGTAGGCCAATGTAGGGAATAAAGCGTCAGCTAAACCACCATCGTGTCCGGTAAATTCGAATTGTGCAGTGCCAAGTGCGCCTGCCTCAGCATTCAACGTGACATTACCTTTGCACCCCAACAGCTTGTACAGGCGTCCGTCCTGGTAGTAATAAATCGTGGCTGATTCATGGCCATCAGAAACAGGGGCGTACGTAACTGTGCCAGCACCTATTGTTTCAGATAGTCCGCAGGCACGAAGGGATTGTCCTATTTCCGGTGCAGTGCCAGCCGTCCCCGACCCTTTTAACTCAGCGGTAAAGCTCAACTTCTTCATTGTGCCGCCGAAAATTTGTTGATCAGTGGCAATAGAAGGCTTGATGTTCGGGCGTTCTATCATCCGAAGCCCTTCATTAGAAATCGAAACGGCAGATACCAATATTGAGTCAACCAGTGGATCAGGCGCTGACTCAGTACCCGGCGTACTTTCAATTTTTAAAGCAATCGCTTCTCGAGTAGTCAGCATTACTTTTCCTCTTTTTTCTTAGGTGATTCGGTGGTTCTGCTTCCGCCTTTGCGGGTGACGACTTTCTTTCTTGCGTTCATAATTTTTCACCGGGCAATAAAAAACCCGCCGAAGCGGGTTTGTGTTTAAATTCTGTTCGACCTTACTGCGAAGGGTCGTTAATGCTAGTGCGGTACTTCACTTGCCACGACTGGCGAACGGCCATCGTGTATTTATCGCCATCACCAGAATATTCAGGTTCTGACTGACCCAACGGCGTAATGCTTTGCACGTAAGCAAGATTCAGGTCGGGATTAGCCATAAGTAGCACGTGAATTTGGTTGCGAATATTTAACGCTTCTTCATCCAGGCTGGTCGTGTTACTTCGGGTTAGGATATCGGTATGCACAACCAGGTCCCAATCGATGAAATGGGTACCGACTGAATCTGGCAAGTCCTGCCCCATGCGCACAACAACAGCCGGATGGTCATACGGTAGGCGTGAAGAGTTGCGCTGCACATCGAGTGTGGGGCCATCTTCCAAAAGTGGTTGAAGGGCATCAAAAATCGTTGTGACAATCTCACCGGCTCTATGCACTTTTCACCTCAATATCGATTAGCGGCTCTGCTGTGGTGGGTATTCGCTCGATAGTGTAATTTCGATCTCTCACCAGCAGCGTATCGCCACGGCGGAAGAATTTAGCATCGGCGTTTTTCACTGTAATCACTGTCATTCGCTCAACGCCGGTTTCGCCTTCAAACTCGGTATCGCTAAAGATAGCCTGCACCGTTACGCCGCTAACGATGATGTTTTCTTCTTCACCTAGGCAATCAATGCAGTCTTGCGCTGCTTGGTTGAGAATACTTTCAAACGACATGGCTATTTAGCCAATTTATCTTTGATAAGGGCGTCAGCTAAATCTGCATCAAGATTGTGCTCGCCTGGCGTCAATGGATCTTCACCGGGTTTAACTTGCACAGTAAATAGTAGCTCTACCTTTTTGGCAGATGCTTTTTTCTCTGTCTGAGGCTTTGCACTGGACATGGTGACTCCTAAAAATAAAGAGGGGCGTTAGCCCCTCAGATTAAAAGACAGTAACAGACACGAAAGCATCTGGGTCTGGCGTGATCATCAGCGGTGCTGATTGCGTCATCACGTATTCAACCGAGGGATCGTCCTGCGCCCACGTTTTCGGCCAGCGAGACGCGGCAACAACGCCTTCGTCATTCGCTTTCACATCGTGAATGGCGCCATACGCCCGGACGCCAGAATAAGCAGCATTGCCCATCAATATCTTGTTGGCAGGCATGTAGTATTCTTTCTCATTCGTTTCTGGGTCGGTGTATTGACCGGTATAAACCCAGATTTCTACGTCACCAAAGTAACCCTTAAAGCTTGTTACCATGCCTAAGTCTTTTGTGGCTGTTTCCATTTGAGAAGAGCTACCACGAAGCGTATCCAACTTCTCTTTTACTGATTTAAATGAACTAAATTTAGTCCATGCGCCCTTACCCATCACGATAAGACCGACAGAGCCTGTCGCATTCTCCGCCCAGTTAGTGATGTCATCGGTAGGGTCGTAAGTGGCAGGGTCCACAGTATCCCACTTTGCAGCGCCAGAAAGGGCAATGTTGTTGCCAGCGGAGCGACCAAAGTCAACTTCCTGATCTGGGTAGTCTTCACCCTTCACAAGGACCTTTCCAGTTAATACGGCTTGCGCCGCCATCCACTCTTCACGATAGGTGATCGCTTTGTCTTGGCGAACAAGATTGTCGGTCAGTGCCGCCATTTTACGTTGCGCTGGAGACATGGAGCCAAGAAAGGCTTCACCAGGCCGACGCTTGAGCAACTGACCGGGCTTAATGGCATGCTTGGGCTTTAAGTAGGCGGGTTTAAAGGTTTTAAGCTCTCCACCACGCTCTTTGTGAACTTTGCCGGCAACGACAGGAGAAACGAACGGCGCCATAACAACGTCTTCGGAAACTTTGTCGAAATGGATATATTCATCATCAAACGTGATCACGCTTGGGAAAAACAGAGACAAGAAGAATGACTCAAACTTGCCTACCGTCTGTACGATTTCTAGCATAGTGCTAGTGCTAACTGCATTAAACATGTGTTTGCTCCTTAAAGTTTAGCAGCTTTGGTCTGCAAGCTGATCGGGGTGCCGACAAATGCCAGCGACTTGGTTGTGTCGGTAAAGCTTGCATGCCAAGCGAGCATGGAAGGATCAAACGTGCCAGCTTTAAAAACTTGACAAGTCACGTCACCCGCGCTTGCATCGATTGCCTGGGGCGTAATGTATACAGCCTTCTGGCTTCCGTTAGTGGCGGCAGTATCGGTTTCGACATATTTACCTGACGAGGTAACCTGCCCAATAGGCGTGAAAGCCGCAAGGTTTTGGCCAGACGCGATGGTAACTGAGGTAGTGGCAATCTGATCGCTGCCACTTGTGACATCTTCATAATCATAGGTTTCGGTAAACATTACTTAACTCCAACAGATTTGTTATAGGCTGCAATATATTTGGCGGCCTCGGATTCCTCTTCGGCTTCTGCAATTGCGCCAATGCCAGGCTGTTCTGTGGCGCTCATTGCGATATCAAGCGCGTTGCCTTGGGCGGCGGATTTGCTTTCAGGCGATGCCTTCATTACCGCGACTGCATCTTCTGCAGATAAATCGGTGTTAAAAGCGAGATGCTGAGCTAAATCAGAACGGCCTTCGGCTTCAGGGGCTTTAAGGATGGCAGCGCAACGCTGTTTTTGGTCAACCGCTGGGGCTGACGCTGCCGGGCTTGCTTGCTGTTGGGCTTCAGGTCCGGCACTTACCGTCTCGTCTGCCGCTGGGGTTGCTTGCTCACTCATTGTGATGCTCCGCTGTTGTTGACTGTCCGTGCCGGACAGGTGTTGTGTGAAATGGGTAAGAATGTTGTGGGAATTAATCACCTCATCAGCCAAGCCAGCATCGACAGCAGCTTGGCCGGTATAGGAAAGCGCTTCCGTTGCTAAAACTTCATCGAGCGAAAGGCCGATATTGCGAGAAACTTTTCCAGCAAACTGTTCGCGCAACTCATCGCATGAGGATTTGAATTGCTGATAAACATCGTCGGGTAAATTTTTGTAAGGGTTGCCGTCAACTTTATGAGAGCCCGAATAAATCATGGTAATTTCCATGCCGTATTCGCTCAGCATTCCTTCGTAACTGGAATGGATTTGCACCACGCCGATAGAGCCACTTATTGCGGTCTGGGTCGTAAAGCGTTTATCTGCTGCGCTACCGATACACATTGCTGCGCTGCAGGCCATATCGTCATAGATGGCCCATAACGGTTTTTGCTTATTTTCAAAGATGTGGTCGCAAGCGTCGAAGCAACCCGCGACAGTGCCGCCAGGTGAGTTAATGGATAACAGGATACCTTTGACGTCTGGATCCTGATTGGCTGCATCGAACATAGCGACTATGGCGTCGTATCCGGAGATGTAGGAACTGACAAATCCCAACTTATGAATCAATGCGCCAGATACCGGAATTACCGCTACGCCGTCTACCAAGTAATAGGGCTTGTTGGCGTAACCCCCATGACTGGAATGGTAAGCGCTGGGCGTTTGTGAAACGCGAGGTTTACCCTCTGTATCAACAACGCCTTTTTCATCAAAAAGACTTAAGCCGCCTTTTTGTTTTACTGCTAAGGAGGCGAGCAACAGGCGCGCTGATTTCGCGTCCATCGCCAGAGACTGGTTTAATAGTGTTTCAAGCATAGATATAAAAGACCACTTTACGCGGCCTTTCCCTGTGTTTGGGGGTTTTGCTCTTCTGGTTCTACGGTTTCATTGAACCGTGTAACCTGAGCCCAGCTTGGCGGGGGTAACCCAGCGGTTTTTCGCTCTTCAGCTTCCCTGACCTGTTGGCTAAACACCTCCTGATAATCTTCACCCATGGTGGCTAGTTCTTTTTCATAGGTAGATAAACCAGACTCAATGCGAAGCACCGCTTCCTTGACTTCTTTAAGGCCATCGATAGCAAGACGTCCAGTACCGATCCATTCCGTGTTACACCAGGCAGATTTACGTTCGTAGAAGTTATATTTTGCCTTACGCGGCAATGTGAGGTATCCACGCTGTATCGCTTCTTCAAACCACAGTGAAAAAACGGACGCCCCAAATCGCGCAGGAATGACCTTCCGACGACCAATAAAATAGCGCCATGACTCCATCATTGAAGCGCGGGCACTGGAATAATTCACTTTGGAGTAGTCACGGGCGAGCTGCTCGTAACTCATATTCATTCCGGCTGCGGTGTAGCGAAGGATAGCGGATTCCAAATCAGCAAAGCCATTGTCGGCATTACCGGGCGTTTTAAGATTCAGGGATTCGCCAGGGAACAGATGCGGAATTTTAACCCCGTTCATTTTTACGTTAGCGCCCTGATGGAATTGCCCAGAGAACGCCAGCATGTTAGTTAAACCCTGCTGAACATTCCCCCCGCCAGTAGAAGCACCAAGGATCATGTCGTGAGCAGTCTGAGAATCTAGTTCAGATTCAATGACAGCGGCATACATAGCACTAACAACAGCATTCTGCAGTTTGGTCATCTGCAATTTATCAATCATGAATAATTGCTCCATGACTGCCATAAATTGTGTGGCCGCTCGGGTTTGGCCGTCTTCGCGAGGCTCAAAAATATGGATAAACTGCTGTCTTCCCCAGCGTGTTTCGCGCGGTACCCGACGCCAGCCGCCAGAGTTAAACCCGTTCAAGGATTCACCGATACCGTACCGAGGATTTAAAACGTGATATGCGATAGCTGAGCTGTAGCGATCTTGCTCTACGCCACCACGCAGCCGTTCAGAGTCTGGTACACCAAGAGGGTTGGATACTCGCTTGGGGGAGACCATCTTAATTGCAGTTTTAAAGAGGCTTCCGGATCTGGATATCCATTCTGCCGAGGCCATCGCTTCACCTAAGTTGACGTGTGTGGCTACAACTTCCCGCGCCATCATAGTGAACGTGCGCTTTCTTTCTGCATCCAGATAGCAGCCAACCGGATCTTCCGCATGCTCTTTCCATGCAGATTCAACATCAGCGGCCATTGCGCGTGAGTCTTGTTCGGATATTCCTAAAGACCGCCAGTTAGGCTTGTAGCTCAATCGGAAATGCGAACCAACAATATTATCAACATGCAGCTGTACTGCCCCGCTCGCATAGCCATGATTCTTTACCAGATCATCAGCGCGGGCACTTCCCATTTGCAGGTCGGGAAGTATACCGGCGTCAGCTGTTTTTAGCGTAGGCATCCAATCGGAGAGTTGATTGCCAAACCCACCTGACGCACCACGAAACGCAGACGCCATAGGCTGGCCGTTCTGATCTAGTATTTTAACATCTTTCAAAATCTGACCCCTGCCGGAGGCATGCGACGGCCAGTTCCTTCAACTACCCGTGCTAACGCATCTATGTATTCGTTGAGTTGCGTTAGCGTTGCACGAGTATATTCGACGGACATACCATCCTTGTTTACTCGAACGACAGCGGTGCCTGTCATGAGCTTATGACGCGCAGCTCTGGCTTCAGCCAACTGCTGTGTCTGTTCAACTGTTGCCATTTAGTAATCTGCCTATATCTGAAATACTGGGTGATTTGCTTGCGCTTTCTTCATATTGAGGAATTAGGGTGTCAAGATTTAGCCCAAAATACTGTTGCGCGATACGAAGCGCTGCAAGGTTGTAAACTTCGCAATCCAACTTCTCGTTCCGCTTGCCTGGCGGGTTAACCCATCGATACGTTTTTTGCCCCTTCACAATCAGGGGCTTCTTCACTTCAGCTAGAAGTTGGTTGAAGAATGAAATGTCGCACCACTCTTTCATCGGAAAGTGCATGCTGCCAGGGTGAGGAACAGTGGGATCGCTAGGAACGATACACACCCTGTCGTAAATCATATCTTTGGCATTGTCGGTGCCGACCATTACCAGGTAGACGCCGTGTGAATTTTTCTTTTTAGGTTTCGTCGCGATAGGCTTGCCGTATTCACTCGCGCCCTTGCCGGGGAATAGTCGCATCACACCAAAGCGCTTGGTGAATTTATAAACCTCATCGGTATAGTGGCCACCGGAGTCAAATACTCCCGTCGCCCAATTCATTACTTGCCCGTTCGCTTTGGTGTACGATTTTCGTAGCGGCTTTTCTAACATGTCCCAGAAGTCCGGCGTGGATGGATCGCCGTGAACCTCAAACTGGTCGATAACAAAACTTTCTTCGCCAGCAGCCCAGCCTTTAACGGTAAATTCAGCCCAGTGATCTTGCATATCACCACCCACGGTGATAAATCCTACTCGGTCTGGCACTTCCGCATTGTAGTGTTCGCGGCGAGCAAGAAGATGCTCAGGCTCTGTTTTCACCCGCTCTAGTTCTTCAAATGCTTCACCCAATGTCGTGTTGATAAACGACTTGAGCTTCATCGGGTTGCCCTGCGCCTTGTACCAATCGGTGATAATGCGAGACCAAGGCGAGAAGTTTGAGTAAAGTGAATTAAGGATCCACGTCACTGATTCTGGCGTGGGCGCTATCCGCTTTTTCTCAGGGAAATCGTCACGGTGGTAATAGGTAATGCCATCAATAGTGGCCAAACCGTTATTACTCAGCCAATACCCTTGCTTATCCGCTTCGATAAAATCGGCGTATGTGAATGTGTCATCACAACTTACGCAGCGATATCTTGCTGATCTGGCTCGTTCTGAACCTTCAAGTTCTTTATTCCACTCAAGACCGTGACTGGCATCCTTACCGCCAAAAATAAGCTCTTGGTGTGCCCCGCATTTACAGCAAGGGATGTGACGCCGAAATTCCTGCTCTGATTCGTCGGCCGCTTCGGTAATTTGGCATTCGCCTTTTACTGTGGGGCTGGATCCCCGAATTGATTTACCAAAAGCTGAACCTTCAAGGCGCTTATCACCTAAGAACGTTGGCGAGCCTTCACCTTCTACATCCCGATCAAACTTCGACAGCTCGTCGTAGATAGAGACGTCCAGTGATTTTTCGCGGTAGTTCTTCGCAGCCTTGCCGCCCATCAAGAACAATTCGCGCCTATTGACGAAGGCTTTGTTCTCGATGGTGTTTTGTTTGCTCTTTTTGTTTAGGTAAGGAAATATGGCTCGTAGTGGGTCAACATCCCGAAGCATCGGGTCGATATGCTTTTTACTGAAACCATCCCTTGCACCATCATCGGGTTGCCAGACTCCGACGTTTCTTTTTTTATGCTCAATGAAGTAAGCAATGGCGGCGCAGATAAGTTTGGTATAACCAACCCGCGCCGACTTTAACCAGTTGACTTCTCTGATGTCGTCATTGCACATCGAGTTGAGAATGGCAATCTGACTTGGAGCCGTCTTCCAAGGGCCTTCAATGTATGAAGATTCTGGAGACATGTAGTAATGAGCATCAGCCCATTCAACACCAGTAAGCGGTGGCTCTCGATAAAGTACACGGGCACCCTCGCAAAGCGCTTTTTTAAATTTTCGCCTCTGCCTGGGTGATAACTTCATCAATGATTTCGTCTAAGTGATTGTCGAGGTTAGCCGCCTCATTCTGATGCTTGATCGTCTCTGATTTGATAAAGTCGATAATGCGCTGTTCTATCTCGGGATGACGTCGCTTAATGTTTGGTGCCAGTGAGTCCAGCGTTGCACCAACCTGCGATAAAATTTTGGCTAAAATGTCCCTGGCCGCTTCAACAGGAATTGCCCGACCTTCTAAAATCTCGTTTTTGATTTCTTGCGTGATGCGCTGCTGTTGAGTGAGTAAGGCTCGCTCTAGCTCAACATCGATAGTTTCGCCGCCGTGGTTAACTCGGTTGTTGTTTTTCTTAAGCTCTTTTTCTATCCTGTTTTCAATGACATCTTGAACCCGATAAAGCTGCTGTCTTCCATCTTTACGATATGGCTTCACGCCCCATTTATCAAAGGCTTGCGTTGAGATGCCGCAAGACTCCGCCATGGTCTTTTTGTTCAGTAAATAAGTTTCCATAACGGTGTTCTATTTGTGTGTTTCAGAGTGGATAACAAAACAACTTCGACTCAAAATGACTCATAAATAGCCAAACCTTGCGCTGCTGCGTACCCGTAAGCCCTTGATTTGCTGGGAAGTACCTTTTTCTTGTAAAGAATATTGACACTGCAAAGAAAGCTGACAACCCGCGCCATTTCGGTGCGCCCCGTCACTTTGTTGCAAGTCGAATCTGATTCTTCACAGCCGCTGCCATGTCTTTATTGAATCGTATGGACGCTGACTTCTGTAGTAGCTTCTGCATTGGCTGACTATCGAATGTGTTTCTAATCGACGGGCCTAACACAGACTTAAGTGGTGTTCTCTTATCTGATGTGCGGGTGAACACTAGGAGCTTACCGCTTGTTCTGCCCTTACCTATGAACGTGCCCTCGTAGGTCTTGGACTTACCCCAGGCTTTTGCTTTCACGCCCTTGGCTTTGTACTTACCACGCTTACCGCTTTTGAGTTTGCGGCGGCTATTGAAGTGGTTAGGCTTTTGATTGGCTGCGGTAACAAACTTGATTAAGTTAGTGGCACTACCTGTACGGGCATTGACCTCTGCCTTGAGTTTGGCTTTGGTGGCCTTCCAGACTTTAAGCTCTTTCCTTACATCTGAGACTTTGATTCCTGTCTCTTTACTTATCGCCTTACCAGCATCCGTCCTTACACCGGTAGCCGTTCTGTTGAGTGCTTGAACTGTTGCCTTGGGTATCGCGCTTTCTTTGATTCGTTTAAGGTCTTGCGTGAGCGATGCGATGTCGTGCTTGAATGAGACCTGCATAATAGTGAAGTATCAGTCTCTACCCAAAGGAGTAACGATGTGAGTGTTGTTGTTTCTGTCGTGCAGGCGCTCAATCATTTTCTTAATCTCGTCCAGGTTCTTATCTATCCTGTCCATGTGGGCATCGAGCTGTATCTGTTTAACGAAGTTGTTTGCTACATACAGTTGGTACTCAGCTAATGCGCGGTCAAACTCCATTGAAGTCTTGTTGAGCGATCTGGTTAGCTCCGTTACCGATGAGTTCAGTAACTTGTTTTGCTCTTTAATGCTGTTTACCCAAAACCAGAAAGCGGCTTGAATAATACTCACAAGCAGCGTGACGATGGATAGCACTATTGTTAATGTCATTTTGTCCATCGTTTAGCCTTTGAACTTTGAATGCGGATGATTAGGTTTTTGCTTTTGTAACAACGGCATTAATACCCTTACCGACCTGTCTGAGTCCTGCGTATGTCCACGGTAGTGTTAGTAGCAGAATGAGGATAGTTGCGTCAGGCGACTTATCGTAGAATACGTAGACGATAGCAGCTATGAGCGATACCCACGATTGGCCAGGCCGAGTTGCAGCGACATACCATTTGTCTGAGTTATCGCCGTTCTGAATAGTTGCTTGTGTTGTGGCGTGAGCTGCTTGCGCATCATTGAGCTTTAGCCGCTCCATTTCTGCTAAGTGGTCGCGAATGCTTTTCTGTTCTTCGTGAGCAATACGCTTTAGTTCTACAACTGTTTGCGGGTTGTTCTGAAATGATGCGAGTACGTCATCTGGGGTATCTGAACCCGTAGCGCTCTTTACCATTGCAACGCCAGCAGCAATAGCGGCAGGTGCGTTACCTGTTAGAAGTGAACCGACAAGCGTAGCACTTGAGCCAGCATTCTCTTTTAACCATCCGCCAACGTCTGACCAATTCATGATTTAACCTTCGCGCTTTTGACAAATGGAACGGGCTCACCAAATTGAGGGAAGAGCATTGCGCCGAATAAATTAAACCCTCGGGATTTAGCCATCCACTTGAAGTACTCATGCTCTTTAACGTCATCGATACAACATACTGGCACCAGATGTTCGTTTACTTCTTTGAGCGCCACCCATTCTTCAATGAATCTAGGAACGACGATATCGATAAATCGCTTTAGAAGATTCATGACTTACTCGGCTTATACAATTCGAAGTGAGGAAGATCATTGAACTTCTGATCTAACGTTTGTCCGTCCATATCCCAATCACCGCCCCACCGTACCAGGTGCGTTATCTTTCCTTCCGCGTAAAGCTGTCTTGCGACACACTGCACAAATCCAGCGAATACCGCGAACGCCATGTGATCATCCCAGTCAGTGTTTTTCTTGTCCGGGAAGTACGGGCCGCTATCGATTGCCAAACTGGGTAATGTGTTGTGCTTTGAGTCAGGCCACTTGAGTTGGCTTTTCCCATCTCTATACGCCCTGTTCTGGTCGGCTTCATTTCGGTGGCCACAGAACACTGAGCAATTTATGTATTTGGCTAACTCAGCCCATATCAATTGGATATCGGCATGGCAGGTTTCGAGCCTGCTTTGTGATGTTTTGCTATATGGATACATAAATATTCTAATTAGGTGCCCCTGTGCAGGGCGAGGTGTGGAATGTGCTTTGGGTAAGCACGGAGAGCCAACAAAAAAGCCCCGACGGTCAGGTCAGGGCTCTACGCAATTTCTGCGACTTTAGAATATTTTACGGTAATTTAAGGGATATAAAAAACCCATATCTGGTGTTTGAATTAATTAACGGTTAAACGGATAAAAATAGAAGAGCCCTTCTCCCGCATCAGCAATTATTTTCTTTTGCTCTTCTTGCAAGTTTAGGGGCGCTAATGCGTCATTCATATTTCTCGCAAGCGCTCTTTTTTTAACCTCACTAATACTTGCTGCTACACTCTCAGATGCTGCCTTTTCAGGAAGGCTTTCCCCGGTTAAAGCAGAGAGGCGACTGGTCAATAAATTGTATTGGCTGCGCTGCTGGTCGTACTGATACTTAACATTTTTCCAATGTGACCTAGCACGTTCTTTTTGTTCAAGTATAGTTGCCCTCATGCCATCCTTAGGATTGAGAGGTGTCTTATGGTATGTAGCTTCAGATATGAACTCTGCGAACCCA
Source organism: Alteromonas pelagimontana (assembly GCF_002499975.2). Classification (NCBI taxonomy): domain Bacteria; kingdom Pseudomonadati; phylum Pseudomonadota; class Gammaproteobacteria; order Alteromonadales; family Alteromonadaceae; genus Alteromonas; species Alteromonas pelagimontana. Next base: position 418,058 of record NZ_CP052766.1, read on the forward strand.
GAACCCACAACCTCTTCCAGTAACTTACTTGCTTCATCCACTACCCTTGTGATTTGGCCTGCTTTCAGGGATTTCTTCCAAGCGTCGATCCCATCAAAACCAAAAATCGCCAAAGCAACGCCCGCAAGCCCCGCCAGTAAACCACCAAGGTCAGATAAATCAGACAGTGTTACCCACGAAAACCTGTCCACCCTCCCTACGTGGTAGCCGAGAACAAAGGCTGCGGGAATTCCTATAAGTGCTAGTAATTTATATAGTCCGTTCTTCAAGTGAGTTTCCTTTTCGGTTTTATCTGTACATTACCAACTTCTCAGCCCTATCCAGCCAGATACTACGAAAATTACGGTCATCTTTTATGTATCGCTGCTTAAGTGCCTCTGAACATTCAGTTTGCATTGATTCGATAAAGTCATCAATACCTTGCAGACTCCAGGGAACAAATACTTCTTTGTTCTGTGGCAGTATTGGCGAATGAGTAGGCGAGCATGTAGCAGTGACCGGACGCTCTACGCCTTCCAGCTTTTGCGCCCTAAAATCTTTCTGCCCGACCCTCGCGCGTCGGTGAAACTTCGGGTTGCTCTTTTGCATCCGCGTTACGAAAGCAGCAAACAAACTTCCTCCGGAACTTATTTCAGTACCATACCGCTGCCAAAATCTACCCCATTCACGCAGCTCTGCGCGGGTTTCTTTTATCGTCCGGCTTGCTTTGCTGTCTAACATTTTCATAAGCCTCTACTAAGTCGATCTGCAAGTCTTTTAATATTGACATTACCGTGAAAAAGCTAGGCTCTGTCTCGCCCCGCTCATACCTGCCAAGCGTGTTCACTGCTATTCCGAATTTAGCTGCATATTCTATCATGCTGTAGCCTCTTTCGGTCCTGGCGTATCTTATGATTAAGCCGCCGCGCGGGATGTATGGTGTTTGATAGTTAAATTCTACTGATTGACTCATACTGCTTCCCGGGCGTTATGCCGCTTGCTGTTTTTCGATATCGCGGCAAAGCTTGCGATAATGTGCTTTTAATTCGATTATTTCGGACACTTGGTAATGTTTTGGCGGGTGATTGCCTTCCAGCCATTCTACTTTTTCGATTCCTAGCTTCTTAATCAGGTTTACCCGGTACTTGATTAGGTTGCCGGATAAATGGTTATTGCAGGGGGTGCATTGCAAATGGCAATTTAGCTCTTCAAACCGCAATTCCGGCGCGCTGCCTACGCTTCTGTAGTGGCCCGCGTGGTACTGGCCTTGGTGATATCTTCCGCAGCTTATGCAAGGCTCACCCTCGTCTCGAAGCCTGATAAAGCGGTTAAACGCTACCTGGCATTCTTTCAAGTGCTCAGATTTCGTTTTCAATGCCTGCTTTTTCTTCTGGACTCGCGCCCTTTCAACTTTACGCCCCTGCTCTGCTAGCTTAGTAATGTTCGATGCCGCAAACTCTGCAAAGCACTCAACGTTACAGAACGCTTTCAAATTCCTGATTAGCATTTCTTCCTGAGGGCCTTTTTTTCTGCATTGCGAGCAGCGGCGGGATTTCATTTAAGCCACCACAAACTTATGAGACTTACGTAGCGCCTCTCTGAATTTATCAGCAGCCTCTTTAACATCGCTCCTCTGCCGAATGCTCATGCTGACGCCATTAAAATCAAATTTCACATACGCAATCCCCAACCTTCCGGCTAAGTCCTTTGCCTCAGAGATAACGTCTTCTATCGAAGTCCCCGCCATAGCCTCCAGTTCTAATGTAAAGTTACTCACCCCTCCCCCCCATGTTTTCTTTGCATGGCCACGGCACGTAGACGCCTAATTTGCTCGTCGTATGCCGATTCAGCGTCTCATAGATAATCGTGGTTTCTTTGGTACTAATGCGCGTTGTTGATTTTTCTTTTGTTATAGCTTGCTGAATTGGGCGCCATAGAAAATCCTTAACGCGCTCCATATTCCAGTTACAGTCTGTCTCAACTCCGTTAATAGTGATGACGAAATGGTGTCCGGCATCATTGAGCGCATCGGCTAGCTGCTGGCAGTACTTATGGAGCGATGAGTTCTGTGGAATGCTCCGTGTCTTGTCGAAGTTAAGTCGCATTTCCAGCCACTTTTTTTCATTCCACTGCTTTAATAAATAATTCTGAGCACATTTTAGTGAGTGCTCAGAATTAACGACGAAGAACTGGCCGTTCACCACTGACCTCGCTGATCTAGCCATTCATCCACGGTTTGCTCTCTGCATGCCGCGCTTACTAACCAGGCGTCATACTCCCTAACAGCTTCAATCTGCTCATCAGTGAAAGGCTTCTTGCGCTCCCAAATAAGTTTTCCGGCGCGGTGGATGCTTACAATCCTGTCAATTGCTGGTTTTGAGCAGCAAACAGAGCTTATAGATTCAGGGTCATAAAAATTTAAAACGCCATTATCAAAAGTCAGCTTGTCGCCTTCAATTAGATCTGGCATGGCATTAATATCTCGAACGACTTCGTGACTGTCAGTCGCGCTGGCAAAGATTGGTCTTAATAGTTCGCCTCCGACGCCACCTGTGTAAGTAGAAACTAAATCTCCATTTTCGCTTAATGCTGACGCTTGGGCGTTAACATGATCATACTCTATGTAGTATTTATCTCCTGACTCTACGCCTACATGAGTCCACAATGGCATTTCTTCCACCTCGCTCTCCTCTTGTGGTCTTGTTGCTATGGTTTTCCACTCCGTCATATCAATAGGAGCGGAAGGTTCGCTATACATCCTGCCGCCTTGTATTCTTGCGAAGCAGTAGACGGCCTGCCGCCCCTCTTCCAAAATATCTTTTTGCATCCAGACATCCGCCCACTCAGGCGCTTTCGACCAATCAATATCCATCACGCTATCTCCTTAAACATCTGCTCATAGTAGTCATCGTCATTCATGGGAATGTGCTTAGTGAGCTCCCGATCTTCAATTGCGTCACGAACTTCCTTCTGTCGTTTCAGAAAATCACTCTGACTTGCTCGCATGTCTTGACGTACACGCTCGTCCATCATTTCTTGTTTTGTCATGCTGCCTCCTTGCTGTTTATCTCAATGCTGTTATCTACCTGGTTGCCGAATACATCCCAGCCGGGGGTTTGAGTACGGGCAAACATTTCGAGTCGCGGAACGTCGCCGCATAGCTCAACGGCTTTATTGCGGAATGCCGAGGGTTTTTCTGAATGCTTTCCGACTACTGCGCTATGAACTGCCCTAACTGAATGGCTCACAGGCTTTGGCTTTCCGCGAGTGGCGATGATGGCCGACTCACTACCCGCGCGAGTCCAGAAACCCATCCCAAAATGCGGGTTCTGATTTCTGGTTAATTTGTTCCACACAAAACCATTCATGTTTTTCAGCGTGAAGCCCCATGCGTTGCAGAGATCTAACGCTTCTTGCGGCTGACTACCTACCCACCACATGATGAGCACGCAGTTGTCAGCGCATAAATCAGGCACCGGGAGCTGCTTCATTTGCTCAAGTGTCATTACATCGTATTGACTTGCTGCGCCTGACGTCATAGAGCCGCCGGTTTTCTTGTTATTGAATGACCAAGGTGGATCTGCGTAGATAATTTCGTATTTGCTCATGCCGACTTCCTCCATGGATATGACTCGGGCGCAGTGACAATGCCCAGGCTCTTTCTGTATTTCGCTATCTCAATCACTGTCATGCCCTTAGTGCGAAACGCGCGGTATCTGGTAATTAGGCCCTTGGACATGCTCAACTCAACGATGCATTCGTCACCGTAGCCCATTTGCTGGATTGTTTGACTAAGTGCTTTGCGGTGGCTCAGATGCTGCTTTGCATCTTCAACGCTTACCCATCGGCCGTTGGAGAAATCTATGATTGCTTCTAAGTGAGGTTTCATTCGCCCACCTCGAACTTGTCTGAATAAGCTTTTGGCTTGCCTTCTTCACCAACAATCTGTTGCCCGTGTGCCAACGGGCAAAACTGACTGAACTCGCCTCTGAACGCTGAACCAACCATGCCAATCTGCCCCATCCGGCACTTAGTAACGTTAAGTTCCGCTAACCCTCTGTCGCTAGAATTTGGGTTGTAAACGTCATCGCGGTAGATGAATATAATTTTGTCTGCGTCCTGCTCTATCTGGCCGGATTCACGCAAGTCTGAGTTCACAGGGCGCTTGTTGTTGCGGCTTTCAACATTCCTCGATAGCTGGGACAAAACGACGAACGGACAATTGAATTCCTTGGCCAATGCTTTTATTCCACGGCTGATTTCACTTATCTCATTGGTGCGATTGTCGGTCTTGGTGGTGCCGCGAATTAGCTGAAGGTAATCAGCCATGATAAGCGTCGGGTTCCCAAAGCGTTTTTTGAAGCGGCGGATTTCTAGCCTCATGCGCGGTATGGTCATGTAGGCATCGTCGATAATTTCCATGTTCTTCTGCCGTAATTTAGCCATCACACCAGACGTTTTCGACCAAAGAATATCGTTCATGCCGCCAGTTTCTTTGTTTGGCTGCTGTAGTGCGCTAATAGGTATCTGCCCTAGGCTGGACAGCATTTTGTACATCAGCTGCTGCTTAGGCATTTCCATGCTGAAAACAATGGGTCGCCCGCCGTCACGCAAGGCTTCGGTAGTTACCATGTTCATGGCAAGAGTGGTTTTGCCCATGGAAGGACGAGCAGCAACAACTATCATATCCGCTGCCTCAAGACCGTTTAAGCGAGCATCAAGATCCGGCAAGCCCGTAGAAATTCCTGCGATTTCCTTTCCGGATTTGAGCCGCTGCTCTATTTCAGTGACGGTGGCGCGCATAGCTTCATCGATAGAGTAATCCTGCACCTTGGTGAGTAGCCGTTCAGACACTTCCCCTATCCGGCTCTCGGCACTACCCAATATTTCGATGGCATCATGGCCGGTTGAGTTATAGCACTGCTCCTGAATATCGTTTGCCGCAGCAATGGCTTCACGCAGCATGGCGCGTTGCCGAACGGTTTGAGCGTAGGTAGTTAGTCCGGCGGCAGATGCAACAGATCTTGCCAAGCCGTAGATGTACGTATCACCGCCAGCGTCTTCTAATTTCCCTTTTGCCCGAAGGTAATCAGGGATGGTTGCGATATCAGCTACCTGAGCGTTCCCCATGATTTCGCAGATTGCTCCGTAAATTGTCCGGTTAGCACGGCTGTAGAAATCGTTCTCGCTGAGTATGGAGGCAACGACATCAAGGTTTTCGTTTTTCACCATGATGGCTGCAAGGACTGACTCTTCGGCGGCGAGACTGTGTGGGGGAACACGCAGTTGCTCAACGTTGTGAGGATTGGCGTTATTGGAGATCACGCTTCGTCCCTCCACTGCTTGTTGCTCAGGAACTTAGCCGGATACATTTTCAAGTGATTGAAATATGGTGATTCTTCGTTAGTGCCTTTCTTGTCAGCAATGTCCTGATGCGCTATGGAAGCAAACTCACAAAGCTTGTTGATTTCCTCCACGAATGCCTTCTTGCCTACCCGTTCGATGTACTTGTCTGGAAATGCTTTTACAAAATTGTCTGTGTAGGTTTTGGCTTTTGGTGCTGTGTTTTTTAGCTCTACGGTTTCTTTGCACTTTGACCAGGTTTTCCAAAAATGTTCAAAGGCTTTCTTGCGAAGCTCTGTATGCCTCTGCTGGGTCTCTGACCCTGCATATATATCTTGTTTAAGATCATTATTGTTTATATGTGTGCCAACGGGTGTGCCAGAGGGTGTGCCAACACCATCCTTGTAGGCCGCTAAATCCGTGATGTTCGGTGTGCCAACTGGTGTGCCAACTGGTGTGCCAACTTTTTGCCACTTTTTCCACCCTGAAAAGCCCAAAATAATGCCAACAAATCGCTTACCATTCATGATTTCGCGAGTATACATTTGGTTCATTTTCACGAACTTTTCGATTACCTGGCGAGCATGGCGTTTATCTCTGAAAGCGGTAAACATATTTGCAGCATCGGCATAATCAAGCGCGTATTCACCAGGCTGCAACGCAACCTGTATACCCTTAAATTCGGCCGTATAAGGCTTATGCTGAACCAAGGTAAGCATCTTGGTGAAAAAGCCGTACAGGAGCGCATCAGATGCCCATTTTTGCTTGTTGATGTCACGCCATAAGTTAACGTAACCGTTCTGGCTGGGCATTTGCTGTTGCCCCTCGTGTAATTGGTGAACTGTCGCCTGACTACCCATGACGCTTAACCTCTTTAGCTGCTTGTTGAGTGATAACCGCTTCAAGCTGGCTAATCAGCTCTACCGCTTCCATAGCTGTCAGCGTAATGACCTTGCCGACCTGGTTAACCCTCAGCGCTATCTGATGACCAGAGGCCGCTATGGTGTATTTAGGGTTGTCAAACTTTGTTAAATCGCTCATAATCTCTCCTGTTTGTTTGATGAGCCCCGTAGCGTTAGTGCGCCATGATCGGGGCTTTTTCATATCTGTAGTACCCGCGTTTGTTTGCGGTAGCCCGTACGTGGGCTAGCCGAAAGCGCCTATCGAGAAACGCACTACAACCCGCGTAACGCTTTGGTGAAGCCCTTGTTAGGCCATCTCGGATTTATCTAGGTGTATTTGATGGAGTATTTCAACTGACTCCGTTTCCCAAGGGCTTCCCAAAACGCCCTCATTTTGTAATCGTGGGGAGGGCAACCACGGTCTTTTCGGTTACAAGGGAGACACACCCCTCGGGCGTAGCTGGCAGTTAAGCTGCTTGCGCCATATAAACGTCATCGTTTGCACTTATGACTGATTAAACAGCCGCATTCGACGACGAAACTTACTTGGTTACAGATAAAACCCGGGCACTGTGTAAACCGCATAGAGCCAAATCGAACACGGTAGTGTTATCAGGCAAAATGCTGTTGCCATTGCCACTTGAATCTTCTGCGAGTGCCGTTTCAGCCATTTGCTAAACGTTCTGTCAGTTACACGCTTATCCATTGTTAAAACCTCTTGTGAGTCTTTGTAAATGTCGTCAAATAGCTGAGTGATGCGGCTCATGATGTTAGCTTCGCTGCGTATTCAACTAGCCATACCTTGGGAGCTAGCCAGATTTGAAGCCAGTCAAGATTGATTAGGCCAGCACCTACACAAAGCATGCAGAGGGACAGTAGGCCAGAAGAGATCCACACCATTACCCCAAGATGATTCAGCTCTGGTGCTTTATCAAAGGACCACCACTCGTAAGCCCAAGACGTTTCCTCTCTATTCTGTGGAGGCTTGGGCATTAGTGAGCGCGTTTTTCTTAAAATGAGTATCGGCGAAGCCATTAAAGCCATTCCAATAACTGCCAAGACTAAGCTGTGAATTGAGTGCCACAGAAGCAGCTGGTTGATATACTCCGGCAATTCCGCTTGCAGAAAACTACCGGCTGAATCAATGCCGTTATTTGCCTTTTCAATTAGCTTTGCTACTTCTTGCTGTAAGTCACTCATGCTGCTTCCTTATCATCTTGCTGTTCGTCATCACGCTCTTTGCGTGGTAGTGGGATTACCTTGCTCATGCGGATTTCTCCTGCTGGCTTACACATAGCGGTACTCTTTCTTGTCCAGACGCTTTTCAATCGCGTCTATCCGTTCATTCTGAATAGCTTGCTCAATGACAGTTTTGTCTACTGGGTAGCCATTTTTGTCAGTGATGAGGGCTTTGATTTCCTTTGAAGCATTAATCTTGGAAAGGAAGTCTGCGAATACCTCAGGGCTTGCCACCAAGATTCCACTCAGAGAAAGATGCAATGTGCCAGCCCATACATCTTCTACTGGTCTAAAATGCGCATCTTGGAAGTCCTGAATTTTTACTGTGATGTCATGGTACTCTTCTAATAAATCCAGCACTTCAAGCGCTAACTTCAGTTGGTTAATCTTGCTCATTACTCAGTACCTCTGGTATGGTTAGATTTGGAATCAATAGACAAGGAATCGTTATGCCCAGCATTGAACTCACTCTCAAATGTGCCAAGTGCGGTAGCCAAAAGTTCGAGCAGCCGGACAATCCCAAACCGCATGACAAGATCACCTGCTCCCGGTGCGGAGCTATCGGTAGACACAGCGAAGTCCAGAAGGCCTCTATCGAGGCTATGAAGAAGGAAATTTCGCGATCCCTCGGAAAGGCTTTTAAGAAGTTCTGACTCAGTAAGTTGCTCCAACTGCGCCGCAATTTGCTCGGCATTCTCAACTTCGAGTTTTAGTGTGTGGGTAGCTGCGTCGCCGTTACTCATACTTTCCTTGCCCTTTTCATTCTTTGGTAATAGTGCGTAAAGGCCGTATTGATCAGGTTGCTTCACGGTCAACCCTTCGATATATGATGTGTAGCCGCCATTGCTCACGCCGCTTTGTCCTCTACCGGATAAACGTCTGGGCGCAGTTCGTGCATCTTGACTTCGCCTTTAGTCAGGTTTGATATGATTGGCGCATAGTGAGGTGAGCAAGGTTTGTCATTCTTGATCCAGTAGTTCACAAGTTGCTGGCTCAAAGAAGGTATTTTCCGGCTCAAAGATAAAGCGCAGGAATTCGATAACTCGACCTGCTCAGTCACAAGTTCAGCGAACCTCTTCTGGCTCCCGCCTGAAATTATCTCAATCGCCTTTTTTAGCGCGGTCATCTCATCCATTTCTACACAATTGCCGTAGTTGTTTTTACATACTTTAGTTGTTTTCTCGACAACAAGCAAGTTTGTTTGTTAAACTACAAGCGAATTTGTATATTTCACGGAAAAGAAACAATGAGATTATTTATCTTGTCTACAATCGGAAGCAGAATTACTGAAGCAAGGAATGCGAAAGGCTGGTCGCAGGATGATCTCGCCGCAGCGGTGGGAACGTCGCAGCAAAACATAGCCAGAATGGAAGCTAATGTTACAAGGACAAGTAAGTACTTTGACCCTATATGCGAAGCACTAGGCGTAAGTAGAGCTTGGCTTTTAAAAGGGGAAAGGAAAGTTGAGGAAGGTGAGCAGCTAACTGATCCGGAATTTTACGTTCATGCGGCCACAGAGGCGCTGGATCAGGCAATCAAGAGCTATAAGTCAATCAGAATTCAAAACGGCAAGGGTTATGAAAACGTCGATTTTGATTTACTTAGGAGAGCTTTTGAAATTTCGATTAAAGGAAAGCTTACCGGTGACTACGTAACTGCATCATTGTCAATCAACAACCTAAAGAAGGCATAAGATTGCCTTCTGCTAATGCCGAAGCAGATTAAACTTCGACAAAATCCGAGCCGGTTTCCGTGTTGGCATTATTTAATCGCGCAATTCTTTCCAAGTTAGCTCGGGTCGCTTTAAATTTTGGCTCCACTCTATCCGGCGCAACCTCAAGGTTCGCATCCTCTTTGGCAAGTAAGTTCTCTTCATTCGTTTTCATCTTTAGCCCTTTGAACAATTGCTTGCTATAAGTCATACCAGCCATCTAAATACATCATCGTGTCGCTTCTTAAGTTTTTTGCCACTACCCCTCTAAGTATACACAGTGAAGCAATATAACTTGAACTTTTTCACAATGAATGCATACTAAGTATTGCACAGTTTGTGTAGGCGCGTATAATTCGCGACCTCGTTTCAAACCAAGGAGGCATCCATGAATATTTTGAATTTCAAGGAAATGATGTCGGAGCGGGATAGTGAAGAGCGGCTTCTTAAGGCTATCGCAAGTGACATTGAGAACGGTGTAAATATCGAGCCCATACCTGATAGTATTTTTGATACTATATCTCTCATAGAGGCAAGGGCTCAGGCTGCGAGAGAAAAAAGAGAACTATTGGAAGGTTAGTTAATATGAAAGTTCACGGATGGACATTTTACTGGCACAAAGCCTTCCAAATCATTTATTCCAACTTACTGTCTGAAGTTGTAAAACTATCAGAAAAAGATCCAGACCACTTTGATCAACATCCCACCTTTAAGCTTTACGAGTCAGTGAATAATTGCATATTTCATCGTGTCGCTCCCGATCCAGCTCATAAGCAATTTAACCTGGGCGATACATTTCGCGAAAGGAACATGAAGCATTGGCGCCGAGTGAAAAAAGGCATGCCGTATCGATTTCGATTATTTTTCCAGTACAACTCTGGAGAGGGCGCGATATTATTAGCATGGCTAAATGATCACAGCACTCTTAGAAAGCATAACGCTAAAACTGATGTATATACAGTGTTTAAGAAGAAAGTAGCTAGCGGAGAGATCCCTAACTCTTTTAATGATCTTTTGAAGGAATGCACCGCCGCACAAATTCAGAAGAGTAGCTAGCTCCCAAAACTAACCGCCAGTAGGCGGTTTTTGTGTTTGTGGCGGAATGTCTCGGCAGCTTTATCCAGTTTTTCTCTCAACCACCCTGTCTCTCAGCAGCTCTTTTGCGGAACTCGTGGCCTGCATGTACAAAGCCATATAGCGCTCATGCTGTTCATCTGCAAGAGCTTGATCGGCCTGCAAGAACAGGTGAAGGTTTTCTTCCAGACGCTTTGTCTTGCCGATACCAAACGGTATGACATTATCAGGAATTTCTTTTTCTACCTCTACATTCTCTATTCTGCAGTGAGCGATGATCACCCAGCCAAATACAATAAATGCAGCAGTTAATGTCAGAACTTCAAAAATCGTTAACATCAATACCTACTCCTTCGCTGGTATGAGAACGCGGCCACTTCTAACCAACAGCACACGCACTGCCATCAATATTACAGCAATGGTGACCACAATGTTAGTGAGGATAATACTGTTACTATATACAGCTCCGAGAGCGTCTATGTCAAGCTCCCGATCGATAAGTCTTAGGACTTGTATCGCAGCCATACCCAAGTAACAAATGAGCAGGAAGTTACTCACCCTGTCTCGCAGCAACTTAAATTTCCGGATACATGCCAAGCTTGCGAGCACAAATACGACGTCTGTAACTGCGAAAGAAAGATACCAGAAATAATAAAGGAACTGCTTGAAATCAACCTCGTCATAAAGCGGAAGAAGAGTTCTCGCAATATATTGGTGAAGTAAATGCAGTACCACCGCAAAAAACAACGTCAAATTAAAAGCCGTCACCTTCCCCACTGATACTGTGTAAGAGATAAACGCCAGCGCCATCAGCGCCAGCGAATAATCTTCAATAAAGTATTTTATATCCAGTATTGATTGTTCTGAAAGTCCAAACATCTACATTCCGTTAATTTACTTTGGGGGCTCAACACCTCCGCCATTACCACCTTGAGTGCTAACACCGCACAACATGGGGAATAACTTACAAGCTAGGTCTGAGCCGTTATCTTCCTTGTCATCTGATGCGTAAGCCGCACCAGCTACACCTAGACAAGCCGCCAAAACAAAAGCCAATTTACTAGATTTTTTCATGCTTTATTAATCCTTGAATATGAGCTGTATAAAAAAACAGTATAACACCTGCATATTCTTTATCGGCAAAGAAAAATAATCTTTTAGTAAATTTTCACCATCAATTATACCAAACAATCTCTTGACAACAAGTTAATTTGTACCTAAATTACATACATTAGTTGTAATCAGTTGTATTTTTAGTTGTGGTACAGATTGTTAGTTAGTAGCGACAAATCTCACCCGAAATTACTACTTTGATTGCGCCATTGCAACAGCGAGTTGCGAACAAGGAGAAACGACATGCCTTTACCCTGCCCCATAAGCAACGAAATAGCCGAAGAAGCGGCACGTTTAGTTGAGCCTGTCGAGTACGGCTTCGAGATGCTGCGCGGCTATGTGCCGTTCCTAATCGGTCAGCTGCGCAACGGCGAGACGCTAACGTGGAGCGATGCTGAAACTAACGTTTCAATCAATTGGCATGACGACGTACGCGGCGATTTAGCGCAGTCAGACGAATACGACACTATCTGTCAGCTACTCGAAGATAAAGACGCTGACGAGGCTGTGAGTGCTTATGCGCGCATCACGATACGTCATGCAGCGAACATCATCATCGAGCAGTTGAACAAGTGGCACCGTTTGCCTGATGGGTTTGAACTTAATTTGGAGAGAGTGGCGTAATGGAAAAGTTAATAGCTTACAAGGGATTCAATAAAGACCTGACATGCAGAGGTTTTCAGTACGAAGTGGGCAAAACCTATAAGCACGAAGGTGAAGTTGTTCGCTGTGCTAAAGGAGGTTTCCATAGCTGTGAAAACCCTTTGGATATTTTCGGCTACTACGGCCCTGCTGAAAGCGTTTTTCACACTGTTGAAGTCGCGGGCCATATCGACAGGGATGGTGATGACACAAAAATTGCCAGCGCTGAAATAACAATTAAAGCGGAAATTTCCATTCCAGAAGTTGTGAAAAAAGGCGTTGAGTGGATCATTTCTAAAGCCACGCAGGGCGAAAAGCATTCTACCGAAGATAGGAGCCATGCAAGCAACACGGGCTACCGCTCTGCTGCAAGCAACACGGGCAACTGCTCTGCTGCAAGCAACACGGGCAACTACTCTGCTGCAAGCAACACGGGCGACTACTCTGCTGCAAGCAACACGGGCGACTACTCTGCTGCAAGCAACACGGGCGACTACTCTGCTGCAAGCAACACGGGCAACTACTCTGCTGCAAGCAACACGGGCAACTACTCTGCTGCAAGCAACACGGGCTACCGCTCTGCTGCAAGCAACACGGGCAACTGCTCTGCTGCAAGCAACACGGGCGACTACTCTGCTGCAAGCAACACGGGCTACCGCTCTGCTGCAAGCAACACGGGCGACTACTCTGCTGCAAGCAACACGGGCTACCGCTCTGCTGCAAGCAACACGGGCAACTACTCTGCTGCAAGCAACACGGGCGACTACTCTGCTGCAAGTGTTGAAGGCAAGCATTCTGTCGCTATGGCAAGCGGCTACCAATCAAAAGCAAAGGCAGCGGAAGGCAGCGCAATCGTTTTGGTGTATCGCAATGACGAAGGCGACTTGCTACATATCCGAGCGGCGATAGCGGGTAAAGAGGTTAAAGCTGATACTTGGTACAAGCTGGATTCTGATGGCGAGTTTATCGAGGTGGCAGCATGAAAGCCCGATTACTGAAAACTACGCTTCGCGGATTCCGTGGCGTGAGCTTTCCTGTTGAAGTTGATGCTTTATATGAATCGTTTGGTCACCTTTTTGTATCCGCACCTGAGTTAATCGCTGTAGGTGCTGACGAATCTTATCTCGACGGTTTTGAGGCCTGGCACTTTAGCGGAGGCGAATACGAAATCATCGAGCCTAGTGCTGATGAGAAGCTGCGTGAGCGGATTGGCAGAGAGTACCAGACAATTCCTGATGCGCTTATCGGCACTCGCGGCAATCAGTCTCAGTTAGCTGATTTACTCAACTGTAGCAGACATACAATCCTCAAGTTTATCGCGGATAAAGCAGGCGAAAATCACTGGATACGGTTAATCAACGGCACACCTCGGTTGTTTACTGCTACTGCGGGGAGAAAGGCAGCATGACCCCTACCCTCGGCACAGAATACAACGTGACTGGCTACTACGGCTCAGTGAAATGGACTGCTACTGCAAAGGCTTGTCCGTTCGAGCCAACAGCAGTGCAGAAGCTTGCGGGAATTACTGAAGCGTGCACGTGGAAAGTTAACGGCCACGTTATTGATGGGGTTGAAGAGATTCAGCCAGTAATGCAATTAACCGCGCATAGCGCATAGGAGAGGATGATGAGCGAAACAGTTTTATGTAGAGGTCGTGAGATTGCAGTTATCAGAGAAGAAGAAGACGGCTCATACAAGTTTGATCGCGAAGCTCTTGAAGATAAGAACGGCGGAATTTCTTTGAGTCAGCTGCGAGATGATGAATTCGTTGTGGCTCCAGGAGCTATCTACAGAAAGATTAAGTAAACCACGCCCCTTTCGGGGCGCAACACAACAATCGGCTGGGAACTTTGGACGGCAACCAGACGATCAACGAGGATGATAGACGATGGATACATTACAAATCAAGCGACTCGCAGAGAGTCAAGCAACAGCTTTGAAAGACACAATCGAAGCGTTACAGGCGCAAGGCCGCGATATCGGCGTACAGCATACAGGTAATAACTGTGTGTTCGTCACCGGTGTACTTGGCGGTTATGACTACAACGACGCTTTCTTTCTCGATACAACGGAAAGCATTGAACGCATGAGCAAGCTCAACAAAGAACTTCGCAGTTACATCGTCGTCCCTCTTGAGCATGGAAGCTCTTCTTCTTCGGAGGTGGCAAATGGGTAATTTAACCAAGACAACAGGGTTTGCTTTAGCGCCCCAGAACCTAGAGCAGGCTATGCAGCTCGCAACCATGATTTGCAATAGCCAGCTTGCTCCCAACAACTATAAAGGTAAGCCAGAAGACACGCTTGTTGCAATGATGATGGGGCACGAACTTGGTCTTAATCCACTTCAATCGATACAAAACATTGCTGTTATTAACGGTCGTCCATCAATTTACGGGGATGCTCTGTTAGCACTAGTTCAGAATTCTCCGGCTTTTGGCGGCATTCAGGAAAGTTTCGATGAAGACACCATGACTGCTACCTGCACCGTATGGCGAAAAGGAGGTGAAAAACACACCCAACACTATAGCAAGGATGATGCGGATACCGCTGGCTTATGGGGAAAGCAAGGCCCGTGGAAGCAGCATCCAAAACGCATGCTGGCAATGCGCGCCCGTGGGTTTGCTGTGCGTAATCAATTTGCTGACGCCCTTGCTGGTTTAGTTACCAGAGAAGAAGCGGAGGATATGGAGAAAGAAATCAACCCGACTCCAGCTCCGCAAGCACAGTCGAAGCGCATAGGCCAAAAACAATCCCGCACCCAATACAGCGAGTCGGACTTTAACGAGAACTTCCCTAAGTGGAAAGCTGCAGTTGAATCTGGAAAGAAAACATCTGAGCAAATCATTTCGATGGTAAGCACCAAAGGTGATCTTACCCAGGGCATGATTGAGGCGATTGAATCTATTGAAGCAGGAGAACCAGCATGAAGCATATCAATGTTATTCAGGGTTCAGCGGAATGGTTGGCTCTCAGAAAAGACTTTTTCACCGCATCTGAAGCGCCAATGATGATGGGCGCACACAAAAACATTAGCCGGAACCAACTTCTTGATGCAAAGAAGGGTTGGACAACAATCGTTGATGATTACCTGCAAAAATTATTCGATGCTGGGCATGCAGCGGAAGAGGCGGCGAGACCGATTGCAGAGAAAAAGCTTTTCGAAGAGCTTTATCCAGTTACAGGCTCGGCGGAAGTAGAAGGCTTACCTCTGCTGGCTAGTTTTGACGGTATCACGCTTCTGGAAGAAGTCTGTTTTGAACACAAGATCTTCAATAAGACGCTTGCTGAAAACGTCCTCAATGACGTTCTTGAGCCTCACTACTATTGGCAGTTAGAGCAGCAACTATTGGTTTCTGGCGCAGACAAAGTTTTCTTTGTGACAAGTGACGGTACAGAGAATAGATGGCAAGAAATGTACTATGAATCCGTTCCTGAGCGCCGCGAGCAGCTTATCAAAGGCTGGATGCAGTTTGCCGACGATCTGGAAAACCACGTGCCTGAAGCCAAATCCGAGAAAGTAGCGGCTGAGCCGGTGCGTGACCTACCTGCTATCCGGTATGAAATGAATGGTCTTGCCCTATCTTCTAATCTCGACGCATACAAAGCCGCGGCGAATGAGCTGGTTGAAATCTCTAAGCAGCCACTGGAATCCGATCAGGACTTTGCCAACGCCGAAGCTCGGCAGAAGGTTTTCACCAAGGCCGAAAAAGACATTTCAGATATTTGTGATCGGGTGCTCGGTGAAGTTGGCAGTATTGACGCTTTCGTAAAAGATTTACGCTTCATCAGTGAGCAGATTCGCCAAGCCCGTTTATCAGAAGGTAAGCAAGTAAAAGCCCGTAAAGAAGAAATCCGCAAAGAAATTTACTACGCCGCCATGAATGAAATCGGCGATGCGGAGCAAGAGGCAGGCCGGAAAGTAAACGCCATTCTCCCTCGTCTTTCTATTGATGTTGTTGGCGCCATGAAAGGCAAGCGCACCATTGATTCTCTCAAAGACGCAGCCGACGGTGAAGTGGCGAAAGCCAAGATTGAAATTGCTAACTACCGTGATGCCGCTATGCAAAACATGCTCGTTATCGCTGACAACCGCGAATTCGACTTCCTATTTAACGACTGGGCGCAGATTGCATTTAAAGCCGCTGATGATTTCAAAGCCCTGGTAACTGCTCGTATCGCAGAACACAAAGAACGTGAAGCGAAGCGTGAAGAAGAACAGCGCGCTCGCATTCGTGCCGAGGAAGAAGCTAAAGCTAGACGTGAAGCGGAAGCTAAAGCCGCCAAGGAAAAGGCCGAACTGGAAGCCCAGCAACGCGCAGAACAGCAACAACGCGAAGCCGAGGAAACCGCGCAGCGCCAGCAGCAATCAAGCTCAGTTAAGGAAGAAGCCAATGAGCCAGAAGCTCAAGAAACTCAAACGCAAACAGCGTCAACTCCGCAGCGTGTGGAGCTATCACAAGTTGGTTCAACAGGAACCACAACCCGCAAGCTAGGCATGATGGAAGTTAATGCCGTGGTCAGTTTTGTAGCCTGGGCCAAGCATGAAGACGCCGCCCTTGCTGACAAGCTTGATGCCCTCTATCAGCAGTATATCGAACAGCGTGAGGTGGCGTGATGAAGGAGATTAAGTTACGCCCCCGCGAAATTGATGTGTGGAACACGTCTCTTGATGGTGCGCCTTTCTCCGTAATTGCCGAGCGTCTTTTTATGACAAAGAGAACCGTTAAATGGCACATGGAGAGCATTTATCCGAAAGTTGGCGTCGCTAATCGCCTGGAGCTTGTCATTGTTCAGTATCGCGATTATGGCGGCCAATGGTTACCTGGCGGTAAAGACAGAATCAACGCCGCTATTACACCGCACTACCCTACAAAACTTAAAGCTGCTTAAGGAACTGAGATGAAAAACAGATTATCAGATTTAAACAACCATCTTTTTGCCCAGCTTGAGCGCTTAGGCGATGAGGATATTAAGGGTGAAGATCTTAAATCCGAGATTGATCGCGGCAAGGCTATGGCATCTGTTGCCAAGGAGATTGTCAGCAACACCAAACTTCGCTTCGATGCAGCAATGAAGTATGACGAAATGAGCCAAAATGCGAAGCGCCACATCGATGGCATTATGTTGGAAGATAAATCATGAGCCGATTTGTCTATTCCGTTGAGATGCTCGCATTCCTAGAAGTGGGCTTTAAGCTTTGGCGCCTGCCAAGGCTGACCGAGGAGTTCAACAAGTGGTTTGGCACAGAAAAGACGCAGAACCAAATCAAAGCTTGCCTGAATAATCACAAAATTACATCCGGACGCGATCCCGGACTGCAGCCTGGGGAGCGGGAGCTTAAGTATTCCGATGAGCAAATAACGTGGCTTAAGCGTTCGTTCAAGAAAATGTCGGTCAAAGAATTAACACCGCTATTCAATAGCAAATTTGACCTCTCTGAATCCGTTAACCAGGTAAAGGCATTTTTGAAGAACCACGGCATCACTTCTGGTAGAACCGGACACTTCAAGAAGGGCCAAGAAAGCTGGAACAAAGGCATGAAAGGCTTGCAGATTGGTGGTGAGGAAACTCGGTTTAAAAAGGGATCTACCCCGCCAAACCGGAAGCCAATAGGATCTGAGCGCATCTGCAAAAAGGACGGGTACATCTACATAAAAGTGGCAGAACGTAACCCTCACACTGGCCACCCTACCCGCTACCGCCTTAAGCAACGCTACTTATGGGAACAACATCATGGCCCCATCCCTAAAGGCATGACAGTGGCGTTCAGAGACAACGACAAGACCAACTGTGACATTGAAAATCTGATGCTCATCAGTCGCGCTCAGCTGGCAATGATTAACAGGTTTGGCTTAGCTAATTCGCCAGCAGAAATGAAGGACACGACTATCTTGTTCGCCGATTTAACTATGAAGCTGAAAGCTGCCTAAGGATTTCCAATGACACACATCGTTATCAAAACAAGTGAATTAAGCGCAGAAGATGCCGCTGATTTATCGCAGTTCCTTGAAGCTTATGAAATCCCTACTGTTGAGTCGCATGCAGAAGTGGAGCGTCTGATAGCAGAGGTTGAGCGTTTGAGGAGCGACTTAGAAGCTGAATATGAGAACGCGAAAGATGTTACTCACGATATGCGACGGTTAGAAATACGTGCCGAAGCCGCAGAGAAACGGGCTGATGAGTTAAAGGGGGAGCGAAATAATTTGCGCGAAGGGGTTAATCAGCTTTGCGTAATACATGGAATAGGAGAGAAGGCTAGAAATCTTGGAACACTATCAATTTGTGTATCAAATGCGCATCGATTTTCTGGATATCTTCACGCAGTTATCAACGCTCATTTTGTAAAAAAGAGTCCAATAGATGATGCAATGGAAAGCGCTGTTAGTGTTTGGGGCGCTAAGAGTAAAGAACATGTAGTTGAAGAGTTTGGGAGAGCACTCGCCGCCCGTGATTTGGAGACGCAGATTAAGGCGCTTGAGTCGCTACTTGAAATACCACTCTCATCATGCGGCCCTGTAAAAGTTGAAATAGTTTCTCACAGTTCGATAAAAGAGCGCATCCAACAACTACGCCAGCAACAGAAGGGGGTTCAGTGATGGAGCTTTTTAAAAACGTTGTGGACGATAAACAGAGTGCGTGGATTGAAGTTAGTGGGCCTAATGACACCCACTTAATGATTTGCAATAACGGTTATCAGTCCAGAGGTACAATAATAGGAAGTGTCGAAGTGGCTAAAGCTGCTAGGGATTCGCTTGATTCCTGGATTCAACAGCAACAGAAGGAGGGGTGATTGTGATTGTAGAAATCTTTACAAAAGAACAGATTGAGGATGTTGTTTCAATGCGAGGTGGCGGATGGAAGGCTCGCTCAAACTACAGGAAAAAATTAAAGTCCGATTCAAATGAATTAGTTCTCCTTATTATTTCTGAAATAAATAGTGAAATAAGGTCATGCAAGGCGTCCGGACTGAAAGAGCAAGATTTGCGAACACTCTACGGCTTCAAGTCAAGAATGGAAAGGAAGTTAATATATGTTTGAATTTACCAGACCGCCTGTTGTTCAAGCTCAAATTGATAAACTGCCAGAAGAATGGCCCGAACATTTATTGCGATATATAGAAAGGCTTGAGGAGGATAAACGACTACTCGACTATCTCGCATCTACTGAGCAAAGCAACGCCCACGTAATGCTCCCTACTAAATGTGTTGAGGCCAATCCCGAAAGCATGAGGAATGCAATTTTGTGCGCAATGAGTTTAAGTTGCGTTAGAGGCGACCAGATGAAGGACTCCCACAATGACTAACCCAACATACACCCGCGAAGAATACGAACGCGACATAGCTATTCGGGATGGTGCGCCTGATGGAACCATAGGAGTAAATAACTGGGCTTACAAGACCCGCTCAGGAACCCTGTACCTATTACCGGAAGGATGCTCTGATTGCTCGCTAGAATATTACCGCTCCCTCTCAGACATCAACCTCTTAATCGCCCAGTACGAGCGTGAGCAGAAGATCAAAGCGTTTGTTCGCGAAGCTGCAAGTATTTCATTCGAGGGTGGCTCAATGGACGGCGAGAATATTTATGACTGCTTGCTAGATATAGGAGCTTTAGTAGTGGAGCCATACGATCCAGAAAAACACGGCGAATGCCAATACGGTAGCGAACCCGGTGATGATTATTATGTTTTTGCAGATTGGATGAAGGACAAGACGCAACCACCACAGGAGCGCACTGATGAACAATGAATTTAACCCAACTCCATGCAGTGATTACGGTGGTTTGCTGAAGCAATTCAACTCAATGAGGAGGATGATTAAATCTCTTGAGTCTACGAAGTCAGCTATGAGTAGAAAAATTACTGAGCTGACAGGTCTTCTCTTAATGGTTAATCAGGACGAAATAAACTCACTTCGACAAACAAATGAAAGACTGACTAACAGAGTGTTAGAGCTTGAAAACCGCCCCGCTGAGGAGAGAATTAAAGAAAGAGCAGTAAAGGACTTTTTATCAAACGTCACTGAAACCGGACAATTCTCGTGGTCAGATAATCAATGGCTTGATGACTATGCAGAAGAATACGCCGACAGCCTGGAGGGTAAATCGTGAGAGAGATTAAATTTAGAGCTTGGCGCCCTGAAAAGGGTATGACTCTGACGCCAATACTGAAACGCAGCGATTACACTGGGAAAGTGTATTGTGAGGGGTTCGATAAATCAGGGAAGCTGATTCATCTTGATATGATGCAATACACCGGCCTCAATGATACCAACGGTAAAGAAATCTACGAAGGCGATATTATCGAAATTGATAAAAATCTCCCTCAGTTCAACGCTGTTGTAGCATGGAATAGCGAGTCGGCTTCGTTTAGTTGCTACCAAGCTAACGACCCGGACAAAGAGTTTTACTGCGACCACATATACGGCATCGATGCTTCGAAAGTGATCGGGAATATTTATGAGAATGCTGAGTTGTTGGGAGATAAGAGCTGATGAAAAGTTTGTGGTACACATTAAAGCCGGAGTTCCTTAGCGTTGAGGAATATCGCAGCCACCTGACAGCAGGGGGCATGGCAAAGATATTCTTTATTTCTGGCACTGCTCCAGTGAACTTCATCAATAGACGTAAAATTGAAGGCCGTCCTGTTCGCGCAAATATTAACAGCAATGGACACAGGTTATTTAAAGTGTCAGACGTCATTGCCGCGGCTAAGGCTTCAGCTAAAAAAATTACCCCTCCTATAGCTGGATTTGAAGAAAGGGAGAACGCTGAAAATCGCATTGCTGATTTGCGTGCTATAGAACAGCAGCTGGAAACCAGTATCGATGAGCTGAAAAGCAAATTGAGTAGCCTAGAGCTAGCCCAGGCTGCGGACTGCAAATTAGGCTTCGCGCTGCTTTCGCAAGAAGCTTTAGCTAAATCTGCCAGCAGAAGTATTCCTAAAAGCGGGGTTTACTTTTTACTTCAAGATGATGAGGTGGTGTATGTTGGCCAGGGTACAAGCGTTCTTACGCGTATCGGCAACCATATAGCCGATCCCGAAAAGGAATTTAACGGATACTGCTTCATTGAGTGCGAACCAGAAAGCATGAATTTACTAGAGAGTGTATATATTCATCTTTTCGCGCCCAAGCATAACGGCAGAATTGGAAGAAACATGGATAGAATACGCGCTCCTCTATCTATGAGTGCTATAAACGAAGCATTCGGCATCACTGTCGATAAGGTGGCGTGATGAAAGCATTATCCCCGACTGAATATGCCGAAGAAGTATGGGGCGGCTCAGTGACAGATAAAACAATTCGGAACTGGATTAACAAAGGGATCCCGCTCAAGGGTGTGGATAGAGTGGAAACTACCCCTACAGGCAGGTATGTTTTATTTATGAAGGAAGAGGTTAAATCAAACATTGACGCCCTCTTTGAGCAAATGAAAAGGAAGGTAGCGTAATGGCGCCACGACGAAGGCAACATGGCAACTCCGATTTACCTATTGGATTATCTCTAGTGAAGCATAGGGGTAAGTTGAAGTGGAGATACCGTACGCCAGAAGGTAAAGACGTTTGGTTCCCAGATAGCACAGCGAGGCATGAGGCATGTGAGGTTGCGAGGCGGTTCAATGCGGAGCTGCGCAACCCCCATAAAATGACCTTAACTCACAACGATAAATACAATCGCCCTTTGTCTGATTGGCTACCTAAAATCATAAAGCGGGTGAAGACTGATGAAAAGCTAAGCCCTCAGGTGATGAAAACGTTCCTCAGTAATTGCGAAAAGCTAAAGCAGTCACATGGCGATGTGTTATCGAAATCAATCACACTAGAGACAGTTAATGATTTTGTTCAAGAACATGCTGGCGATAAAAGTGTTGAAGTACAGAACAGAAAGATCATCTTCTTGAACAAGATTTTTGATTATATGGTCGACATGTCGGCAATGGATGAAAACGTAGCGCGCAAGAAGAAATTGCGCCCTGTAGCGGCGAAGAAGCGTAAGCGATTAAAGCTTGCTGATTTTCAAGCCATCCATGCTGCGGCGCCACACTATCTCAAAACAGCAATGGAGTTGGCTATTCAAACGACTCATGCCGTGCTGGAAGTTAGCCGCCTGAAATACAGCCACTGCCGGTTTTTGCCAACACCTGAGGTTATTGAAGGGATGATGGTTTTCGGCTACGTGAGGATCCACCGACAAAAGGTGCAGAAGAAAGAATCGTCGAGAGTGGAGATCCCTATCACTCAGGCGCTGAAATCCATCATTGAGCAAAGTCGAGCAGACAAGGTGTTAAGCCCTTACGTTGTTCACCGGATCAGCAGTAGCCGTGTTGTACCGAAAGAATGCGATCATCCTACTCAGATCACCAGTGAGTACATAAGCAAAGCATTCAGTGCATTGCGGGACGAATTAAAGCTATTCGAAAAGATGAATAAAGCCGAACGACCAACTTTCCACGAGATCCGCGCATTGTCGATCCATTTATTTACCCAGGCAGGTTATGACCCACAGGCAAGGGCAGCTCATGCGGATGCAAAATCAACCAAAGTTTACCAAGAAAACCATGTCGAGTGGGTGCGAGTGCCCGCTGGCGAATTGCAGATTGGATGAAAATTATGACAAGTAAAACAGTTCTTAGGGCAATGGAGTCGGAATTAAAAAAGCTAGTTAAGAAAGCCGAGACCGCAAAAAGAAAGTGCGATGAAACAATGAGTGCCGCATCTGAAATCATCGAAGTTAGAAAAAAAGCACATGAAATACTCTCTGGAGATCTTTCGGCTGATGAAAAGCTTAAACTTATCGAGCCTTTAGCTAAAAGGGAAAAGAGGGCATTTACGAACAGCAAAAGAAACCTTGTAAAGCTGATGGACGCTCAGCACGAAGCAGAAATTGAGCGTGATGAATTGATGCGAGAAATCTCCAGTTATAAATACCGAATGAACCTATCTGCAGCTTAATTTTGGATGCTGTATTAGGTTACAGAAAGGGTACAGAAAGGTTACACTTGGAATGAGCTTTGAGTGATCGGGCTGCAGCCCTTTAAAGATGGTGCGTCTAACAAGAGTCGAACTTGTGACCTCTACCATGTCAAGGTAGCGCTCTAACCAACTGAGCTATAGACGCATAAATGATGATGCCGACAAACACCGTTTGGTGAAGTCGGCGCGTATAATAGCCATGCAAAGGGGAAGGTGCAAGCAGATTTTTCTATTGTTGATGTTAACCGCTCGCGAAATAAGCAAGTCGGATCAAAACTTTGCTTAAGCTAACGGTATTACTGACAGGTAAACGGCAACGGCTTAATTTTATCCATCACTGTGCCATCGGCGGTAATTTTCATAAAGTATTCGCCAAGACGATCAGATTCTTGCAGCACCTGTTCCCAATAGCGAATGCGCGCCTTTTCGTTAAGCTTGTCAAAATCCTTTCTGTCGGGAATTTTACTGTAGGGCAATGAAGCCACAAATTCCGCCGACGGTACCAGCATTACAACATTATCGTAACTGGAAGCGTGTGGCAGTCGCTTCTTCAACCCTTTATCAAACCATCCGGGAACGGCATGGGGATAAAAATGCGGATATAACACCAAGCCCGGCTCCGGACCAAACTTCAAATCAAAGTGGTAATCGATAATTCCACCATCCCGATAAACGCCGGGCGGCGCTGCGACAATCTTTTCGACGCCATCTATAACAACCGGGATAGCGCCTGATGCCAATAACGCATCTTTGACATTGTTATATCCCAGCTCCAGCAGTTCAGTCTTAAGATGATACGGATCATCAATACTTAAGCGACTATCAGGCGCAGAAAACACGCTGCGGGAATAGTAACGCTGCAAATGCTTTCGATGAAGCGCGTTAGCTGCACCGCTCATTGCCAGGCCTGACAATTGCGACATTCGCCCTGCACTTTCCATAATTCCGTGGCAGCGAGCCGCAAAAATATGCGCTTTAAAACGTTCGTTTGTCAGCAAATCCATAATACCGTCTTCACCCAGAAGATGGTTAACCAGATGCTTGGCGCTATCAGTAATTTCTTTAGAAGTAGGTTTACGCGAATATACGGTGTGGGCGTACACATCAGCCAGGCGATTTATCGCACGTAAAGGATCTTGCTGCACCATACATGCCGCGCGAAATGCACCAGCAGATGAACCAATAATCTGGATTTGCCCGCCGCGGCGCTGAAAATATTCTGGAAACAACACCCTATCCAGCCCTGCCAGCACAAACCACTTTGGTCCACCCGAAGCTCCTAAAAAATAGTTAAACAGTAATGGATAAAAACCATGTTGCCGCAATGTAGCCAGCGCGCCTGGCCCGGCATAAATATCAAGTGGCGCCGCCAATGCCTGTTTTCCTTAACGATTGCTGAATATTTCCGTAATTTAACAGGTCACTCTTCACTTGAAAACGCCTATGGTTTTTTTCATTCTCTTCTGGCGATCATCAAAAGATGATCCTTCATATTCGAAAGGTTGATCAATTTCTTTTTATTGACTAAAAGCTCTCTTCCCAGCCTCACAATCCAGAGATTTTCTTCCTATCTATGAACCTGATGTCAAGCGATAAGTTAGCAGATACACCCGCTTTTTTTACGGTATTTCTATAGCAAGGTGTAGACACGGGCTGTGGAAAATGCTTGTGAATAGATAAATGTTATCCACTGAACAATGTTTAACCAACAAAGATAAACCATATAATTCAGTAAGTTATGATTCAGCCCCAAACTACTCAACAAACTTATCCACAGATAAAGTGGATAACACGTGGTACTTGTTTATTTATAATGATTTAATAGGTGCCTCACCCTTTTATCATGAATTCGGAATGCCTCTACAGACTCTCGCCGTTTTACCGCAGCAATTTTCTATCCACAGTGTAGAAATAGAAAAAGGGATCCCCACAATGGTTTTGGAAAGTGAGATTTATTTTATTGGAAGGACGAAGGAAGAACTGTCTATTGTCGTTCCTTCAGATATTGCAATTGAGTCGCTGGAATCTGACACCCACTGGCGCGCACTTGAGCTTATTGGTCCGCTTGAACTCTCTATGGTAGGTATTATGGCGCGAATAGGCGCAATTCTCGCGAAAGCTAAGGTAAGTATTTTTGTTGTATCCACTTTTGAAACCGATTTTTTTCTGATAAAAAACAACAAACTTAAAGACGCTATTGTTGCTCTTGAAAAGGCAGATTATTCTGTAGTACAGGAATAAATATCACTTACCATGCATTATTTTGATTCGCTAATTGCTGAAAACGCGCCTGCATCTTACGTTCATCATATTCCGATTCTTTCCCCTGTAAGCGGAACCCGCATTGCTTCACACGCTATTCCTAATGAATTAATTCGAGCTGGCATGTGGGGCAAAGGGATGGCGGTTTCACTGTCAGGCAATCAGGTTTTTGCTCCCTTTGATGGCGTAGTTGAAGCTATTCCGGCAATGGGATATGAGGTACAACTGGTGTCTCCTGCCGGGTTAAGGTTATGGATAAAAATCGGTGTGGGCACAGAAAGATTGTTGGGCGAGAGATGTGAGCGCCTGGTAAAAGTACGCAATGCTGTCACGCAAGGTACGCCACTGATGTCTTTTGACAAACGCTGGCTGAAACTCCAGCAGGTTGAACCTATTGGTGTAGTAACAATCAGGAACCTGGGTAAAATTAAGGCTTTGGTACCCTCGCATGGCCGGCAGTGCCGAGCCATGGAAGATAATCTTTTCACTGTCTATCTGTAAGTAACCTGAATTTTGATTAAGAAATCAGCTTAATATTTTAATTGTGGAATGAGTAATCCAGAGTAATTTCCGCTTTTAACAACTTGGAAATTGGGCAATTTTCTTTTGCATCTTTGGCGATAGACGAGAACTCATCTTCATCAATTCCCGAAACTTTAGCTTCCAGCGTCAGCGCTGACTGCGTCACAGTAAAACCGTCTCCGTCTTTTTCTAACGTTACAGCGGCGTCTACTTTTAATTCGCCAGTATCATAGCCAGCATCAGCCAAAGCGAAAGATAACGCCATGGCGTAACAACTGGCATGAGCGCCAGCAATCAGCTCTTCCGGATTGGTACCCGATTTATCTTCGAATCGGGTATTAAAGCCGTAAGGTTGTTCAGACATTGCTCCGCTTGCAAGGCTAACATGTCCTTGCCCGCCTTTTCCCAGAGGCTGGTAATGGGCTGATGCTGTTTTTACAATTGACATAGCTTCTCCTTAGATAGATTAATCGGAACGATTTTGGCTCGGAAATTCTACCGAGCCACATTTTCTTCACGAGTGTTGCACAACGCGTGCCCAACCGTTATTTATACCAATCCGCACTAACGCGTGCTCACTCAGCGCGAGAATTTTCAACTTTTGACAAACCAATTTCTGTAGGTTTGGTGGCGCTAGATCAAACGCAATGGGCGCAGCTTAGAAGCTGAAAAAGCCACGCCTGAAGGGAGATAGAAGAGTCGAGAATGATTCTGTCGGCAAAGGTGACGGCACGGCTTTGCGTCGGAGCAGCAACTATTATGGCTGGCGCTTTTCTCAGGGGATAATGAAGTCGATACGCTCTTCAACATGTAAGAGTTTCAACTCGGCTGTACCTTTTGCATCCATTGCAAGGTCGGGATAGACTGGCGTTACCCTTTCCTATAGTTACATGCACTATGACAACAACACTTTTTGGTATTAGCAACTGCGATACCATCAAAAAAGCGCGCAAATGGTTAAATGAAAAAGACATACATTACGTTTTTCACGATTACCGTAAAGAAGGTATCGATAAGAACTGGCTGGAAGAAACAGAAAAGCGGCTGGGTTGGGAGCAAATGCTTAATAAGCGAGGCACGACTTTTAGACAGCTTGACGACGCGCAAAAAGCCAATCTCGACAAAGACAGTGCGCTGGAGCTGATGCTTAAGCAGCCCGCTATGATTAAGCGCCCCATTCTCATTGACAACGGCAACTATGCGTTGGGCTTTAAACCTCAGGATTATACGGAGTTTTTTGCAAAATGAGTGACGTGATCGCGCTGGCAAAAAACCTGATCAACCGGCAATCAGTCACTCCTGAAGATGCAGGATGCCAGGAACTGATAAAAGAGTATCTAGACGCTGCCGGATTTAACAACGAAACCTTGATGTTTGAAGATACCACCAACTTGTGGTCGCGCAGGGGCATTGATGGTCCGGTATTTTGTTTTGCCGGGCACACTGACGTTGTTCCCAGTGGCCCTGAGGAAGCGTGGCAAACCCCGCCATTCGTTGCTACTGAAAAAGAAGGTTACCTTTTCGGCAGAGGTGCGGCAGATATGAAAGGCAGTCTTGCTGCCATGCTGATCGCCACCCGTAAATTTGTGAATCACCATCCTGATCACAGAGGCAGCATTGCTTTTCTCATCACCAGTGACGAAGAAGGCCCTTTTATCAACGGAACCACTCGGGTCATTGATACGTTAGAAGCCCGCAACGAAAAAATCACCTGGTGTGTGGTGGGCGAACCCTCCAGCACCAGCCGCGTTGGAGATATTGTTAAAAATGGCCGACGTGGCTCGCTTACCGGTGATTTAGTGATTAAAGGTGTACAGGGGCATGTAGCCTATCCTCACCTGGCTAAAAATCCGATACATGATGCTACTCCTGCGTTAGCCGAGTTAGCAAACACTCACTGGGATGATGGTAATTCTTTTTTTCCTCCTACCAGCTTTCAGATTTCCAATATGCATGCAGGAACTGGTGCGGGAAACGTCATTCCGGGTGAATGTCATGTCTGTTTTAACTTTCGCTTTTCCACACAAGTCACTGATAAAGAATTGATTAAGCGCGTTACCACTATTCTTGATCAACATAATTTAAATTATGAAATCAAATGGACATTTAACGGTCAGCCTTTTTTAACAGATTCGGGAAAGCTACTCGAAGCAACGCAATTTGCCATTGCTGATGTCACCGGCGTCCCTACACAGCTATCGACGGCTGGCGGCACGTCGGATGGCCGGTTCATTGCTCCTACTGGAGCCGAAGTGATTGAAATTGGCCCCGTCAATGCCACTATTCATAAAGTCGATGAGTGCGTGAAAATGGAAGATCTCAATATCTTGAGCGAAATTTACTATTCCATGCTGGTGAGGTTACTAGCGTGATCCCCTCAACCGTATGGTTAGGCGTTGAGAATCCATTTCTTGCTGATGCAGGCAACGGGCATCGGTTACATCAGGATGTCCTTCCTGCGTATATGGCGCTGAAGGACGCGGCGCAAGAAGCCGGAATTGATTGCCAGCTGGTTAGCAGCTATCGCGACTTTGAGCGTCAACGGCTTATCTGGAATCGTAAATGGCAAGGTGAGATGCCACTTTACAACGCAACCGGACAGTTGTTGGACTTCACTACGCTAAACGATAATGAAAAAATTGATGCCATTCTTACCTGGTCTGCATTGCCCGGCACAAGTCGGCATCATTGGGGAACCGACATTGATGTATACGACAAATGCGCCGTAGAAAAGGCTTCTCAAAAATTTGAACTGATTGACAGCGAATATCGCCAAGGAGGACCCTGTTTTGCCTTAGCAAAATGGCTGGACATTAATGCTGCGAAGTACGGGTTCCACCGCCCGTTTTTAAAATACAATGGCGGCGTCGCTTGCGAATTATGGCATTTAAGCCACACTGAACAAGCTCACCCGTTTGAAGCTGCACGTTCGATAGATTCGTTAGTTGCGACCATTGATGGGGCCGACATATTGGGTAAAGATGCCGTTCTGAGTCGAATTGATGAACTGTTTCACCGTTACATTTTAAATAGAGGAAGTGTATGAGTACTTTGTGGATAGTGTTAATTGTGCTGCTGGTACTTGGCGTAGTAGTGGGAAACGTGATGCTGCTAAAATCCAGCGCCAGATTTAAACTTCCCAAAGACTATGTTCCTCCAAGCAAAGAAGAAAAGGCAGAAATTGAAAAAAAGGAAAAAGATAAACCATCCTCATTCTTCTGATCATTGCTAAGGAACAGCAATGATTATTCGCTTCGCTGCTTTTTCTTTTTGTTGATAAAGTCGTAAAGGGGCATCGCCTCCCCACCTAGTACAATAGTAAAGGATATAGGTTAGTTCAATACTAAGCGTTATCCACCACCTTTACTGCTGTACCACTAATACTCACCATAAGCATGCTGCCCTTTTCACCAATAACTTCATAGTCGATATCAATGCCAACGACAGCGTTAGCGCCCATATTTCGCGCTTCTTGTTCAAGCTCAGCGAACGCGAGTTTGCGTGCTTTGGTAAGTTCATCTTCGTAGGCTCCAGAACGGCCGCCAACAATATCCCGAATAGACGCAAACATGTCTTTAAACAAATTGGCGCCCATAACCGCTTCGCCGATAACGATACCGTAGTACTGTTCGATACGCTTACCTTCCAGCGTGGGAGTGGTTGAAATAATCATCGCTTATCCTCCATGTTAAGAAAGGTTTTGAGCTGCTGACATCTAAGCTGCGCAGACTGGCTATCATAGGGTATTGCAGGTTGCCTGCCCCATATCGGCTGCGGCCAGGCTATATCGTCGCGATACCGTGCAATATGATGTACGTGCAACTGCTTCACAATATTGCCCAGAGCAGCCACATTCAGTTTATCAGGTGCGTACAACGATTTTAGCGCCAGACACACCTGGCGGGATTCCGCTAACAGTTGCAGTTGATCCGCTTCTGTCAGATCAATTGTATCCTGAACCCCGGCGCGTTTCGGCACCAGAATAATCCACGGGAACTGGCGGTCATTCATTAACAACACGCGGCTAAGGGGCAGCTCGCCAACCACGTAGGTGTCTGCTGCCAAGCGGCTGTCGAGTTCAAACATCTGACGTCTCCAACCTTGCAGGCACTACGGTAAGTAGTGCTCGCTGACCAATGGCTACGTTGGCATTAGGAAAAACAATAGCTTCGCCATCTTGTTCAGCAGAATATGTTGCTCCCGATTCTGTAGCTAATACCGCGCCTTTGCTAAAGGCTGTGAAATTTGGTAAATCATCAGCAAAATGTAGTACAAAATCGTCTTGCTGACGATTAATAACCTGATTCACCCTAAAAATTTCCAGCTCTTCAAGTTTAACTGTAGGCGCATAATCTTCTTCTGTCAGCAACGCCGTCAGGGCGAACTGCGCGTCCGCGAAGCGCGACATATCATTGTGACCGAATGGCCGAACTTTTCCTAACTCTACAGTAAACGCGTGGGCGCCATGATGAAATGACGAATAGTAGCTAAATGTAGTAGTGGGGCTTTCCGAAAGCAAAATAGTTTTTACGCCACATGCGGCAAGAAAAGCCAGTTGCGAGCGACTATGAGGTTTGCTATGCAAAAAAGGATAGACAGCAAATTTTTCATTTTTGGATTCACGAATGGCCGTGTGCAAGTCATAGTGATGACGACTGTCACCTGCCGGGGCCTCCGCGAAAAATGCCGTTACCGCATCTTCAAGTATTTTTGCTCTGCGTCTTTCTTCGTTACACAGCCCGGCACCCTGAGAATGCGCACCACTAAACAGCCGATTCATATTTTCGCTGATAAAACGTTCAGCTACATCCATGGCAGGTAAGTTGCCGAACAGAAAAAGTACGCGATGCGCGCTTCTCAACGATTCGGTGAGTAATTCCTTTACTATTGAATCGCAAATTTCAATAGGCGCGGTTTCATTGCCATGAATGCCGCAGGAAATGACGATATGCTTGTTTACCTTCAAACGTTTAGCTGGTTCGAAACAGATGATACCAGGTGCAAAAACAGATACAGTAGTGCCGTTCGAAAGAAGATAGCTTTTTGGTGTGGCTACGGATTGAGGTTCGAAACGAGAAAGTGCTAGAAACTCTCCCTCATCTAAGAGTCGACGTTCCATCGGCATGCTGTCACCAATTATGTTGAAATAAAGTAAAGGCCACAGTTTACCGATTTCCTCGATCAAAAGCCAAGCAGGTGTTGCGCGGTTTCGATCGCGGGTTCTACACAATCACTCTGCGCAATGGCGAACTTCCCACAATAATATCGGCACTTGCCAAAGTAATAAATTCGTTTATTGGCACTGCTCGAGAGAAAAGATACCCCTGCCCCATCGTGATGCCTATCTCGCGCAATATATGCAGCTGTTCCAGTGTCTCAACGCCCTCAGCAATAACATCACAACTTTTCGCCTTACCAATAATTTTTGCTGCTTCAATAATGGCTCGATTAACCGGATTATTAGAAAGCTCCATGACAAAGGTTTTGTCTATCTTAAGAGCGTTAAGATTAAGCTCACGAATATAAGCTAAATTGGAGTAACCTTTGCCAAAATCATCTACGGCAATCGCCACTTTTTGCTCTCGAAGCTGAGATAATTGTCTTTTAACCATTAAAGAATTAGAAAGCGCCACATCTTCAGTAAGCTCTAACTCAAATCGTGAAAGCTGAATACCGTGCCGTTTACTTAAGTTAAGTAATGTGGGTATCAGTTTGCTGTCATAGAGTTGCGTAGGAGAAATATTAATAGAAAGAGAAATTCGCAGACCAGCACTATCAAGCGTCGCCATACTTACGAATGCCTGCTCAAACGTCCAGTACGCTAGCTCATTCATCATATTGTAGGATTCAGCGGCTTCAATTAGCGGGCCGGGAAATAACACCCCGTCAAGTGGATGATTCCATCTTAATAAACACTCGGCACCGATAATCTCCAAAGTTTGTAGATTTACTTGTGGCTGAAAATACAACTCCAGCTCATTCTGTAAAAGCGCGCGTTTTAAATCTGCTTTGAGTGCAAGACTTCGGCCGGTATCTGCTTTTTCTTCATGGGTTAACAGGTAAAAATTTTCATATTTGTTTTCTTTCGCCTGCTTCAGCGCTGTTTCTGCCCGCGAAACAAAAAGCGTAAGATCAAAATCA
The DNA here is from genome assembly GCF_002499975.2 of Alteromonas pelagimontana. NCBI lineage: Bacteria > Pseudomonadati > Pseudomonadota > Gammaproteobacteria > Alteromonadales > Alteromonadaceae > Alteromonas > Alteromonas pelagimontana. The sequence goes on from NZ_CP052766.1 coordinate 449,958, forward strand.
TGTTTGCCGGTAGATACCACACCCACATTGAAGTCGGCAATAAATGCATGATTATCGTATTGCATGGGAACTTTAAAATGCTCAACCAGCTTTTCAAAACGGCAAAGCATCTGCGTTCGGCCTGTTCTTTTTGGAAAAATAATACCAAATACATCACCGCTTATTCGGCCAAAGCTGATGTCTTCGTTAAATAGCAAGATAATTCGATTGGCGATCTCCAGCAGGAACTGGTCTCCTACGGTAATGCCCAGACTGGTTGTTACATCTGAAAAACGTACCACGTCCACCAACATAAGAGAAAACTGATCATGTTGTTGCGCGCACTTGTCAATTGTATCGATAAACGCATAGCGATTCGGGATTGTCGCCAAAGATTGGTGCAATCGGCTCATTCGGACGCTTCCTCGCCTATAAACAAGCTAAGTTATTGTTATTATAAAATTCTTAGCGCTATAAGAGCACGGCGGAGAGGCCGACGCAACCGGAAATTCGTATCACCTCAAATACCTGGTTATTATACCTACTGCATAGATATGTGATCAGCTTAAAGAACGCACTTTTTTCGTTTCAACGTGCATCATTGAAGGCACGTTGAACTGAAAAACGCTTTAGCGCGGAGATGGGAAGCGCTACTTTCTCCCGTCGGCTAGCTTTACGGCTGTGTGAAGACTTGCCCATGCGGATCGGCATCAACCTCATCTTTGAAGCCAGACCTGCGAGAATGGAAAAATAAAGCAGTGTTAGTCCTGACCACTTGCTTGACGCAAAAAAGCCTGACATCGTCAGGCTTTTTAAGAAGCGTGTTAACTGCTTTACTTATCTACAGTACAAGGCTGCAGTTTCCAAATCCGTTCGACATAATCTTGAATTGAACGATCTGAAGTAAATTTACCCATTTTGGCAGTGTTAATAATAGCCATGCGTGCCCAGCGGTCCTTATCCCGATATGCTTTGTCTACCTTTTCCTGCGCATCGGCGTAGGCGCGGAAATCTGCCAGTACAAAATAAGGGTCGCCATAATCTAACAAACTTTGCTTGATTGACACTAACGCACCGGGTTTACCTGGCGTGAAATAATCGGTTTCCAGCCAATCCAGCACAGCTTTAATTTCTGGATCACGATAGTAATAATCGTGGGGGTTGTACCCTTTTTCCTGCAGTTCGTGCACTTCATCAACGTTTAAGCCAAAGATAAAGATATTGTCTTCACCGACTTCTTCAGCTATTTCAATATTAGCGCCATCTAATGTGCCTATTGTCAGAGCGCCGTTAAGAGCAAGTTTCATATTGCCTGTACCCGAAGCTTCTTTTCCTGCGGTACTAATCTGTTCTGATACATCAGAAGCCGGGATCATTTTTTCTGCCAGGGAAACACGATAGTTAGGTAAAAACGCAACCTTCAGCTTGTTTTTTACCCGTGGGTCCTGATTAATTTTATCTGCCACTTTGTTGATGGCAAAGATAATATCTTTAGCAAGTTTGTATCCTGGTGCGGCTTTTGCGCCAAAAATAAATACGCGTGGATGCATATCATAATCCGGATTTTCCAAAATCCGGCGATAAAGCGCCATAATATGGAGTAAATTTAGGTGCTGACGCTTATACTCATGCATCCGCTTAATTTGCACATCAAAAATAGCGTTTACATCGACATCAATATTTAAGGTATTTTTTATTTCATCTGCCAACAGCTGCTTATTCTGCTGCTTAACCTGCATGAACTGTTTCTGGAATGTTTTATTATCGGCGTACTCCAGCAGGCCTTCCAACTTTTTCAGGTCTAGTGGCCAGTTTTCCCCAATCTTCTTATCAATTAATCTGGACAGCGGCGGATTACACGCTTTTAACCAACGTCTGGGCGTAATGCCATTGGTCACATTGGTAAGTTTATCAGGCCACAATTCGTTGAACTCGGGGAACAGGTTTTGTTTTACCAAACGGGAATGGATTTCAGCTACACCGTTTACTTTAAAGGAACCGATCACAGAAAGGTGGCCCATGCGCACCATCTTTTCGCTGCCCTCTTCAATAATAGAAAGCTTAGTCTTTTTACTGGTATCACCTGGCCATTTTTTATCTACTTCAGCCATAAAGCGGTGGTTGATTTCATAGATAATCTCCAGATGCCGTGGCAGAATTTTTTCCAACATTCGAGCGGGCCATTTTTCCAGGGCTTCCGGTAGCAGCGTGTGGTTTGTATAAGCAAATACTTTTGTACAAATTCCCCAGGCTTTATCCCAATCCAGTGCTGCACGATCCACTAAAATTCGCATGAGCTCAGGAATGGAAATAGCCGGATGGGTATCATTTAACTGAATAACTACCTGATCGGTAAAGCGGCTCCAATCGTCGCCATGGGCGCGTTTATACCGGCGAATAATATCTTTTAGTGAGCAAGAGCAAAAGAAATATTGCTGAATGAGTCGCAGCTCTTTACCCGCTTCAGTTTCATCATTGGGATACAGCACTTTTGATATGGTTTCAGCTTGAACATTTTCCCGTTGCGCATCGACGTAACCGCCCGCATTAAATACGTCCCAGTTAAAATATCCTGACGACTCGCTTTTCCATAAACGAAGAACGTTTACGGTTTTACCGCCGTAGCCAACAACAGGAATATCCCACGGCACACCTTTTACAATAGAACCCGGATGCCATTCTTTCTGAATTCGTCCGTTGTCTCCGTATTTTGTTTCCACGTACCCGAACAACGATACTTCCTGGATCGATTCTGGGCGGCAGATTTCCCACGGATTACCGAAGTCACGCCAGCTATCTGGTCGCTCAATTTGCGCGCCGCTTTTAATTTCCTGTCGAAACAGTCCATGCTCATAATGGATTCCGTAACCTATTGCTGGTAATTCCATGGTGGCTAAAGAATCAATAAAGCACGCTGCCAGGCGACCCAAGCCGCCATTACCTAATGCCATATCTGGCTCTTCTTCCATGATATCGGCAAGCTCAACGCCTAATTCTTTTAATGCTTCCGCAGCTGCATCGTATAAACCGAAGTTTTGCAGGTTATTTGACAATAAACGGCCCATTAGGAACTCTGCGGAGAAATAATGTACTGCACGGGTGTCATTGAGGTAATGGGTTTTTTGGGTCTTTCTTAACCCTTCCAATACACGTTCCTGCATGGCTGCACATGTGGCTTTCCACCAAGCATGGTTATTCGCCTTATTTTCATCGGTTCCCAATGTACAGTGTAAATGGCGAATAATGGACGATTTAAAATCTGATTTATAACTCTGACCGTCTGACTGAGCTTTGGCTTTAATCACTTTTGCGTTCATAGCGGTTTCTCACTGTTAAGATTGGGCGTGAATAAAAGAGCTTGCTCCTTGGGAACAAAATCACGCGAAATCGTAATAAAATTACAAATGAATAAGCAGTAATAACAGCAATATAGCAGCGTTTAAAATGTTTTTGTGTAAAACTATTGTGAATTCCCGTAAAAAACGGATGAAAACGTATGCATTCACCCGTTTTTTAACAAATTATCAGCAATATTTTTGTAACCTACTTACAAATAGAGATTATTTAATAATTTTCCCCACTAAATCTTCAGCTTCCTGAATGAGTTCTTGTAAATGATTTTCACCGTTAAAGCTCTCAGCGTAGATTTTATAAATTTGTTCTGTACCTGAAGGTCTTGCTGCAAACCAGCCATTCTTTGTCGAAACCTTCACACCGCCGATCGCAGCATTGTTACCCGGTGCCTGAGTCTGTATCGAAAGGATAGGTTCTCCCGCAAGGGTATCGTTGGTTATTACAGATACGTCCATTGCTGACAGCTTTTTCTTTTCTTCTAGCGAGGCAGCAACATCAACCCGAAGGTAGTACGGGGAGCCGAATTTTTGTGTAAGCTCATTATAATGCTCGCCGGGATCTTTGCCCGTGACTGCAAGAATCTCCGCGGCTAAAAGACACAGAATAAAACCGTCTTTGTCCGTGGCCCAGGTATTGCCGTCTCTTTGCAGGAAAATACCGCCAGCACTTTCTTCACCCGCAAAGCCAATGTCACAATCTGCCAAACCTTGAACAAACCATTTAAAGCCCACAGGCATTTCAGCAATTTCACGCTCTAACGACATGGCGACGCGATCAATCATGGAACTGGAAACGAGGGTTTTGCCTACTTTGAGTTTTTGTGACCACTCGGGGCGATGTTGATAAAGGTAATTTATCACCACGGCTAAATAATGGTTTGGATTCATTAAGCCGGAACTTTTGCACACGATACCATGACGATCAAAGTCAGGATCATTACCCCACGCGAGGTCGAATTTGTCCTTTAGCTCAATAAGACCCGCCATGGCGTAGGCCGAAGAACAATCCATGCGCAGTTTGCCGTCTTTATCTCTGCGCATAAATCCAAACTGTGGATCAACCCGCTCATTGACCACAGTAATATTGAGATTGTATTTTTCAGCGATTCTATCCCAGTACCCAACCCCTGCACCGCCAAGAGGATCCGTGCCCAGCGTCAGGTTAGCACCTGCAATCGCTTCCATATCAATTACCTGGTCGAGGTCATCAATATAAGCTTCCATAAAATCATCTTCTTTTACCAAATCGCTATCCATCGCCTGGCGCAAATGTATTCGCTTTACATCTTTATTTCCGCCCGCGATTAACAGATTGGCGCGCTCTTCGATAACTTTCGTTACATCGCTGTCGGCAGGGCCTCCATGCGGCGGGTTATACTTAAAGCCACCGTCTGCGGGAGGATTGTGCGAAGGGGTAATCACAATACCATCAGCAAATTCTTCCTTTCTATCGCGATTATAACGAATAATAGTTCGGGAAATTACCGGGGTGGGTGTATAGCCGCGGCTGGCGTTGTCGCTACGTTGGATGACTACGTTGATGTTATTGGCAACCAGTACCTCAATAGCCGTTAACATTGCAGGCTCGGATAACGCATGAGTATCTTTACCAATAAAAATAGGGCCGGTGATTTGTTGATGTGTTCGATATTCAGCTAATGCCTGGCAAATTGCCGCGATATGCGTATCTGTAAAGGTTACAGACATGGCTGTGCCACGGTGCCCGGAAGTGCCAAAGCTCACAGCCTCACTTGCCTCTTTCGGATCGGGCACATACGCATAATATTGACTGACCAGTTGCGCAACGTTAATCAGCTGTTCCGGCGCGGCAGGTTTACCTGCCTGTGGATGTAATGCCATGTGATGTCCTTCTACGTGTTTTTAATTTGAAATTCGTTTCATTTACGCCAGCAGCGCGGCCCATGGATGCTTAATCGAATTTAGCCACCACTGCGCGGGTAATGTCTTCGTCATACCCAAGAATTTGCAAGACATGCTCCAACATAGCGACTTTTTTCGCTGTGTTATTATTGGTTACTACCCAATACGGGCTGTCGGGAATTGCTTTGGGATTTGTGCTGCTACCGTTTTCCAGTAACTCCTCTTTTGAGGTTGCAAAATAAGTACGATTTTTTCCCTTAATCTGTTCAACCTTGGCAAAAGCATCGGGATGCAGATGATGCAATTCAGAAAGAATGAAAACAAACTGATCCACCCTTTTGGTGTAGGCGGCCAGGGCTTTATCAGTAAGGCGTGCAAGAATATCGCCTTTACCATGCACCACCGACGGCGCGGCTTCATCCGAAGGCGGTGGAGCCGATGGCTTTTTCGCTTGCGACGTTTTGGCTGGGGTTGCTGGTATATCTGTTCGTGCGCTACCCACAGCGCCAGAATTCTGAACTTTCTTCGCTGGTGCCGGTGTTTCCGGCATTAATAGCCGTCTAAGAATATCTGACGCACTTTCACCAATATGCTTGGTCTGGCTGGCGATAAAACCATATAAATCTTCATCAATATCAATTCTTTTCATAAAATGCTTCCTTAGTTAACTGCGCCATTATAATCAACCCCTCACGCTATCGCAGCACTTAATCAGGGCAATTTTAACGCCTTTATCTTTGTTTTGGGCAATAGAGGGTGAGCTAACTATACTTACGTATCAATCAAATTATCTATCAGTCTTCGCGACTTGGTAACATGCTTAATGACCAAAGTCGAATTCAATCCAAGGCTTACTATGAAAGCAGAGTTTCACAGTGCCATAAATGCACTAAGCCAACATATCATTGGTAAACCCGAACAAATAAAACTGGCAATCACCTGTCTGCTAGCCAACGGCCATTTATTAATTGAAGATCTGCCAGGTATGGGGAAAACAACACTGTCGCATGCCTTGGCCAGTGTATTTGGTCTGGAGTTTTCCCGCATTCAGTTTACCTCCGATTTACTACCCGCAGATATGCTGGGGGTCAATATCTTTAATGCGCAGAAACAAGCGTTTCAATTTCAGCCAGGGCCAGTATTTAATCAGTTGGTGCTGGCTGATGAGATAAACCGCGCCAGTCCCAAAACCCAGAGCGCCTTATTAGAAGCTATGGAAGAACAACAAGTTAGTATTGATGGTGTAACTTATGCCCTGCCCACTCCGTTTTTTGTCATTGGTACGCAGAATCCCAGTCATCAGGCGGGAACCTACCCACTGCCAGAATCGCAGTTAGATCGGTTTCTAATGCGAATTTCTTTAGGGTATCCTTCCTGGGAGGCGGAAAAAGCTATGTTGAACGCCGGTAGCCAGCGCAATCATTCTAGTCTTGAGACTGTGGTTGCTAAAGAAACGCTCCTAGATATGCAGCAACAGGTCTCACAGCTTCATTGTAGTGATGCTGTTATTAACTATATTCTTCGACTGGTAAATTTGAGCCGGGATGACAGCACTTACCCTCACCCCCTTTCGCCCCGTGCGTCCAAAGCACTAATGCAGGCCGCTAAAGCATGGGCATTTCTACATGATAGACGTTATGTCGTTCCCGAAGATGTGCAAGCTACATTTACTGCAGTTGCCGAGCATCGTTTGCGTCCAACCGCTGACGCATACCACAATGAAGGGATCCTCAGTGACCAGCTACTGGAAAGCGTAGACCCTCTTGCTGCGTGACAGGAAAGCTACATGCAGTTAATTGCTAAACACTGGCGGCAACGGCTGTTGCAATGGCTGGACAAGCGTATTCCCGCCAGTCAACAGCATCAGCTTGATCTGCGTTCTATTTTTATCTTTCCCGGCTGGTTTGGCCTCGGGTATCTGGTGATGTGCATCTGCCTGTTTGTATTAGGTACCAACTATCAGAACAATCTCATGCTTTTCCTATGTTACTTTTTGCTTGCGCTTTTTCTGTTGAACCTGTTTTCCAGCTATTTAAACTTCGCTCGTATTCAAATAAAAGCTGAAACTGTTACGCCGGTTTTTGCTGGTGATATTGCCGTTATCTGCCTACGAATAACAACTGACAACGAGCCGTCTGCGCATGGGTTATTGCATGCTAGCTGGTGGCAAGAAAAAAGCAGGATCACGATAGATCTGGATACAGATTTGCCGCATATTGTTCTGCCTTTCGCGACTCAGCAGCGAGGTGTAATCCCCCTTCCCCGCATTACCTGTTACACCGAATATCCGTTGGGGTTATATAAATGCTGGACCCATCTCGATTTTTCACAGACCTTAAACATCTATCCAGCGCCGGTGCCTTGCGCAATTGACCTGCAACATAACCAGGCTGACACTGGGAATATCGCCACTGAACATGCAGGCCATGATGATTTCAATGGCCTGAAAAATTATCAAGCGGGGGAGCCTTTACACAGAGTAGCCTGGAAAAATGTAGCAAAAGGAGGTGATTGGGTAAGTAAGTCGTTTAGTGAACAACAATCTGCAACGGGTTATCTCGTACTCCCGTCTACCTATACTGATTTAGAAACCGAGCTGGGTAAGCTGGCTTATCAGGTAATTAAACTCACTGATAAAAAAATTGAATTCGGTATGCAACTGCAGAACATTGAAATACCTGTTGCAAAAGGAGAGCGACATAAGCACCAATGTTTAACTGCTCTCGCCCAGTTTAATAGGCAGGAAAAAGTAAAATGACAGCGGGCCGCCTTCCCATTGCCGGACACCGTGCGAGCTTGATCATTGCGCTGTTTTTTGCAGCTGTCAGTCTCGGCCTTTTTTCATCATTGATGCTCTGGGTGTTGTTACTTATGCTATGCGCGGTCATGGTGCGTATTTCTCTGTACATCGGCAAATATCGGCACGCGCCGAAAAGCCTCACTGTTAACCTGTTAGCAGTACTTTGTGCAATCACCCTCGCCTGGTTTACGCCCCAATTAGGTTTGCTCCTCGCTATGGTCAATTTATTGGTAATGGCCTGCGCGCTGAAATTGATGCTGTTAACGCGACGCAGAGACTTTTTACATTTATTCGGGTGTGGGCTTTTCCTCATTGGATGCGGGTATATCTTTAATCAGTCTGTTTTCAGCGCTGCCTTTCATTTGCTTTTACTGCTGGTCTGTCTTGTTGCGTTGTCTGCCGTCTATGCTCCCGGGCAAGCCTTACCCCGTCAAATCAGAAGTTTAACTGTTGTTTCAGTTCAGGCTATTCCTATTGCCTTGCTGCTTTTCCTCATTATTCCCCAGTTGCCTCCACTCTGGAAAATGCCAACCGGCAGTTCCACCACTTCCGGGCTAACCGAAAAAGTGACTCCTGGCGATATCGCCAAACTCACCTTATCTACTGACTTAGTTTTCAATGCCACTTTTACAGGTGCAGTTCCTGATAAAAATGAACGCTACTGGAGAGCCATTACACTTGAACATTTCGACGGCAAAAGCTGGCAGGTAAGTGAACTGCGCAAACAAACACGCAAGCAGTACCAGTCTTCAGGCGCTGAATTTTCGCCGGAAGTCGTTGGTGCTGCATACCATTATCAGGTAATAGCTGAACCTACCGGTGAGACATGGCTTTACGCAATTGATGTTGCCTTAGCGAACAATTTTAGTAGCAGAGATTACATCTGGCAGAGCGCCGACTATCAGCTTATTGCATCGCAACCGCTGAGAAGCAAATGGGCGTACGATGTCTCTTCCTACCCCGCTACACCGTTAAACCAGTCATTGCTTAGTGTAGACCGTCGCATCAATCTGCAATTACCTCAATCGGGAAATCCGCGAACGGCGCAATGGGTAAAACAGTTGCGACAGACATTTTCTGACGATAGTCGTTTTATTAATGCCATTATGGCGCACTTTGCACAACCGGTTTTCCGCTATACGTTAACGCCTACGCCTATGCCTTTGAATCCTGTAGATGCATTTCTCTTTGACCATCAGGCAGGTTTTTGCTCGCACTACGCGAGTGCCATGGCTTATGCTTTAAGGCTTGCAGGGATCCCCGCAAGAATGGTAACAGGTTACCAGGGCGGCGAAACATTAGCGGCCAATGTTCTTAGTGTACATCAGTACGATGCCCACGCTTGGGTAGAAGCGATGCTAGGTGAACAAGGCTGGGTACGTTTTGATCCCACCAGCGTGGTAGCACCTGCCCGCTTGCAATTTGGCTTACAGGAAGCCATTGAAGAATCAGGTGAACTATTAGATAACAACCCGTTTTCCGGATTAAGACAGTTACCGGTGCTGGCGAACCTACGTCATCTGTTTGCCAATATGGATTACTTGTGGAGCCGCTGGGTTCTGGGGTTCAACGCTAACATGCAGCAAAACTTATTAACGCTGATTTTGGGCAAAATAACGCCGCTTCGCCTCACCGTTTTGTTTCTCGCTATTATGGCCGTCATTGCGGGGCTACTCGCACTCTACTTCCTCCCCAAGTGGCGCAGAAATCCACCTCCTGAACATTTCGCAATTTACCATAAAGGAGTGACGCTTGTAGCTCGTTTTTCTGGTATACCCAGAATGCATCTTGCTCCCCGCCAGTATATGGAAAAAGTGCGGCCTTGTTTGCCTCTACCTGCGGCAATGCAATTTAGCAGCTTAACTCAGAAATTCGAGATTATTGAGTATCATCCGGCTACCGGCGACAGAGTCAGTAAGGAAATGATCCGGATGAAAGTAACGCTACGGTTACTGAAAAAATCGCTACAACAGAATAAAAGATAACTTTTACAATAGGTATTACACCCGGGCAATCTTAACCAGTCGTCGTGTTTATCGTTATAACAGCTGGGGCGTAAGTGTGTGTTCCTGATAGCATTCCACATGACTAATTTGCGCAACAGGAAAAAGCCGCTTAGCTCGACTTGCCACTCGAGGTACAAGACGTGGAGATAACCAGATTTCTGCCATTAGGAAAGGTCCCGCCAGCAGGCAAATACATCTTGGAGAACACTGTATGGTGGTAATCATTTTTGCCGGTAGTATTACGCATCTGTCCAATCGCAACACAGAGGAGACCGTTGGCCGGACGATAACTATCGCGCTTCCTTTCAATGATGTGGACACCAGCATCCCGTTAATTACCCCCGAACGCCCCCATACCAGATAGCAAATTACAGCTAATGTAAGTGGCAACATAAAAAAATTGAAGAAGATGAAATAGACCTCGGACATAAGTAGTAGGGACAAGACATAACTGACACTACTTTAAATGCTGTGGCCCAATTTACAAGATCAGGTTTCGGACAGTTTTTACTGAAATGAAAGGATTAACGGAAAAAATATAAAAAATCCCCTGTCATCAAAAATGGCAGGGGATCCTTTATAAAGCGGCTAGCGCAAACGAAATTATTTCTTCGCTTTACGCGCTTTAGCTTCTTCGATTACTTTTTCAGCAACGTTTGCTGGCGTTGGAGAGTAGTGACTGAACTCCATAGAGAACTGACCACGACCTGACGTCATCGTACGCAATTGACCAATGTAACCGAACATCTCAGAAAGCGGTACGTCAGCTTTAACGCGAACACCTGTGGCGCCAGCTTCCTGATCTTTGATCATACCGCGACGACGGTTCAAATCACCAATTACATCACCAACGTGATCATCTGGCGTAAACACGTCCACTTTCATCACTGGCTCAAGTAACTGAGGACCAGCTTTAGGCATTGACTGACGGAATGCACCTTTGGCTGCAATTTCAAACGCGATAGCCGAAGAGTCAACGGCGTGGAAGCCACCATCGTAAAGTTCAACTTCAACGTCCAGTACCGGATATCCTGCCACCGGGCCTTCGCCCATCATGCCTTTAAAGCCTTTTTCAATTGCTGGGAAGAATTCCTTCGGAACGTTACCGCCCACAACCGTTGACTTAAAGGTGAAACCAGAGTTTTGCTCGCCAGGTCTGATGCGGTAATCAATTTTACCAAACTGACCAGAACCACCAGATTGTTTCTTATGCGTGTAGCTATCTTCAATTTCTTTGGTGATAGTTTCACGATAAGCAACCTGAGGCTGCCCCACGACCAGCTCAACACCATAAGTACGTTTCAGGATATCGACTTTGATATCCAAGTGAAGTTCGCCCATCCCTTTAAGAATAGTTTCACCAGAATCTTCATCAGTTTCAACCTGGAAAGATGGATCTTCTGCAACCATTTTACCAATAGCTACGCCCATTTTTTCAGTTGAACCTTTATCCTTTGGCGCAACAGCAATCGAGATTACTGGCTCTGGGAAAATCATTGGCTCAAGTGTACATTCATGGTCTGGATCGCACAGCGTGTGACCAGTCTGAACGTTCTTCATACCTACGATAGCAAGAATGTCACCGGCATGAGCACCCGCTAATTCTGTACGATCATTTGCATGCATTTCAACCATTCGGCCGATACGTTCAGTTTTGCCCGTAGCAGAGTTTAAGATGGTATCGCCTTTCTTCAACTTACCGGAGTAAATACGAATAAAGGTAAGCGCACCGAAACGGTCGTCCATGATTTTAAATGCTAAAGCACGGAACGGCTCATCTACTGATACTTTCGCTACTTCACCAGTAGGTTCACCGGTTTCAGGATCAGTCAGATCCTGCGGATCAACTTCTGTCGGGCTTGGCAGATAATCAACAACTGCGTCCAGTACGTTCTGTACGCCTTTATTCTTATATGCTGAACCACAATAGGTTGGGAAGAAGGTAAGATCCCGCGTACCTTTACGGATACAACGCTTAATGTCAGCAATAGAAGGTTCTTCACCATCCATATACGCCATCATCAAATCGTCATCTATCTCAACAGCACTTTCAATTAACTGTTCGCGATACTGAGCTACTTTCTCTTTCATGTCTTCTGGGACATCTTGAATTTCGTAGTTTTCTGGCAAGCCAGAATCGTCCCAAACGTAGGCTTTTTGTTCAAGTACATCAACAACGCCGACGAAGTCATCTTCAATACCGATTGGCAATGTCATAACCAGTGGGTTAGCGCCCAGAACTTTCTTAACCTGTCCAACTACACGGTAAAAATCTGCACCCATACGGTCCAGTTTATTTACGAAGATGATACGGGCAACTTCTGAATCGTTAGCATAACGCCAGTTAGTTTCAGATTGTGGTTCAACACCGCCAGAGCCACAAAATACGCCGATACCACCATCAAGTACTTTTAGTGAACGATACACTTCGATAGTAAAGTCAACGTGTCCCGGAGTATCGATAACATTTAGGCGATGATCTTTCCAGAAACAGGTAGTCGCAGCTGACTGAATGGTAATACCTCGCTCAGCTTCCTGTTCCATAAAATCTGTGGTTGTCGAACCGTCATGGGTATCACCACTTTTGTGGATTCTACCGGTTAGCTTCAAAATACGTTCTGTAGTGGTAGTCTTACCCGCGTCTACGTGGGCGAAAATACCAATGTTTCTGTAATGAGATAAGTCTGCCATTAGTTCACTTTCGTTGGTTCAGAGTAAAAAAACGGCGGGATTATAAAGGATTTTGGTATCACTTTTACACCTTTTTCCGCAGAAAGTATAAAACTTACGCAGCGGATCCGCGCCACCATTTATTTTTTTATATATAATTCAATCAATTAAGCAATAGAATGAAATTATTGTCTAATCACAGTTACCGTGATTTCATCCCTATCATGGTAAAGATGCCTGTGATTCAGGTTAAAATTACCACTGATATTTTGTAATCGCTTTTGCAAGCCATCTATTGCTGTCGTTACGGTTTCATAGCGACGTTTCATGGGCAGCTTCAAATTAAAAATTGCATGCTCCGCCCAGCCTTTTACCAGCCAGTCACCCATTAATTTAGCTACCCTCTCAGGTTGCTCTATCATATCACATACCAGCAAATCTACACGGCCAAATTGTGGACGATAAGTGAATCCGTCTGCGGCGAAATGTTCAACCTGGCCGGAAGCCATTAGCGCATCATCAATGCTGCCATTGTCCACAGCTTCAACAAATTGCCCGCGCTGAACCAGTTGATAGGTCCATCCGCCCGGACACGCGCCCAAATCCACAGCCCTTCCGCCAGCTCTAAACACCGATTGTTGCTGCGCCGCAGTCAGCATAGTAAGAATGGCTTCTTCTAATTTTAACGTTGATCGGCTAGGCGCAGATGAGGGAAATTTTAACCTGCAGATCCCATTGGCAAACTCCGAACGGCAATCGGGATAACTATAACCAACTAAAGCTTTATCAGTCCGACAAAAAAAAACGTGGACCGCCCGCAATTCAGGCTTTTCTTTAAATGTCAGTAAGCGATGCTTTCGTAATGATTGACGTAGAGGCACAGCAAATTTGCGGCAAAACTTCGCCAGGTCCTTTCCTTCTTCAGTATCGGCATGTTCGACGAAAAGCAGGCCGTTCTGCCAGTGATCGCTGCGAAAGGACGCCACCGCTTCAACAATAGGAGATATGCGATCAGCGGTATCCAAATCTTCTAATTCAGCAACTGCTACAATCAATTGTCGCGCAAAGATGGTGCTGGATACACGTAATTCAAGCCCAAGTCGATCAGCATCGGTATGATTTTGTACTTTAAAATTTATAAATCCCTGCCCGGAATCAAAAGTACAATAGCCGTAAATACCTAAAATTGCTGCTCGCTCAGTTATCTCCTGAGCGGTGTCAGCTTCGTAGCCGGGACGGCAATAGGCGAGAATGCTAGTCATTGCCACTTCCTTGAATTGCTGCGGCAACCACACCCATCCATCCGGCCATTAAAAATAAACCACCCAGAGGAGTGATAGGTCCTAAAAACTTCATATCTGCAATAGCCAATAAATATAAGCTCCCGCTAAAAAGCAGAGTGCCTGCAACAAACGCCCACCCTGCAATGGTTACCGTGCGGGGACGAAAATGTGGCGCGAGTGCGACCAAAAGTAATAGCGCCAGCGAATGATACATTTGGTACCGCACTCCAATTTCGAACGTTTGAAGCGCCCCAGCATCAAGTATCTGTTTTAAACCATGAGAGCCAAACGCGCCAAGCACGACAGCCAGAAGCGCGCCACTCGCCCCGATAAGTATAAAATGTTTCATTTTTTGCACCATGAAAGAATGAATTCAGCAGTCAAATCTGCCGCTTGCTCTAAGTGTTGCTGATGAGTAAAGCCACTGGCTTTTCTTGGCTTTAGACTGTGATCGCCGTCCGTCAAAAAATTAACAGAAACTGCGGGCGATAAGTCGTATTTTTTGCATTCCTCTTGCGAACCGAATGTATCACGACTGCCCTGAATAATTTTTACCGGCTTCGTCAAAGTTTCCAGATGAGCCGTCCGTAACTTTTCAGGTTTACCGGGAGGATGAAAAGGATAGCCAAACACCACAGCACCTTCAGTCGTAGTGTTTCCCAATATCGTAGTAGCAATACGCCCACCCATAGATTTACCACCCAGAAAAACAGGTAGCATTGGGAATTCTCGCTTCATTTGCTCGCACAAAGCAACAAAGTGCGCCTGAAGCTTCTCACTGCTATCGGGAGGGCGACGCTTTCCCGTGTCAGTCATCTGTTGCATGTAAGGGAAGTCGAACCGAATCACCGCAATGCGTCGCGCTACAAGTAAGGATGCTATTTCCTCAATAAAAGCCGAAGATTTTCCAGCTCCGGCACCGTGCGCCAACAGCAAAAGCGCCTGTGACGCTTCAGCGTCCTCTCGGATATAGCTAAACATCGTCCTGCTCTTCCTCGACCAGCGCCAGGATCCACTCTCTGAATGCAGCAATTTTTCCTAAATCCGCTTGCGACTGATCACACACCAGATAAAAAGCATCACGACTTTCTACTTTATCGGGAAAAGGAATAATCAGCCTTCCCGCATCTAACTCCGGACGAGCCAAAATCGTATTTCCCAATGCTATACCCTGACCCAAAGCTGCGGCTTGTAAGACTAACATCGAATGACTGAATACCGGCCCCTGATTCACATTCACGCCGTGCACGCCCACTTGTTTTAGCCAGTCCTTCCACGCTGAGCGGCTGGAATCGTGCAACAGCACATGATGCTTTAAATCGTTCAGGCTTAAAAGAGGCTTTGGGCCATTAAACAACAACGGCGAACATAACGGAGTCAGGAACTCGGTATGCAGTTTATCTGCCTGAACGCCGGACCAGCGGCCCTTTCCGTAGTAAATAGCTACGTCTACATCGTCTTGTAAAAAGCCTTCATCGTAATCAACGGCTTTAATGCGTACATCAATGTCAGGATGAGCATTACTGAATTTACTAATTCTGGGAACTAGCCACTGACTGGCAAAACTCGGCGGCATGGCCACCGTAATTGCGCCTTTACTGCCTCTGGCCAGCAAACGTTCCGTGGCATCCTGAAGACTTTTGAAGATATCCTTAAGTTCGAGAAAATAAGCCTGTCCTTCTTCTGTAAGCAGCAATGTTCGATTGCGGCGAATAAAGAGCTTCATGGATAAGAAATCTTCCAGCGCCTTAATTTGATGACTCACCGCGGCCTGAGTAACAAACAATTCGTCGGCTGCACGGGTAAAACTAAGGTGTCGCGCCGCGGCTTCAAAGGCTTTGAGCGCATTTAATGGTGGCAGCCGTCGTTGCATAACCTATCAAAATCCCGATTGAAATCGATTCGAATTTTACATTAGTTTTCCTAATGAAGATACCCTACTTTTACTCGTTTTATCTTTTACGCTAATTTGCTTATTATTTATCCGCACCCTAAAAACATCTTTTTTAATCAGATGCTTACGGATGCAAAATGTTAACGCGATTAACAAGCTTTAAACGTATTTTAAATTAAATTAATTAGGTGTGATATGAATAAATTTCTTTTTTCTACTATTTTTGCAGTGGTAGCCACCACTGGCTCTGTTCACGCAGCTGAACAACCTCTTAGTACCGACCCGCTTGCTAACTTATCAGCAACCGCCCACGCTCACCTTAAGGAGCAAATTGCAAAACCTGAGATTTTCTTTAATGAAAGCATCCAGGCACAAGCACTCACTACGCTGGCAGAAGAAAGCCAAAAAGTGCTGGGAAAAGGCTTACTGGTACTGAATAAAAACGCTGATCAGAAAGCCGAAGCACTTTCACGCAGCGAATAATTACTCTACACACCTGATTCGCATGCTGGCGGCATCGCCGCCAGCATTCGTCTCCAGATGAGTTTTACATATTGCTGGTATCCAGCGCATCAAAACCCTTCACCAGTTCATCCAGCGCTTTCATCTGTGCTAAATAGGGTTCGAGCTTTGCCAATGGCAATGCACAAGGACCATCACACTTTGCTTCGTCTGGATTCGGATGAGCTTCAATAAATAAACCTGCAAGGCCTAACGCCATACCGCTTCTGGCTAGTTGTGCAGCCTGAGCTCGCCGTCCATCAGCGGAAGTTGCCCTGCCTCCTGGCATTTGTAACGCGTGAGTGGCATCGAAAATAACCGGGGCATAGGCTTTCATCGCGTCCATTCCCAGCATATCTACCACTAAATTATTGTAGCCAAAGCAGCTGCCGCGTTCGCATAGGATAACCTTGTCGTTTCCCGCTTCGCCAAGCTTGCCAATGATATGGCGCATCTCATGGGGCGCCAGAAACTGCGGCTTCTTCACATTGATCACCGCGCCGGTTTTTGCCATGGCAACTACCAAATCTGTCTGACGAGCAAGAAAAGCAGGCAGTTGGATAATATCTACAACCTCTGCTACTGGCGCGGCTTGATGAGGCTCGTGTACGTCTGTAACCAACGGGATATTGAACGTGCTCTTAATCTCGCTGAAAATCTTCAATCCTTCTTCCATTCCCGGACCACGATAGGAAGATACGGAAGAGCGATTAGCTTTATCAAACGATGCTTTAAAGACATAAGGAATGCCTAACTTTTCAGTGACTTCGACATAGTGTTCAGCGATGCGCATTGCCAGATCACGAGATTCCAGCACGTTCATTCCGCCAAACAACACAAAGGGTAATTCGTTCCCTACTGAAATATTACCGACCGATAATACTTGTTGCGATACACTCATAAAATCTTACCTATTGGTTCAGAAAAACAAAGGTTGTTTGGTGAAAGCTACATGCGCTGTAGAAGCCAGCACTACCAGTGCAGCAATAAAACACAGCCACCGACCCTGTGCTGTTTTTGCTTTTTTTAGCGCAAACAATCCCAATACAATATACAGCACCACACCAATTAATTTAAATGTCAGCCAGCCGGTGACCAGTGGGTACTGAGAAAGGAGAAAACATAACCAGATTGCGCTGGCCAATAAAACAGTATCAATAATGTGGGGAACAACTTTTGCCCATTTTTTTTGCAATATAGCAGGGTTAAATTGCGCCCACATAAAACGCAGCACGAATAAAAATATGCTGAGCCCTACGGCCGTCAGGTGGAGGTGTTTGGCCATCATATACATAGTGACTTCCTAGTTGTTGTTATTTTCTTGTTCTTCAAGATCGGGCAGCAGCTTTTGTACCGCCAGAAAACTATCAAAATTTTGCAGAAGATAGTCCACAAGTTGTGGATCGAAATGACTACCACGTTCGGTGCGTAGCGTAGCGGCCACTTGGTCGGCTGGCCAGGCTTCTTTATAAGGGCGCTTATTCAGTAACGCATCAAAGACATCAACCAACGCTGCAATACGACTTTCTAACGCTATTTCCTCCTCTTTCAGCCCCTCCGGGTAGCCGCTACCGTCCCAGCGTTCATGATGTTGTTTAGCCAGAATTGCTGCCAGTTGGATCGTAGGACGGTCGGAATCTTTTAATATTTGGTATCCAAACTCAGCATGCTGGCGAATATCAAAAATTTCTTCTGCTGTGAGTGGAGCCGTTTTACGAAACACATACGAAGAAACATGAGAATTGCCTACATCATGCAGGGGGATAGCAAGACGCAACGTGGTGATTTGGCTTTCGTCCATCTGAATACCGCGGGCCAAAATTTCAGACATGGCAACCATACGTGCAATATGTTGACTGTTTTTGACATCGCTTTCCATAGCTTTACCAAGGCGTTCAATAATTTCTCTTTGCGTACATTCAATTTCGTTATTCAAAAGGAGATTTTCAAAAGCTATCTGCACATTGTCAGAAAACAGCTTCACCAGTCGCTTATCAGTTTCGCCAATGCGCCTGGGCAACCCTGACAGATAGAGCAGTGAACCATTGTGAGCCTTACTGTTGCAGTACGCTACAAGATGATCTTCTGCGTAAACGATAGTCTTCTCTTGTAGTGCTTGCTTACATAGCCGAAATTCCTCATCAGAAACTGCCTCTTTTAGTTTAACGCCCTCTTTATCTGCATATTCGCCATTTCCCGCAAACACGTACAATTCCGCGGGATCGAGTTGATGAATGGGTTGTGGCGCAGCAACGGCAGTGGTGATATAGGCAGCATCTTGAGAACAGCCCAGAATTGATGCTAATTGTTGAATGATCCCCTGCATAAACTTTTCCAGCGATCGCGTAGAAAAGAGATCAGCCGAAGCATCTATAATTTTTTCTAAACCAGCGCGATTTTCTTCTATTACAATAATGTCGCGATAGGAACGCAGCGCTGCAATAATGACAGTAAACAGCTTCTGCGCTGTCAGTTCCGTTTTGGATTTGTAATCATTAATATCATAATTAATGATTACATCTTTTTCGGGGGCCTGGCCGGGTTGGCCGGTACGCAAAATGATACGGGTAAAGTGGTTATCTAAATCATTTCTGACATAATCAGCTACTTGCAAACCTGCATCGTCTGTTTCCATGACGACATCCAGCAACACCACGGCTATATCGTTATTTTCCCGAAACATCTTTTTGGCTTCGGCGCCGCTATAGGCACTGATAAACACCAAGCGTTTATCATTAAGCACAAAATCGCTTAGGGCAAGTTTAGTGACAGCGTGAACTTCGGGTTCATCATCAACAATGAGTACTTTCCAATACCCTAATTCCTCGATCTCGACCTCTTCAACTTCATCCACAAATAGTAAGTCGTCGTTCATGCTAACTTATCCTGTTATCACTACACAGAAACAGCATACTTTAAGAATAATTATTAGCAAGTTCGCCATAATCCCATGGTGATACGATCGTGTCCGCTTCCGTCCTTGACCGTAGTTACCTGATGAAAACCTCGTTGGTTGAAAAAGGTATGTACCGCTTGCCCTTGCTGATAGCCATGTTCTAACAAAAGCCAACCTTGATGATGAAGCCAGTCTGGCGCCTGCTCAATAATTATCTTAATATCCTTTAAACCATCAGGACCGGAAGTAAGCGCCGATTTGGGTTCAAAACGGACGTCCCCTTCTTGTAAAAAGGCGCTCGTTTCCTCCACGTACGGTGGATTGCTGACAATCATGTCAAAACGTTTATCTGAAAGGGCTGAAAACCATTCGCTGTGAACAAAGCAGACATGTTCAAGCTTGTTGCGCTTAGCGTTTTCCTTAGCCAGCGAAACGGCAGCGGGAACAACATCAACGCCCGTTATGAGCGCATCAGGCCGCTCGGTGGCGATAGCTAATGCAACAGCCCCTGTTCCGGTGCCCAAATCACAGACGGTCGGGCGGCTTGAGGGCAGCCGCGCCAACGCCAGTTCAACCAGCAATTCTGTTTCCGGTCGAGGGATCAGTGTGGCTGGATTTACTGCAAGAGACAACGACCAGAAGTCCCGCTCGCCCGAAATATACGCAATCGGTTCGCCCTTCTGCCGGCGCTCGATAAAAGCACAAAAGGTGCGCCACTGCGCATCTGTTAAAATGGCCTCAGGCCAGGTAAACAAATACGTCAGCGATTGGTTTATGCTACGTGCCAGTAAAATACGGGCATCCAGAAGCGGCGATTCACCTTGCGCAAGCTCGGCTTTCGCCCACTGAAGCGCCTCGGTGACCGTTTTAGTCATCGGCAAGTGAAGCTAACAAATCAGCTTGATGCTCCTGACGAATAGGCTCAAGTAAAGCGTTTAAATCCCCTTCCACTACCTCGTCCAGACGGTATAGAGTGAGATTGATGCGATGATCTGTCACCCGGCCCTGAGGAAAATTATAGGTTCGGATACGTTCTGAACGGTCACCACTTCCTACCAGATTGCGCCGGGTTGTGGCCTCTTCCGCAGCACGTTTTTCTTCTTCAATACGATTTAAACGCGCCTGCAGTACCGACATCGCTTTTGCACGATTTTTATGCTGTGAACGTTCGTCCTGACATTCAACTACCAGGCCAGTGGGAATATGGGTAATTCGTATCGCCGAATCGGTTTTGTTTACGTGTTGGCCGCCCGCGCCAGAAGCACGAAAGGTGTCGATACGTAAGTCGCCCGCGTTAATTTCAATAGCCTCTGATTCTGGCACTTCAGGTAAAACAGCAACGGTACAGGCTGAAGTATGAATTCTTCCCTGAGATTCAGTTTCGGGCACCCGCTGAACACGATGACCGCCTGACTCGAACTTCAGTACGCCATATGCGCCGTCGCCGGAAACATTGGCAATGACTTCTTTGAATCCGCCATGTTCACCTTCGTTGGCACTTACCACTTCTACTCGCCAGCGCTGCGTCTCGGCGTAACGGCTGTACATACGGAATAAATCGCCAGCAAAAATAGCGGCTTCATCACCGCCAGCTCCTGCGCGAATTTCCAAAAAGCAATTATGATCGTCATTGGGATCGCGCGGTAGCAGCAATAGCTGCAATTCATTTTCCAACCGTTCCAGCTCTGCTTTGGCAGCCTTTATTTCTTCTTGCGCCATTTCACGCATTTCCGCATCATCTTCTTCAAGCATTTCCTGCGCAGAGGCAAGATTATTCTCGGCGCGCTGATAAGCATTAAAACCGGCGACAACATCTTCTAGCTGGCTATATTCTTTGGATAGATTGCGAAACTTATCCTGGTTTCCGATGACCGCAGGATCGCCAAGCAGTGCTTGTAATTCCTCAAAACGCTCAACCAGATTTTCGAGCTTCCTGACAACCGATTCTTTCATAAATGTTTATTTACCTTATTCGTCTTGCTGACTGTTATCATCAAGATCCAGAGCCTGCCCCAGCCATTGGGTCAGTGCCGCGTTATTTTCCGCCGCTGCTTCACGCAGGACGCGAGTGGGGCCATGCATCAGAGCATTCGTGAGCTTATAAGCCAATTCATCGATAACATCATCGGCAGTTTTGCCATCTGCCAATTGATTTTTGGCCCGCTCAACCCATTCATCTCTTTGCTGCATCCCTTTGTGCCGGTATTGTCGTACCAGATTAATTGAGCGTTGCGCCTGCTTCCAGTTCAGATAAACGTCTACCTGATCCTGAATGATCTTTTCTGCTTCCTGAGCGGCCATTTCTCTTGAAGCCAAATTTTGCTCAACAATGTGCTGTAAATCATCAACGGTATATAAGTAAGCGTCGCCCAGCTCATTAACCTGTGCTTCAATATCTCGTGGTACCGCTAAATCCACCAAAAACATAGGTAAGTTACGGCGCTGACGCAAGGCTTCTTCTACCATCCCTTTTCCTATTAAGGGTAGCTGACTTGCAGTAGAACTGATGACGATATCAAAATCTTTCAAGTGCTCGGGAAGTTGCGACAGAGTAAGTACATCTGCATCAAGTTTTTCTGCTAAGGCCTGAGCTCGAGCAACCGTACGATTGGCAACCGCTAAACGACCCACGCCCTGTTCTTTCAGATGCTGAGCGACCAGTTCTATGGTTTCACCCGCCCCCACTAAAAGAACGGATCGCTTGGGAAGTGCTGAAAAGATATGCTTGGCCAACTGCACGGCCGCATAAGCAACAGAAACAGCATTGGCACCAATTTCTGTCTCGCTGCGCACCCGCTTGGCAACAGAAAAAGTATGCTGAAACAGTTTTTCGAATTGCGTGCTCACTGTGCCAGAATGTTTAGCGTCACTGTAGGCTTGTTTTATTTGCCCTAATATCTGCGGTTCACCCAGAATCAAAGAGTCTAAACCGCTGGCTACACGCATTATGTGGCGTACCGCCTCGCTTTGCTCCAGCATATAGCTGTTTTGCCGTATGAGAGCGATATCCAGGCGGTGAAAATCCGCCAGCCATTTGAGCAGCTGTTCCGATTCTTCCTGCTCTCCGTTGACGTAGATTTCAGTTCGATTACAGGTAGATACAATTACCGATTCATCCACGCCGTCTAATTTTTTCAGCGACGCCAGAGCCGCCACCAGCGAATCCGGTGTGAAAGCCACCTTTTCTCGTAGTGCAACTGGTGCTGTTTTATGATTAATTCCGACGGCAGTTAGGGTCATTAAGTTTCATGTGGCGACTTCGGAGCGGCATTGTACGAAAAAGCCAAAATGATTGAAAGTGTTGCTGAATATGTGTTCCTATATATGCTGATAAATTTGAATAAGATGTTAGCCCACTTATGCAGCTAAGATGGATTTTTCTCACTTTAGGATTGCTGCTGCTTTCAGCTTGCTCGACTCTGCCCTCTGGCCCTGACACCGCAGTGAATTTGCCTGCGCAATTACAAGCACTTGAACGGGTTACACATTGGAAGGCGCAGGGAAAAATCGCGTTTCGAGATAGTACTCAAGCTCTTAGTGCTAACTTAATATGGCGCACGCAACAGCCTGAATTTCATTTCCGCATGACAAACTTACTTGGAATAACGTTGGTTGATTTACAGGTAACCGAGCAGCTCTCGACGTTGAAAAGTAACGATAAAACCTATACAGATACCGATCCTGCAGAATTGATCAGTCGCACAACCGGCTGGGAGATTCCGGTTGCCCAGTTGCTTAATTGGATGAAAGGCCTGCCGGGAAAAGGGGATAAATATTCCTTTACCGAACAAGGGCTGGTGGATAGGTTGACGCCAAATTGCGCAGATTGCACTAACTGGCAGGTTAATTATGACAACTATGGTGATGTTGAAGGAGTCTGGTTGCCGCATTCCCTTACTCTCACTCAAACCGATAATCCCGACACTTTTATAAAAATACGTATCGATAGATGGACACTGAACTGAAATTTCCTCACCACCAGTGGTGGCCCAGCCCGGCTAAATTGAATTTGTTTTTGCATATTCTCGGGCGTTATGAAAACGGTTATCACCAGCTACAAACACTTTTTCAGATGCTGGATACGGGTGATCGTCTACACTTTTCTATTAATAATTCGGGAAAGGTTTTACTTGCTACGGCTATCCCTGGCGTCGCCCACAAAGACAATCTCATTGTGCGTGCTGCAAAGCTGCTACAACAACAGGGGCAATGGTGTAGTCACGGCGTTACCATCCATTTAGATAAACAGCTTCCCATGGGCGGCGGAATTGGTGGCGGTTCATCTAATGCTGCCACGACATTGGTGGCGTTGAATGACTTGTGGCAGTGTGGATTAGATGAAAACGAACTGGCCACCCTCGGCCTGCAACTTGGCGCAGATGTTCCCATTTTTATCAGAGGGCAAACCGCCTTCGCGGGCGGTGTTGGGGAAGAGATTTCTCCCGTTTCGCTGCCAACGCGGTGGTATCTTGTGGTTAATCCGGGAATACATATTAGTACAGCGGACGTCTTCCGCGAGCCGAACCTGCCACGGAATACGCTGCCGATGGAATGGAAAGATTATTCCTTTGCTGACTCGCATAACGATTGTCAGCAAATTGTCTGCGATCGCTATCCGGAAGTTGCAAAATTATTACAGTGGTTGGTACACTACGCACCGTCGCGAATGACGGGCACGGGAGCGTGTGTGTTCGCCACCTTTTCTGATGAAAAATTAGCCAGGCAAGTGCAATCTTTTGTGCCCGCGCCATGGAAAAGTTTTTTGGCAAAAGGTGTCAACCAGTCGCCTCTAAAACAAAAACTATATGAAGTGAACGCCACATCAGACACTAATTAGTTTATTGGGGTATAGCCAAGTTGGTAAGGCAGCGGGTTTTGATCCCGCGATTCGTTGGTTCGAGTCCAGCTACCCCAGCCACCTCTTTTATCAATGCACTGAGGAAACACTTGTGCCAGATATGAAGCTCTTTGCAGGTAATGCTGTACCAGAACTTGCCCAGAAAGTCGCCGAACGGCTTTATACCAAGCTTGGAAACGCCAGTGTCGGCCGCTTCAGTGACGGTGAAATTTGCGTAGAAATTCATGAAAACGTCCGTGGTTCGGACGTTTTTATTATCCAGTCGACATGCGCTCCTACCAACGATAATCTGATGGAGCTAATTGTAATGATAGACGCTCTGCGCCGTGCCTCTGCAGGACGCATAACCGCTGTCATTCCCTATTTCGGCTATGCCCGTCAGGATCGGCGGGTACGCTCAGCACGGGTGCCCATTACCGCAAAGGTAGTGGCTGATTTTCTATCTAACGTAGGCGTCGATCGCGTTCTTACCATTGACCTGCACGCGGAACAGATCCAGGGCTTTTTTGATGTTCCTGTCGATAATGCCTTCGGTACACCCATTCTGCTGGCAGATATGATGCAACGGGATTTTGTGGATCCTGTAGTCGTTTCACCGGATATTGGCGGTGTTGTTCGCGCGCGGGCAACGGCTAAGTTAATGAACGACACTGACTTAGCAATTATCGACAAGCGCCGCCCTAAAGCCAACGTTGCTCAGGTAATGAACATCATTGGTGACGTAAAAGGCCGTGATTGTATTATTGTGGATGACATGATTGATACTGGCGGCACCCTGGCGAAAGCGGCTGAAGCACTAAAAGCCCATGGCGCGCGTAAAGTATACGCTTATGCGACTCACGCCATCTTCTCTGGGAATGCGGCTAATATCCTGAAGAATTCGGTCATTGATGAAATTATTGTCACTGACAGCATTCCGCTAAGTGAGGAAATGAAGACGATTGATAAAGTCAAACAGCTGACCCTTTCAGAAATGCTGGCCGAAACCATCCGCCGTATCAGTAACGAAGAATCTATTTCGGCTATGTTTGAATATTAGTCATAGTTATGGCACTGCAGTCCTCTACGCGGTGCCGCCTCTTCGTAGTTCATAAGCCGTTCAGTTTCTTTCTTGCATTATTATTCCACCAGTATTTCGACCTTTTTCCGAAAGGATTATAAAGAATGATGACACGTATGATGCTTACCGCGGTGCTAGGCGGCTATTGCGTAACCGGCTGTGCACAGCAGGAGCGACACCAAGTTTCTGCTGAACAGTCCCAGCAAAATACACTCGTTGAGGTAAAAAAGGAAAATACAGTGAAGAAAACCAGCAGCATGAAAGGGACAATTGTTTACAAGAGCATGGAAGGCGGCTTTTATGCATTTATCAGTGATTCTGGTGAACATTTTACGCTGCAAGGATTAACTGCAGAATATCGTAAAAATGGACTGAAAGTCGCAGTTAAAGGCATACCGTTAAAAGATGTAATGACGTTTACGCAATTTGGTACTGTATTTAAAGTAAGTGAAATAACGGTACTTGATGACTCCCAAGTTAAACCTATCAATCAGGTCCGGTAAGATTGCGGTGATATTTGCAGTTGTTTTGTCGTCCTGTACTTAGATTACGAGCTCAAGATACAGACATTACGCTGTATGAAAATACCACTGCGCCAATTGCCCCTGTCCACTTTCCCTTCAATGACACAGTTCTAAATTAGAGTTTTCCCGTTGTCCCGATACCTTCCGCTATCCGACGCCCGATGGGAATTTGAATATAACCAAGAAAAATCCTGAGTACAGGTATTTTTTTTAAAGTCTAGGTTTCAGAGATTCTTGTGATGGAACACCAAGTATGGTTTGGCAAGCGCTGGATTTAAACCCGCCTAGCGCTTGTATACATGTAAGCCTATTGAGCAGCGAAAAATCAGGCTATTCCAACATTCGCTTAAGGACAACGAAGACTGTTAAAGGGGCTCAAACCATGGCTGTTGATGTAAAAAATCAGTCAATGCTGTGCGGAATGCTTTAGCTCTGGCAGATATAGTTTTTTGATAAGGCCATACCAGATAAAGCTTTCTGGCAGGCCCTTGCCACTCAGGCAGCACATGTGTCAATTCACGCTTTTCTATAGCCTCATACACCATGCTCAAGGGTAATAACGCGATACCTGCCCCCGCTTTAGCAAGATTGAAATTTACATTCATATCATTGCAAAAATGCGTATGAGTTTTCAGCACCTTAAACTGAACTGTCTCATCGTTTATATTTTGAAGAGTCCAGTCACTGAAAATATCAGCTGCAATTGTTTTTGAAAAAATCAGTTCCTGGGGTGTTTGAGGAAAGCTTTCTTCGTCACGAATATTTCCCACAAGTATGGGAGTAATACTACCAAGGCCGGTTTGAATGAGTGAAGAATCTTCCTGTTGCCCTGAACATAAAGCAATATCAGAACAGGGCGGGATTCTACTTCGCACATTATTTAACCAAAAAGCAACTCTGTTCTGAATTCCGGACTCCACAGAGCAGCTCGTCGTTTCCCTGCGATGCTATCCTTCTTGCCCATATGTTGCCGTATTAAGCTAAGACATGCCCGGTTGAATAACGCCAGGTGTGTAGCACCTGTTGGGTCACCGATCTTAAGCTCGTCTTCTCGAAACACCACATCCAAAACCCAATGCAGTTGATTCTCCACAGCCCAATGATCCCGCACGATACCGGCAGCCTGCTCGGCATTAACGGGCAATGAGCTTGCGTACCAGCGTGATGAGCAAGCAGTGGTGTTTTTCACACACCGTTCGCTAGCGACCTCAATGAAAGTCTGGACATGCGGCCATTTTTGCTTGAGTTCTTTGGGTAATTTGGCCTTCATTTGCATCACAGTACGCTTTTCCTCACGTCCGTGCCCGCGGTTAATCTGCTCGAAAGTGGCCAGTTCCGGATTTTCATACTGTTCGGCGAAACAAGTTTTTACATGCTGACTTAAAGTAGGCTGATTTCCCTTTAACTGGATCACAAAATCGCCTTTACCTTTAATCACCGCTTTCATGGTGTCGGCCTGGCAGTGTAATGCATCCAGTGTGACCACCGCATTGTCCAGTGTGAGTGCGGCAATAACCTGACGCGCCACGTCCCCCTCATGTCCTTTACTGTCTGAGCTCCCTTGATAAAGCGCAACGCCATTACCTACATCAAATGCACTCACCACATGTAGGGCTTTGCTGGCATCGTCGCGCCAGGCTCCGCGCATCGTCTTACCGTCCAACGCAATAACTTGTTTCCCTTGTTGCTTACGCTGGTCGTTAATCCAGCCAAATACAGCTTTCAGCAACACTTGAGTATCCAGCGCCTTGATAATGGTAGCGATACAGTGCCGTCTTGGAATACCATTAGCAAATCCACGATGTTGACGCAGCCATTCAAGCTGTAAGTCGCCAAATTGCTGAATAGACTTCCATCCATCAGCACCGCTGAGCACGGCAGCTAGAGTGAGGAAAATGACATCAATCAGGTCATGCTTTTTATTGATATCGTTGCGGTGGTCGGTGATGATTTCCAAGTGTTTTAATAAGCTCATGTCAGTCTTTAATGAAATGAAAACTGATCTGATCGTACAAATCAACCAGAGTTCCATGGTGCTTATACCAATAGCTGATCAATAAAGCGGTTGCTATACCAAAAAGTTAGGATCCCGCCCTGATATCAGAACTCTTCGACAGCACACTTTCATTGGGATCAGCTAGTATAATATTCAACGCTATCTGCGGATATGCCGCAGAAAAGGTTTGCCAAAAATTATTTAACGGCCCACTTCCAATATTAATAGGTGCCACCACTTTTAATGGACCTTCAGGGTCATTTATTGTGGCATCAAGATTGATTAATTTTTGGCTTAAATCGTTTACAGTGTCTGCACACTCACGATAGTAATCATTGCCGCTAGATGTCAGCATTAAGCCTTTATTACTGCGATGGAACAGCTCAACTCCCAAACTTTTTTCTAACTCAGCAATCCTTCGCGACACTGTCGCTATTGTCATGCTAAGACATTTGGCGGCTCCCGAAAAACTCCCTTTTTCAGCAGCAGTAATAAAAATTCGCAGATTATCCAGCATTGCTTCTCATATTTGCAAACGGGCTTTTCATTATGAACCATACCGGAGAAATATGTAAACGCGTAACATCGCCCTTCTATAATAAGAGGAGAGAAAGAAATGAAGCATCGTGTGGTTTTTGCAGTAATGATATCCCTAATACTGACGTTTTTTATGTCAGCATGGGTAACATTTTTAAATGTAGGTATTATCGAGAATTTCTTTGAACTTTGGATGCATGCTTGGTTTTTAGCGTGGCCAGCAGCAGGGATTATCTCCTTTGTCTGTGCCCCAAGGCTTCACTCACTTGCACATCAGCTAATTAACATGAATCAAAATGAGTAGAAGCAGTTCGGAAGTTATTCCCTTCGCGGCCAGACGCGAATGTACGTAGGGATAGGTTGCAAATATTTTTACAATAAGTGAAGATTTCTTAGCCGAACTTTTGATGCAAGGATGCTCCAGCAGAGCCATTAAAGATGTTTTTACGATTTTCTTTCAGGGTTTTGGATGAGAAATTTTTACTTATTTCTCGAGCTGCTGAAATTTCACCCATTCATGCTCTTGTCCTGCCACTACACGATATAATCTCGAAGCAGCCGTTTAGACTCATTGTAGAGATCAAATTATAGTGGTCGGGGGTTAATCGATAGGCCATAAGCCAATATTTTCTCTGTGACTTCTGGGATCACACCACCGTTGGCATCAGAACGCTGCTCTTGGTAATTCACCGTATCACTGATATGACTGACAATGGTAGTCACAGCGCTTTGCCCCTACCATTGCGCCTTAATTTGCTTCAGAATGGTAATTTTATAATCAGGAGACTTCCATGGCATTTACTGTAAATAGTTATTTCGACGACAACGTACGCTCAATTGCTTTTGAATCGGTCAGCGGCCCGTGTACATCAGGCGTGATGGCACCCGGCCAATATACATTTTCTACCAATACCCACGAAGTAATGAAAGTCATGGAAGGAGAGCTGGTGGTTCGTCTTCCGCAAAGCGATGAGTGGCAATCTTTTCCTGCTGGTACCCAGTTTGCTGTAGATGCCAACCTATCTTTTGATGTAAAGGTGTCCACCCCCACTGCATATCTTTGCTTTTATAGCTAACGGAATTATCGGCGCCTTCGCAATGGTCGTTGGCGCTAACTTAAATAAAACCTGTCCGGCCATTATTTTTCGCCTAAAACCCCCTACTCTCATACAGTGTCCACCGGATTCGGATTTCGCTATAGTGCCTGAGTGACAGGAAGTCACGGTTTTAGAAACTAAGGACATACTATGACAAATCAGACAGATTTATTTGAGCTGACTGGCGAAGAAATGCAGTTGGTCACAGGTGGGAGCGCTCTTGCTGCAGGAATAAAGGGCGGCATGACTGGCGCTGGTGTTGGAGGTGCTCTGGGAACAGGCGGCGCATTGATGGCCGCGGCGAACGGTGCCCGATGGGGCATGATTGGTGGCGGTGCAGGTGCGTTTGTCGGCGCGGCAGTCGGCCTTATAGTTTACGCCTACTATTAAGGAGTGAACAAATGAGAACACTGTCGCATCATGAAGTTGAAGAAGTATCCGCGGGCTCAATGGCGTCTAAGGCGGCAATGGGCGGGTTAGACGGTTTCGCCGGCGGATTTACCCTCGGCGCCTCGGTAGGTTTTGTTGGCGGTCCAGCGGGAGCATTAGTAGGTGGTATGATTGGCGGGATGCTTGGCACTATTGGCGGCGTCTACGTCAGTTTCCACTAGTCACTTCCGCTCATTTTTCAAGTTCGTATATAGGCGGGCGTACTTTGCCCGTCTACAACGTAATTAAGGTACGGGAGATGACTGATAAAAAACTTTTTCGGCCCAGTTCATTAGTCTGCTTCATTTGCATCATTCCTGGAACAGTCAATTTACTGACTGAAAACATAATGATTAAAGCCATTGCATTAGCCTTCATCATTTTATTATTGGGATTCGGCTGGAAAATTGACAAGCAAAGATGAATGAAGGATTTGGTCGTACAGCCGTGCAAATTTTCAGATGGATTAATTTATAGCGCTATTTAAGCTAACAATCAGAATGTTAACCACGTAACACAGAAAATTGTATATCCCCACCAGTGGTGGTAGAATTCGCCGCCCTCGAAATTCGAAGGCACAGTTGCGTAATGCGTTACCAGCTGTCCAGATGGATTTTGGTCGCAAAAATCCATACTACACTTAATTATATTATTGGAGACATTCCATGTCTGATGCAATTTTTAAACTGGATGCTCAAGTCCGTACTGACCTGGGGAAAGGTGCGAGCCGCCGCCTACGTCATACTGACAAAGTACCTGCTATTATCTATGGCGGCGATGAAGCGCCACTTGCTATTACTTTGGACCATAACAAAGTAAATAATGCTGCTGACTTTGAAGCATTTTACTCTCACGTTCTGACTCTGAACATTGATGGGAAAAGTGTTGAAGCGCTGGTTAAAGATATGCAGCGTCACCCGTACAAGCCAAAAATTACCCATATTGACTTTCAACGTGTAATTGCTGGTCAGAACGTACACACTAACGTACCTCTACACTTCGTTAACGAAAGCAAATGTAAAGCTGTTAAAGAAGAAGGCGGTATCGCTGAACATCATGTCAATGAAATTGAAATCACTTGTCTACCTAAAGACCTGCCGGAGTTCATCGAAGTTGACATGGCTGGTGTAGAAATGGGTCAAACGCTTCACCTTTCTGATCTGACTCTGCCTGCAGGTATTACTTCTGTAGAACTGGGTAAAAACGATGAAGCGCATAACCTAGCTGTAGTAACTGTTAAGCCTGCTCCTAAAGCACCTGCTGCTGATGAAGACGAAGCTGAAGAAGGTACTGAGGAATAATCAGCTTGCCTGATATTCGTCTTATCGTGGGCCTGGGAAATCCAGGCCCCGAATATGAAAATACTCGACACAATGCCGGCGCATGGTATGTGCACCAGTTGGCGAACCATTTTCATACTTCATTAATCCCAGAAAGCAAATTCTTTGGAAAAACCGGGCGTATCTCTATAGCCGGTCAAGATGTTCGTCTTCTCTACCCTACTACCTTTATGAATCGAAGTGGTCAGGCCGTTGCCGCCATAGCAAACTTCTATCGTATTGAGCCAGAACAGATAATGGTTGCTTTTGATGAGCTTGACCTTCCTCCTGGTGTGGCGAAATTTAAGATAGGTGGTAGTTCTAGTCAGAATGGTATTCGCGATATTGTCTCAAAAATGGCTAATAATAAAGACTTTCTGCGTTTACGGATCGGCATTGGACATCCTGGACATAAAAGTAAGGTCACCGGCCACGTGTTAGGTAAGCCGCCCGGTAATGAAAAAGAAGCTATCAACAGCGTAGTTGATGAAGCAATACGTTGTACTGATATTCTTCTTAGTGACGGTCTCACACCCGCACAAAACAGGCTTCACTCCTTCAAAGCCGAAGTTTCCAAATAAATAACGAATTAAGGATCCATCATGGGTTTTAAATGTGGCATTGTCGGCCTGCCAAATGTGGGTAAATCGACACTTTTTAATGCGCTGACCAAAGCCGGTATCGAAGCGGCAAATTTCCCGTTTTGTACAATTGAGCCAAACACTGGCGTGGTTCCTGTGCCGGATCTTCGTTTAGATAAACTGGCTGCTATTGTAAAACCACAACGGGTTGTTCCTACAACTATGGAATTTGTAGACATTGCCGGACTAGTAGAAGGCGCGTCCAAGGGTGAAGGGCTAGGTAACAAATTTTTGGCTAACATTCGTGAAACTGATGCTATTGGTCATGTTGTAAGATGTTTTGATGATGACAATATTGTTCACGTTGCCGGTAAAGTCAGTCCAATAGATGATATCGATATTATCAACACCGAACTGGCCTTAGCTGATTTGGAAGCCACTGAAAAGGCTCTGTTGCGAGTTGCTAAACGCGCAAAGGGTGGCGATTCCGAAGCGAAGTATGAAATTAAAGTACTGGAAAAAATTAAGCCTCACTTAGACGAAGGTAAATTGTTACGGTCTTTGGAGTTAACCAAAGAAGAGTACGCTGCTATCAGTTACATGAATCTGCTCACATTAAAGCCTACCATGTATGTGGCTAACGTAAGCGAGGAAGGATTCGAAAACAATCCTTATCTGGATCAGGTTCGCGCCATTGCTGAAACAGAAAACGCAGTCGTTGTTGCTGTTTGTGCTGCTATAGAATCAGAGATAGCTGAACTTGATGACGATGAAAGAGCCGAGTTTATGGAAGACATGGGCTTGGAAGAGCCTGGTTTGAATCGCGTGATCCGCGCAGGCTACAATTTGCTATCTTTGCAAACTTATTTCACTGCCGGTGTAAAAGAAGTGCGAGCCTGGACCTTTCCTGAAGGCTCGACTGCTCCGCAAGCAGCGGGAAAAATCCATACTGACTTTGAGAAAGGGTTTATTCGAGCGGAAGTTATCGGCTACGATAACTTCGTTCAATATAATGGCGAGCAGGGTGCCAAGGATGCAGGAAAATGGCGCTTAGAAGGTAAAGAATATATTGTTAAAGACGGTGATGTTATTCATTTCCGATTCAATGTCTAATTGAGTAATTAAAGAGAAAGCCCCGCCTGCCTTAGTCGGGGCTTTTTTGTTAGTCCAAATCGTAGTACATTTCTCAACGCATATTTCCTTTTTCCTGTATTCCCATAAAACGGTTATAAAAGAAGGTTTTCCATTTACTGCAAGGGCACATTTTCATGACGCGTCGCGTAATCAGATATCTCTCTCTCTTACTAAAGACAAGTACGATTGCCGGAGGACTGTTTTTTCAACATCAAAGTTTCGCCGAGAATGAGGAACACTGGTACACCGTTCCGCAATCAGATTTGGTGTATATGCAAACTAACCAGGGCGCGGTTGTGGTGGCGCTGACCGATGCCATTGCCCCGCACCATGTATCTCAGTTTAAAACGCTGATTCGACACCGGTTTTATGACAACCGCTACTTTTATCGGGTAATTGAAGGGTTTGTTGCTCAGGCAGGAACCAACGGTACTCATGATCCCACAGAATATACCAATCGTATTGCTGCGGAATTTTCAGCATCTTCAGTAGAAGGCTTTTACGAAGTAGAGCGCCCTGCTCCATTTGCTCCCGTTAGCGGTTTTATAAACGGTTTCCCCGCAGCCACCACAGTAACCCGAGAATCTTATTGGCTGGCAAACTGTCCTGGCGCCCTGGCTATGGCCCGTGACAATAAGAAGGATTCCGCTGACACTGAATTTTATATTGTGATTGGTCAGGCACCTCGTCATTTGGACCGGAATATGTCGGTATTTGGGCGAGTGATGGATGGGATGGCAGCACTGCAGAAATTGCCTCGGGGAGAAGCTGAAAACGCGGGGGTAATAAAAGATTTTTCAGAAAAAAGTGAAATCCTCTACGTCAGGCTCGGTGAAGATTTACCGAAGTCTGAGCAACGCCACTTCCGTATACAGCTACCCAGCCATCCTCAATACCAGAAGAAAATCGCGACGGCCAAAGAACTGGATAATCCTTTCTTTGTGGATAAGCAACTCGCTCCTCGCCCTATAGATATCTGCTACTATCAAACAGATGTTGAGGAAGTTTACAGCCCCAAATAGTCAAAATACTGTTACTGCACCGGCTTTACAGGTGATTTATTCTGCAAAGCGTTTAATTTTTCGCCCCGCAAGCTCACATATTAGGCAGTTAAAAAAAGTTGTCAAAAAAGGGGTTGACGACCCTGGGTCATATCAGCATAATACGCGCCACTCCTCAAGGGGAGTGAACAACACGGAGGCTACGTAGCTCAGTTGGTTAGAGCACATCACTCATAATGATGGGGTCGCAAGTTCGAATCTCGCCGTAGCCACCAACACACAACCCATTCATTGGGTTTTTTATTGTGTGATGTTATGCGGAAGTGGTGGAATTGGTAGACACGCTGGATTTAGGTTCCAGTGCTTCACGGCGTGAGAGTTCAAGTCTCTCCTTCCGCACCAGTGTTGGGGTATAGCCAAGTTGGTAAGGCAGCGGGTTTTGATCCCGCGATTCGTTGGTTCGAGTCCAGCTACCCCAGCCATTTTTCCTGCATAATTGTAATATCTACAGTTATCTTCTGGGGTATAGCCAAGTTGGTAAGGCAGCGGGTTTTGATCCCGCGATTCGTTGGTTCGAGTCCAGCTACCCCAGCCATATTTTCAAAACGCCGGTCTTTCGATCGGCGTTTTTGTTTTTGCTTTACAGGCATAGCAAAGGTCGGCAGACTAACTTCCAAAATTTTATAAAAATCATCAATTAAACGGGAATTATACGTGATAAACGAGATAGTCTCTGCGGTGAACAATGTATTGTGGGGCGATGGTCAGGTTCTCATCGTCATGCTGCTGGGTTGTGGCATCTGGTTTACCTTGCGTTTGGGTGGCGTTCAAATCCGTCACTTTGGTCACATGTTTACTTTGCTGCGAGGAAGTACTACTTCCACCAAAGAAGGCATTAGCTCATTTCAAGCCTTATGTACCAGTTTGTCTGCTCGGGTGGGTACCGGCAACCTTGCAGGTGTAGCAGTAGCCATTTCGTTAGGAGGCGCAGGCGCCATTTTCTGGATGTGGGTAATTGCCTTGTTAGGAATGGCCACTGGCTTTGCTGAAAGCGTTCTGGGTCAGCTTTATAAAGTTAAGGATGAAAATGGTGAATTTCGCGGTGGGCCTGCTTATTACATTAAACAAGGATTAAATAAAACCTGGCTGGCGGTGGCATTTTCTCTCTGTTTGTTCTTTGGCTACGGCTTTGTCTTTAGTGCGGTTCAAGCCAACACCATTACTGATGCTTTAAACAACGCGTACGACATCCCTACGCTTTACTCTGGAATTGCTATTATTCTCTTAGCGTCACTGATCGTTGTGGGCGGTTTGCGCGGTATTGCGCGCTTCGCAGAATGGGTAGTGCCCTTTATGGGGATCAGCTATGTTGCGGCGGCGCTGATTATCACCTTCATGAACTTATCATTGGTTCCGGATGTGCTCTATAACATTGTGACCTCTGCTTTTGGGCTACAGGAAGCGGGTGCCGGAGCATTAGCCGCGGCAATAAAGAACGGCATCCAACGCGGCTTGTATTCCAATGAGGCGGGGTCGGGAAGTGTACCTCATGCTGCTGCCAGTGCTGCCCCCTTCCCTAACCATCCAGTTTCCCAAGGATATGTGCAAATGCTTGGAGTCTTTTTAGACACCATGGTTCTATGTACTGCCACAGCATTTATTATTCTTTTGGCTGGCGGTTCGGCTTCCGGTCAGATGGAAGGTATTGGCATGACCCAGGCAGCGATGAGCGCACATATTGGCGATAGCGGAACGGCTTTTGTTTCTGCGGCGATTTGCTTTTTTGCTTTTACTTCTGTCGTGGCCAACTATGCTTATGGCGAAAGTAATCTGCACATGTTTAAACTGGATAATAAGCTCGGACGAATAGCATACACAATTGGCTATCTCGGCATGATCCTCTGGGGCTCTGTGGCTGCCTTACCACAGGTATGGGCAATGGCGGATATGGCTCTGGGTCTTATGACCGTCATCAATATTATCGCCATTGTATGGATGACGCCGACCATTGTATCTATCAGTAAGGACTACTTTGGCAAACATGCTAAAGGTGAAAAACCTGAGTATAAAACCGGTGATTGCGAGATTCAGGGAGAATCGGAAAAAGGCATCTGGTAATACTTAATGAAAAACGGCAGATAACTATCTGCCGTTTTTCATTTACATGTCTCTTCTCTAACTACGATCTCTGCCACTCATCGTTCTACCGCGCTTACCCTCTGAACATCATCATAATAAGTTGAAGAACCAGCATTATCATTATTAACGGCCAAATCCAGCGGGAGATCTTAGATGCTGTCTCGCTGCTCACCCGAAGCTTTGAACGCTCTAAAAGAGGAATAACAATAATCAGTGCCAGAAAAAGTATACCTAACAGTATCAGGACTTCCATTCATTCATCCCCAATGCGTAACGTAAAATCTGCTTTTTGGCAGGCGTGGCATGTTGGGTAAATTTCAACATGGCTTTTCTCAACCATTTAACTGGGGGTATATCGTTGCTAAACAAGAGATAAAATCCGTCCATTGCTGACATCATTAGTAAGTTGTCGCGCTGTCTGGGCTTCTCATACTCTTTCTTAAGAAGCTGAAAATCAGCTTCGGCGCCAGTACCTGCCATTTTTGCAGTCAGCTTCAACAATACATTTACGTCTTTAAAACCGAGATTGACGCCCTGCCCGGCGAGCGGGTTAATAGTATGAGCCGCATCACCTACCAAGATGACATTGGGCCTGATATATTCCGAGGCATGGGAGCGCGTAAGTGCAAAGGGGGCTTTGGCTATGACGGAAAAATCAGGAAGAACATCAGGAAATGCCCGAATAATTTCCTGTTTTAGCGCCTCTGGCGCCAACATTTTGAGCTTCGTTATTGTAGCGGCATCGTCGTACCATACCAGCGAGCCGAAATTATCATACATTGGCAGGAACGCTCTGGGTCCGCTAGAATGAAACTCTTGCCACGTCCAATTTTCAACTTTATCAGCCAACTCAATAGTAATGCCTAGTGCCTGCTGCGAATACTGCCACCCGGAATGACCAATTGCTGCTTGCTGTCTGACCAGCGAACGGGCACCGTCGGCCCCAACTAACCATTTGGCCGTAAGGGAATGTCCGTTATCCAGGGTAATCTCGCAGTGCGAATGAGGAACAACGCGGCACCCGTCTATCTTTGCGCCGGTGATCCAACTGAGATTCTCTGCGTGTTTTGCGGCTTGATAACAACCTAGCTGGATGAGACGATTTTCGACAAAATAGCCTAACTGAGGTTCATTTACCGATGCGGCGGAAAAATCGGTTCGGCTCTCAGGCGACTCCCACACCGACAATTTATCGTATGCGCGCAGCCGCGTTTGCTGAATATGTGTCCAGGCACCGACTTCCCGTAATAATTTTACCGAGGCCATATTGATAGCAGAAACACGCAGATCTGGCGGTTGCTCAGGAGAATGCCCCTGCGGCATCGCCTTCTCAATCACCGCCACGTGATACCCCTGCTGGACTAATCCCGCTGCTAATGCAGCACCGACCATTCCCCCACCGTTAATACAAAAATCGTACATAGCTTCTCCCGCGCGTAATGCGTCATTATGACGCAAAGCTGATTGCGCTGTCATGAATACCGTTACTTCTTTTGTGATAGATCACTTTAGCACCGTTGGCTAAGCCTTTGGGCCGCTAAGCCGCCGGTACCCATCATAGTTATGGTTCAAACGCTGCTGAATGGCACAAGTAATCGCTGGGCAAAGCGTGCGAGAACAGGTAAAATATGCAGCTATTTTGAACATCGACCAGCACGTGCTCAACCTTTTCGAAACCAGGGTTTCGTCCGGACGCTGTCTTACGTCCTTTTCCCGGTGCTGGCTTACTAGGGTAATAATGTCGCTGCTATGACTAAGAAGCTGTATATCAAGACCTGGGGCTGTCAAATGAACGAGTATGACTCGGAAAAAATGGCTGACCTGCTGGATTCCACGCATGGATACGCGCTGGCCCAAGAGCCGGAAGACGCAGATGTGATTCTACTGAACACCTGTTCCATTCGTGAAAAGGCACAGGAAAAGGTATTTCACCAATTAGGGCGCTGGAAAAATCTCAAAAAGAATAAACCTGATCTTATTATTGGTGTCGGCGGCTGTGTTGCATCACAGGAAGGTGACGTTATCCGTCAGCGCGCGCCCTTTGTCGATTTGGTTTTTGGACCGCAAACATTGCATCGTCTACCGGAAATGATCAATCAGATCAAAAATGGTGAGAAAGCAGTGGTTGATATCAGCTTCCCGGAAATCGAGAAGTTTGATCGTTTACCTAGTCCTCGCGCTGAAGGACCCACTGCATTTGTTTCGATTATGGAAGGCTGCTCAAAATACTGTAGTTTCTGCGTAGTACCTTACACGCGGGGTGAAGAAGTCAGCCGGCCCGTAGATGACGTACTGTTAGAAATTGCCCAGCTCGCCGAGCAGGGCGTGCGTGAAGTGAATCTGTTAGGGCAAAACGTAAACGCCTTTCGTGGTGAACACTACGACGGTACCATTTGCCGTTTTGCAGAATTACTCGAACTTGTATCCGCTATTGATGGCATCGATCGCATTCGTTATACCACATCGCATCCGGTAGAGTTCACGGACGATATTATTGATGCGTATGCCAGTATTCCCGAACTGGTAGATCATCTTCATCTACCGGTACAAAGCGGATCCGATCGTATATTGAACCTGATGAAGCGCGGCCATACCGCACTTGAATATAAATCAAAGATTCGCAAGTTGCGAAAAGTGCGTCCAAATATCAGTATGTCTTCCGACTTTATTATTGGCTTTCCCGGTGAAACCGATACCGATTTTGAAGCCACCATGGATTTGATTCAAGCGATTGACTATGATCTCAGCTTTAGTTTCATCTATAGTGCGCGCCCGGGTACGCCGGCTGCCGATGCAGTAGATGATGTTACTGAAGACACGAAAAAGCAGCGTCTGTATTTATTACAGCAAAGGATTAACCAACAGGCACTTCGCATTGCCCGCAACATGGTCGGCACTGAGCAACGAATTCTGGTTGAAGGCCCTTCTAAAAAGAACCCAATGGAGCTGTCTGGTCGTACTGAAAATAATCGTGTGGTAAATTTCGAAGGCACTCCCGATATGATTGGGGAATTCCTCGATGTCAGAATTACAGATGTATTTGCCAATTCCCTGCGCGGTGACGTAGTTCGCCGGGAAAGTGAAATGGGGTTGCGTGTGGCAGTTTCGCCCCAATCTATTATGGCAAAGCATAAGATGGAGCAGGCAAACACATTAGGTGTTAACCAGTTCCTTCCCACCGCCTAATTTTTTTGCGAGGATAGTAGAAACTTGAGTACATTGGTCAGCAACGAAATAGCCCTAGAACCTGAAGACAATAAACGTTTATCCAGCCTGTGCGGCCCGTTTGATGATAATATCAAGCAAATTGAACGCCGTTTGGGGGTGGAGATTACCTACCGCAACAACGCTTTTAAAGTATTGGGCGATGCACAACAAGCCAACGGCGCGGCGGAACTACTCAAGCTATTGTACATTGAAACTCAGCCCGTTAAAGGAGTGATTCCCAGCTTAAGTTCCGAGCAGGTGCATTTGGCTATTCAAGAAGCCAGGTGCCTGGAAAGAGAGGAATCCTCTCCCTACGCAAAAGAAGTCACGATAAAAACCAAACGTGGTGTCATCAAGCCTCGCAATCCCAATCAGGGCCAGTATGTTGCGAACATTGTAAATCATGATATCAGCTTTGGTATCGGCCCCGCCGGAACCGGTAAAACGTATTTGGCTGTTGCCTGCGCAGTAGATGCTCTTGAAAGACAGGAAATTCGCAGAATTCTCCTAACCCGTCCGGCAGTTGAAGCAGGCGAAAAGCTGGGGTTTCTACCTGGAGATCTTTCGCAGAAAGTCGACCCGTATTTACGCCCTCTTTACGATGCATTATTTGAAATGCTCGGATTTGAGAAAGTTGAAAAGCTTATCGAGCGGAATGTTATCGAAGTGGCACCACTTGCTTATATGCGTGGGCGTACGCTTAACGATGCCTTCATTATTCTGGATGAAAGTCAGAATACAACGGTAGAGCAGATGAAGATGTTCCTTACCCGTATTGGCTTTAATTCAAAAGCGGTCATCACCGGCGACATTACTCAGGTAGATTTACCTCGCGGTGTGCGCTCGGGCTTACGTCACAGTATTGATGTGCTGAATAAGGTGCCGGATATCTCTTTTAATTTCTTTACGGCTAACGATGTGGTTCGTCACCCGGTTGTGGCGCGAATCGTTCAAGCGTATGAAGCCTACGATGCTGAACAGGAAAAGCTCCGCCTTGCGAAGAAAGAGGAAGCACTGCGCGAAAATGCACAGGCCAACCAATCGAATAACGACGAAAATAAGAACAACTCCAGTTCGTGACCGCCATTATTGATCTGCAGCAGGCGTATGAACAGCCAGATGAAGCGCTTGCTGCCGTACCCGCTTTCGATGATTTACAAACCTGGGCCGACTGCGCGTTTGCGGCCCTTAATCTGCAAGATCTGGAGTTTACTGTTCGCATTGTTGATGAAGAAGAGTCGCAGTCGCTTAACTTTCAATACCGCAATAAAGATAAATCGACGAATGTATTGTCGTTTCCTTTTGAATGCCCGCCGGGTGTTGAATTAAACCTACTGGGCGATCTAGTAGTTTGCGCGCCGGTTATTTTGAGAGAAGCGCAGGAGCAAAACAAGGACACCGACAATCATTATGCACATATGATAATCCACGGCCTGTTACATTTACTGGGCTATGATCATATTGAAGATGCCGATGCCGAGGAAATGGAAGCTTTGGAAATTGCTATTTTGTCACAATTAGGGATTGACGACCCTTATCAAGAGCATTAACGTTGCTGTTGAACGAATAATTAAACGGATACTATGAGCGACGATAACCCCCACTCTACCAACGGCTCTTCGAGCAAAAGTTGGTTTGAAAAAATGCGCCTGACTTTTTCTGGAGAGCCGAGAAGTAAAGAAGATTTGGTCGATGTCATTACTGACGCCGAATTAAGAGAGGTCATTGATCCCCAAACCCGAGAAATGATTGAAGGGGTTATTGGAGTCAATGAAATGCGGGTCAGGGATATTATGATCCCGCGAGCGCAAATGACGACTATCGACATTAACCAGAAGCTCGAAGAATTTCTGCCAATGATGCTCGAAACCGCTCACTCCCGTTTTCCTGTCATCAGTGAAGATAAAGA
This sequence comes from Alteromonas pelagimontana, assembly GCF_002499975.2. Classification (NCBI taxonomy): domain Bacteria; kingdom Pseudomonadati; phylum Pseudomonadota; class Gammaproteobacteria; order Alteromonadales; family Alteromonadaceae; genus Alteromonas; species Alteromonas pelagimontana. The sequence continues at coordinate 491,012 of NZ_CP052766.1, forward strand.
TCATATTGAAGGCATTCTGCTTGCCAAAGATTTGCTCAACTTCATGTTTAATTCTGATACCGATTTTCAGCTACGGCAGGTTATTCGCCCCGCAGTGATTGTGCCTGAAAGTAAACGTGTGGATGTCCTTTTAAAAGAATTCCGGCAACAGCGTTATCATATGGCTATCGTAGTTGACGAATATGGCGGTGTGTCAGGACTGGTTACAATTGAAGATATATTAGAGTTGATTGTTGGTGAAATTGAAGATGAATACGATACCGAAGACGACGGCACCGACGATATCCGCCCACTAAATAAATATACCTATTCGGTTAAAGCGTTAACCCCAGTGGAAGATTTCAATACCTTCTTTGAAACCCAGTTTAGTGAAGAAGAAGCAGATACCATTGGCGGCATTGTGTTAAAAGCGTTTGGTCATATGCCTTCAACAAATGATGAAATCGTTATTGGCGACATCCATTTTAAAATCTCAAATTCGGATAAGCGTCGGTTGTTGCAGCTCAAAGTCACCATTCCTTCTTTGGAGTAACTGGCGCTGAAAGGCATGATCCCGTATTTGTTGGTGCTGTTAAGTGGCGCCAGCCTCACATTTGCTTTTGCTCCCTTTTCTGCGTGGCCTGTAACCTTTCTTGCAGTGGCAGTTGCCGTGCGGCAGTTATTGCGAACGCCGGGCAAGGGTTTTCTTTGCGGCTGGCTTTTTGGCCTTGGCTGGTTTGGCGCAGGCATTTCCTGGGTCCACGTCAGTATTGCCGATTTTGGAGGCCTGCCATTAATTGCATCGGTGGGCGCAATGGCATTGCTTTGCGCTTATTTGTCCATTTATCCAGCACTTGCTTTCTATTTTACAAAACGTTTTTTCCCCAGCCGGCTTTGGCCGTTGGCTATGCCTTTCTTCTGGATGCTTCTGGAATGGGTAAGAAGCTGGATGTTAAGCGGTTTTCCATGGTTGTCTTTAGGATATAGTCAAATTGACAGCCCGCTAAATGGCTGGTTGCCCGTTATTGGAGAGACCGGCGTGACCGCGCTGGTAATTTTGCTTGCCAGCGCCGTCGCTGTTTTGCCTCTGTTTCAACGCTGGCCTGCGTTAGTTGCCATTTACTTTATTGCGTTTAGCAGCGGTTGGGCAGTTAATCAATACAATTGGGTTGTCCGTGATAAGCAGTACCAGGTGGCAATGGTACAAGGAAACATTCAGCAGTCTTTACGCTGGGTTCCTGAACATGATGAACCCACAATGCAGAAATATCAGAACCTCACCGCTCCGTTATGGGATGCCGATCTGATCCTGTGGCCAGAAGCCGCGGTACCCAAGCTTGAAAATCTAGCGACGCCTTTTCTTACCGACCTGAACGAGCAAGCGGTAGAGCATAATACCGCTTTAATTACTGGTATTGTAAATTTCAACTGGGAGTCCAGTGAGGCTTGGAACAACCTGATTGTCCTGGGCAAAAAACATCGTAGTGATGAATTCGGCGATTATTCTTATTTTCACAATAACCGTTATTCTAAGCATCATCTTCTGCCTATCGGTGAATTTGTACCTTTTGAAGATTTGCTCAGACCACTGGCGCCGTTATTCGACCTTCCTATGTCGTCGTTTTCGCGGGGCGGATATCAACAAACCAATCTAATAGCCAATGGAATTTATCTGGCCCCTGCTATCTGTTTTGAAATTGCTTTTCCCCACCAGGTTGCTGCCAACTTACATGAGAACACCGATATGATATTGACGGTGAGCAATGATGCGTGGTTCGGGCATTCACATGGCCCTGCCCAGCATCTTGAAATCGCTCGAATGCGCGCGAAGGAGTTTGGCCGACCGGTACTGCGCGCCACCAATAACGGCATTACCGCATTTATAGATTTTCGCGGTAACATTACGTCTCGCTTACCGCAGTTTGAAGCCGGTAGCCTTCGTTCACCAGTGATAACTACACGCGGTTTCACCCCTTACCGCTACTGGGGCGACTACGCTGTCGTGATGTTGACTTCAATGCTTGCTCTCATTGCGCTTTACTTAAAAAGACGCGCAAGCTGAAACGGCCCTAAGTACTATTAGCTTAACCCGAGAGATCCTTACACTTACCGCATATGCACTGTACCGCAGTGAAAATGCGTTGTTAAAGTACGAAAAAATTTCCCCTCTAATTACTGATGAAGAAAGGAAAACCAATGAAGCGGTTAATGATGCTACTCTTCCTCGGCGTAACTTCAAGCGCCTTAGCTAAAACCACAGTTCTCACCGCCGATCGTTTGGTGGATGTGGAAGGCGGTAACCTTGTGAAGAACGCAGTGGTCATCGTAGAAGATGATAAAATTATTGCTGCAGGAACCGCAAAGGAGGTCGTAATTCCCCCAAACGCCGAATTAATCGCGCTTGGCGATCATACGCTTATGCCGGGCCTCATGGATATGCACGTTCATTTAACCAGTAACGCCACCGATCACGGCTACAGAAGTTTGGCAGTTTCACTTCCTCGCGCCACGATTAACGGCGTCAAAAATGCTCAGCTAACCTTAATGGCAGGTTTTACCACGGTACGCAATGTAGGCGCCCCAGGCTTCGCCGACGTTGCGCTTCGCGATGCCATTAATAATAACGATATTGCCGGGCCCAGAATGTTCGTATCCGGCCCCGCTTTGGGAGTTACCGGCGGTCACTGCGATAATAACCTGCTGCCTTACGAGTTCCACGATACCGGCGAAGGTGTAGCAGACGGACCGTGGGAAATCAGAAAAATGGTGCGCAGGAATATTAAATATGGGGCAACCGTCATAAAGTTTTGCGCCACAGGTGGCGTACTTTCTAAGGGTACAAAGGTAGGTGCACAACAATATTCTCTGGAGGAAATGAAAGCACTTGTAGAAGAAGCACACTTGCGCGGCTTAACGGTGGCAACCCATGCACACGGCACGTCGGGAATTAAAGATGCTATTCGTGCAGGGGTTGATTCGGTGGAACATGTAAGTTTGTTGGATGATGAAGCCATTAAGATGGCATTAGACAAAGGAACGTACTTCTCTATGGATGTCTATGTTACTGAATATATACTCAACGAAGGAGAAAAGGCGGGCATTTTAGAAGAAAGTCTGGCGAAAGAACGCCTTGTCGGCTCTCAGCAACGAGAGAACTTTCGTAAGGCTGTCGACGCTGGTATAAAGCTGGTATTTGGCTCTGATGCAGGTGTTTATCCTCATGGCGATAACCCTAAACAATTTGCACGAATGGTGAAATTTGGCATGACACCCATGCAAGCAATTCAAGCAGCAACCATCAACTCGGCCACCTTACTGAAACAACAGGATTCGCTAGGCAGTGTGAAGCCCGGAAAGTTAGCCGATATTGTAGCGGTAAAAGGTAATCCGATGGAAGATATGTCGTTGATGGAAAACGTAGGTATGGTGATGAAAAAAGGCCGGATTATAAAATCTCTCGCTATGTGAAAAAAAATCAGTTTTTTCTCTTGAAAGACATTTAAGCAATACCTATATATGGATTGTCGGTGCTTCATAGCAAGGCCGACAACAATGCCGCCGTTCGTCGGGGCCATTTTATAACATGTTGCTTAATATTTTGAGGATATGACTATGCGTACTATCGATCTTTCTCCCCTTTATCGTTCATTTATCGGTTCTGATCATCTTGCATCGTTAATTGATGCAGCAACTCGCGCGGAAAAGCAAAGCACTTATCCGCCTTACAATATCGAGTTATTAGCCGATGATAAATACCGAATTACTATGGCGATTGCGGGTTTCAGCAAAGATGATGTAACGATTGAAGTTCAGGAAAATACACTTAATATCACAGGTACGAAAAACGGTGAGGAGAAGAAAGCTGACGAACGTAAGTTTCTTCACAAAGGTATTTCCGAACGTAACTTCGAACGTAAATTCCAGTTGGGTGATCACGTGAAAGTGTTAGCCGCAGATATGGAAAACGGTTTACTTCACATTGATCTGGAGCGCGTTATCCCTGAGGCCAAAAAGCCTCGCCAAATTGAAATTGGTAGCAGCCGACTATTAGAAAACAAATAATAGTCCATACGCATTACAAACGGCGCCTTGGGCGCCGTTTGTTTATTCTTAGCTTCTAACTACCTCAGTCAGCTATTTTAGTATATTGCGCGATTACCTACGTAGGGGTCTACGGCTTGAAAGAGCTACAACGTAGACACTACAATGATGACAGTAAAGGCGCGGCTTATCCCGGGCTCAGAACCGTTGCGAACACTAAGGTAAATGCTTAATAGAAGGAGATTCCAGAACAGATTTTCGAGGATGGTGTTCTCGAATCACAGCGGTACCAGCGAGATGATCATGAAGTCCCTGCTTCTTCTTGTCCCACCCAATCCAAAAGAATCCCAAGAACAAGGGAACGGTTGCTGGAATGTAAGCGAAGTAGCGGCCTATTGACTGGCGCAGGGTCATTTTCTTACCGGTTTTTTCATCCACAATCTTTAACTTTAATATCATTTTTCCTGGAGTGCCGAGAAAACGTTGCCAAAACCATAGCGTTAGCAGAACGGGAACAACATAAGAAATAATGCCATCCCACACACCATAATAAGCGGCTTCCCCGCTCCAATAGCGAGTGCCGTAAATAAGTGTAAGAGGTAGAGCTGTGAAAACAGAAAGCAGTAGCATATCTATGCAGACCGCGGTAAAGCGGATCCAGAAGCCCGCATATTCTTTATTTACCATGATAATGTCTTTCCACTTCAATCGCCATTAAGCTACTTTTACAGGTTTCACGCGCAGGTGAGATGCGTTTGCCTGAATAAGAACAATTTTTCAATGTGCGGTTAGATAAGCCCTTTCAGACGCGCTAACCCAAATGCATTGCATGACGTAGCATCTTTTATTTCACCCGCTTTTATTCGCTGTTCCAATTGCTGAATTGACAGCTTATGCGTAACTAATCCTTCTTCTTCGGGATCCAGATTTCTTTGCGTCATCGTCAGACCCCGCGCCACCCAGATATGATACCCCTGATTACAGAACCCGTACGCTAAATACTGGTATCCGACGTGAATAAGCTCATCGGCAATAAAACCGGTTTCTTCGCGCAATTCACCAGCAGCTAAAGCTTCCGGCGAGGCATCCGGCTTCTCTTCCCAAGCACCTTGAGGAAATTCCAGCTGACGTTCATTTATTGGGTAGCGGTATTGCTCTACCATATAAATGTCGTTTCTCTCTATCGGAATAATAATGGTGAAATCGGGCTTCTCAACTACCGAATACAAGCCTTTCGCACCGCTCTGCCGCCTAATTTCATCCTCCCGCAAGGTCATCCATTTATTTTGGTAAACCTTCCGTGTAGTGACAGTTTCTATTTCCCGTTGCTGAGGTACGTCTGTCATTTCACTTCTCCTCGAAAGAGTCTGTTTGGTTATACTCACTGATATCTCCGGTATTGAGGTACACGGCGGGTTCAATATTGGCTGAAATCCAGGTGCTAATAGCCCGGTGCTCAAGATTATCTATTACCGGCGTGGACATGTGATTCTCACTTTTTACCACATGTCGCGTTACATTGGGCATATTCCATTGAGCAGCCTCATTAATATTACTGATGGTATCTTTGCGGCCACCGTAGACAAGAATTGGCAACGTTAGTGAGGACAGGTCGTCGAACATGTCGGTTTGTTCTATGTCCACACCTGCATTAGACAAAGCAATTTTTGCCCCCTCTTTTAATGAGAAATCAGGTATCAATAAGCTTGTCCATGGCCGAAAAGACATCGCCACACCTACCGTGGCTATGTCAAATCGATTCATAGGAGAAAGCAGAATCAGCCCGCTGATTTGGTTACTCAAGGTAGCGGTTTTAACCGCTGCCAGCGCGCCCATCGAATGTCCGACGACTATCAGAGGTTGAGTGACCGTATCACGCTGATTATCAAGAAATTCAGTAAGAAGTTCGGCATCCTTCACTCCGTAACTCAGCGGCGGCGAAGCTGCGTCCCGGCCAAACAAGCCGGGTACAAGAACGTGAAAGCCAAGTAACTGGAAATATGTTGCCGCATAACGCATTTCTTCTTTATCCGCGCCAAACCCATGCAATAACATCACCGTTCCCTCAAACCGGGGGACGGCAGAAGATATTAACGTTAACGACTTATCAAATGTCATGGTAGCGGGGTTAGTCAGACTTACGCTAAAGGATAAGTCGCTTTCGCTAAGGGGCTGTGGGGCCCCATAAAAATAGGAAAAGCAATATAACCACGTGTCGCTGCAATACTGCTTATCAAAAGTAAGAAGGGTTTCGGCTAATTTTTCAAAAGATTCGCTGGTAGAAAAAGTATAGGGGTTTGAAGAAGATTCAATTTCCCGAGCCACGAAGGTAGCGCACGATGCCAGTGTGAATAATGTGGCCAACACAATTGCGATTCGGTGAGCCATGCCCTACTCCTGTGGCGAGATAGGTGGTAAATCTGAAGTTCGTAACAAATAAAATGAAGGGTGAGACTGATGCTCACCCGACGAGGTCAAATATATTCAACCTCAGTAATTTCGTATTCAACCGGACCTGATGGCGTTTGAATATTTACAATATCGTCTATCTCTTTTCCAATCAAACCACGGGCAATAGGTGAATTCACTGAAATCAGATTACTTTTAATATCCGCTTCATCATCACCCACAATTCGGTATGTCGTTTCTTTTTCGTTTTCCAGGTTCATAATGGTAACCGTGGTGCCAAAAATGACCTTACCTGTGTTGTCCATCTTGGTGACATCGATAATTTGTGCGTTGGATAGTTTGCCTTCAATATCCTGAATGCGCCCTTCACAAAAACTTTGTTGTTCCCGGGCAGCATGATACTCCGCATTTTCTTTTAGATCACCGTGTTCACGGGCTTCAGCAATGGCCTGAATAATTCGCGGGCGTGTTACAGATTTGAGTTCATTTAGCTCAGCGCGCAATAACTCCGCACCACGAGCTGTCATTGGGTACTGACTCATGAATGTCGTCTCACTTACTCTAAAATTTGGCTCTTGAAATGCTCAAAAAAAGTGCGCCAATCAGGCGCACATTTTTGACATGGTTGCAGACAGGATACCTCGTATCCTGTCTATTGTCATCATTGTTTAATACGAGCGTGAAGCTCCTGAACAGACGTCACTTTGTTACGATCATCGGCAGATTTCGCTCTAACCGTGGCAAAGGCGGCGTTCATGGTTGTGGTATAAGTTACCTTGTTTAACAGCGCTTCCCGGCGTATATAAACTGAATCGGTAATCGCCTGACGGCCTTCAGTGGTATTAATAATGTAGTTGTACTCACCATTTTTAATAGCATCAACAATGTTAGGACGCCCTTCAGACAGCTTGTTCACCACCGAACTGGCAATGCCTGCATCGTACAATGTTGTTGCCGTACCGCGCGTACACTCAATAGTGAAGCCATTATCGACCAAAGTTTTTGCTAACTCAATTATGCGGTTTTTATCGGTTTGTCTGACAGATAGCAGCGCCTTACCGGACTTCGGCAATGGAGCACCAGCGCCCAGGTTAGCTTTCGCATAGGCTTCTTCAAAGGTATCACCCACACCCATCACTTCGCCCGTCGAACGCATCTCAGGACCAAGCAATGGATCGACACCTTGAAACTTGGCAAAAGGAAGTACTACTTCTTTTACTGAGAAAAAGGGTGGAATGACTTCTTCAGTAATGCCCTGCTCTTTCAGGCTAACTCCAGCCATAACTCGTGCGGCAACTTTGGCAAGTTGTACACCTGTCGCTTTAGACACAAAAGGCACAGTTCTGGCAGCGCGCGGGTTGACCTCAATCAAATACACTTCGCCATCTTTTATAGCGAACTGCGTATTCATCAGGCCGACTACACCAAGCTCCAATGCCATGGCCCGAACCTGCTCACGCATTTTATCTTGTATGGCTTTAGACAGAGAATGCGGTGGTAAAGAACAGGCTGAATCGCCGGAATGCACGCCAGCTTGCTCAATATGCTCCATGATCCCGCCAATCAGCACATCTTTGCCGTCACAGATAGCATCAATGTCAACCTCGATAGCATCGTCCAAGAAGCGGTCTAGCAGCACCGGCGCATCGTTAGAAACTTTTACGGCTTCTGTCAAATAACGTTTTAAGTCTTTTAAGTCGTAGACAATCTCCATTGCCCGCCCGCCAAGAACATAAGAAGGGCGAACCACTAACGGAAACCCGATGCCTTCCGCCTTCGCCAGCGCTTGATCCATATTCGTTACAGTGGCATTAGCAGGCTGTTTAAGATTAAGCTTGGTAACCATTTGCTGAAAGCGTTCGCGGTCTTCAGCGCGGTCAATGGCATCAGGTGATGTACCGATAATCGGCACCCCATTCGCTTCCAACGCTCGCGCCAGCTTCAGCGGCGTTTGCCCACCATATTGAACAATGACACCTTTAGGCTTTTCTTTTTCGCAGATTTCCAGCACGTCTTCCAGTGTGACAGGTTCAAAATACAGCCGGTCAGACGTATCATAGTCGGTAGAAACTGTCTCAGGGTTACAGTTAACCATAATAGTTTCGTAACCATCTTCGCGCATGGAAAGTGCAGCGTGAACGCAGCAATAATCAAATTCGATTCCTTGCCCGATCCGGTTTGGCCCGCCACCTAACACCATAATTTTATCGCGATCTGAAGGTTCAGCTTCACATTCTTCATCGTAGGTGGAATACATATATGCGGTACTGGTCGAAAATTCAGCGGCACAGGTATCAACCCGTTTATACACTGGGTGAATGCCAAACTTACGTCGGACGTCCCGCACATCGCTTTCTGCGACTTTCGTCAATTCTGCCAGCCGGGCGTCAGAGAACCCTTTACGCTTCAACTTGCGCATCATCTCAGCATCAAGACTACTTATTCCCTCGTGCGCTACCTGTTCTTCAAGTTGCACCAGTTCTTCAATTTGTACAAGGTACCAGCGGTCAATGTTGGTAAGAGAGAAAATTTCGTCTACTGTCATGCCTAGTCTAAAGGCATCAGCAATATACCAGATACGCTCAGCACCCGGTTGCCGAAGTTCATAAACTATTTTATTGCGCGCTTCGCTATCTTCCAGGTTCACCAGCGGATTTAAGCCCGTTGCGTTAACCTCTAAACCACGTAACGCTTTTTGTAACGATTCCTGCTGATTACGGCCTATTGCCATCACTTCACCTACAGATTTCATCTGCGTGGTGAGCCGATCGTTTGCGCCAGCAAATTTTTCAAAGTTGAAGCGTGGTATTTTGGTAACCACATAGTCGATAGACGGTTCGAAGGAAGCCGGAGTTAAGCCCCCGGTAATGTCGTTAGCCAGTTCATCTAAGGTGTAGCCAATAGCCAGTTTAGCCGCAACTTTCGCAATCGGGAAGCCTGTAGCTTTTGATGCCAGTGCTGAAGAACGCGACACACGCGGGTTCATCTCGATAATTACCATGCGGCCTGTATCGGGATCGACACCAAACTGTACGTTCGAACCGCCGGTTTCCACTCCAATTTCCCGCAATACGGCCATCGCCGCATTTCGCATAATCTGGAATTCTTTATCGGTGAGAGTTTGCGCGGGCGCTACGGTAATAGAATCGCCGGTGTGCACGCCCATAGGATCAAAGTTTTCTATGGTACACACAATAATGCAGTTGTCCGCTTTATCGCGAACCACTTCCATTTCGTACTCTTTCCAGCCAATTAACGATTCATCTATTAACAACTCGTTGGTAGGAGAAAGATCGAGTCCGCGGTGACATATCTCGTTGAATTCATCTATGTTATAGGCGATACCTCCGCCGCTTCCGCCCATGGTGAAGGAAGGACGAATAATACAGGGAAAACCAATACGACTAAGTACGTCGTGTGCCTGCTCCATACTGTGAGCGATTTCAGCACGTGGACATTCCAGCCCAATCGATTTCATCGCTTTGTCAAAGCGCTCGCGATCTTCCGCTTTATCAATGGCATCCGCAGTGGCGCCAATAAGTTCCACGCCGAATTCATCGAGCACGCCTTCCCGGTTCAGATCCAGCGCACAGTTCAACGCGGTTTGTCCGCCCATGGTAGGCAAAATAGCATCAGGGCGTTCTTTTTCAATAATTTTACGAACCGCTTCCCAGTGGATTGGCTCGATGTAGGTGGCATCCGCCATCTCCGGATCGGTCATGATAGTCGCTGGGTTTGAATTTACCAGAATGACGCGATACCCTTCCTCCCGCAGCGCCTTACACGCCTGCGCGCCGGAATAGTCGAACTCACAGGCCTGACCAATCACGATAGGGCCAGCACCCAGGATAAGAATACTTTTTAGGTCGGTACGTTTTGGCATAAAAGGCTAGTTCCTACTGCTTTGATTGGTCGATAAGTTCAATGAAGTGATCGAAGAGATCCGCCGCTTCGTGTGGTCCGGGACTTGCCTCTGGGTGTCCCTGAAAACTAAACGCCGGTTTGTCTTTACGATGAATACCTTGTAACGATTTATCGAACAGAGAAATATGGGTAATTTCCAGATTATCAGGCAGCGAAGTTTCATCTACCGCGAACCCATGGTTCTGGCTAGTAATCATAACGACGTTTTTCTTTAGATCTTTGACCGGGTGATTACCACCATGATGACCAAACTTCATTTTTACTGTTTTCGCGCCACTGGCTAAAGCGAGCAACTGATGTCCTAAGCAAATTCCAAACACAGGTACGTTTGCCTCAACCAGCGTTTTGATCGCATCTACAGCATAGGTACATGGTTCCGGATCACCAGGTCCGTTTGACAGGAATACCCCATCTGGGTTCATCGCCATAACGTCCTGAGCAGACGTTTGCGCAGGTACTAACGTAATTTTGCAACCCCTGGCTACAAGCATACGCAGAATATTATGTTTAACACCGTAATCATACGCGACGACATGATACTTGGCCGGTACATCAGGGGTAGTCTGATAGCCTTCGCCGAGCTTCCAGACGCCGCCATTCCATTCGCGAATTTCTGTAGTACAAACTTCTTTCGCCAGGTCCATTCCTTTCAGCCCTGGAAAACTTTTTGCTTTTTGCAGTGCTAGCGCTTCATCCAGCTCGTCGACGCACATTATACAGCCGTTCTGTGCCCCTTTATCACGCAATATACGCGTCAGCCGACGGGTATCAATATCCGCAATTCCCACAACTCCTTTCGCCTTAAGGTAATCAGAAAGAGACTGTTGCTGGCGAAAGTTACTGGCGATCAAAGGCAGCTCGCGGATCACCAGGCCTTTCGACCAAATAGTGTCTGCTTCAACGTCTTCTACATTTATGCCGGTATTTCCGATATGAGGATAAGTAAGGGTGATGATTTGTTCAGCGTAAGAAGGGTCAGTAAGAATTTCCTGGTAGCCAGTCATCGAAGTGTTAAAAACAACTTCTCCAACAGCAATACCTTGCGCACCAATTGCAGTGCCTTTAAAAACAGAACCATCCTCTAACACCAAAAGGGCAGAATTAGCCAAGTCAACCTCCAGATTAAGGATAACCGAGTGTTTAAGCAGGTTTCTGCTCAAACCCCACAAAAAACGGATATAACGCGAATTTTCCGCTCCGTTTACAGATCTTTGCAGCTAATAAAATAGCGTTGTCTAGTCAAACAACGCGAAATTTTGGCAAATTCCAATGAGTATATAGGAATCCTCAGAGAAGGTCTAATTGGAATTTAGATAAATACGTAAAACGCCTCATTCAAGCTAATTTACTGCAAAACAGCGTGAAACTGCTGTTTATGACGCTTAATCTTGCAGCTTAAGGCCGATAACGTTATCCATGCCATACAAAGCGGCTTTCTTCCCATGCAGCCACTTCGCGGCGTGAACAGCTCCGCGGCCAAAGGTGAGTCGGCTTGACGCCTTGTGCGTTATCTCCAGCCTCTCACCTATATCCGCAAACAATGCGGTGTGTTCACCCACAATATCTCCCCCTCTCACAGTTGCAAAGCCAATAGTTTTTTGATCCCTCGGGGGCTCCTTACCTTCTCTTCCGTAAACTGCACACTCCTTAAGATTTCTTCCTAGTTCATCAGCAATCGCATTGCCAATAGCCACTGCCGTACCGGATGGCGCGTCCTGTTTGTAGCGGTGATGCGCTTCTAAAATTTCTATATCGGCAGTTTCCCCTAATGCTCTGGCTGCCTGCTTTACCAGTGACAACATGACGTTTACACCGACGCTGTAGTTAGCAGCGAACACCACGGGAATCTGCGTCGCCGCATTTTTAAGCGATGATAGTTGTTCATCGGAAAGGCCGGTTGTGCCAATAACTACCGGTATATTGTGAGAGACGCACCAGGCGAGGTTGCTGTCGAAGGCCGCTGGCAATGTGAAATCAATCATGACATCCACTTGCGTAGGATTGATTTCTGATACCGCAGTGCACTTAATTGGCAATGAACCGATGCCCGCCAATTCACCAACATTCATGCCTACCCAGGGCGAATCGTCGCGCACTGTTGCCACAGTGAGTTGAGCCTGTTCATGTTCTTGCAGCGCCTCGATTAACACGCGTCCCATTCGGCCATTTGCACCAAAGATACCTACTTTCATATTCAATTGTTTCGTCAGAAAATTTTCTCGCATTGTGCCTGATGCTGGTTGCCATGAAAACCTCTAAGACTAATTATCATGCTTGCTCTTTTTCACATTGAGCCTTCAGGTAACTCCGGTATGATAACGCTATTCCGTATCTTAACTTTAAGCGCAGAAAAAATGGAAAAGCGGCTTATTTGGGACCTCCCCACACGATTGTTTCACTGGTTGTTAGTCATTACGCTAATTGTACAATATGTCACCGCTGAAGTGCTTGATGACGCTATGCAATGGCATTTCTACGCGGGCTACTTCGCGTTAGGGTTGATTCTTTTTCGTATTCTTTGGGGTCTGGCTGGTACCGATTACGCTCGTTTCAGCCATTTTGTAAAAGGGCCAGTCACAGTGCTCCGCTACGCGTGCAACCTGTTTAACAGAGATTCCCCGGCGCACACCGGACACAACCCTTTAGGCGGCTGGATGGTGATTTTGATGCTGGCTCTTATCGCCACTCAGGCAGTAAGCGGGCTTTTTCTAACTGATGATGTCTTTCTGGATGGCCCCTATCGTTCAGCGGTAAGTGAGGCAACCCAGGACACAATGAACTTCCTTCATCACAACGTATTCAATGTGTTGTTGGCATTAATCGCTCTACATATTGCAGCAATCATTTTTTACGCTATCTACAAAAAACAACGTCTGGCACCCTCAATGATCCACGGGAAAAAAGCCACTGAAGATAAAGCTATTTCTTCATCTAAACTGCTTTTAGCAGCGTTGTTAATTGCTCTTTCTGCGGCAACAGTGTACTACGCCGTAGAAATTGCTCCACCGGCCCCTGTTGATGATGGCGCATATTATTAGGTAGGAAAAGAAATGGAAAAATATCTTGTTACCAAAGAAGAAATTGAAACATTTCAGGGCGAAAAGAAAACCCACTACCTTAACCCAAAAGCCGTACGAGAAAACAAATCATTGGGCGAATTGACGGGACTAACCGGACTCGGCGTTCACATTATTGCCATTGAGCCAGGCTACGAAACTACCGAGTATCATGTCCATCATTTTGAAGACGAGTGTGTGTATATACTTGAAGGTGAAGCCACAGCTCTCGTGGGTGATGAAAGACTGGCAGTGAAAGCGGGCGATTTTTTGGGGTATCGTGCGGGCGGTCAGGCACATACCATAATGAATTCTGGCGCTAATACATTACGCTGCTTGGTAGTTGGAGAAAGATTGCAGCATGATGTCTGTGATTATCCCAATTTAAAAAAGCGGCTTTATCGCAATCCGGCGCTTTCTATGGATTTAGTCGATAGCGATAAGATTATTGACCCGCGTCTTCCTCCAAAATAGATAGAGCAGCGAGATTAATGTTGTATTCATGTTCTTGAAATTTAACCGGCTATGGAATCAGTTAAGCGCAGGGGCGTGAAGGTAACGAAAACGCGTTGCCCAAGCGCCGCTTTTTCATTTTCGGCAGGTTAGTTACTGCGGCTTCAAATAAGCCGAATAAAGAGAAATCATCTATCAGAAACGCCGTAAAAATCATAACCGAGGGCCCTGCCGGAGCTTCCCTGCTCCATAGGTTCACAGAATCTTCTCGAATTATTTGAAAAGTATTCGCGATATCTACCTGCGGTGTTACCCGGTGAGGGTAACGCCGCGAGCTAATTACTCTTTAAAATCGTCATGGCAAGCTTTACAAGCGGCACCTACCTTTCCAATCGCAGCACGATAGGCGCTCTCATCCCCTTCTCCAGCAACTTTTTGTAAATTAACTGAGGCAGTCTTCAAACCTTCAATTTTATCTTCAAATGCTGAATATTTTTCCCATATTACGGGTTTTGCTTCAGTTTCAACGTCGAACTTGCGAGTATCTACTTGCACATAATCAGACATCATGGCGGCAAGTTGCTCAAGACGCATTCCGTTTGTCTTCATTACTTCAGTATCATAAGGAAGCGCACCTTTTGCCATGCCACCCAGCGGTCCCATGTTGCTTTTCAATAACTGGAACAAAGACTGACGATAAGTCACCATTGCCTCGGCGTGCTTTTGCGAAGAAGCTTCTTCCGCAATGGCGTTCCCCATTGCTAAAGAACTTAACAAGGAAACCGCCACTACTGCACTTTTGAGCATATACTTCATCTTAATTTTTTCCTTAAAATAGTTAAATACCGACGTTTATGCCCTTGGCGCCCACAATTATTCTCATGAGCGGCGGGCCGGAATTTTTCGCTCTAGTTTTAAATTTTACTCGTGTGATTTAATACTGATAGACGATGCCTATCGTTCAACTCGTTATTCAGCTTGATTTTATCCTGCATTATAACTTTATAAACGACAAGCCCTCCAAAAGGAGGGCTTAAATTCTAATTCGTCAGGTCGTCAAAAAACTTTTTGACCCCGTCAAAGAAACCTTGTTCCTTGGGACGATGTTTAGCCGTCTCTCCGCCCATGGAGTCATCAAGCTCTCTGAGCAGCTCCTTTTGCCGAGTGGAAAGATTGACGGGAGTTTCCACAACGACTTTACACATCAGGTCGCCTGTTGCCCCGGTGCGGACAGATTTGACACCTTTACCGCGCAACCTAAACATACGCCCGGTTTGCGTTTCCGGACTGACTTTAAGTTTCACCTTACCGTCAAGTGTAGGAACCTGCAATTCGCCACCTAACGCCGCAGTGGTGAAACTGAGCGGAACCTCACAATAAAGGTTATTCCCGTCTCGGGTGAAAATTTTATGTTCACGCACATGCACCTGAACATACAAATCGCCCGCCGGTGCGCCAGCTTCTCCGGCTTCCCCTTCTCCGCTTAAGCGGATCCTGTCGCCGGTATCCACACCCGCTGGAATCTTGACTGATAATGTTTTGGTTTTTTCGGTACGCCCATGTCCCCGGCACTTCGTACAAGGGTCGCTGATAATTTTTCCACGCCCCGAACAGGTCGGACAGGTTTGCTGTACAGCAAAAAAGCCCTGACGCATCTGTACCTGACCATTGCCATGACAAGTCGGACAGGTTGTGGGAGAGGTTCCCTTCTTGGCTCCGGAGCCGTGGCATTCGTCACATTCCACTAAAGTGGGTACACGAATTTCGACATCTTTACCGCGTACAGCTTCTTCGAGACTTAGCTCAAGGTTATAGCGTAAATCGGCACCCTGTCTGCCTCTTGATTGCCTACCGCGACCACCGCCGCCACCAAAAATATCGCCAAAAACGTCACCGAAGATATCTCCGAAATCCGCATTTCCTCCACCAAAACCGCCACCACGATTGGGATCAACGCCGGCATGACCATACTGATCATACGCCGCGCGCTTCTGCGAATCTGTCAGGACTTCATATGCTTCCTGGATTTCCTTGAATTTTTCTTCCAAGGCTTTATCACCTTGAGTGCGGTCAGGATGATATTTCATTGCCAGTTTTTTATACGCCTTTTTGACGTCCTTTTCACTGGCACTTCTATCAATTCCTAGCACTTCGTAGTAGTCACGTTTCGACATATCGCTTGCTTTTCCTACTTTTTACTTCAAGTGCCTGACGTATCACACACTCTACACTTTCCTGAATACTGTTGTGCACCGTACGTTAACACAACAAAGGCGCAACAAGATTTCCTGCTGCGCCTGCACTGTTGAACAACCCCGGCGGCCGACCGCCGGGTTATGCTGACTACAGCTTACTTTTTCTCGTCGTCTTTGACTTCTTCAAACTCAGCGTCAACAACGTCATCGCCTGCTTTGCCGCCGTCTTGAGGCTGGCCTTCGGCACCACCTGCTTGTCCGCTCTTCGCCTGCGCGGCTTCCATCAACTTACTGGACGCTTGAACAAGCTCCTGAGTTTTCGCTTCAATTTCGGCTTTATCTTCACCTTTTACCGCAGTTTCAAGCGCGCTCAAAGCAGACTCGATAGGCGCTCTGTCGTCAGCACTTAACGCATCACCGACTTCAGTTAACTGCTTGCGAGTGGCGTGAATCATACCGTCAGCCTGGTTACGGGTTTGCACCAGTTCCTCAAACTTCTTGTCTGAGTCTTTATTGGCTTCGGCATCAGCTACCATTTTTTCCACTTCTTCATCGCTCAGACCTGAAGAGGCTTTAATGGTAATTTTCTGCTCTTTACCGGTATCTTTATCTTTTGCAGATACATGCAAAATACCGTCAGCATCAATATCGAATGTCACTTCGATTTGCGGCACACCGCGCGCGGCAGGACGAATGCCTTCGAGGTTAAACTGACCCAGCGACTTGTTGCCTTGCGCCTGCTTACGTTCACCCTGTAACACGTGAACCGTTACTGCTGACTGGTTATCTTCCGCTGTTGAGAAGGTTTGCGACTTCTTGGTCGGAATAGTAGTGTTTTTCTCGATCAACACAGTCATTACACCTCCCATGGTCTCGATACCCAGAGACAACGGGGAAACATCCAGTAACAGCACATCTTTCACGTCACCAGCCAAAACACCACCTTGAATAGCAGCGCCAACCGCCACCGCTTCATCAGGGTTTACGTCTTTACGCGGTTCTTTGCCAAAGAATTCGGTAACATACTTTTGTACCAGAGGCATACGCGTTTGACCGCCAACCAGAATAATATCCTGAATGTCGCTAACAGAAAGATCCGCATCAGCAAGCGCTTTTTTCACTGGCTCAAGGGTTTCTTTCACCATATCTTCAACCAAGGACTCAAGCTTGGCGCGAGTCACTTTGATAGCAAGGTGTTTAGGGCCAGAAGCGTCTGCGGTAATATACGGTAAATTCACTTCCGTTTGTTGCGCTGAAGACAACTCGATTTTCGCTTTTTCACCCGCTTCTTTCAGACGTTGCATTGCAAGCGGATCTTTGCGCAAATCCATACCCTGGTCTTTCTTAAATTCATCAACCAGATAAGTGATAATGCGGTTATCAAAATCTTCACCACCTAAATGGGTGTCACCGTTAGTAGCAAGTACTTCGAAGGTATGCTCACCATCAACTTCATCAATTTCAATAATTGAGATATCAAAAGTACCACCACCTAAATCGTATACCGCGATGACGTTATCGCCTTTCTTCTTATCCATACCATAGGCCAGTGCCGCAGCAGTTGGCTCGTTGATGATACGTTTAACCTCAAGGCCTGCAATTCTACCGGCATCTTTTGTCGCCTGACGCTGAGAATCGTTAAAGTAAGCAGGTACAGTAATAACAGCCGCTGTCACTTCCTCGCCCAGATAATCTTCTGCCGTTTTCTTCATTTTCTTCAGAACTTCAGCAGAAATCTGAGGAGGTGCCATTTTTGAATTTTTTGCTTCTACCCATGCATCGCCATTGTCTGCTTTCACAATTTTGTACGGCATGATATCAATATCGCGCTGTACTTCTTTGTCTTCAAAGCGGCGGCCTATAAGGCGTTTGATTGCAAATAAGGTATTTGCAGGATTGGTAACAGCCTGACGTTTCGCAGGTTGACCAACCAGTGTTTCTCCATCGTTCGCATAAGCAATGATGGAAGGCGTAGTACGATCGCCTTCAGCGTTTTCAATAACGCGAGGTTTGTCGCCGTCTAGAACCGCGACACATGAATTCGTTGTACCTAAGTCGATACCAATGATTCTACCCATTACGTGTCTCCAAAAAGTCTTTTTAACTGCAATTTTAGTGGGGTTATTCCCCGTCTATTTCAATAGTGTTCAGAAAATTTTATGCTGATGCTATGCCTGTGTATCTACACCACTACTTGGCGCACGGGATACCATCACCATTGCCGGACGTAGCAACCGCCCGTTTAATGCGTAGCCTTTTTGCATTACCGCGATAACCGTATTAGGCTCGTGGTCTGCACTTTCCTGCATCGACATCGCCTGATGCAGCTCAGGGTTAAAGGCTTCTCCCTGAGGATCAATAGGTGTCATACCAAACTTTTCAATAGTGCTGATGAAGGATTTTTGCGTCATTTCCACCCCTTCAAGTAAGGGTTTGACTGCTTCATTGCTGCTATCGCCTGCGTCTAACGCCCGCTCAAGATTGTCAATTACAGGCAACAGTTCACCAGCAAAACGTTCCAAAGCAAACTTACGTGCCTTTTCTACTTCCGCGTCAGCTCTGCGGCGTGCGTTTTCCATTTCAGCTCGGGCGCGTAACACCCCTTCCTGTTGCTCTTTAATCTGGCTAGATGCTTCAGATAAGGCTATCTCCAACTCATAAATTCGCTGGGCGCTTTCATCCATAGGAGATACATCTTCTGGTTGATCGGGTGCATCAGACTGAATGTCTTCTGCGCGCTGTTCAACCGCGTCAGCGTTTTGATTTTTCTGTTGAGCCTGCACGTCACGCTCTTCGCTCATGCCTACCTCCAAACGGTGTCATAAATTGGGGCAAAAATTGAAAATCCATCAATAGGGGCGGTTGCGAATTTTTAAAGTCTCATCAATGAAACATAAAAAATTTTTTTGCTGAAGCCGCGAAACCGTTATTGATACCAGTCAGTGGGGCTATTAATGGGGTTGCTTTAGCAGGCTTCAAGTGAATCCACATTTTTTTTACGGATTCTGGGAAAAATTATTGTCGGGAGTAAATTTAAACGCCTATCAAATTATAAGCGTCACTTACTTACACAGGTGAGCTGAATCAACGTGTATTGGCAAAATTTAATGTACCTGCGCACAACAACCTTCTGTTAAAGTCATACGACTAAGAAGAAGCCTTCTATGCGGTACAAAGCGTGAAAATGCAGAATAATAAAGGAGACAACATGAAGATTTTGCTAACCGCGGTGCTGATGGGAGTTACCTCCGTGGCTACAGCCGATATTCCCGAACTGAATCTGGATACGCAAGACGTTACAGTTTCAGGTTTGTCCTCCGGCGGTTATATGGCCACGCAGTTTCACATCGCCAACAGCGATTGGGTGAAAGGTGCAGCGGTTATTGCCGCCGGACCTTACTACTGCGCCCGAAACGATATTACTCAGGCGCTGAGCCAATGTGTAGACAAAATGGAAGCACCGGTTGATATAGCCACTCTGAACCAACAGGCATCGCAATGGGAAAGTGAAGGAAAAATAGCCCCGCTTTCAGGATTAAAAGACAGCAAAGTGTGGTTACTGCATGGCAATCGGGACGGTCGCGTAGCCGAAGCAATAAGCGATTTACTGGCTGAGCAATATAAAACCTGGGTGCCTGAATCCAGCATCTACTATAGTAAAAATAAGCCGTTTGCTCATGTGTTTCCTACTAAAGATAAAGGCTCGGTCTGTACTCTCTCTGAAAGCCCATTTATCGGCAACTGTGATTATGATGCAGCCGGCGAAATGCTGTCTTTTTTACTGGATGATCTAAAAGTGCCAGATGATACGCTTTCGGGCCAGGTCATTTCTTTTAGTCAGACCGACATTGCAGGCGAAGATGCCGGTACTATGGCGAAAACAGGTTATGCCTATGTGCCTGCCGATTGTGCGACAGGACATGCTTGCAAAGTACATGTGAGCTTTCACGGCTGTAATCAATACGCCGAAGCCATAGGTACTGATTATGTCGATAAAGTTGGGCTTAATCGCTGGGCAGATGACAATCAACTGGTGGTAATTTATCCACAGACGCGTAAGTCTCTGTTTATGCCTTTGAATCCGCAGGGCTGCTGGGACTGGTGGGGATATACAAATGAAAATTATGCCACCCGCGATGGAGTTCAGATAAAAGCTGTACGCGCCATTATTCATCGTTTAGCCTCTAACTAGGATTGCTTATGACATCGTACAATGTGTTTATTACCGGCGGTGCCAGTGGAATTGGGCTGGGCATTGCGGAAGCACTGGCCGCCGAGGGCCATCACATTATTATTGCTGATATCAACCTGTCTGCTGCTCAGGCTGCCGCTAACAGTTTATCAACCCGAGGTGGTAGCGCTCAGGCTGTGGAACTCGATGTTTGCGATGCCGCCAAAGTAGCCGCGCTTCCCAGAGACCTTGGCGCTACGCAAGTCGATGTATTAATTAACAATGCAGGCATTCAGCACGTATCAAAACTTGAAGATTTTCCTGCAGAAAAATGGCAGCAACTTATCAACATTATGCTGGTGGGGCCGGCTCTGCTCACCCAGGCCTTTTTACCTAATATGCGCCAAAACAACTTTGGCAGAATAATTAACGTAGGTTCTATTCATTCGATTGTAGCCTCTCCATACAAATCTGCGTATGTTGCTGCCAAACACGGATTGCTTGGCTTTGCAAAAACGGTAGCGCTTGAAACCGGCGACTGCGATGTCACTATCAATACACTTTGCCCTGCTTATGTGAAAACGCCTTTAGTCGAAAAGCAGATTGCTGCGCAAGCAAAAGAAAATCAGATTAGTGAAGAAGAAGTTATCAATAACATAATGTTGCAGCCGATGCCGAAAAAGGCTTTTATTTCTGTGGAAGAACTTGCCGCTACCGCCTCGTTCCTTATCAGCAAAAATGCGCGCAATATTACCGGCCAAACCATAATTCTTGATGGCGGCTGGACCGTCCGGTAACGCTTTATTTCCCTGTTTCATCTATGCTAATGTCCAAACATTGATTTATTTACGGACGTTAGCGTTCTCATGTCATATCAAACTGTGGGCCTGATCGGCAAACCCGATCATTCTGGCGCTCATGATAGCTTAAACCTGCTAATTACCTATTTAACCAATCGCGGTTGTGAAATTCTGATAGAAGAGAATATTGCCCGGGAAATTAACGCTCAAAATGTGACCCCCTGCGACCTGGTAAATATAGGAAAGCAAGCCGACCTTGCCGTGGTAGTGGGTGGTGATGGCAGTATGCTGGGGGCAGCTCGTGTGCTTTCTCGCTTCGATATCCATGTAGTAGGCGTTAACCGAGGCAATCTTGGTTTCTTAACCGACATTAATCCCGATGACATTGTAGAGCAGCTAGATCTAATTTTCGCCGGACATTCCCTTGTTGAGCAGCGATTTCTGTTGGAAGTTGGCGTATTTCGTCATGAAAAACTGAAAAGCAATAACGCCGCTGTTAATGAAGTGGTACTTCATCACGGAAAGGTTGCCCATATGATGGAATTTGAAATTTACATTGACGAGCAATTTGTTTTTAGCCAGCGCTCGGACGGGCTGATTGTCGCCACGCCAACGGGTTCTACCGCTTACTCATTATCGGCAGGTGGCCCTATTATTGTGCCCCGTTTAGATGCATTAACTCTCGTGCCCATGTTTCCTCATACCTTAAGCAGCCGCCCAATTGTGGTTGACGCCAACAGCACTATTTCTATGCGCGTATCGAAGGTTAATAGCGATAGCCTGCAGATCAGCTGTGACAGCCATATCGTCTTGCCTGTGTTACCTGGGGACGAAATTCGTGTTCAGAAAAGTGCAGAGAAGTTATCGTTGGTACATCCAAAAGGGTATAACTATTTTAATGTTTTAAGAAACAAATTGGGTTGGGGAAGCAAGCTTTATTAAGCGTACTTAAAGAAAATTTTATTCTCACTCTTTACAACCACGAAATACTGTATATATTTACACGTACTGTATGAATATTGAGTATTTGTATGCTATCCCATTTGTCGATAAAAAATTTTGCCGTAGTTAAACAACTGGCCATCAATCTGGAGCAAGGTTTAACTGCCATTACAGGTGAAACCGGCGCTGGTAAATCTATTGCGATTGATGCATTAAGTCTTTGTTTAGGCGAACGTGCAGATGCTGGAGCCGTTCGACATGATGCAGCTAAAGCCGAAATTGTGGCTCATTTTAATTTAGACGGCAATAAAGGTGCGCTTAAGTGGCTTGATGAACAAGAGCTGATGGCGGAAGATGAAGGCGCCACTTGTTTTATTCGCAGAGTAATATCCAAAGAGGGCCGCTCCAAAGCCTTTATTAATGGTTCTCCCGTCTCTCTGCAGCAATTAAAAATGTTTGGCCAGCATCTTATTGCTATTCATGGACAGAACACGCATTTGCAGCTATTAAAAGAAGATTATCAACGTCAGTTGGTAGATAGCTATGCAGCTCATCCTAAACTGCTAGCCAATGTAGAAGCGTGCTATCGCGATTGGAGGGCTAAACAAGCAGAGTTAACACGGCTTCAAGATGAAGCCCAACAGCGTGCTGACAGACAGCAGTTGTTGGCCTATCAGGTTGAAGAGCTGGATGATTTTGCCCTCTTCGATGGCGAGTTTTCAGAACTGGAAATTGAACATCGCAGGCTCAGTAATGGTCAGGATCTACTGGAGCAGGCGCAAACCAGCTTCTATCACCTATACGAAAATGACGAAGGCAACGCACTTTCTATCATTCAAAATGGAGTTGAACGTTTAAGCGAACTGGAGGCCCACGACGCCAGTTTATCGCCTATTTTGCAACTTCTTAACGATGCAGCAATACAAGTTGAAGAAGCTGCTCATGAACTTCGCAGCTATTGTGATCAGTTAGAGATTGATCCACTTCGTTTACAACAGGTTGAAGGTCGCTACAGTAAAGCGATGGAGCTTGCCAGAAAGCATGGCATTGCGCCAGAATCGCTGTATCAACATCATCAGGCATTGTCTGCGGAGTTTGCGCTGCTATCTGATGAAGAGTCACGCCTCGAATCTCTCGCGGAAGAGGTTAACACTTGTAAGTCAGACTACTTAGATGCGTCTCAAGCCCTATCGGCTTCCCGCGTTAAAGCTGCGGAAAAACTCTCTGGAGCCATTGAAGCACAAATACGGCAAATGAACATGCCTCACGCCAAACTTGCTATTCAGGTTACTCACGGTGAAGAAAGAACGCCTACCGCTAAAGGGCAAGACGACGTACTGATGCTGGTCTCCACTAATCCTGGTCAAGCCCAGGATAAGCTGGATAGAGTAGTATCAGGTGGCGAGCTTTCTCGCATTGGCCTGGCAATTCAAGTTATTGCCAGTGATCAACATGCCACTCCCACAATGGTTTTTGATGAAGTGGATACCGGTATTAGTGGGCCAACTGCTTCTATTGTAGGTAGCCTGTTACGGCGTTTGGGTAAGCAAAGCCAGGTAATGTGTGTAACGCATTTGCCGCAAGTTGCTGCACAAGCGCATAATCAGCTGTTTGTCACTAAGCTTACTGATGGTACCAGCACTGAAACCCGTATGTTGGCACTCACTCAGCAAGACCGGATAGATGAGCTGGCACGTTTGCTTGCAGGGGATAAAATTACTGAATCAGCGTTGGCAAACGCCAAAGAACTACTGAAAAGTGTGGAATCGAACTAATAAGCGGTTGATTGGTCATAGTTGACTGGGGTAGCATGCCCTCGCGCTGTAACCGAATGAGCGCAGGGCATGATACAAAAACGAAAAAACATCGCCGCCCTGGCGCCAAGACCAAAGCATTGACTGGATTAGCTCTCACATGAAGTTGTATCAAATTTTCTTATTATTCGCTGTTGTATTAAGTTCAACGGCATGTTCCAACTGGATTTATCGAATAGACGTTCCCCAAGGAAATTTTCTTGACGATCGGGATGTTAAAAAGCTGCGCATCGGCATGAGCAAGGAGCAGGTAATTTATGTGTTGGGTCGGCCTGTTGTTAAAGACTCATTTGATCATGATACCTGGTACTACGTTTACGATATGAAACGCGGAATGAGTAAACGTGGCAAAGATTTTCAAAAGCAAATGGTAATTTCCTTTGAGGAAAACAAAGTTGCAAAAGTGGAAGGTGACTTTGAGTTATCAGAAGATTTCAACACGCCGTTGGATGAATAGTTTTTCCAGTTCTTGTGGTTCAAGTCGCTATATTTTCGTGAATTGAACCACTTTCCTTCCTTTTTTATCTCCGCTTAACTCTAAGCTTTTGAATTAAATGACTTTCCTAAATGGCACGTCCTGTGCTAAGTCTTAAATTTCATGTTTAACGACTTTACCATTTTATGAACAATTTCGATTCGCACAGATAAAAGCTTTCTTCCCCACGCGTGGACCTCCGGTTTCCTGAGGCGGCATCAGTCACAGTTGCCCCCTTAAACGGCATCGGCTCTTTGTCAGGAAGTGGGAAAGCTCAGATTGAGTGAGTACTTATCTGTGCGGATGAATTTAAGGACGATTCTATGTTATTACGTTTATCTACGCTTTCGGCCACTGTGCTGCTCTCGACTGCTCTCACGTCTGGCTGTGTTATTCATGTGGGCGGTGATTACAAAAACCGGCCTGGCACCTCTGTAAGTAGTATACTTGGCGGCATTAACATTGATGCGGGGCACCGCGTTGGGAATTTATCTACTGTTAACGGCGGTATCGAATTAGAAGATGATGTTACTGCCAAAAGCCTCAGCGTTGTCAATGGGGGCGTAGCACTGGGCACTAATGTGACCATAACTGACATTGAAGTAGTTAATGGAGACATTGAAGCAGAAAGTGGTCTTGTTGTGTCTGGAAGCGTTGAAACAGTGAACGGCGATATCCATTTTGGAAAAAGCTCCTCAATAGAAAAAAACCTGATCACTGTCAACGGTGATATTGATATAGTTAGCAGCACAATTAAAGGCAATATATCTACCGTTAACGGTAACATCACCATCGACGGGAGTTCCCACATTCGCGGAGATATTGTCTACGAAAAACGCAGTGACAACGACTGGAACAAAAATAGTCGGATTCCCGTCCTAACCCTCGGGGAAAATGTAACTGTGGCGGGAAATATCGTTTTACACCAGGACGTGGAGCTGCATTTGGCTACGGCGGCCCAAGAAGCGAAAGTAATAAGACGCTAGACTAACGTTAACGGTGCAACATCAGGTAATTAGGGTCAAAATAATATTATTTTCAGAACCTGTGTTGTTAAACAAAAAAAGCAAATTTCCGAGACTGTAAAAAGATCTGTGTAAGTGGCATTCTTAATTTGTTGAAAGGAATACAGAATGCCAATATCAGACAAACTTATCGATCAGCTACTAGATGGCTGCAACTCCCCAGACGATATCCTCGGCGAAGCCGGGCTGCTTAAGCAGTTGACCAAGAAGGTGGCTGAGCGGGCCTTGAGCGCTGGGAACAACATCTTGGTTATGCCAAACATGCTCCCGAGGGTAAGAACTCGGGCAATTCCCGTAACGGAAAATCCAGTAAAAAGATCCGTTCCGTTCATGGTGAGATTGACCTGGACGTGCCGCGTGATCGCAACGGCAGCTTTGAGCCAAAGCTGGTTAAAAAGGGCGACAAGCAGCTTCATGGATTCGATGATCGAATCGTTTCACTCTATGCCAGAGGTATGACGACTCGCGACATTCAGGCCCACTTTGAAGAATCTTATGGTGTAGAGGTCTCAGCCACCCTTATCTCTCAGGTCACCAATGAGGTGCTGGATGAGGTTAAACAATGGCAACAGCGTCCGTTAGATGCGGTGTATCCTGTGGTGTATCTGGATTGCCTGGTGGTACGCAGCCGTGATTCCGGTGCAGTACAAAATAAATCCGTATACCTGGCGCTTGGCATCAACACGGAAGGTGAAAAGGAACTGCTGGGCCTGTGGATGGCTCAGACCGAAGGCGCTAAGTTTTGGCTGTCAGTGATGAACGAACTGAAAAACCGTGGGGTTCAGGATATCTTTATCGCCTGTTGCGATGGTCTGAAAGGCTTTCCGGAAGCCATTGAAGCGGTTTATCCGAAAACACAAGTGCAACTGTGTATCGTGCATCAAATTCGCCACTCTCTTCGCTACGTGAACTGGAAGCAGCGCAAGGTAATTGCCGCTGACCTGAAACGTATCTACGGCGCTGCTACATTGGCAGAGGCTGAAATGGCGCTGACTGAGTTCGCTGAGAAATGGGATGAACAGCATCCGACAATCAGTATGTCATGGCGCAACAACTGGGCCCGCTTGAGCGTATTCTTCGATTATCCACCAGAAATCCGCAAGGTAATCTATACCACCAATGCGATTGAATCTCTGAATGCCAGCCTGCGGAAAATCACTAAAACCAGACGGTCATTCCCGACCGATGACTCAGTATTGAAGATACTTTATCTGGCGCTACACCAGATATCGAAGAAGTGGACAATGCCAATAAGAGATTGGAAAGCGGCCATGAGCCAGTTTATGATTATGTATAGTGACCGCGTATCACTATGCTCTGCCTCATTATTAACAGACCATATTTGCTAGAGGTTAGTTGGTGTTTGCGATAGGCTGTCACGTTTTATTAACCATGCATAAGCGGTAGTAAAGGCAGTCTCTTGAAACTGTTTTAAACCAGTGTCTGAAAAAGGTACTGTGATTGGGTTTCTGCGTAAGGATTCTTTAATATCAGTTGGGTTAAATACAACAACCTCTAACCCTTCGATTAATTCAATAGCCGCTTCTAGTTTAAAGCCAATGGCACTGCCTGCAAATTTACCCTTACTTTGGCGCTGGCGGATTATCACAGCATCAATTTTGTAGTCGGCGACGAGTTTAGCGAAAGTACTTTGAAAGCTTTTTAGCCCTTTGGCACTAGTATCGGCTAACGTTAACCGTCGTGTACGGCAGTCGGGAACATGAAACAAACCATCTATCAGTGACAACAGACATACCGTTGCTTCGTTACCTTTTAAATCTACACCACAAACTTTCATATTAGTTCCTATTTACATTTGCCTGCCATTATAACGTGTTTCGCTACAAAGTTACTGCTCTATAGAGACCACAGCCGTCCCGTTAATTCCGTACTCCATAGTGCTGTATTTACGTACATATAATGTTGCTTTCTACCATACTTCATCAGTAACCGTTCGGCCATAACATCTTGATCTTATTTTAAGTGTCCACTCATTTTTAAGTGGACACCTATTTTTAGAGTGCGTCAGTCGCTTGCGTGTGAGTCAGGTCGATGTTCCACGGCAACAGTTCATCGATCCGGTTGATAGGATGTTGGCCAATACGCTTCAGTACAGCAGTGAGGTACTGACTTGGATTGAGACCATTGAGCTTGGCTGTGCTGAGCAAGCTATATAGCGCAGCGGCACGCTGACCGCCAGCAACGGAGCCTGCAAACAAGTAATTCTTGCGGCCTGATGCTATCGGGCGCAGTGAACGCTCTGCGGTATTGTTATCGACAAATGCCCGCCCATTCTGGATATACGCTACCAGGCCTTCCCATTGGTTCAAGGCATAGCGCACCGCCTTCGACAGGCCAGAGCCTTTCGATAAGGTACGTAATGTCGCTTGCAACCAGGTATACAGTTCATCCAGTATCGGGATGGACTGTTGTTGTCTCACTTGTTGCCGTACATCGGGCGGTGTGTTTTTAATGGTCTTTTCGATGGCATAAAGCTGTTGGATAGTGGTGATGGCCTGTTCCGCAATCGGCGAAGGGCCGGCTTGGATTATATCGTAGAACTTGCGCCTGACGGGTGCCCAACAGCCAGTGAAGATCACGCCTTTATGATAAACGCGTTATATCCGGCATACGCATCCGTTTGCAGAGAGCCTGCATAGCCTTTCAGGTGCGAGGTGGGATGGAGACTTTTTCTGTCTTCACTGTAGTGTAGCCATACCGCAGGTGGGGCGTTTTCATTCCAGTCACGCCCATCACGTACATAGGTCCAGTAACGACCCGTTTGCGTTTTGCCTTTGCCCGGTTTTAAGGTAGGGGCCGTGGTATCATCTGCGTAGATGCGGTTGATGGTCCTGGTATTTATCGACCATCACCTGAGTCAGTAACGCGCTACTGGCTAAGCCTTTGGGGATCACACGTTGTGGTGCCTCACCCTGGATGAGAGTATGGCAGCATGCACAACTATATTTAGGCCGCACGATTTTTATCACGCGGTAAGACACTGGTACCACATCTAACACCTCAGAGACATCATCACCGATGTGCTTTAGTTCACCGGCACAGTCAGGGCAGCTCTGAGGGGATTCCACACGCCGTTCTTCGCGCGGCAAGTGCTCTGGTAATGAGATTCTGCGTTTAGGTATAGCAGTTTTGTCTCTGCCGGGTAAGGTCGCATCGGCGGTTTGCGCTGCTTGTGTTTCTAACTCTTCAAGCTGTAATTCTATTTGGTGAATTTGCTTTTCTACTTGTTCAGAAGAACGACCAAACTGACGACGACGCAACACCAACAACGCCTGTTGTAAGGTGAGGATCAGTGTCTCCTTTTGAGCCAGTTTCGCTTGCATTTGCACCACCATCTGTTGGAGTGTTTGCGGGTCGTCGGGCAAGGTGTTTGTCGTCGTTTTCATGCCGGGCATTATACCATCAAGCCCAGGTTAACACACTGATTTAATGTGATTTTATTACCTTTTATCCTGCATTCTTCGGGACGTAGCGATGTGCAGGTGGTCGCCAGTCAACCCCTTCAAGCAGTAAGGATAATTGGGCGTGTGTTAAGTGCACTGCACCGGATTGGGAAGCAGGCCAAACGAACTTACCTTGCTCTAATCGCTTATAGTACATGCACAATCCCTGGCCATCCCACCAGAGTAATTTTACCCTGTCGCCACGACGTCCCCGAAACACAAACACCTGGCCTGCAAACGGATCTTTGTTCAACACATGTTGCACTAACGCCGTTAAACCATCGAAGCCTTTACGCATATCAGTATGGCCGGCACACAGCCAGATGCGAAGGTCGTGAGATAACGTAATCATAATAACGCCGACAACAATATACGTACTAGTTGCTCGTCGGCATGATCCACTGTCACACGATGACCCGTGGTAAGCTCCACGGTAATCGAAGAGGGAGCGGGTACAGGTTGTTTAGGCGGCGACGTGATAACCGGTAAAAACGCAGCAGGTTCCTCTTTGTGCATCAGCGACTGCATACCCATTGCAACGCGCACCCAGCGAGACTGCCCCTTTTTAACTTCTCGTATCCAGCGGAACACCTGGTTAGTATTGATGTTATTATCTCTGGCAATCAGCGACACTGAACGAAAAGGAAATGGTGGCTTGGTTGACGATATCCATCTTCCATTGGGGACTGAACGTTCGCCGACCGGCTGCGTCAACTTTCATATCCAACGATTAATATCCTGTTATAGATTGGCTATTTCAATAGCATGCCCGATCTAACGCAGGACTGAAGATGTGTTGCCCGTACGCTTACCATTTCGGCTTCGTCAGCTTTTTTTCACTAGAAAGTTTATACGCCCACCGCCTGTGGCTGTTTTCGCAACTTTATCATCGCGCATTATTCCTGTCGGCAACACCTGTACTCAGCATCTCCCGTTTTCTACACTAGCGGCAATTTCCGGCTCAGCATCAACATCTAGCTTTCGCACAGGGTTGTTTACAGTCAGATTAATTATTTTAAAACAGTGTGCTATATTAGCAGGCGGTGGCGGCATAGCCGCGTAGGTTTATTTCTGCGCGCCTAACACATATGAGCCTCCGGGCTGTCAATGAAAAAAGATAGCCCTTTGACCACTATTTCAAGATCAATACTTAGCCCTTTATAGAACCCGTTTACTTCGTCTGTCATGGTCGATGTTAGGCGTATTGCCTACGTCAAACACATATAGAGGCTCTTAATGTTGCACTTTTCAATTCCATCTGACTGGCAACGGCACTAGACATTCATCGGTTAACCTTTCTCTGTCCTATTCAAAACTAAGTGGCTGCTTTACGCCAGTTAGTACCGGGCTCAGTGAAGGTGTAAGCAAATTCTGAAAAAGGAAATGATGCGCAACAGTGGCATGTCTAATCAAACGCAACGGGTTATGAGCTGTTGGTATACTTATCGAAGCTGCTGATTGCAGAGTGTTGTGCGATAAGACGATACTCGTCGTTTAACCAGTTAGACGCTAAAGCTCATGCCACTGTGCGACTTACCCGTTTAAAAAGCGCTCTTCATCAAACACCTGTTGGTTTTTCAGCATAAAGTAGATACATCGCCCAATTTTATGAGCTAAAGCTGATAAGGCTTTAGCTTTGCTCATGCGTTTTTGCAGGTTAGCCAGGTAGCGTTTAGCGTTGTCATTGCCTTTCAGGTACAACACTGCCGCTTCACTGAAGGCCCATTTCAAATGAGCATTGCCGATTTTGTTCCCCTGTGTGCCATACGACTTACCCGCAGATTCCGCTTTGCATTTTACTAACCGTGAATAGGATGCGAATTTCTGAACAGAGGGAAAGCGTTGAATATCGCCAACCTCATATAAAATCGTGAGTGCAAGGATTTTACCAACACCTGGAAACGACTTAAGAATATGCAGGTCACGAGCATTATGCGTTTGCGCCTGAGTTTTTACATAGTGTTCAATTTTATACAGTTCATGCACCATGGTACTGATGATATTGAGATTTAAATCCATACTTTTCTGCACAGCTTCATCCGGGAAAAAGTGATGCATTTTCTGGCGATCGGGTGAGTTTTGCAGATTTAACCGGGTTTCGAGTGCGGGTAGGTTATATTGGCTAATCGTACTGGCTACATGTGCTTTAAGTTGTGCACTCATTCTCATAATATGCGTTCGACGACGCAGCGCATCACGAATGGAACGGTGCTCTTTTGAATACGCGTGAGCTAAGGGGAAGTTGCCGCCGCGAATAAGCTTGGCAATCTTTAGTGCATCAATTTTATCATTCTTGGTTTTCCCGGCATGAATGGCTTTCATCTAAAGCGCGTGGCCGAGAATAAAATCGATATTGTGCTGTTCACAGAAATCTGACACCCAGTACCAGCAGTGCATGCATTCCACACCAACTACGATATTGCCCAAATAGGGAGTTAACAGCGCCAGTAACTTTTCAGGTGAGTCACCGATTTTCTCGTGGACTAAGATATTGTTTTCATTATCGATAATGCAGACATACAGTAACCGTGTATGAAGATCGATTCCACAATAGTAAGGATGTGTATTAGTATAAAAGTTCATTGAGTTTTCTCCCTCGGTTTGGTCGCCTATTAGGATAAACTCTGTTTATGCTGATAGGGAGGAGGCTCAATGAGTATCAAGCCACTGTAGGCACTCGCTGCCGCTCGTTGGAATTTATTTGCTCAGAAAATTAAAGGAATATAAGTGGCTCATCCAACAATAAAAGCAAGAATCCATTGGCCAAGTACGGCAATGATACTCGTCGCTACAGTTTCAGCTCTGAAACCTATACTCTCTTCTCAAGACAATAATTTTATACAAACTATCGGGTTCATTTGCTTGGCAGTTGCATCATTACCGCTACCTGCGAACTTGTTCAAGGAGAATATAATTACAATACTTTCAGCTTGTCGCAGTACAAAATTCAGTAATTTTTACCTGGCTATGTTAATTATTGGCTTATTGCTAGTCGGCAATAGCAACTAGTTGCATTAACGACGCACATAAAAAGAATTAAAACGCGCGCGGGGCGCTATGTTTTTGCCCTTTCTTAAAAGCTAGCTGCCAAAAGGACAAGGATTATATGTACGTTCCCAAAAATATGGAATTATCAAATTCAGATGCAATTACTTCTCTCATTTCTGGCTACGGCTTCGGCCTATTGATTTCTCCTGATATGGAAACAACGCGCCTCCCGTTGTTATACGAATCTGGTACTGAAAGTTCGTCAATACTTGGACATATGGCAAGAGCCAATCCACAATGGAGGGATCTAAGCGGCAAAAGAGTGTCGGTCGTTTTTAACGGTCCCCACTCATATATTTCCCCTAGGTGGTACGTATCAAAACCAGCCGTACCAACCTGGAACTACGCCTCCGTCCAGTGCTTTGGTATATTCCAAGAGCTAAATAGCATTGAAACACTTAGTGCCATTTACGCACTTATTCGAAAGTATGAGCCCGAGCTCATGGACAAAGAAGGTGAGCGTCCGGTGATCACCACATTTAAATCCTGAAGTTACTCCGGCATCGTATTCCTTTTTCAGAAGGACAACACTATGCGACAGCCTCGACGCAGCAAAGATGAATGGCGATCAATATTTAAACAACAAGAGCAAAGCGGCCTGACAGCTGTCGAGTTTTGCCGCCAAGAATGTATTAACTTGCAGACTTACTATACGCGTCGACGGGATATTCAGTTGCATCAGTGCCATAGCAACTTTATCCGGGTTAAGCGCGACGTGACAACCGTAGAGTCACGTATGGAAGACGTGCCTCATGCACTTACGCTGAAACATGGCGGCTCGCAATTGAGTGTGCCAGTAAACACCAACCCTCATTGGGTTGCCACTTTAATGAAGGCGCTGAACGAATGAAGATGTTCGTTGAGCCTGCTGATATTTATTTGTACATGGATATCGTCGACTTCCGCAAGTCCATCAATGGTTTGATTGTGGTGGTTGAACAACAGATGCAACTGAATCCATTCCGTGATGCGTTGTTTGTCTTCTGTAATAAGAAGCGGGATAAGCTGAAAATCCTCTATTGGGATAAGACCGGCTTTGTCCTGTGGTACAAGCGCCTGGAAAAACACCGGTTCAAGTGGCCTAAAGACGACCAGATTCAGCACATATTGTTGGATGAACAGCAGTTACAATGGTTGTTATCCGGCTACGATGTGGTAGGTCACCAGCCACTGCATTACACCGCTTCCGGCTTATAACCGGTGATCATAAGCAGCGATTATCGATCACGAAATCGTCTGAATAATGCTGGGTAATCAGTGACTTAATCGGCGATAATAATCTTATGAACGAAGAAGATTATCAACGTCGCATCGCTGAGCTGGAGAAGCAGCTTCAGGAACTGAATAACCGGTATCAATATCTGGAAGAGCAGTTCCGTATTGCCCAGCATAAGCAGTTTGGTAAAAGCACCGAAGGTCACCCTAGTCAGGGTGAATTGTTTAATGAGGTCGAGGAACTTGTTGCCGGGGATGGAACGCCAGAGCAAGAAGCGATTAGTTACACGCGCAATAAAGCCAAGCGAAAGCCCTTACCCAAAGACCTGCCTCGTGAAGTCATCGTTCACGACATTAGCGATGAAGAAAAAATCTGTGGCTGTTGTGCCGGTGAACTGCACTGCATCGGCGAGGATAAAGCAGAGAAGTTACAGTTTATCCCTGCTCAGGTTAAAGTGATTGAGCATGTGCGTCCTAAATATGCGTGCCGCACCTGTGACAAAGAGAGTGTCAACAACACAGTAAAACAAGCGCCGGTGCCACATAGCGTAATCCCCAAAGGTTACGCAACGCCCAGCTTACTAAGTCAGATAATCACCAGTAAATATCAATACGGCTTGCCGCTGTACCGACAAGAGGCGATGTTCAAACAACATGACATCGAACTCAGTCGTAAGACCATGGCTGACTGGATAATCCGCTGCGCCGAGCTGTTTAAACCATTATACGACCAGCTTCATCTACATCTGCTACAGCAGTCAGTTATCCAGGCAGATGAAACCACACTGAAGGTCATCGACTCCGACAAAGCGACCAGCTATATGTGGCTGTATGCCACAGGGGCAGACTCGCCTGAGGGTAAGGTACCAGGCTGTGATATACCTAATATTGTGTTGTACGACTACCACAATAGTCGGGCCGGGCAATGTGCTGTGGGCTTCCTTACAGGTTACAGCGGCTATCTGCAAGTGGATGGCTACGCGGGTTATGAGCAAACGCAAGCCACCTTAGTCGGTTGTTGGGCCCATGCGCGCCGTAAGTTTATGGAAGCGAAAAAAGGTGCCGGTAATAAAGGCAGTGGCAAAGCTGACTGGGTCTTGAATCATATCCAGAAGCTCTATCGGATAGAAACACAGATAAAAGACAAAACGGCAGAAGAAAGATACACCCACCGGCAGGAAAAGAGCCTGCCGCTTCTGAATCAACTACATACCTGGCTAGCCAAATCTGCACAACAAGTGCTACCCAAAACCAAGCTGGGCGAAGCGATACAATACTGCCTCAACCAATGGCATAAACTGGAACGCTACACACTGGATGGCCAGCTCAGCATCGATAATAACCGCGCTGAGCGAGCAATAAAGCCGTTCGTGATCGGACGGAAAAATTGGTTGTTCAGTCAAACAGCAACCGGTGCTAATGCCAGTGCCATTCTCTACAGCATCATCGAAACCGCCAAGGCCAACAACCTCAATGTGTTCGATTACGTGATGGGCAGTCTGGAGTTGCTGAGTCAACCTGAAGCCGATGGCGAGTTACTGCTACCATGGCAGTTTGCTAAACGTTAGGTGGGATCACCGGACGGATACCAAAGAAGAGCTAATGCCCTCCGACTATATCGATAAACTGTTAAAAGCTGTCGTAGGATTTAAGGTTGTGGTGTCCGAAATTCATGCAAAAGAAAAGCTTGGCCAACATAAAAATCCAGACGATCAGCATGGTGTTTTCCACGCTTTGCATACCAGTCCCAGCTCAGAATCAAAGGAACTTGCTGATTATATGCAAAAACGAGGGCTAGGCATCGGCAGCTAACACGCGCTATTGTTGCCGCTAGCGCGGCTGGGACTGCTTACGCTGCGATCCAGTCGCCTCAAAGTTAACCGTTAAAAGAATCAAAATATGAAAAAATACATCGCAATCTTTATTGCAACTTTCTCAACATTTGTTCTGGCTGATGAAGTAGACTGCGAGAATGCAATGACTACTTACGCTATGAATATATGTGCCCGCAGAGAAATAAAATCTGCAGATGCCGAACTAGAAAAGTATCTAGCTAAAGCCAAAGAGAAATATTCTGATGAAGCAGCTATCATTCAGTCTTTGGACAAGTCTCAGAATGCATGGCTATTGTATCGAGAGGCACATTGCGATGCAATTTATGAAATGTGGTCTGGTGGCACAATACGTGGCGTTATGTTCGGAGGCTGTATGTTGCAGTTAACTAAACAACGCACCCATAAGATATGGGAAGATTTTCTAGCTGAAATGGGTTCTGCTTCCCCGTTGTTGCCGGAGCCCACGTGATATCACTTATCAAGTGGCTACACCGGCCTGGTTTCCGCTGTCATCTTCTACATAAAAAAACGCACAATATTCAGTTACAGTTCAGCTTAAACATGTTTACCTGTTTGTGCTAACTTACTTCGAGGTATATGAATAGGTTTTGCGTATAATTTTTTCATTTAATTGTAGTAGCAAGGAGCTCACATGAAAAATCCCCGTTTATTAGGCATTTTAATATTAAGCCTCACAACATTTAGTTGCAGTGTACTTCCTCTCTCAAGTGAAATAGAAAAAGACCATTTCAGGTTTGAAAACTTCAAAAGAGATAAAGGCCCTACCATAGAATTAGTTCATTTAATGTGCTTTCACCAACAGCCGACAGGTTGGACCGAACCCAAACAATTTCAGAGTGGTCCACAAAATTTATGGGTAAAAGCAAATATTTCACAACGCGGGATCCCCAACAGTACGAAGGAGGCTTACGCAAACTTCAAAGTCGATTTAGATCCAGGCAAAAGTTACATGCTTAACCGAACAGTAGAAGGCGATCAGATATCTATCTGGATTCAAGAGGTTGATAGTGGGCTACAAGTATCAAAGGTGAGCAAGTCGCAACTGAAACAGCCACTTTTGGTAGATAATTATTTACGTAGACAGCAGTGCGAACAAGGATCTGTCTAGTTGCTAAAAATACCATCAGTTGCCCATAACGATTCGTTGTAGTCGTTTCCTGCGGTCACTGGAACAAAAAGCCAGGGCCGCTTTGCAGGATAGTTCACACCTCTGCGCCTCATTGCTTGATATTAGGTTTTCAGGTAAACATGCATGAATTAATTAGAATTGAAAATATTTTAGAAACGAACAATTGAATCAATTCAGGGGCATCAGAGGCTAAGTATTTTTAGAAAATAGCCTACGAATAAAAGATGCGTGATGTTTTGCTCTGAGAAAACTGCCACGCAGCAACTTTAAGAATTGAATGTACGGATCACCGGGATAGCAGTTAAGGATGAACATGAAAATAATTATTTGCATTATAATTTTAACTTTTTTAAATGGGTGTAGTGCTACTAAGGATGAGAAAACGTTAGAAATTAAGAACGCCGTTGACACTACACAAAACAATATATCAGTCGAGGACTTTTGGGTTCTGTCTCACCAGGATTATCCTAAATATCCAGTCAACGCAGCAAGAGATAACATTAGTGGTTGCGTTGACTTTAGATTTATTATTGATCGCGAAGGAAGAGCAACGAACATTCAAGTTATCAAAGCTATTCCACATAGAGCTTTCATACCATCTGCAACTGAATCTTTGAAAAAATTCAGATGGGAACCAACAGAAAATAATTCAACACATCAACCTGTTGTTACCACTTTACAACTAGAATTTATTATAAACCGAATTAGGAATGTTCCAGAATGCTTAGTAAAAGGCACCACATAAGCGAAGTAAGCGGATATTCTGTTCGCTCTCACAGAATCCAATTCCCTGCTGGGAAGCTAATTAGCTAAGGAAGGTTAATGAAGTGCCCTCACTGCAAAGACGATATAAGTTTCTTTTCTAGAACATTAAATAAGTTTGGTAAAGAACGTCGTTGCCCTCATTGCAATAAGCGAATCAAAATGAAACAGAGTTGGAAGCTACTGCTATTACTAATTCCTCTGGGCATCATTTTTCATTTTTTTATTCTAAAACCATCCGCAATTGCTATGGGCTTTAGCGGCAATGGGTTAGCTGCTCTTTCAGGGATTCTTCCAGTGCTTTTGTCATTTAGACTGTTCAGCGATGAGCCGGCAGAATAGTTACACAACGAATCGCTATAGGTGAACCCCTACGCCCACAGGGGTTAAAACGCCGCTTCAAAAGTGTAGCACTGTGTTTGCAGCCCCACATCGCCAGTTATATAGCCTTCTTTCAAAGTCAAAAGCGGAATCAGTGGTAAATTTTCTCAACAGCTGTAGTGTAATCTCGGTAAGGCGTCAGGGTCATCTATGCCGGATAAGGCCTCGCCCACCATACTTGCTTGTAATACTAATCTAATTTAAAAAAACTGATGAAGCTAATGTTCATCCATTAGCGTGGTGCAGCCTTCCCCTTAATGCCTTCGCGACGGTTTCTATACCAGAAATCCGCGCCTTCGTATGGCAATTCTTCCTCTACAGAAAAGGTTTTTTCCGCGATAACTTCTCCTTCTAGTTCCAATGTCATTCGCCAGTCCCCTACCTTGTCATGCAACGGCTCCCATAACGTATCACCCAAATAGAAATTCCAATCGTTCGAACGAATATATTCTTCGCCATCGAAAGGTGGCATAGGCTCGCCGTTTTTATCCGGTATATCTGGATGGTAAATACAGTAGCGAATTTTCTTATTCTTAGCTTTTTTTATACTAATAATCAAACCAAATTCGATATCAACCTTGGCCGGGACAGTAGTGGTGAATTGTCGCACTTTAGGCAACGCTTTATCCTGCGAATCCCATTGCGTATAAATACCGTAGCTTTCAATTTCGATAAGAATTTTTGGCTTCGCCATGTCGCCCCCTTTCTTTAGTAATAACTGGAACAATATTAACATTGCTGAAACTTTTCTCATAAAATTTTGGTTTGCCAATTCCGCCTAATCAATCTACGAAGGCAATTTTGTTCCCATAGAGAAACCCATAATTTTTACGTGTTGAAATAAAGAGTTGAAGAAAACGTTGCAATATCGTTAAATGAAAATGTAAGCGCTATCATAACTTTTATAGGATTTTCTTTTACTATGCCCCGATTATTAACAATAGGTATTTTGGCCTCAATTTTCATGCTTTTCGCCTGTCAAACACAACCCCTGGCACGCTCTGGTTCAAAGGCTGAGGACGCAACCGCAGGCCCCACTAAATCAGAGCTAACCGTAGTGAATGGCAAATACCAGATTATGCGTAATGGCGCGCCCTACTTCATTCGCGGTGCAGGAGGTAGCGGGAATTTGAAGCTGCTGGCGGCATCTGGTGCTAATTCTGTACGAACGTGGAGCACAGACAACGCGCAGGAAATTTTGGATAACGCGCAGAAAAATGGTTTAACCGTTATGTTGGGTTTGCGTATTGGACATGAAAGACACGGCTTCGATTACGATGATTCGGCGGCCATAGCAGCACAAAAAGAAGCAGTAAGACAGCAAGTAATGAAATTCAAAGATCATCCTGCACTGCTTGCATGGGGTATCGGGAACGAAGTGGATCTCTTCTACACCAATACCAATGTCTGGTACGCCGTGGAAGATATTGCTCAAATGATTCAAGAGCTGGATCCTAATCATTTAGTGACTACAGTGACAGCAGGTATTGACGCTGCTAAAGCAAACCTTATTAAAGAACGTGTACCCAGTATTGATTACCTTAGTGTCAATATTTATGGCGGCCTGGAAGACTTGCCCCAACACTTGCTGGACATTGGTTATTCCGGCGCCTATGTGGTAACTGAATGGGGGCCGACCGGTCATTGGCAAGTGGATCGCACGGATTGGGACGCTCCCATTGAACAAATCAGTACGCAAAAAGCCGCCTCTTACCGAAGCCGCTATGTAAGCGGTATTTTAGGGGCACCTGACCGGGCTCTAGGCTCTTACGCATTTCTTTGGGGACAAAAGCAAGAAACCACGCCGACCTGGTATGGTGTTTTTACCGAGGCGAGCCAACCAACAGAAGTTGTTGATTCACTGCATTACCTGTGGCGTGGGGAATGGCCGTCAGCGCGCGCTCCTTCTATTAAGGAATTAACAATTAATGGCAAACGGGCTGACGAGAGTGTTCATGTACAAAGGGGGCAACATAACCAGGCTAGTTTAAAATTTACATCCCATTTCGACAAACATCCTGATTTTCGTTGGGAAATATTGCCAGAAAGTACCGACATTAAAGCGGGAGGCGATCCTGAAAAAAGACCCCAGCCCGAGAAGGGCTTAATTGTAGGTGATGATAGTCGAGACAACATCACGTTTAAGACGCCGCAACAACCCGGTGCCTATCGGCTCTTTGTTTACATTACAGACAGCAACGACAAAGTGGCCAATGCCAACATCCCATTTTATGTAGACTGAACGCGAAAATAGCTGAGGGGCTGTAGATATTGCCCCTCCTTCTTAGGCGCTTGGGGTGCTTTTCTACCGCCTCAGCCTATAATGTAGAATAGTTCCCATTAAGGTAGTACGTGTCATGGACATTGGTTCTTTTAATCTACACGATACATTTGTCGTTCTGGATCCTGATAATCACGCCACGCCCGAAGAAAATAATGCTGACTTATATACCAGGATTGATGCGAGATACGATAAGTTCAAGAGCCACCAGCTCCTATCCGCACATATATTCACAGAAGACTGGGCCAATTGGGAAATTCATCCAAAAGGGGATGAAGTGGTGCTTCTCATTACTGGAGAGGCAACGCTGCGGCTAAAAATCAATAACACCGAACATATCTTTACGTTATCAAAACCCGGGGATTATGTGCTTGTACCGCGCAACACCTGGCATACGGCCGAAGTGCCAAACCAGGCTGCGCTGCTGTTCGTAACACCAGGTGAAGGTACCCAGCATCAGCCAGTTTGAAAAGCGTAGCGCCTGATCGTTATAGCCACACAATTCCCTGCTGAATTAGGTACAGTAATGCGCCGATCAGTCCTCCTACTAACGTGCCATTAATCCGTACTTTCTGTAAATCCTTACCGATGTTTAGCTCGATTTGAAGCGCCATATCTTGCTCGTCCCAATTTTCAATGGTATTGCGGATATGGCGGGTCAGAAAGTCCGAAAGATCCGGCGCCATGTAACGACCTGCTTCTGCCAGGTGCAGATTAAGCGCATTTGCCAGTTCGCCATTGCCGGTAAGCTTCTGCCCTATTTCCGAGAAAGCAGAAGAAAGATGGCTCACAAACTTGCCATTGTCCTTTTCCATATCAGTGATTAGCCACTGTTTAACGTCCCCCCATATTTGCGTCAGGTAGCGCAAAAGCACATCATTGTTAAGAATATTCTCTCTAATTCCATTGAGCTTTGCTGTCATCGCTTCATCATGCTGAATACGCTCAACGTAGTCTTCGATGTAGCGATCAAAAGCCTCTCTTACCGGATGCGCAGGATCTTCATGAATATCCTGAATAATACTGGCAATCGCCTGTACCGCTATTTGCGCGCCCTGCTCACTTAGCCAGGCAGACGGCAGAATTTTCTCCAGCCGCCGATGTTCGGTTTTTAACCACAAACTAAGTTTCTCAGCAATAAAACCCTGAGTTTCCTGCTTGGCGGTTAACTCTGCCAGTTTTCCGATCAGTTGATCAAGAATCTCTTGATGCCGCTTTTCTTTAGTGAAAACCGCAAGGGTTCCAGCAGCTATAGGAGCCAAATCGAGTTTGCGAATGCCGCGCTTCAGGCCGTTAATCATCATGTCGTGAACAGGATTGTCATCGATGACATTAACAATACCTACCAAAAAGTCGCCGGCGTAAACGCTTACTCGTCTTGCGTTTTCCACCTTAGATAACCAGCGCCCAATCCCTTGCGCAGGCTGACTTTGCTTAATTAGTGACTCGATCGCCTGAGGATGGAAAAACTTATCTTTTACAAACTCGGAAAGATTATTAGCTATTGCTGACTTATTACTGGCAACAATATTGGTATGCGGAATTGGCCACTTCGGCGGAATTGGCTTAAATAGCGCTGTAACTGCAAACCAGTCAGCTAACCCACCCACCAGGGCTGCTTCAGAGGCCATTTTAATAAATTCGATCAGCTTAGGGTTTCCCAGAGCAGGAAATCTCACTTGCAAGATAATGGCTACGAGAAATATTGCCGCCGCGCCGCATAACCAAAACAACGCCTGCCGCTTAGCGCGCTGCAACTGCAAGACCTTATTCATTCATGCTCGCTCTCTTCCTTTTGCCCTATCCGCAGGTTTGTCGAATGTTTTGTTGGTGCCCAATAGCAAATCCTTGGGATTCTGTCTAAGCCCTCAAAATTTTCGGCCGTTGTCGCTTTTGTTTAAAAGCAAGTTCTAATCACGATTACAGCCGACGCCGAGTCTTTTTCTACACATTTGCGGCTTAAAGCAAAAAGCTCCCGGTAAGGAGCCTTTTCA
Organism: Alteromonas pelagimontana; assembly: GCF_002499975.2. NCBI lineage: Bacteria > Pseudomonadati > Pseudomonadota > Gammaproteobacteria > Alteromonadales > Alteromonadaceae > Alteromonas > Alteromonas pelagimontana. Next base: position 532,426 of record NZ_CP052766.1, read on the forward strand.
CTAACTTAATCCCAGTCAGGGGCAAAATCAGGATTTACTATCCGCTCGCCGTTATCAAGATTATCAATCAACGCCAGATCATCTGCTGACAAATTTACTTTTCCGTAATTATAATTACTTTGCAAATGGTCTTTGTTAGTTGACGACGGAATAGTTTGAATATCATTAACTTCCATCCAGGCAAGTACCACTTGTGCAGGCGTAGCATTATATCTTCCGGCTATCTCGTTTAATGTGTCATCATCCATCACCTTGCCAACCGCAAAAGGCATATACGCCGTGATGCCTATGCCACGCTCTTTGCAGGTTTTGACTACCTGACGATTCTGCATGAAAGGATGAAGCTCGATCTGGTTCGTAAGAATTTCATCTTTACCAAGAATAGCCTGAGCTTTTTCAATTTGTGAAATGGTAAAGTTCGACACGCCGATATGCCGTGTTAAACCTTCTTCCTTCGCTTGCGCAAGACACTGTAAGTATTCTTCCATACGCACATTTTCATCAGCCGACGGCCAGTGGATAAGTAACAAGTCAACGTAGTCGGTCTTCAGCTTTGCCAAGCTTTCGTGAACGGAAGGAATAAATTTATCTTTTCCTAGATTTTCCATCCATACCTTAGTGGTTAAGAACAGCGATTCCCGTTCCAGTCCACTGGTTTTAATGGCGTCTCCTACTTGTTCCTCGTTATTATAAGCTTGCGCTGTATCAATATGGCGAAATCCAATTTCCAGTGCGTCTAAAACAGACTTTATGGCAGTATTGCCTTCAAGACGAAACGTTCCCACACCGAGTTGTGGCATTACAGTCATTCAGTGGCTCCTTAATCGTTTAACAAACGTGCCAGCTCGCTTTTTCCAGAGAGGGTAAAGCGTGCTTGGCGAGACACCATGGCTACGGCTTACCTGATAGATAAGATCGAATTATGTTAAGGGTAGGCTGATGTTAACGCTGGTAAATAATCCCGTTTAACATTATCCTCTATTTTCGCCATTAGGGTTTATTCTGTACGATGATGAGGGAGCATATGCGCTTTTTGAGCTATTTCATGTTGCTCTGTTTTTCCAGCTGTTGTGCCTCTTCGGAGGTTGGAACGACTTATCATGTAGGAGTGGAGAATATCGCCTATTACCCTATTCAGGATTTTTCTGCTACGCCCGGTACAGGTATATTGCAAGATATTGTAAGTGCTTTTGCTGAAGAAACGCACATTAAAGTAGAGTTCATTCCTTTACCTATTACGAGATTTGCTACTTGGTATCAAGAGCGGGCTATTGATTTTCGGATTCCGGATCACCCAACCTGGGATGATGCGAAGGCGCTTGCGTTAACCTACAGTGATCCTGTCGTTACCCTTTGTGAGGCCACCATTGTATTGGCTGAACATGCAGATAAACCTGTGGATTTTTTTAACATAATAGGCATGATGCACGGTTTTACCGCCTCAGAAAGGTGGAAAACACGCATTGCCGAAGAACGACTGACCATTGTTACTGACACGTCATTAAAGGTTCTTACACAGATGTTACTTCACAATATGGTACAGGGGCTGGATGTCGACATCAGCACCATACGCCATGAATTAGAGTTGATGAACTTACCGCCTGACACGGTGACGCTGGCGAAGAAAATTCCGGTCTCTACGTTAAGTTATAGAATGTCGACTATTGAACATCCTGAACTGCTGGCAAAATTTGATACCTATTTAAAAACCCATAAGGAACAAAACAGAGAACTTGCCCGTTCTTATGGATATTATAACGGGCGAAAATGTAGCGATATTATTCCGGACTAACGTTTACCTGCACGACCTTTAGCAGGTGTTCCCTCTTTTCTCGCTCGATGTTTTTTCACCGAACGACGCATACGTGTCAGGCGAACATGGTCCAGTTTGCTTTGTCTGACGTCCACCATGCTTGACGTTTCTTCAGGTAGCTGCACCAAATTACGTAGCGCATTCACCTCTTCTAAACCAAGCTCAACCCACGCTCCTTGCGGCAACCGCTTTTGTAGTTCAATCGGCCCGTAGCGCACGCGCATTAGCCGACTTACCTGTACGTTTTGCGATTCCCATAACCGACGCACTTCCCGGTTTCGTCCTTCAGAAAGAGTGACGTTAAACCAGTGGTTCATGCTTTCTTCATCGTTAGGTCGAACATGGATGTCAGTAAATTTCGCTACGCCGTCCTCTAGCTCAACACCCTTTTTTAACGTGTTGATGGTTTGAGAAGACACCTCTCCGAAAACCCGAACAGCGTATTCACGCTCCACTTCGCATTTAGGATGCATCAGCCGGTTTGCCAGCTCTCCATCATTGGAGAATAACAACAAGCCGCTGGTATTGATATCAAGACGACCCACTGCTATCCACCGCCCTAATCGAATGGTCGGTAAGCGATCAAACACTGTCGGACGGCCTTCCGGGTCCTGTCTGCTACACAACTCCCCTTCGGGCTTGTTGTACATCAGAACTCTGCACACAGGTTTTTCCGTCTGTCGCGATAGCAGATGACCATCTACACGAATTTGCGCACTTGGTTCAACCCGATCGCCCAATGTAGCAACCTTACCATCGACAGAGACTCGCCCCTGTTCAATCCATTTTTCCATTTCACGTCGTGAACCAAGCCCTTGATTGGCTAGCACCTTTTGCAACTTTTCACTCATTAGTCGATATGCTCTTGTCTTCAGCAATTACATTCGCACGGTCCATAACTACGGACGGTGCCTCTTTTTGTACGGTGACGCCGGGCTCGTGATCATCTTCCTGCACCATTTCAGCAAAAGCCTCGGCGCTGGGAAGCTCGCTCAGCGAACGCAGAGAGAAATAATCCAAAAATGCTTTAGTGGTAGCATACAGCGCCGGGCGTCCCGGCACTTCTTTATGTCCAACCACGCGGATCCACTCTCTTTCCGTCAGCGTTTTAATAATATTACTGCTTACCGCCACACCACGAACCTGCTCAATTTCTCCACGGGTGATCGGTTGGCGATAGGCGATTAATGCGAGTATTTCCAGCATGGCTCGAGAATAACGTGGTGCAGATTCCTGCCATAATACGCTTAACCATGGGCTTAACGCATCCAGCGATTGAAAGCGATAGCCGCTGGCGATTTCCACCAGTTGAATTCCACGCGGTTGATAATCCAGAATCAATGCTTGAATTGTCTCATTCAACATCTTTTCACTAACGGCAAATTCTGCCAGCACAGTTTCACGCAACTGACTTTTCGTCACGGGTTTATCTGCTACGAAAAACGTGGCTTCTACCAGTTGTTTAAGCTGGGTGCTGTTGATCTTCTTCATGCGCACCTAATTTTACATGAATTCGGGCGTAAGGTCCCGCTTGTATCAACATCAGCATTTGCTCTTTCACCAGCTCCAGAATTGCCAGAAATGTTACCACCACCCCCGCTCTTCCTTCTTCTACGGTGAAAAGCGCTTCCATCGGTGTATAACTGTTGGCACCAACTGCGGCCAGTATCAGCGTCATCCGCTCGCGGGTACTCAATACTTCTCGTTCTATGGTGTGATGTTCAAAGGCCGCTGCTCGTTTCATGGCATGACTAAACGCTAACACCAGTTCCTGCAAGCTCACATCCGGCTCTATACGAATAGGTTGCACCTGATCACTTAGTGATACATTTACGGGAAAGACATCCCTTTCCAGCCGCGGTTGAAGATCAAGATCTTCGGCTGCCTGCTTTACCACTTCGTACTCACGCAAGCGCCGAATAAGCTCAGCTCGGGGATCCTCTTCGTCATCCTCATCTTCTGCGCGCCGGGGCAACAACAACCTCGATTTTATCTCTGCCAGTATGGCTGCCATCAATAAATATTCTGCAGCCAGCTCCAGTTTCAGCGTTTTCATCACCTCAACATATTCCATGTATTGGGCAGTTATCATGGCAACAGGTAAGGTGGTAATATCAAATTTCTGCTTACGAATTAAATATAAAAGTAAATCCAGCGGGCCTTCAAAGGTTTCCAGAATAACTTCAAGAGCATCCGGGGGAATATATAAATCCTGAGGTTTTTCTATAAGGGCTTCGCCATTAATAAACGCCAGCGGCAACGGCTGCTGAACAGGATCTGGCGCAAGCTGAACGTCGGGGTTCTGCTGTAGTTCATCAACGTTCGTCATTTACCATCTCGCCAATCGCTTAAGAGAACGGCGTAATATCACCGCTTCCTTCACGTAAGATTACCGGCAAGCCTTCGGAAAAATCGACTATGGTAGTAGGTTGTTCGCCCAGCGTACCGCCGTCAATGATAAGCCCCACTCGCTTTTCCAGTTTATCGCGAATGACATCCGGATCGGATTCTGCCATTCGCGCACCCGGCAAAATAAGAGATGCTGACATTAATGGCTCGTTTAGCGTTTCCAGCAACTTAAGTGCAATCGCGTTATCCGGCACTCGTATGCCAATGGTTTTACGCTTCGGATTTTGTAGCCGACGCGGAACCTCACGGGTCGCTTTCAAAATAAAAGTATAGGGGCCGGGCGTATTGTTTTTAATCTGTCTGAAGGCCACATTATCGACTTTTGCGTACAGTGACAATTCTGACATATCGCGACACATCAGCGTAAAGTTATGATCTTTATCTATCTGACGGACCATACACAGCTGGTCCAGCGCCTTTTTGTTTTCTAGCTGGCAGCCAATGGCATAACCGGAGTCAGTAGGATATACCACCACTTCCCCCTGGCGAATTAAGTCGCACGCTTGATTAATAAGACGTTGTTGTGGGTTTTCCGGATGTATCTGAAAAAATTGACTCATGGTGTCCAAAATCCTTAATTACGCAGCTGAGTTATCGACCAGTTATGCCAAATAGGCGTAAGATCTTCGGAAATAAACTGATTTTTTCCTAACTCAGTCCAGCGGGATGGAAAATGAAAATCGGATCCAGCAGAAGCAAGTAACTTATGCTCAAGCGCTAAATGGTTGATTATTTGCTGCTTGTCAGCAGAAATACCGGGAAATGACGTTTCGATGCCATCGCCTTTTGCTTCAGCAAACTCTGCTACTAAACGACGCAGCCACTTTGTGGTCATGTCGTAATGAGCAGGATGGGCCAATACGGCCTGGCCGCCTGCAAGGTGGATCCAGGAAATTGCCGATGCCATATCCGGCCACTGTGCTTTCACATGCGCTCTTTTGCCTTTCCCAAGATATTTCTTAAACGCTGCATCCATTGATGCAACGCCATAATTGTTAACCAATACGCGAGCAAAATGCGCGCGGGTCACTTGCCCTAATCCTGCCAAGGCCATGGCTTTTTCCATTACGCCATCGAAACCACACCTTTCCAGTTTTCCGGCAATGGTTTGTGCTCGCTCAAAACGAATTGCTGCTTGCTGATCCAACTTCTCACAGAATGCCGGTAGCGTGCGGTTAACATTCAAGCCAACAATATGGATATCAAAACCCTGCCACATAGTGGAAATCTCGATACCATCAATAATTACCATTGGCCGTTTTTGCTGAGCCTGACAAGCGTGTGCTTCGTCCAGAGCAGCTACGGTATCGTGATCCGTGATGGCAAGTACATCCACTTGCATATTGTGAGCACGTAGTATTAATTCCTGCGGCGTCAGGTGGCCGTCAGAGTAGCGAGTATGACTATGGAGATCGATTTTCAATGGCTTATTTAAAGTTTCGGTTGACACAACTTCAATTTTGTTTTCTTCTATAGGGCACAGTATACGTACTAAGCGCTTCGATGCCTATCGAAGTTTTAAACGAATAAGAGAATCGACCAATGCGTAATTTACCTCTGAACAGCGCCATGATGAGCGCAAACTGGTGGTGGCACTCCCTGACTTAATGGGCGGTGTACGCGTTGGTGCGCAAAAAACACATAAAAGGCCCGTTTAACGGGCCTTTTTTTTTAAAAATCGCAGCTGGAGAAATGCGACAATGAGTTTAGCCGAACTGGGCACACATCCAGGAAAAGTCGAAACAATTGAGCAGACAGGACACTACATTACCGATCCCCTGGCAGCCTTTGCCCATCTTTGCGCAAAGCGGCCACACACCCTGCTGCTGGAATCAGCAGAAATTGACAGTAAGGATGAGCTGCAAAGTCTGTTGATGATAGATGCCGCGGTGAGACTGGAATGCAATGGCAACACTGTGACATGCAAAGCGTTGACCGCGAACGGCCATGCCGTTCTGCCGCTGTTCCAGACTTTCTGCCCTGCTGGCATGACTTGTGAGTTAACCCCAGACACCGCGGTGCTTGTCTGTAGTTCAGCAGACGAATCATTAGATGAAGACAGCCGTCTAAAAGCAGCCAGCGTGTTCGACGCGCTACGATTAATTGTTCAGCAAATCAAACCCATTCGCCAGCATCCGCATGCGGTTTTTCTCGGCGGGGTTTTTGCCTACGATTTACTCGCGACGTTTGAATCGTTACCAGAGGTCACCAATGGCGAAAATGACTGCCCGGACTTTGTTTTTTATCTCGCCGAAACCTTGTTAACGGTAGATCATAAAACGAAACAAACTCAGCTTATCGGTAGCGTATTCAGTGGCCACAATGTCGCGCAGAACTATTTTGCAATTGCCCAGCGGCTTGAAAACTTACAGAGTCAGTTAACTCACATTCCTCCAGCTACGCCCCTTGCTACTGCAACAGTGAAAGACGACATCGATGTAGATGTGGATAAAGATGATGAAGCATTTATGCGCAACGTGACCGATCTTAAAGCGCATATTCTTTCGGGCGATATTTTTCAGGTTGTGCCCTCTCGCACATTTTCCCTTGCTTGTCCCGCTCCTGTCGCCGCCTATGCCAAGCTTAAGCAGCAGAATCCCAGCCCTTATATGTTTTATATGCAGGACGCTGACTTCACTATTTTTGGTGCGTCGCCGGAATCCGCGCTCAAATATGCGACTGATACCAATCAGGTAGAGATATATCCTATCGCTGGCACACGAGCCAGAGGCAAGCGTGCCAATGGTGAAATTGATGCCGATTTGGACAGCCGCATCGAATTAAACCTGCGAGAAGACAACAAAGAAAAAGCGGAACATATTATGCTGGTGGATTTGGCGCGCAATGATGTGGCAAAAGTCAGCCAACCCGGCACCCGGCATGTAAAAGACTTATTAAAGGTAGATCGTTATTCCCACGTTATGCATCTGGTATCGCGGGTTGTGGGGCAACTGCGCAACGATTTAGATGCGCTTCATGCGTATCAGGCCTGCATGAATATGGGCACATTGGTAGGTGCACCAAAAGTAAGCGCAGCAACACTTATTCGTGAAGTAGAAAAGAAACGCCGGGGAAGTTATGGCGGCGCCGTGGGCTACATCAATGGGCAGGGAGATATGGACACCTGTATTGTGATTCGATCAGCTTTTGTTAAAAACGGGCGAGCTTATATTCAAGCTGGCGCGGGAGTCGTTTATGATTCCGACCCTCAAGCAGAAGCACAGGAAACACGCACCAAAGCTCAAGCAGTAATTAATGCCGTACGCGCCTCTCAACACGTGCAGGAGCAAGACTAATGAACAAGCGAATTACCGTTTTTTTACTGGATAATGTGGATTCTTTTACTTATAACCTGGTAGATGAGCTGCGTGCGATGGATTTACATATTATTGTCTACCGCAACACCGTCAGCGCCGACACTCTGTTTAACAGAATGGAAACAGAAGCAGTAACTAACCCTGTGTTACTGCTGTTATCACCTGGTCCCGGTGCGCCTCACGAGGCCGGGTGCATGCCCGCCTTACTTGAACTTGTGCAAGGTAAATATCCTGTATTGGGGATTTGTTTAGGTCATCAGGCGATTGTCGCGCATTACGGTGGCGAAGTAGGCCGGGCGGTAGAGGTGATGCACGGTAAATCGTCGGCTATCAGCCATAGCGCAGAAGCCATGTTTCAGAACCTGCCACAGCCCCTGCATGTCGCGCGTTATCATTCTCTGGTGGCAACGTCCTTACCACCGAGTCTGCGCTCTATTGCCAATTTTGGAGACACCACGATGGCAGTATTTCACCCCGAAGATAAAATGTTAGGTTTCCAGTTTCACCCTGAATCTATTCTGACAGCTGATGGCAGCACATTACTGATGCAAAGTATTCACTATTTAACGCTGGGGAGTGCAGCATGATTGACGCTACCCAACTATTGGACACATTATTTCGTAAAGAACATTTAAGTCAGGCTCAATCTTTTGGGCTATTTAACAGCATTATGCACGGCGAGCAACCAGAAGCCGTAGTGGCCAGTTTACTGACTGCGCTTAAAATTAACGGCGAGTCACCGCAGGAAATTGCCGGTGCAGCCAGCGCCATGGTCTCTAATACGCTTCCCTTCCCTACGCCAGACTATCCGTTTGCTGACATTGTTGGCACCGGCGGTGATGGCCACAATACTATTAATATTTCCAGCGCAGCGGCTATTGTCGCTGCTACGTGCGGAGTTAAAGTGGCTAAACATGGCAACAGAAGCGTGTCGAGCCGCTCAGGCTCAGCAGATTTGTTCCGTCAATTTGGTATTAAACTTGACGTTTCACCATCGACCGCCAGACAGTGTTTGGACGACGCCAACTTCTGCTTTCTTTATGCACCGGTATATCATGCGGGCATGCGACACGCAGCGCCTGTGCGGGCAGCGCTGAAAACGCGTACTGTATTCAATATTTTGGGGCCACTGGCAAACCCTGCTGGACCGACTCATGGCTTGTTCGGTGTATATTCTCCAGATCTCTTAGAGCCGTACGCCCAAACCTTAATGTTGTTAGGCCAGCATCGTGCCATGATAGTGCACGGCGATGGCTTAGATGAACTTGCGCTGCACGGGGAATCCCACATCTTTGATTTGGAACACGGTGACATACGCCAGCTTACAGTGACGCCGGAAAATTTTGGTTTACCTACTTATCCGTTAAGCGCGATAGAAGGCGGGGATCCGGAAGAAAATCGCAAGATGGTGGAGGCAGCATTAGCCGGTGAAGGTAGCGAAGCGCATCGCGCAGCAATTGCAATGAATTGCGGTGCACTGTTGAAACTAACGGGGACAGTAACAACCTTTAAGGAGGGTGCAGAGCTGGCAATGGAAACGATGCTCAATGCGAAATCTTTAGCTACATTGACTCAGGTCGCACAAATCAGCCAGGAGGATAGCGGTAATGAATAACGTACTGGAAAAAATTGTTGCGGATAAACGTGAAGAAGTGAAAGCACGGATGGCCACGCTTCCCCATGAAAAAGTGAAAGCGAACCTTCTTCCCTCTACAAAAAGTTTGTTTGATGCGCTCAGCGCATTCAATGCCGGTTACATTCTGGAATGTAAGAAAGCCTCACCCTCTAAAGGACTCATTCGTCCCGTTTTCGATCTTGATGAAATTCTTAGCGCCTATACGCCATTTGCCGCCGGAATTTCGGTGCTCACCGACGAAAAATATTTTCAGGGCAGTTATGACTATTTAGCCTACGTAACTGAACGGGTGTCGCAACCAGTGCTGAATAAAGATTTTTTTATCAGCGAATATCAAGTGCATTTGGCAAGGTACTATAGTGCTGATGCTATTTTGCTGATGTTAAGTGTATTAAGCGATGAGGAATATCGACAGCTTGCAGATGTAGCAGATTCACTTTCTCTGGATGTTTTAACTGAAGTCAGCAACGAACAAGAAATGCAGCGGGCAATTGACCTTAAAGCCAGTATTATTGGTATTAATAACCGCGACTTACGTGATCTCTCTACGGATTTAGGCGCCACTGAAAAACTGGTGCCCATGTTAAAAGATGCCACTCATAACTATGTGGTAATTTCTGAATCTGGTATTTATACCCATCAGGATGTACTACGTTTAGCGCCGTTGTGTAATGGGTTTTTGGTGGGGAGCGCGCTGATGGCTGAAACAAATCTTCCACAAGCAGTAAAATCTTTGGTGTATGGCGCAGTAAAAATATGCGGCCTCACCAGCGCCAACGATGCCAAAACTGCCTTTGCTGCAGGTGCCTCTTACGGCGGTTTAATCTTTGCCGAAAAATCGCTGCGTTTTATTAATATGCCCACAGCAAAAACCATCGTGGAATCAGTACCAGGCCAATATGTAGGGGTTTTTGTTAATGCGCCAATTGCTCAGGTGGCGGAATATGCCCGAGAACTTAACCTGACAGCCGTTCAATTACACGGAGATGAAGACGCCCGATATCGCTCAATACTCCAAGCGCAGCTCCCGAAAGGATGCGCTATCTGGCAGGCGCTCGGTGTAGAGCAGTCGTTGCCGGCCGCGTTTCTTTCTTTGCTGGAAGATTCCACAGTTGCAAAAATAGTGCTGGATTGCCAGGTAGGTAGCAGTAAAGGTGGTACCGGTCAAACGTTCGATTGGTCTCTTTTGAACAACGTTAATCAAAAAGAAAAACTGGTGCTGGCAGGCGGGCTCAATGCCGAAAATATTCAGCAGGCAAAAGCCACTGGTGTAGCCATTGTGGATGTCAATTCTGGTGTAGAGACGGCACCCGGCAAAAAGTCATCGGCAATGCTCAGCGACTTGTTTACTCGCTGCCGACAATATTAAATTTACTAAATACAGGACAAACCATGAATCAACTCGACGCAAAATTCGGCGATTACGGTGGCATGTATGTGCCTGAACTGTTAATTCCTGCGCTGGATCAGCTGGAACAGGCTTTTCTTGAAGCCAAAGACGACGCAGAATTTAACCGGGAATTTCAGTCATTGTTAAAGGACTATGCCGGTCGTCCCACCGCAATGACGCTGACGCGTAACCTGGTGAGCAATCCAAAAGTTAAGCTTTACTTAAAACGTGAAGACTTACTACACGGCGGCGCCCATAAAACCAATCAGGTACTTGGTCAGGTATTGCTGGCAAAACGTATGGGCAAAACCGAAATTATTGCCGAAACCGGTGCCGGACAACATGGCACCGCCACTGCGTTGGCATGTGCCTTACTTGGCTTAAAAGCCCGCGTTTATATGGGTGCGAAAGATGTAGAACGTCAAGCTCCCAACGTTTTTCGCATGCGGTTAATGGGCACTGAAGTCATTCCCGTCAGTGCCGGGTCGGGTACGCTTAAAGATGCAGTAAACGAAGCATTACGAGATTGGTCTGCAAATTACGATACCGCGCATTATCTATTAGGTACGGCAGCAGGACCTCACCCTTTTCCGACAATCGTGCGCGAGTTTCACCGTATGATTGGTGAAGAAACCCGTACGCAAATAATGGAAAAAGAAGGACGTTTACCCGATGCCGTTGTCGCTTGCGTAGGCGGTGGCTCAAACGCAATTGGCATGTTCGCCGATTTTATCGATGAACCTTCAGTGCGCTTGGTGGGTGTTGAACCTGCTGGCAAAGGATTGCACACAAAAGCGCACGGAGCCACAATTTGTACAGGTTCTAAAGGTATATTACATGGCGCCTTTACTTACATCATGCAAGATGAAGAAGGCCAGATTGAAGAAAGCTACTCTGTCTCAGCGGGTTTGGATTATCCGGGCGTAGGGCCTCAGCATGCTCATTTAGCAGACATAGGTCGCGCAGAATATGTGGCAGTCACAGACGAAGAAGCGCTTAACGCCTTTAAATTACTTGCCCGCAAAGAAGGCATCATTCCTGCCCTGGAATCGTCCCATGCTTTGGCTCATGCATTAAATATGGCTGACGAAGCAGAGTCAGAAACCATTATTGTGGTGAATTTGTCAGGCCGCGGCGACAAAGATTTAGCCCACGTCACTAAGATTTTGGGAGAAGACCTACATGAATAGATATGACACCATGTTTACACGTCTGGAAGCGGATAACGCTGGTGCCTTTGTACCCTTCGTTATGATTGGTGACCCCGACATTGAAATCTCGGAAGCGATTATTTGTCAGCTGATTGACAGCGGCGCGGACGCGTTGGAATTGGGTATTCCCTACTCCGATCCTATCGCCGATGGTCCGACAATTCAGGCAGCAGCAATTCGTGCACTTGATAACCATGTCACTACGGGCAAATGCTTTGCCCTGTTAACCCGTGTGCGGGAAAAATATCCGGATACTCCTATCGGCTTACTGTTATACAGCAACCTGGTAATGGCAAAAGGAATAGAGCAGTTTTATACAGACGCTGCAGCGGCGGGTGTAGATTCAATACTGATTGCAGATGTACCTTTTCGTGAAGCAAAACCCTTTTTAGACGCAGCAGACAAAACGGCGATTTGTCAGATACTGATAGCCCCTCCTAATGCTACTGCAGAAACGCTCAAGCAAATCGGCGATTACTCAAAAGGTTATACCTACTTACTCGGTCGTGCTGGTGTAACAGGGGCAGAAACTGCAGCAGATATTCCCGCGGCTTCGTTGCTTAGTAAACTAAAAGACGTCAACTGTGCGCCACCCTTACTGGGTTTTGGTATTTCTTCGCCTGCGCAGGTTAAAAATGCTATCGGTGCCGGCGCTGCCGGGGCAATTAGTGGCTCTGCCACTGTTAACATTATTGCCGCCAATCTTGCGGACAAAGAGAAAATGCTCACGGAGCTTGGCAACTTTGTTAGCAACATGAAGGCCGCTACGCATAAGGATTAACAGCATGTTTTATATGATTTGTGCCAGAGATGAGGAAAACAGTTTGGAATCTCGCTTACGCGTGCGTCCTGATCACCTGGCGCGGCTGGAAAAACTAAAGGCAGAAGGTCGATTATTAACGGCGGGGCCATTCCCCGCTATTGACAGCCCTGACCCCGGCCCGGCTGGATTTACCGGCTCCTTAATAGTGGCAGAGTTTGCATCATTGGATGAAGCGCGCACCTGGGCTGAAGCAGATCCCTATCTTCAAGCAGGAGTTTATGCTGACGTTGTGGTGAAACCTTATAAAAAGGTGCTTCCTTAGGCGGAAAATAAAACGGCGATTTACTCGCCGTTTTAGTGACACCTGGTAGAAGATGTTATAGCGTCACTTTTTTATGTTCACCCATTTCGTCCGGTTCAATGGATTTGCCCGTCATCATTTTAAACATTCCTTTAATCCCGGGATCTGCTGTCCAAATTTCTGCGTCGTCCAGCTCTAACCGCATCATTTGCAGAGAAGGATCGTCTTTACCTTTGTCGTACCAGGCAGCTACATGTTTAGACCAGTATTTATCTATGATTTCCTGCCGCGTCTCGTGAATGAGACGGCCACGAATACATGCAAAGATTTCATGATCTTTACTAACAAAATGTGCCATTGCCTTACCGCCTTGTGCCACGCGATTGCTCTTGGTGGTATAGAACCAGAATTCGCCGTGCGCGTCTTTATCCAATTGCGCGTGCATAGGTTCGGATGGCTCGTCACTTCCTGTCAGGCTTAACATCACATTCGGACTGTCTGCCATGGCTTTCCACATCTTGGTTCGGATATCAGTTGACATAAGATTTGCTCCTTATATTCCGTGAGTACTACTTTCGCTTTTATTACGGTGCAGAAACCAAAAACCCACAACATTGACAAAACGAACAGTAGCGATTGGCTATGAAGTTGCAGATGATATGCCAGTATGTAAAACCTGCTCTCGTCGCCGCCAGCCCTCGCGTGAAAAGGGTTCGCGCTGGCTTTACTAAATATCCTGGCCCTCTGTGGCAAAAAGTGCGGGAAAAGTCTGCATACCCACTGACAATCTTTTACAGGCTCCCTCGCATTATCGTAAGCTGCTCCCAGCAAATTTGTTTTACAACACCGCAGGCGGCTCTTAAAATGCGCCCCAACTAGCAAGCAACCCCTGTCGGATTTATTTACATCTATTGCAGCTATGGCTGATAGCTTTCTGAAATATAAGTAAAAAAATGTTGGCACATCTTTGGCTTTGGTTTGCCACACTACATCTGTAGCATTCATTGAGGTTCGCAGTAATGAAACTATTTAAATTCGCTTTAGCCACTACACTGTTTGGTGCAGCAACTTTGGCAAATGCAGGCATTCTCACTAGCAATTTTTCGTCAAATACCGGCATGGCTGAGCTGGGCTCTGCCTCAGTAATTGACGGCAAAGGTGTGTTAACTCCTTCTTCCAGTGACCTTCGAGGAGGTTTCCTTTTCAACTCCATTGACGAAGGAAAGTTGCTAGCGCAGTGGTCAGCATCTTTTGAATTTACCATTTCAGATAATAAAGGCGGTGGTGCAGACGGCATTTCCTTCGGCCTGGTGCGTGAAGGCGACAGCTTAAATTTGCACGGATTTCTTGGTGAAGAAGGTGCCACAGCCGGATTGGCAATTGGTTTTGATACTTATAATAATGGCGAGATTTCCGCCAATCACGTCAGCGTACGTTTCGATGACAACATTATTACCACTGTTGATTTAGACAACCTTTTTGAATTACAAGACGGCACCACCTACACCAGCTTGATGACCTTTAACAATGGCATTTTCAATTTGTCGCTAAATGATGAGGCTATTGTGAATGATTTGTCCATCAGCGGCTGGCAGCCATATGCAGGAAACTTTTATTTTGCTGCGCGTACTGGTGGTGCATCCAGTTTACAAGTGGTAGATAATCTACATATCGAAACCACAACCGTACCCGCTCCCGCCACATTCGCATTGGTGCTTTGCGGCCTTGCCGGTTTAATTACCCGCCGTCACTATAAAAAATAATATCGTTTAGCGGCAGCATCATGTTGCCGCTTTCCTTTCCCCTTTGCTCCTGCTTTATTGAAAAAATTCTGTGCATTTCCTGGCATTGCCGTAAAATCATCGAATAATGAAAACAAACTTTACTTAGGTTCAGGCAATGTTCATTTGCGTAGGTTATGCTGGTTTACATGCTAACCGGTTATCTCTCAGAAACCACGTAGCAGTTGCATTGCAAAAGAGGAAGTATGTATAAGGTATTGTCGCGACTAGTTCTATTAATAAGCTTGATAAGTTTACCGGCTTTACCTGTAATGGCGCAGCAAAATCAGGACGCTCAGTCTGCTCGCGTTGACAAAGCCCAAGCTGCAGAACGGGCGAAACAAAAAGAAAATGGCCGCGTGCTACGGGTTGATCAGTCGCGCAATAAATACCGCGTGAAAGTGTTAAAAAAATCTGGCCGCGTGGTTTCAGTGGATGTGGATAAACGTTCCGGCCAAGTACAATCACCTCAAGACAAGGATTCAGATCGGTAATGCGAATATTAGTTGCCGAGGATGATAGTCGTCTCCTCACCCAGTTAGATACATTAATGCAACAACATGGTTATAGCGTCGATTTAGCGGATAACGGCGAACATGCATTATTCCAACTAAAAGAATACTCCTATGATCTCGCGATTATTGATATTGGTTTACCTAAACTCGATGGCTTCGACGTCATTCGTCAGGCCAGGCAACATGATGTCAAATGTCCGGTTTTAATTCTTACTGCCCGGGATAGATGGCAGGAAAAAGTTGAAGGATTGGACGCGGGCGCCGATGATTATTTAACCAAACCCTTTCATAACGAAGAATTACTTGCCCGGGTAAAGGCCTTAATTCGCCGCGCCTCTGGCCAGGCGAACCCTGTTATTCAGTTTGGACCGCTCTCCTTAGATACCGTAAGTGAAGAGCTGCTGCTGCACGAGTCACGATTAGATCTTACTGCCTATGAGTACAAGGTAATGGAGTACCTGATGCTGAATCCGCAAAAGGTTGTATCGAAAACTGAACTTACTGAACATATTTACGACCAGGACTTTGATTTGGACAGCAATGTGATTGAGGTGTTCATTGGTCGTCTGCGCAGAAAAATTGATCCTGACGGCACACTCAAACCCATTGAAACGCTGCGGGGACGTGGATACAGGATCAATCGCCAATTATGAAGGGACTGTCCCTTCGCGTTCGCAGTATTATGCTGGCGATCCTGGCGCTGGCTGTGTTTATTCCTGTTACGGTTCTTACGTTGGACAAAGCGTACACCACAAGTTTAACCCAAGCAAAACTAAGCGAATTAAAGCTCATGAATCTGGCGCTGGTCTCTGCCTTCGAGCTGGACGGTGCCATTCCTTCCATGCCGGATTTACTTTACGAAGAGCAGCTTAACCTACCAGATTCAGGTTATGTTGGGCTTATTATCTTCCGCAATAATGTAGTGTGGCAATCTGCTTCCGCCCTGCATTATAGTATTGAAAAGCCTCCCCCGCCACCGGCCGTCGGAGACGACTATTTTTTAGAATTTTTTCACGCGCCATTTGATGAATCCCGCGCCTATTTCGCCTACGCTTTTACTGCCGAATTTGCTGCAGAAAGTGATTTTGAACCCGTACATTTTTATATATTTAACGATAAAACCGAGTTCAACACGGAGCGCGACGCTTTTCTTAGCGCGGTATGGCGGTGGATGCTACTGCTGGCAGTCAGCCTGCTCGCGTTATTGATTATTGGCACGAATGTGGTGCTTGCGCCAGTTCGGGTGTTAATCAAGGAAATTCGTCACACGGCTAATGGCGAACAAAAGCAGTTAACTCACAATTATCCGGTGGAGTTCAATGGCCTTAAAACCAGTATCAATCAGTTGCTACATGCTGAGGCCGAGCAACGCAGTCGCTACAAAAACAGCTTAGGAGATTTAGCACACAGCCTTAAAACTCCGCTCGCCGTAGCGCTGGGAGCCAATTCACTTCCCGAAGAAGCCAAAGACGCGCTTTTCCAGATTAATCAGCTTGTACAAAGACAACTTAAGCGTGCTACGGCGGGAAATACCGGTTGGCAGCCTCCCATTGCGGTGCTTCCCAGCGTCGAGAAACTTAAGTCGGCCATGCAAAAAGTGTATCGTCATAAGCATTTGCAAATCACCATCGAGCAAAGAGTGCCGGTGTTATTTAAAGGTGATGAAACAGATCTGATGGAAATACTGGGTAACGTTATGGACAATGCCAGTAAAGCCGCCAGACAACGTATTCACGTTTCACTTTTTAGACAGGGCCGCTGGGCCGGTTTCGCTGTAGAAGACGATGGACCCGGTATTCCTCAGCATCAGAAAACCTTGCTACTTAAACGTGGTGAAAGATTAGACACTTATACTGAAGGACAAGGCATAGGTCTGGCGGTGGTCAGTGATCTGGTGAGTATTTATGAAGGCCGGCTTACTATCCAGGATTCGCCCCTTGGCGGGGCGAAAATTGTCATCCAATTTCCTTTTCAAGAGCACTAGCGGGCGCGCTTGATTTATTAGACAAGGAAACCTGTGATTACAGTATTCTATGCTCTTTTTCTCCAGCGCTGGAAAGTAAAATGGCTAACCAACGACTTTCTTCTCTGGATTCCAGAGCAATTTTAACTACCATCGTCAAAGGCACAGACAACAGCATACCCACGCTTCCCAGCAGCCACCCCCAGAATATCAGTGACAGAAAAACAACCAACGTAGAAAGTCCCATTCCGCGCCCCAACAAACGAGGCTCTACCATATTTCCCATTATGGTATTTACCAGCAAAAAGGCCAATGCGACTAGCCCGGCAGAAGCAAGACCATACTGAACAAACCCTATGAGTATTGCCGGAACAGCCGCAAGTATGGAACCAATATTCGGAATGTAATTGAGCATAAAAGCCAGGACTGCCCACAGCAGAAAGTGGTCAATTTGCATGAAATACAGCCAGACACCGATGAAAAGCCCCGTCGCTAAGCTAACTACAGTTTTAATTGCCAGATAGTTGTTAACGGAGCGCATAAATTTATCAATATGCTGTATTTTCATTTCGGGATCGGACAACGCAATATGCAAACGTGCCGGAATGCTGTCTGCTTCAAACAGCATAAAAATTACAGTGAGTAAAATTAGAAAAAGGTTAGATAGCACCCCTCCCATGCCACTAATAAAGTTGGTGGCGACAGACATGGCCATTCCGGGATCAAAATAAGAAATGACAAAATCCCGGTTAATGTGGATGTTCATTAAAGCAAGCTTTTGAATTACCCACGAAAATTCCGAATCCAGCGTTTGCCGATACTGTGGCAGGTTTTCCTGAAACTCTGCCATTGACTGCCCTACCAAACCGGCAAGTAAAAAGCCAAACACCAAAATAAGCAGTATGACTAGAGTCACAGATATCCATCGTGGTATTTTATGTCGAGTGGCACGGTTGATAATAGGGCTACAAGCAATAGCAATAAATCCAGAAAGGAAAAATGGCACCATGATGTCGCTGGCAGCCTTAATTCCCGCCAGAACAACAACTAAGCAGGCAAGAACGATGAGCGTTTTGGCAGTAGGAGATTTTAATTCCATAAACTTTTAGTTAAATAATTCCAGAAAACAAACTATCAAATTTATGCTAAGAGAGATACCTGTTCCAACTTATATTTGGATCTTCACTTCTATAATAAGAAAGGTATTTGTAAGATTTCAGACCGAAAAGAGAAAACTATGAATCTGAACCAGGCTACAATAAAAATTAAAAATCTGAGGCTGCGCACGTATATCGGAATTAATGAAGAAGAAGTCAGAAATAAACAGGATGTTGTGGTAAATGTCACCATCCATTACGACGCTCATCAGGCTACCAGCACAGACGACATGGGCGATGCGCTGAATTACAAAGTCATTACCAAAAGCATCATTAAACTGGTTGAAGATAACCGGTTTTCGTTGTTGGAAAAACTTACCGCCGATGTACTTGCTATTGCGGCTGAACATGCTTGGGTAACGTATGCACAAGTAGAAGTGGATAAACCCCATGCATTGCGGTTTTCAGATTCCGTCTCACTGACGTTATCCTGCAATAAATAAGCAGAGCAAACACGCGCTGTTATATTAAATAGCTTTTCGTAAGTGTGTTACACATGAAAAGGCAAAAGCGAGGATGTCAGACAAAACCCTCCGCAGGCGCTGTGCAGCAGGCGCTGTGCAGCAGGCGCTGTGCAGCAGGCGCTGTGCAGCAGGCGCTGTGCAGCAGCATGGATGCTGCACAGCAGCCCCAAGAACAAGTTTACAGCGTATTCAAATATGGTGTCCTCGTCATAACTCATAGTGCGCAACCGTTATTTAGACACATCTGCAGATAATGTTTTTCCCATACACAAGCATAATCTGAGCGGCGCTATTCTTTTTAATCCTGAGGATAAACCATCTTAAGAAAGCAGTTAACGAAAAACATCGGTAGCAATAGCCTCACCGGCTACCGCTACTTCAAGGTTAACGTCCTTTGCCTGTTTTCAATCTCTTTAGACCATGCGGCGCAAAAGTTCCGTTGTATTAAGTGCCAACAAACGCCAGCAGCCAATAGCACCAAGTATGCCGACAACTATAGCACCCGCTAACGGTGCAATTACCCAATAACGTAAATGTAACGCGGCTTCCATATCGAATACCTGAGTTTGCAACATATACAAGGTTAGCTCATTTGCCAGCGCCGCCATAAAACCGGCTACCACTCCGATGATGATAAATTCATATATTACGCTTAAACGGATAAGTCGCCCTTTGGCACCCAAAGTTCGCAGGATCGCAAGTTCCTGCTGCCGTTCATCCATACTCGCCTGAACTTGAGCAATAAGTACTAAACTTCCCGCCGCCAGCACCAGCACCAGAATAAATTCCACGGCCAGCGACACTTGGTCGACAACTCCTCTCAACTGGTTGATTCGTGCATCCACATCAAACAGCGTGACTGATGCAAAGGGTTGCAGTAAGCCTGTAAGTTCAGATTTGCGCTCCTGCGGTAAAAAGAAACTGGTAATATAGGTAGGGCTAAACGCCTGCATGGCCTCGGGCGAGAGTACAAAGAAAAAGTTTGGCTGCATCGTTTGCCAGTTGACTTCCCTCAGGCTGGTGACTTTCGCATTGACGATTTCGCTGCCGATATTGAAGGTAAGAATATCGCCTAATTCAATATCTAGCCGATCAGCAACTTCTGATTCCACAGAGACCGGATAAATTCCGTCCTCAGGATTGTTGGCAGCATCGCCATGCCACTCTCCTGCGACAAGCTTATTGCCCCGCTCCAATGAATCGCTCCAGGTTAAATTGGCTTCCCGACCAAGGCCATCTCGTCCTTCCCGGGAGCCACCTTCTTCTTCCTTGGATACTTCTGTATTTACTCGCTCTTCATTGACAGCAACAAAACGCCCCCGCACTACAGGGTAAAAATGATTGATAGCAACATCGTTTTGCGCAAAATGATCGGCCAGCGAATCTTTTTGGGCGCCCGTAATGTTAATTAGAAAGTAATTCGGTGTACCTTCAGGTAACTGAGCGCGCCACTGCTCAACCATATCGTTACGCATTACTAATACCACCAGCAGCAACATGATGGTGATGGAAAAACTGATCAGCTGCACGCTGTTGTCCATCGCGCGGCGTTGTATTCTCGCCCATGCCAGTTGCCACGCCCCCATTCTTCCTGCGCCTAGTTTCCTGCCAAGCGAAATCAGGCCGAATGTCACTGCCAGTAACCCCAGAACTAAAGCAATACCTGATAAAAACAGTATCAAGCTTATCTCGATATCCCGGCTGTAGGCCCACATCAACAACAACACAGCGCCCCCTGCCACACCAAATTGCAGAGTGCGCGAGCGCAGTCCAGCATCCATGCTCCGGCGCAATACCCGAAGGGGGGGGACCGAGAACAAACGAAGTAACGGGTAAAGAGAAAACAATATAGCGCACACCGCTCCGGTAAATATGGCGATGATGACTGGGCGCCAATGCCATACTGAAAAAGAGACATCAACGCGATCCGCCAGAGCCCAAACCACAAGCTGTTGAATAGCGAAGCCCGCGACGATTCCCAGTATGATTCCTAACGTGGAGATAAGCAGAATCTGGAATGTATAAATGCGGCGGATCATAGTTCGGCTTGCCCCCAAGGTTTTCATAATGGCGACGGGGTCGTAATGCCGCTGACTGTATCTCTGCGCTGCAACGGCAATAGATACTGCCGCCAGAACAATTGCCAGTAAGCTTGCCAACAAAAAATATCGTTCAGCACGAGCAACGGAACGTCCTACTGGTGAATCATCATCTGCAACCGATCGCCAGTCATGAATTTCGTCATCCAACTGCGGGCGTATCGTCTCATAAAAAGCTTCTATATCAGCAGGGTCGCCGGTGAAATATGACTTGTAAGTAACTCGACTTCCAGGGCCGGTGACATGTGTAGCAGCGATATCCTCCATTCGCATCAGCACAATAGGATCGGTAGTAAAAATACTGAATCCCGCATCCGGAATTTCAGACAGCACCCGACTAACGGTAAGTGTGGCGTCGCCCACTTCAATGGCGTCACCAATTTTGACATCCAGCAACTGAAATAGACGCGAGTCAATCCATGCGCTGCCCGGCTCAGGTACCTCAGTCACCGCCTGCTCATCACCAAACGGGGCATCTGCAACCTGAATTTTTCCCTTCAAGGGGTAAGCGGCGTTTACTGCTCGTAAATCAATGAGCGACATATTTTGACCGCCAAATGCCATTGAGCGGGTAGCAATTTGTTGCGCGGTTTTCAACCGTTGCGAATTTGCCGCCGTCAGCCAGTTTTCATCTATCGGCTGGCTTGAACGTAACTGGCTATCGGCAGCAAGGAAACTGGCAGATCGTTCTGTTAATGCCCCCTGAAGGCGTTCACTAAAAAGTGACAGCGACAACACTGCCGCTACCGATAGCACAATAGCCACCAAAATAATCGTCAGTTCACCGCGGCGCGCCTCGTGACGAAACAATCGCCAGGCAAGGTTAAACGATGTCGACATCAGACTACCTCTTGTTCAGGTGACGACACCGCCGTTGTGGTTTCTGATAATGAACCCGCTTGCATAGTTAATTGACGCTCACACTCCTTTGCCAGATTACTGTCATGAGTTACCAGTACTAAAGTGGTGCCGATATCCTGATTTAATTGAAACAACAGCTTCTCAATTTTCTCACTATTGACCGCATCCAGGTTTCCTGTGGGCTCATCTGCGAATAAAATTTTTGGTTGCCCGATGAAAGCGCGAGCAATGGCCACACGTTGTTGTTCGCCGCCTGATAGCTGGTTTGGAAAATGATGAGCGCGATGCCCTAAGCCAACCTGCTCCAAAATTGTTTTTGCCTTTTGCCGCGCATCTTTCATACCGGCAATCTCCGCGGGCAGCATTACATTTTCGATGGCAGTTAAACTTTGCACCAACATAAAACTTTGAAAAATAAATCCAACTTTTGCCCCCCGAAGCTGCGCTCTTGCCTCTTCGTTCATCGTGTGAAGCGGTTCACCATCGAGCCAGATTTCTCCATCGGAAACTTCATCAAGACCAGCCAGCAAACCGAGCAGCGTAGATTTTCCGGAACCTGACGCACCCACAATCGCAATCGACTCACCCGCCTTGACTTCAAAAGAGATTGGCTGAAGGATCTGCAGTTCACCTTCACTCGTAGTAACAATTTTGCTGAGTTGCTTGGTTTTAATCATAAAGGAGTGTTCACGCTTGTGATTGTTTTTCAAAGTCGTCGCCATATTCAAAGAATTTTACTCTTACTAGTTTTACAGGTGGGAATAGTTTCAGATCAACTCTACGCCGCCGAGACACCAACGCAAACTTCTTCAAAATTCAAACTCTTAGTTGTAGGTGACAGCCTAAGTGCAGCTTATCGGTTACAGCAACAAGAAGGTTGGGTTAGTTTGTTACAAAATATGTGGTACGACGAGCAGCGTAAGATTGAAATAGTAAATGCTGCGATAAGCGGCGAGACGACAGACGGTGCTCTGTCCCGTTTACCCCGATTACTCGATCAACACCAGCCTTCTCATGTATTCATTGAACTGGGAGGTAACGATGGGTTAAGAGGAAACCAGATTGCTGGTATGAAAAAAAACCTGCGGGAAATGGTGACTATGGCAAAAGAGGCAGGTGCTGAAGTCATTCTTCAGGATATGGAAATTCCGCCTAATTATGGCAAACGCTATACTCGCATGTTTGCTGACAGTTTTGATGAGATAGCAGAAGAAGAGGAAGTTGCCATCATTCCGTTCTTTCTTGAAGATATTGCCCTGAATAAAAAGCTAATGCAAAAAGACGGTATTCATCCGAATGCCGAAGCGCAAACCCTTATTGCAGAATATATGCACATGAAACTGTCGCCGCTTATTACTGATTAAAAACCGATACACTTTGCTGCACTGTAGAGAGTTGAGCCGTACGTGCAGCAAAGATTCAAAGCGGTTCGGCAGGATGCTGCTATATTTACCGTTGCTAAGGCAATCTGTCTCTACTAACCACAAGTAACCGTATACATATAGTTAAATAAAGCCGGCTGCAGTATTTGGGCTAACATTTAGCTACGGCGAAAATGACATAATCAAGATAATCAGAATAACCGTTGCTATTTTAATGTTCTGTATACCCACTCCTTAAAAAACGTATTGATTTTTACCCTGTTGTTTGGCACGGTAGAGTGCAGTATCAGCACGTTTATAAAGTGTACTTGTGTCTTCTGTGTTTTTTGGTATGACGCTCGAACAGCCCGCACTAACGGATAGTTTTCCCAAAGGCGATTTGTCATGTGCAATATCACACACGCGGATATTTGTGAAAAGACGTTCAAGGACTGCGCATAGGTTTTCCTCCGGAGTGTTGGGTAATAAAAGTGCAAATTCCTCACCCCCTACCCTGGCAGCCAAATCTTGCGGGCGTTTAATCGCCGCTGTCACAGATTCGGCTACTTTTCGCAAAACCGAGTCCCCCGCTAAGTGCCCATAATGGTCGTTATACTGTTTGAAATAATCGATATCGATTATAATCAGCGAAAGAGTCTGCTGCTCTCGCGCACAATTACGCCACATGCGCTCAATTTCTGCGTTAAAATGGCGTCGATTGGCGATGTTAGTTAACCCATCCAGCATCGAAATATTACGCAATATATCTGCTTGTAGTTTGTGCTGCATGTGAGTCATCACTCTAGCTCTGGTGATAACAGGATTAATTGGTTTATGAATGAAATCAACGGCCCCCATTTTAAATCCGTACACCTCATCCTCTTCGTTAAATTGGCCGGTTATGAAGATGACTGGAATATGCTTTAAAGTTTCATCAGCTTTTAATTGGCGGCATAGGTCGTATCCGTTTAATCCGTCCATTACAACATCCAATAGAATAATGTCAGGCATTATTTCTCTTGATTTGGCAAGCCCCATCTCACCGTTTGTAGCCATGAAGACGGAGAACTCAGATTGAAACAAATCGTAAATTAAACGAACGTTTACCGCCTGGTCATCTACCACCAACAATCTTGGCTTCTCCCTCTTTGGTGTAAGCACCTCACCTTGTTCGGCTTCATCTAGTCTCATGACTGTTCCCATTAAGTAAAGTTTCTTTGACTATTTTTAGAGTGCGTCGCGCGGTGGGAAAATCTAACGATTCTACTTGTTCATAAAATGTATTAACTTCGACACAATCTCCATGCACTGCGACCAAGTTTTCTGCGAGTGTAACGGCACTCATATTGTCCTCTGCTAAATAGGAGTCAATTTGGTCCAGTAAAGATTGCAATTGTTCTGACGTCAACGTTACCTTGACCTTCACTCTTTCTGCATTGAAGTCCAGTTGCTCTAATGCTGATACGCTTTGATTAACTACACCGCGTAATAAGTAAATAGTTTCTTCTGGTATCCACTCACCCTTACGGCCCTGGGCTTCCAAATCGGCTGCGAGAGCAGCTAAACGAACAGCACCTAGTGTTGCAGCTACACCTTTTATCGAATGAAACACAGACGTTAACTCTATTTGATTCTTAGCCTGAATAGATGCTTCCATTTTTCCTATCAATTCATTTACTTCTTTACCAAAGCGGTCACGCATTCTTGCAGCCAGCTCGCGGTTATAATTAAAGCGAAAGAGTATGGTGGCAACGGGCTCTGTTAATTCAACGTTAGTGAGTCGAGTTTCTTCCGGTTGTTATGCAACATTGATTCACGAGATAGTTCACCTGCACGCTCCAACCCAGTGTAATGCCTAATTAATGGCACCAGCTTATGCATATCAAACGGCTTGCCGATATGGTCATTCATTCCGGCCTCGATACAAGCTGCACGGTCACTATCACTGGCGTTGGCAGTAATGGCTACGATTGGGAGTTGAGCCAAGCTTCTATGAGCACGAATACGCCTAGTTGCTTCAAGACCGTCTATGTCAGGCATCTGGATATCCATTAACACCAGATCAAAAGAGTGATTTTGGCTCATGGCTTTTTCCACCCCTTCCAATCCACAGGATGCCAGACTAACAATAGCGCCGGCCTGCGTTAATAATTCCAATGCGACCTGTTGATTGAGTTCGTTATCCTCGACTACCAGAATTTTCACCCCCTCAAGCAGGGGAACTGCCGCAGAAGCTTGTGTATTGTCTAAAGTCGATACGGGTTCTTCGCCGAGCAAACATGTCAAAAGCTGTTTATGGACTTTAGTAATAGTGGCAGGCTTGACGATTAGTTCATCAAAAAGTTGATGGTCCTTTTGCTCCACTTCGCTAAGCATTTCTCTTTCATGTGCGGTAATCATAATTATTAGGGGCAATTCTGGAAGCCGAATTCTTCTACAAGCCTCAGTACCATTAATAAAAGGCATATTCCAGTCCATCAATACCACATCAAATGGCTCGCCTGACTGATATGAATTCTCTATTGCCTCAAGCGCAGCAGTTACGGAATAAACTTTAACCACACGCCAGCCTTTTTGTGTTAAACCTTCATGTAAAAGATCAGCCATGAGCAGACTATCATCCACCACTAACACTTTGTAGCGAGAAATAGTTTCAACAAGATCAGAAGCGGCGTTAACGTAATTAGCCTGGTACGGCAAGGTTAAGTCAAACCAAAATCGACTCCCGGTATTAAGGGCGCTTATTAACTTTAGCTCACTGCCCATCAACTCCAGCAACCGTTTACTGATAACAAGACCTAACCCGGTTCCGCCGTAGCGACGGGTGGTGGATGCTTCTGCTTGCGCAAAGCTCTGAAACAATTGTGCCTGCTGTTGTTCAGACATACCTATGCCGGTATCTTCTACCTCGACGCGCATATCAATACTGTCAATGCTTTTTTGTAGTAGTGACAAACGCACAATAACGTGACCAATTTCTGTGAATTTTAATGCGTTACCTGCAAGATTAATTAGTACCTGCAACAAGCGCAACCGATCTGCTATCACCAAATGGGGTAACTGCCAATCAAGATCTAACACCACCTCTACCGGCTTTTCATTCAGGTTTCCAGCAAGAATAACCCCGAGCTCGGCTAGCAGACTTTCTAAGTCGAACTCGGTAGGATCCAGAACCATTTGCCCGGCGGAAATTTTAGAAAAATCTAAGATATCATTTAAGATCTCCAACAAAGATCTGGCTGCAGAATCAGCCTTAGCGAGATAATCTGACTGCTGATTGCTAAGTGGGGTTCGCTTGATCAAACTCAACATTCCCAATACGCCATTCATCGGTGTGCGAATTTCATGGCTCATATTGGCTAAAAACTGGGACTTAGCATTATTTGCAGTATCAGCAGCGTTTCTCGCGTCAATCAGGTTTTTCTTGTCTAATTGTTGTTGCGAAATATTAGCGGCCATGCAGAGGTACCCATTAATTTTTCCCTGCGAATCGGACAATGTCGAGACTGAAAGTAAAACAGGTATGCGTGACTGATTTTTATGAATATAAGTCCACTCATTCTCATTGGGCAAATTATAATGTGACTTGACCACGAAAACATCGAAACCGGGTGCGATGTTTTCGCCAAGCTCTTCTGAAAATTCTTTAGCTCGACTAATCACTTCGTTAACATCATGAAATATTGCTAACGTATGCAACCCGACCGTTTCTTCAGCGCTATAACCGAGCATTTGCTCCGCTGCTGGGTTGAAGAGAGTTATTAACCCTTCATTATCTGTAGCAATAATAGCTAAAGGTGAGCTAGTTAGTATCGAATTTCGAATCTCTAGCAGGGATTGATTTTGCGCTAAGGAACTTGATAGCTCTTGCGTACGCGATTCAACCTGCTCTTCCAGTTTAGAATTAAGCGCCGCTAAATCCTGCTCAGCGCGCTTTATCGGCGAAATATCTCTTACTGTTAACGAGCCCCCGATGACCTGCTGTTTATCATCACAAACGGGCTCGACACTAATCAGTGCATCAAACTCATCACCATCTTTTCGCTGGCGATGAGTGACAAAGTTTACTACGCGCTTACCTTCCCGCAGCTGTTGGAGCAGGCGTAGATCTTCTGTTTCCAATCTTATGGGTACAAGTAAACCGGCTACCTGTTTTCCCAGCACTTCCTCGACATCAAAACCGAAAGTCTCTTTTGCGCCTCTGTTCCATGAGCGAATACTACCGTTAGAATCTATACCTATGATTGCATCACTAGAACCCTCGACAAACGATGCCAAGCGCGATCTTTGCTGGAATAAAACACTGCGTGCGCGCCAATAACTTAGCAGCATAATAATCAAGACACAGACAACAGCACCTGCGCCCACGCTAATAGCAAAGACCATCGCGGGGTGAAGCGCATATAAGCTCTTGCTCAGCTGTGGCGTCCCACTTAGCTCCAATGTCCAGGTGCGACCAAAAACGGTTGCTGAGCGACGCTGCTCCCCGACAAAACTACTCCCTTCATTTAATGCATAGAATACATCTACATTGGTAGAATCCGTTGTGTCGCTTAATTGCAAACGAAAGTGCTCAGAGTTCACTTTTACGCTACCTAGAATTTCTTTCATTAACAAGGGCGCGTAAGTCCAACCTATCGCTTCTTGCCAGCGGTCGGCTGGCGCCAAAGGAGTAACCCAACTTCGATAAACTGGCATTAATAATAAAAATGATTGTTGAGGGCTTCCGGTGGCCTGTACCAGTGTGATAGGCGCAGTTAGCTGTGCTTCCCCGGTCTCTATCGCCCGCTGCGCTGCGGTACGACGATGATGTTCGGATGCGATGTCCAATCCTACGGCAGCTCGATTATCATCAACAGGTTCAATGTATTGAATGATGTAATGCTCTTCGTCGTACGGCTGCAACTGGCGGATGGCAAAATCCGGGAAATTGTCTGCTTGCGCGCGCTGGAGAAATTGAGCTACTTCCGTTGACGGAACCCGGCGAACGAACCCAAAGCCGCGAGCGCCAGGAAATTCTATGGCATTATCCCGGGTAACAGAATAATTATAAAAACCGGATCTGGTCAATCCAACGCTTGTTTCCTGCGAAAGTACAAACGCTCGCGCTCCACGTAAACCATATTGATAAAGCGTGACGCGCTCTACCATTTTTGCCATTAACTGGTCAGCCTGTCCGCTGACTATGCTGTTCAAATTTGATTTTTTGCTTTCAACCACCCGCCAAGTGACGACCGACGCAAATAGAATCGGTATTAATACGCTCACAAATATCCAAAGGTAAATGGATAGTCTTGTTATCTTTTTTTCATTCATCTCTATCCATTCATTCAGGCAGTGAGATACGCCGAGTGAGCAAACGGTTGAAATCGGCTAACGGCAAGGGAGGACTGTAATAAAAACCTTGCATTACTTCACACCCCATTGCTTGAAGCGCTTGCACATGTTCAATGGTTTCCACGCCTTCAGCTATCAAACGTAAATTCATACCTTGCGCGAGCTGGATAATTGCTTGAATTATATTTTGATCTACTTGACTGCCCAACATATTACGCACAAAGCTCTGATCAATTTTTAGCACATCAAAAGGAAAGTTCTTAATGTAAGAAAGGTTGGAATAGCCAGTGCCAAAATCGTCCAAAGCGATTCTAAATCCTCGTGTATTTAATGCAGCGAAAATGCTGTTTACCCGCTCTACATCTTTAACCAATAGACTTTCCGTAATTTCCATTTCTATTAAAGAGGCAGTAACGCCCGTCTCGCGAACTATTTCATCCAACATTGCCAGAAAGTTGTCATCTTCAAATTGCACGACTGAGATGTTAACCGCAACACGCAGATCAAAGCCTTGCTGCTGCCAGACTGACGCTTGTTTAAATGCTTGCGCTAGAACCAGCTTCCCGAGAGGAATAATCAAACCCGTTTCCTCGGCAAGCGGAATAAAGGATGCAGGATTGGTTAAGGAGCCATCTGGCTGACGCCACCGAACTAAAGCTTCAGTACCGACTATTTTGCCATCAAGCACATTAATTTTGGGCTGGTAAAAAACTTCGAATGCCTTGTTTGCTAAAGCATCCACTAAATTTGCTTCCAGCATTCGGTGTAACTGCAATTTGGATTCGATATCCGCACTATAAAACAAAAACTGCTTTCGGCCTGCACTTTTTGCGGAATACATGGCCGCATCAGCGTGGCGGTAAAGAGATTCTACGTCTTCGGCATCATCTGGTACCAGGCTTATCCCAATACTCGCGGTTAAGCGAAACGCATTTTCGTCGACGGTCCAGGTTCGATCAAATACGTCTAATAAGCGTTCCGCCACCTGCGTGACACAGGTTGTGGACTCTATACGGGGAAAGAGCATGATAAATTCATCGCCGCCTTGACGACATAAGGTATCGCCATCGCGAAGCTTTTCCGCTAACGCTAACGCAACTTGCTTTATCAGGTTATCGCCCACCACATGGCCATGCACATCATTTATTGCCTTAAAGTGGTCTATATCCAGAAGAAATAGCGCTACGACACTTCCCTCTCGGTGGCAGCTATTAAGCGCTTGCTGTATACGGTCATACAGCAAAGTGCGATTGGGTAAATTGGTCAATGGGTCGTGGTGAGCCAAATGCGTCATTTTTGTCGCCATGGCCCTCGCTTCACTCACATTATGAAAAACAATAATTGTCCCTGTGATATTGCCATCTTGATCCACAATGGGCGCAGCGGTGACGTCATCGCCGATGCTCTTAGTTAGTCGGTTAGATAAAAAAGTGTTTAACGCCATACCCACCGGTCGCTCTTCTTCCAGCGCCAAGCGGATAGGATTTTGGACAGGTGGGCCAGCTTCACCATCAGTTAGCTGCATAATCGCTTCGATAGGCTTACCAATTGCACGGGCCGCACTCCAGCCTGTTAGTTCCTCGGCAACAGGATTTAGCAGGGTGATGCGCCCTTGGGTATCTGTTGCGATGACCGCATCACCAATAGAATTCAAGGTGGTACGAATACGCTCCTTTTCCTCCTCAAGACATTGTTCAGCTTGTTTACGTTCGCTAATATCGGTAATTACCATGAGATATCCCGACGCGCCGGGATCAAAATTCCATCCGGCCAACGCTACTTGCCCTACCACACTGCGACCATCTGCAGCTACAATGTTAATATCGAACGAGGGAATATCCTGTAAAACAGATTGATCTAATGATTGTATAATTTGATGATAAATCTGGCCTCCCACTACCGATCGCAAAGCCATATTTCGCATTTG
Source organism: Alteromonas pelagimontana (assembly GCF_002499975.2). Classification (NCBI taxonomy): domain Bacteria; kingdom Pseudomonadati; phylum Pseudomonadota; class Gammaproteobacteria; order Alteromonadales; family Alteromonadaceae; genus Alteromonas; species Alteromonas pelagimontana. The sequence goes on from NZ_CP052766.1 coordinate 562,731, forward strand.
TAATGCTTCTATACCAAACCAGCTCCCTTTAGAATCATTACAGAACAAATTGTTTAGCTGCGCATCCCAGTAAGCAACAAAGACGGGAAGAGAGGATACTAAAAACCCCAATTCACCGGATACTCGTTGTAATTCTTGACGCTGACGAGCTAACGAAAGATGATTTTTGATCCGTGCACGCACCACTTCCGGCACTATGGGTTTAGAAATAAAGTCTATACCCCCCAACTCAAGTGCAATAACTTCTGAAGCTGGATCAACACGACTGGTGATAAAGATGATGGAGATATTTGCGAATTCATCGATTGCTTTGATAGCTCGACAAACATCATAACCATTGAAATCAGGCATTTCGATATCTAGTAGTACTAGATCTGGTTTATGCTGGTGAACCATTTCCAGAGCAGAACGCCCATTGGTTGCAAAGTAAGTTTTCCCAAAATCCTTTACAATATTATTTAATTGATGAATCACAGTAGGTTGATCATCAACCAATAATATTTTGGGTAAAGCTTGATCTTCCAAAAACATGCATACACATCCTTACGGTTTAGCTATGCTAACAGTATACTCCATCCGAACCGCGAGACATCGCTGCATTCCCTTAGCACTCAGCCATTTATATAAATATTAGGCGACTAATTGCAAAAACCAAACCGACTGAGCTTGAAGTTGCGATATTACCCATAGCCGAACACTATAGAAAATTTCAAAGCGCCTTTTTAGTTGTCGAGATTGGTCTTGCCCATACTGACTGACGAAAAAGCGAACCAGTTCGTGTTCGATTTTCAGTTACAATCGATCTAAATGTCCATCTAAGATAGTAATCGCATCACTCCTGGTTAAGCAATGATAAGAGAACAATTGCCTTTTGATGATACTCTTAAGTAGCCTGTCAGAACGAGTATTACCATGAGTTGCAAGTAAATCGGAGGCCAGCGGTACCTTTGGTATAGGAAAGTTTTTAAAACGTAAGGTGCCGGCGTGGTTTAGATGATCCGCTTTCACCAGTTGAGTATGAGAACCACTTTGGAAAAGCAGCTATTAAGTATCTGGTGAAATAGTGGCAACGCACTCTGTGTAAAAACCGAAATGCCCATAATGTCTTTGCAACTAACGACTTCATTCAGCAAGCCACTCGATTACACTCTTTTTACATGACTTTCTAACGCTCAATATGAAGCTTTATTACTCTCCCACTGTAAATCTGATGAACTGACAGAATGGAAACAGGTATGACGTATCTCAGATGTGGATTAAATATTATTAATATGTCTGCGACGGAAGTTGCTCGGCGGAGTTCATTAGATTCTTGGTTACTTTTCCTTTAGGTGCTGCACACCGCATCATTCGGCATCTAAGTAATTGATGTCGATTGAAATGTAGAATAATGTGTGGCGTATACATTGCTACCGAAGCAAATTTTCGCCGCGTTAGATAGTATGGTTTTTTTGTGAGTTGACGCGGCTGCAAATCCTCGCTCTGATGTAGCGCTCACATTGCAGCGACGTTTTAGTCACATTGGCTTTGCTAACCTCCCAGTGTTTCCATTAAATAATATGGTCGTTCATCGGAGGATAGCAATATGAGCAGGCACATAAGACAGATATCGTGGTTAACTCTGTGGGCGCTCCTGATCTGCTTTCCACTTTTTACCACGCAGCAGAGGCGCCTAGTGCGCTGACTGTCATAGTCAAAGATCAGAATACTGACCGGCCACTCTCAAGCGTGCAGATCACGATAAAGGAACGGGAAACCTCTTCCACGCAAACGTTAGAAACCGACGAACAAGGTCGCATCGTTGTTGACCGGCTCGACCCGGGTCTCTACTCGGTGAACGTAGCCAAAAGCGGGTTCGCCTCGTTGTATGAGCCTAGCATTCGCGTGGTTACGCGCAAAAATATCAGGATAGCCTTCAAACTTAAAGAGCTCGAAATTGAGAAAATGGTGGTTCTGGGTAGGCAAACTGATGCATTTGCATCAGCTTCCAGCATCTATCTGGACAGAGAAGCGTTGCGAAGCGCCGTGGGCGGCGGCGCAGATCCGCTCCTCTCGCTGGACGGATTACCTGGTCTGGCATCCGCCAGTGAATTCGCAAGCTTTAGTGTACGCGGCCGTGGCCCAAGAGATAATTTGTTATTTGTTGATGACTTTCCCTTTGATAAAGCTGTGCACTTTGATGCAACGCTGGGTGAAGAGGAAGATGTCGGTGGTGGTGGCCGTTTCTCGATTTTTGCACCTAACGTTATCAGCGGAGCAGAGTTCTCACCGGGTGGATGGGGGCCGGCTTATGGCGGCCGTGCTGCATCGCTGCTAAAACTGGAAGTCGCCGATGGTAATCCCAGCCCATCAGCAAGTCTGCGCCTCGACCTTGCGGGTTATGAAGTTGGCTACGACGGCCCTGTCGGTATAACCGAAGACGCAACCATGCTCGTTTCTGCCCGGCGACTGGACTTCGGTGCTTTGTTTGAAACTATTGAAGAACTGGATATTGGGGAGCCAGTCTTAAGAGACGTCATCGTAAAATCGGTCATCCCCGTCAACCAGAACCACACGTTCGAAATTCTCCTGATGGATACACACGAAGACTATACCCGCGGCGTATCGCACGTCTTCGAATCGCCAAATTTCGAAGATGCTGCGCTTCAGAATTCTGAACAAGATAGTGATTTGTATGGTCTTACATTGCGATCGTTAGTCGGTGAAACAGCTACCTGGACCAACAAGATTTACTACCGCGCAAGCGACAAGATCAGTTCAGAGGGTGAAGCATTTCCAGATCTCGTACCAGAGGGCACGCCCGCGTCTGATTTCCCGGTGCGGGAGGACATTATAACCATTGGTGAAGATGAAACCGAGATCGGCTGGCGAAGCGATTATGAAACGGGGAATCAATGGGGTATCTTCAGTGCCGGTGTTCGGGTAACGCAAATTGAACTGGACTACAACACCGTGTTAGATGGCGACTGGACTCGATTTGTCTTTGATAACGATGATTTCAGACCAGACCCGGACCAGCGTTTTATTGTGCTGACCCCTCAGAACATCAACTCTTCTGTGAATCAGAAAGAAACCAGCTATGCGGGCTACGTCGATCAGATTTTTGAGCTCGGTGACTGGAATATTGGCACTGGCTTACGGGTTGAACGGGACGGTTTTGCCGACGAAAGCTTTGCTTCGCCGAGGTTCAGCGTTAACTGGCAGCCGGGTACAACGGTCAGATATTTTGCCACCGCAGGGCTTTTTCATCAGTCACCACGGTTTTTAGAGCTGGCCGCTAACGAGGAAAACGACCTAAAGAATGAAAAAATCACCCATGGTAGTGTCGGGTTTAAGTATTTTGTGAACAACAACTGGTCGGTGTTAACGGAGGCTTATTACCAAAAACTCGACGACCTGGTGGTAGACCTTGATCGGACAAGCGGAACCTTTGCCAACATTGGTGACGGCTCATCATACGGCGTCGATGTTGTGATCAACGGTACAATCCGCGAAGGCCTTTACGCTACCGTAACCTATTCATACAACGATGCTGAAATTGACCGCAAAGACGGGCGCGGTGACGTAGCCGCTGAATTTAACCGCGAGCATGTGGCTACCCTCGGCCTGACCTGGGAGATCAGTGACCGCTGGAAAGTCGCCGGGCGCTACAAATATCTTTCCGGCAGACCAGATGACGTCTTTATTATTCACACAGATGTATTGGGTCCGGGAGAACCGTTACGCTACTCGAAAGAGATCACTGAGCGTAATGTTGGTCGCAAAGGCAGTTCCAGCATAGTGAACGTCGTTGACTATCGGCGTGCGTTTGGCCCTATAGATGTCACAGCTTTTCTTGATGTGATTAACGTAACGGCAGCGTCTTCAAGCGACGACACCGAGTTTGACTACCGCCGGGGCGTTGAAGTGAAAGACGAAAGCGAAGCGGAGCCTCTGATTGGTCTGCGGCTGGATTATGCTTGGTAAGGGGCTTGGTAAGGGGCTTGGTAAGGGGCTTGGTAAGGGGCTTGGCAAGGGTCTGATAAGGGATGGCAGCAAAGATGTTACACGCACTTAGCACAGCGCCCATAAGGGCGCTGATTGTGGAAGACAACCGCGACATTTGCGAGAACATTGCCGCATATCTAGAAAAGCATAGTTATATTCTTGATTTTGCCTATGACGGTATAAGCGCGATGCATCTGGTATTGACGAATCCGTTTGACGTTATTGTTCTGGACCTGATGCTGCCGAGGATGGATGGCTTAAGTTTTTGGCAAAAGCTGCGAGTTGACGCCAAAGTACAAACGCCTGTACTTATGCTAACGGCGAGAGACACGCTTGACGATAAACTCAAAGGGTTCGAGGCGGGAGCCGATGACTATTTAGTCAAGCCATTCGCGTTACAAGAGCTGCACGCGCGACTGCAAGCGCTCTACAAACGCAGTCACGGGAAAACCGACAACCTGTTAACTGTTGGTGATCTGACGCTGAACAAGTCGACCTTGCAAGTCCATCGTTCGGGGCGGCGAGTCGATCTCAACCCTACTGGTATGAAGCTACTGCAACGCTTGATGGAAGAGGCGCCGTCTGTTGTGGCTCGCGATGCTCTTGAAACCTTGTTGTGGGCTGACGAGCCCCCCGACGGTGATGCGCTCCGTTCGCACATGTATAAGCTACGGCAGGCTGTCGACAGGCCGTTCGAAAGTCCGCTAATTCATACGGTGCATCGCATCGGGTACCGAATTTCAGAGGATGCTTAGTAATGTACCGGCACAGTTTGCGCAAGCGTGTCGCATTTGCTTTTGCAATGTGCGTTGCTGTACTCAGCGTGGCCTGGGGAATCGCTTTCTTCGCTGCAATCAGGTTGAGCGAAGACCGAGTGCTGACGCAGCAGTTGCAGCGTGCCGCCGATAGCTATCCCTTTCTGGCAAGCAACCTTCGCGCGTACAATAACGTTAGTAGTTTGCCGGAATCACTCAGGGAATGGGCGCAAACCAACCCTGATGAGGGATTGTACGAATTCGAATCCGAAGAGTTGCATGTTGCAGTGCTATCTATCGAGAATGAAAAGCCACCTGCCGGTAAAGATCAGCGACACGCTTTTGTGGTGTTCGATGTTGCCGGGATTGAGGCTGCATCGTCAGAGGATTGGTGGTTGCTGCTCGTTATCAGCGGTGTCGTGGGGACTCTCGGTACTTTTGGTTTCGCGCTTGGCGTTGTTGTGATGCGCAAAGCTGTCGCCCCTGTGGCGCAACTCGCCAAAGCGGTCGCGGCCATTGACCTGGAACATCTATCGGCCGAAGATTATAAACGCATAGAGTCTGGCCGGTTCGGCGATGATGAGGTTGGCGTACTCGCTGAAACTATTGAGAAGACTCTTGAGCGCATCAGCGCATTTGTTGAAAGGGAGCGATACTTTACCGATTCAGCCAGTCATGAATTGCGCACGCCCATCACGGTGATAACCGGCGCACTTGAGCTGCTGGAACAAAGCAAGTTGTTAGAGACCGATGTGAAGGCGCTGGATCGGGTGAGGCGTGCGACGCTCGACATGAAAACCACAATTGAAATGTTCTTGTGCCTCGCTCGCGAAACCGATGACGGGTTGTATGACGAGCAGTTTTTAGTGATGCCGCTGGTGAGCAAAGCGATAGATCAGCAACGCTACCTGCTGAGCCGTAAACTCGTTGATGTTGATATCGACGAACTCGCAACACCCAAAGTTAGCGGACACCCACAGGCTTTTTCTATCGCGGTGAATAACCTGGTGAGAAATGCGTTCGAGCACACGCTCGACGGGCAGGGGCCGATAACGATTCGTATTAAAGAGCACGAGCTCTTAGTCACCAATCAGGTAAACGGTGACGCAGATGAGCAGCACACGCCGAACGAAGCATCGTCACACGGGTATGGTTTGGGCCTGGGTATCGTGCAACGGTTGTGTGAGCGCAATGGCTGGTCATTTTCGCTGCTCGCCGATGAGAAAAGTGTAGTGGCCCGTCTTTCGTGGTGACGATGGCAGACCATCATCACAGCATGATTGTTCAAGACATGAATAATCATGGAGAGGCGAAAAAGGGTGATCTCGTCCCCGTATCGCAAAGTACATGAGAGGTCGTATTATCTTTTTAGCATTACGGCTAATTGTTGGGTAAATAAAATTACGTAACTCAGGCTCGCTTCAAGCACTATTCAGGCTTTTCTTGTAAATGATGAAGGTTATACATATAAACATGAGGTTTATGAAATCGCACACAAACGAAAATATTAACATTGATAACTGTGGAACAAGCCGAAGAAATGACGCACTTTAGTAAATTAAAGTTATTAACGCTTCCACTGCCCGCATTCGCAGTAATTGGAGTGGTCATTAGACATTCATCGGATCACCGCTTCGCGCCTAGGCGCCTGCCAGTCCCGTTCAAACCATAATCAAAGAATTGTCAGATCAAATCTGTTTATTACAATAGAAAATTTTTGCTGCATTGTTCTGTCGGCTACAAAAGTGGTTTTCAAAATCTTATCTTTAGCGAACAAACAAAAAAAACGCCACAACGAATTGGTGGCGTTTTTAATCTACTACTTCATCATTCTATTTTCGAATGTAATGAGATGGCATACTTCCACCCTGCATCTGCAAAGTTTGGTAACGTTCCCGCAGTTTTGTCTGTCGCGATGTCATATCGATAGCTTTACCATTGATATAAACCTGTTCCGCCACTTCTGTTACTTCCAGTGGGTCGCCGCTCCAGATAACAACATCAGCACGTTTACCTGGTGCCAACGTTCCTACCTGCTTTTCAAGCCCTAAAATTTTTGCAGGACCTGAGGTCAAGCTAGCAATACCAGCTTCATGAGAAAGTCCGTTAGCAACGGCATTTCCCGCGTGCTGCGTTGCCAGGCGAATATTGTGGGTTTCCATACCAATTGCAATGGTAACCCCAGCGGCTTCCAGACGGCCAGCGTTAGCCAAGGTTGCACCCAGTTGTTCAAAGTTACCTGGCAAGTTAAGCTGAGGGTCGATGATTACCGGAATATCATTTGCTGCCAATTCATCTGCAACCCGCCATGCTTCAACACCATGAAGCAACACAATATTAATGCTGGGATGGCGCTTTTTAAACGCAATTATCTGACGAATATCAGCAGCGCGATCGGCTTGCATAAATAACGGAATATCGCCGGCAACAACACCTTTCAGCGCTGCCAAATCTGCTCTTGTGGTTAGTCCATGCCATTCAGACCCAGGGCCGGGAATATTTTTTACCGACGTAACTTCACTTAGTACCTGCTCAAGCGTCACCCATAGTGCCGCGCGGGAACCCCCCGTTTCTTCAGCACCATCACCACCGACATTGACAACCATAAACGCTTTCGACTTCAAAATATCAGTGTTGTCGTTAAGGCTTATTACTGCCCCCAGGCCATGAAATAGCTGTTCGGTGCTTTCCATAGTAGTGGCTGCCGATGTCACGCCTTCCAGGCGAGAGACACCGATTAGCGTCGAATCTGGATTTATCGCATAGCTGACATCCATTGCTGCGCCAGTAGAAGAAATAGGCGTTGTCTCGACAGAAGCATCAACTAATCCCGCCCACGAAGACACCTCTACCAGCCCTAATGAAGTAAGCGCGCCCACCAAACCTGGCGTCACCACTTTACCTGTAGCATCTACCTTCGTGTAACCATCCGGTACCGTATTACCTTCGGTTATTCTCTCAATTTTTCCGTCTTTGATCAGTACAGTGGCGCTTTCAAGTATACCTTGGTTAGTCTGGGTAAAAACTTTACCCCCTACTATAGCGGTATTCTCTGCCGACGCTGACGCGCTCATTGCAACTGCAACGATAACTGCAAGAAGCTTTTTCATTTGGCGTCTCCTTCACCTACTTGACCTAATTCAAAATCGCTCACTGGCCAGCTCATTTTATCGTCCAGCGAATAAGCTAAACCGCCGTCAATGTAAACTCTTTCTGCTTTTGTATAAGTAGAAAAGGGATTGCCATTCCACAATACCAAATCGGCATTTTTTCCTGTTTCCAATGAACCCGTTTTATCGAAAATCCCCAAGGATTTAGCTGGATTAGCGGATAACCACGTCCAGGCGTCTTCCATTGGAATATTCATCCCTGCCCGCTTGCCATCAGACCAGGCTTTAGCAGCTTCCTGGTTGAGGCGCTGAATACCTAATTCATCATCAGAGTGCACAATGGCGCATGCTCCGGCCGTATGTACAAGGGGAATGTTTTCTCGAATGCCATCGTAAGCTTCCAGCTTGAAGCCCCACCAATCAGCCCATAACGCTGCACAGATATTGTTTTCCTTTAACTTATCGGCAATTTTGTAAGCTTCAACGGCGTGATGAAAAGACGCTATCTTGTAGTCAAACTCTTGCATGAGATCAATCATAGTTGTCATTTCATCTGCACGATAGCAATGCATATGGACAAGAATATCGCCTTTTAACACTCCAGCCAGCGTTTCAAGGTCTAAATCTCTTTTAGGTGCTTTCGGGTTTTTGCCGTCGGCGTACTCCTTATCATAGCGTTCCCACTGGCGCAGATAATCCTGTGCATCTGCCCACGCCTGACGATAGCCTCGCACATTGCCCATTCGCGTCATCGGGCCGCCTTTATCTCCATACACGCGTTTAGGATTTTCTCCGCACGCCATTTTCATACCGTATGGTGCGTCTGGGAATTTCATGTCTTGCATGGTGCGGTTAGGTACGTTTTTCAGTACCACTGAACGGCCGCCAATCAGGTTACCTGAGCCCGGTAATATTTGTAATGCGGTAACGCCACCCGCGAGAGCGCGGCCAAATCCTGAATCTTGTGCCCAGACAGAATGTTCTGCCCATACACCAGGTGTCACCGGCTTTACCATCTCATTACCATCTGACGTCGACCCCACAGAAGGTGAAGGATAAACGCCTAAATGGCTATGATTATCAATGATGCCTGGAGTCACCCATTTGCCCTGACCATCAATCACTTGAGTACCTTCTGGATACTCTACAGTTTCACCGACGGCAGCAATTTTACCATCGGCAAAATAAACCATACCGTTGTCAATTCTTTTACCCACTCCATCAAGAATGGTGACATTAGTGATCACAGTTGCTTCACCGGAAATCGGTTTATAAGTACTGGGATAGGGATTGGAGTCTATTTCCACTTTGGCATCTTGTGCCTGCTTATCTGCTGAATTATCGCCGCAACCGGCCACCATTACAGAAAACAAGCACGCGAACGCAAGCGTTAAACGTGAGTGCGTGTGTTTCATTAGTTTTCCATCTTGTTAGAGTGGTGAATGATGGCAGTGAGTGCTGCCGTTCCCTTTTATTATTTTACTCCGTTAAGCTAACGAAATTTTTAAAGTCTAACAAGTGAAATCCGGATTAATGCTAATCCGCCTTGATGTGTGATGAGCTAAGAGCACATATCAAGGTGGGTTAGTATAACAGACACGATCCTGCGAGGATTGACTGGCAAGTATTTTTACAATGTCCTGGGCGTGGTTTAAACGTCTGATATCTTCAAATAATACGCCTGCTTGCGGATACTGTCGGCGTAAATATCCGCACCACTGTTTAATACGATTAGGGTAATAGCGACCTTTGTCACCATAGATTTCATATCCGGAATACCGTATCAGCAAATCTGCCACTTCGTCCCAGCGCATAGGTGTAGCGCCACTTTTAATAGCATTGGCTAAATTGGGCATCGCCAGAGCGCCGCGCCCCAGCATGAGGTCTTCGCATCCGGATTGCTGCTGACATTGTTTAGCATCCTGACTGTTCCATATCTCACCGTTAGCGATGACTGGCAAAGACGTTTTCGCCTTTATTTTTGCAATCCATTCCCAATATGCCGGAGGTTTGTAGCCTTCTGTTTTGGTACGCGCGTGCACAACCAGCTCAGTGGCTCCCGCCTCAGCAATTGCACAAGCATTATCGACAGCTAAGGTTTTATCTTCAAACCCCAAACGAATTTTTGCGGTAACCGGTAAATCAGCTGGAACGGCTTCCCTTACCGCTTTGACAATGTCATAAAGCGTTTGGGTTTCTTTGAGTAACACTGCGCCGCCTTTACTCTTATTCACAGTTTTAGCTGGGCATCCAAAGTTAAGATCTACGCCGGGGGAGCCAAGTTCCACTGCAACCTGAGCATTTTCAGCCAGCCATTGCGGATGCTGCCCAAGCAGCTGAATGCGAACCGGAACGCCTGCCGGAGTCTTACTTCCTTGGTGTAGTTCCGGGCAGTAGCGATAGAAGGTTTTATGGGGTAAGCGCTGATCGACGATTCGAATGAACTCGGTGACACAGATATCAAACCCGCCGACTTGGGTAAGCATATCCCGCATCAGATGGTCAACAACACCTTCCATCGGGGCCAGCATTACTTTCATTATTGACCGTATTCTCTTGAGTTTGTGGTTGGAAAAGGCGGCGAAGTGTAGCAAACGCCAACATTTTCACCAACTATATTCCCGGCGTTTGGCAGTGATCTTGGTGCTTTCTAACAGCACACCTTTGGAGTATTTCTGTACGTATGCTATCGCTGGCCGATGACCAGATAAGTATCTCTTCCAATGTGCGAAAACATCCCATGCACACATCCTGTTGGTTAAGGCAGCAGCGACGAACACAAGGAGAGGGAGTAGAGACAATCATCGAAGCATCCTAAAGATTCTTTACTGGGAGCTAATGGCGTACTTCTCGTACCAAATACAAATATAGACGCCATAGTGCTGGGAGAGAAAATTAAATAAATCAGCATCACTACCTGCCTCGACCTTAATTAGTCGCTGAGCAATGCCATTATAAATTAGCGCAGTGTATTCGAACACAAGAAAAGCCTCCTTCACCAAAGAAGGCTAATATACATTTAGACGTCTATACTTTCAAACGTCTATACATCTTATCGCAAATTTTTGCTTCTCAAGAAATTTGCTTCTTTAAATACGCTAACCCGCCCTCAATCGCAGCTATTTGTGCCTTGTTGCAACCTTCCGCTGTCGCGCTTGGGCTATCAGGATATACCTCCGTAGTGGTGACGTACTTCGCATCCGTCATGCCCCCACACAGGTAAAGCGCTTTTTTATTGTATCCAATCACGCCTTCTGACAACACAGCTGCACCAATTAGCTTATTGTTTTCATCGGCAGGAGCAATATGAGTCACTTCGCGTACCGCAGCAATAACAGCTTCCTGAAAAGATAACTGGGGATTCTCTGAATCCGTCACCAGATAAAAGCCATCGGGAATATTCCAGTTTTCATTTACCGTTCCATTGCGGGCTGCCAGCGCTGGCCGGAACTCACTGTTGTCAGTATCAGTGGTTTCATGTAAATCGATATGCATGGCAATGGGAGCATTCAGGGAAGCTATAAATGCCATTAATTGAGCCGATTCAGGAGCCAGTGAATTTGGTTGAAAGGATCGGTTTGGATCTATGGCCAAAGGGTTCCAGCGATTAATGGTTTCGTATCCCCAGGGGCTTACGCATGGCACCACCACAAAATTAAAGTCCTGCTGATAACTCGATAACGTGCCATTAATAAACTGGAGCGCCCCCTGAACGCCACTGGTTTCGTACCCGTGGACACCGCCGGTTATCAACACTGTAGGTTTATTTTCATCTAGTGTTTCTGATACCACTGCAAATAGCGGGTAACGTGTTTCGTCATAAGGGAGTGCGCCGTATTTCACAATTGAGAAACCCGGCAGTTCATCGGGAAGCTTAGCCAACACTTCGTCCTTATATCTTCGCTGAATCTGTTGTTGCGCTTTCCACTCAGCTTTATCTTCTTCGGTCCATGGCTTATCGGGGGTTCCAATAGGGTATTGCTGCATCGTTATGTTCCTTTTTTATTTTCTCTTGATAGTAATGCTAACATGAATTTTAGTGCAGCAATGGCTGAAGAGAATTTCATATTCCTTCCACAGGCTAGCTTTTGCAGTGGCATTAAAATGGAATGTCGTTAATATAATGTAAAAGAAAAGGATTGATCATATGAAAGCTCCCACCCTGCTTGTTTTATCCAGTTTAGTGATAGCAAACCTGACATTCGCAGAAAATAATTCTGCCGCCTTACCGGTAGTAACGCTGAGTTATGATGACGCACTGGATTCCCAGCTTGACCATGCTGTTCCTGCGCTGGCTCAATATAAGCTTACCGGCAGTTTTTACCTGGTGCCGACATCTGATGCTTTTGTTGCCAGAAAAGAGGAATGGGCCAGGTTACCCACCGCAGGACACGAAATTGGCAACCACAGCATGACTCATCCCTGCCGCAGTAGCTTACCTGATAGAGAATGGGTACCACCCGAACGTGACCTTGACAGAATTTCAGCGGCTGATATGGCTATCCAGGTCAAAAAGGCGAATTCCATACTTACCGATTTAACAGGTCAAAAACCACATACTTTTACACCGCCTTGTGGTGATGTACTTGCCAATAATAAAAACTATATTCCGCTAATAAAAGATCTGTTTTCAGCAATTAAAGGGCTGGAACTGCCTCATAGCGTAGAGGTCGGGTGGGCGCCGGTTGACGCCAGCGGCGATGATCTTATCGCTTTTATCACTGAACAACCCGAAAACGTAAGACTAATAAATTTCACTTTTCACGGCATTGGCGCAGATTATCTTACTGTTTCAACAGAAGCTCATGAAAAGCTATTGGCTTTTTTAAATGCAAACAGAAAAAAGTATGCGGTAAAAACTTATTATGATGCTAGACAGCAGTTACAGGAAAAGCCGCTGTAGCTTGCCGTTATGTAAGCAATGGGAATTGAAGATAATAAAATTCTATGAGACTCTAAAATAAAAAACCAGCCAAATGGCTGGTTTTTTAATTGGCGTCCCCTAGGGGATTCGAACCCCTGTTACCGCCGTGAAAGGGCGGTGTCCTAGGCCTCTAGACGAAGGGGACAAAATTTTTGCTATCGACGTACACGTCGATAAAATTTTGTAAGGTGAATTTCGTTTTAACGAAATGAACGACCTTAAAACCTAGAACTGTGTTTCGAAAGCAATGCTTTCGAAATTTTCAGTTAGGCGAAGTGAGCCAGCGAACTGAGCGACCTTTTCCTAACCAAAACATTTCAATCTACTACAAGTAATACCTGTAGTTTGTAAGGCGAATTTCGTTTTAACGAAATGAGCGACCTTAAACCTAGAACTTTTCAAAGCTAAATAAACTAGCTTAAAGTTTCGCAGTTACGGACTGCGACACCGTAAAAATGGCGTCCCCTAGGGGATTCGAACCCCTGTTACCGCCGTGAAAGGGCGGTGTCCTAGGCCTCTAGACGAAGGGGACTGAAAATTGGCTTCGAAAGCTGAGCTTTCGAAATTTTCAGTTAGGCGAAGTGAGCCAGCGAACTGAGCGACCTTTTCCTAACTAAAACATTTCAATCTACTACAAGTAATACCTGTAGTTTGTAAGGCGAATTTCATTTCAATGAAATGAACGACCTTAAAACCTAGAACTGTGTTTCGAAAGCAATACTTTCGAAATTTTCAGTTAGGCGAAGTGAGCCAGCGAACTGAGCGACCTTTTCCTAACCAAAACATTTCAATCTACTACAAGTAATACCTGTAGTTTGTAAGGTGAATTTCGTTTTTTAACGAAATGAGCGACCTTAAAACCTAGAACTTTTTAAAACTAAATAAACTAGCTTAAAGTTTCGCAGTTGCGGACTGCGACACCGTAAAAATGGCGTCCCCTAGGGGATTCGAACCCCTGTTACCGCCGTGAAAGGGCGGTGTCCTAGGCCTCTAGACGAAGGGGACAAAATTTTTGCTATCGACGTACACGTCGATAAAATTTTGTAAGGCGAATTTCGTTCTATCGAAATGAGCGACCTTAAAACCTAGAACTGTGTTTCGAAAGCCACGCTTTCGAAATTTTCAGTTAGGCGAAGTGAGCCAGCGAACTGAGCGACCTTTTCCTAACCAAAACATTTCAATCTACTACAAGTAATACCTGTAGTTTGTAAGGTGAATTTCGTTTTAACGAAATGAACGACCTCAAAACCTAGAACTACACTGTCAAAATATTTGGTGGAGCCAGGCGGGATCGAACCGCCGACCTCTTGCATGCCATGCAAGCGCTCTCCCAGCTGAGCTATGGCCCCAACATCATCCGGTTCATCACAATCAGTGACTGTTCCGTGACAGCGGGGCGCATTCTAGGCATCACCAACTTTTCTGTCAACGGTTTTTTTAGGAATTTTCTCTGTTTGCTATAAAAGTAAGCGCTTTGTCTATTCTCTCAGCAACCTTCTCTTTTGACAGCAAATTTAAAGTGATATCCAGTGACGGAGAATTACCACTTCCTGTAACAGCCACCCGTAGAGGCATTCCCACTTTTCCCATTCCAACCTCCAGTTCTTCAGCGGCACTATTGATGGCCGCCTGAATGTTTTCCGGATTCCACATTTCTACAGCAAGTAGCTTTGCTTTAACAGCCACTAAAGGCTCTTTAGCAACGGGACGAAGATGCTTTTTCGCTGCATTAGCATCAAATTCATCAAAATCCTGATAGAAATAAGCACTGATTTCCGCGAGCTCTTTTAAGGTTTTTACCCGATCTGCTTGAATAGCAATAACAGATTCAAGCGCTGGGCCGTTCGCCAGATCAATATGCAGTTGCTCAAAATGCCATTTGGCGTGTGCTGCAACTTCACTCGCAGGTAGCGTTTTAATATAGTGTTGGTTTAACCATACCAGCTTTTCCGTGTTAAATGCGGAAGCAGATTGCCCTATCGCATCCAGGTTAAACAACTCTATCATCTCATTAACTGAAAAAATTTCCTGATCGCCATGAGCCCAGCCCAAACGTACCAGGTAGTTTAGCAAGGCTTGCGGCAAATAGCCGTCGTCCCGATATTGCATTACACTCACTGCACCGTGACGCTTTGACAACTTCTTGCCGTCATCACCTAAAATCATCGATACGTGAGCATATTCAGGGACGGGGGCCCCTAACGCTTGTAGGATATTGATCTGTCGAGGCGTGTTGTTGATATGATCTTCACCGCGCACCACATGGGTTATTCCCATATCCCAGTCATCTACCACCACGCAAAAATTATAAGTTGGCGTGCCATCACTTCGTTGAATAATCAGATCATCCAGTTCACTGTTATTGATCTCAATTTTCCCGCGTATATGATCGTTTATGACAACTTTCCCTTCTTGAGGATTTTTAAAGCGAATAACAAACGGCTTTCCTTCTGGATGATCCTTACGATCTCTCCACGTACCTGGATACCGCGGCTTTTCCCCTTTTAACTTTTGCTCCTCTCGAATAGCATCAAGCTCTTCTGATGACATAAAGCATTTATACGCCAGCCCTTCATCCTCTAACTTTTGAATAAGCTCGCGATAGCGATCAAAGCGATCCGTTTGATAAATTGGACCTTTATCCCAAGTCAGACCCAACCACAACATTCCGTCTAAAATGGCTTGCTTAGCTTCATTCGTTGAACGTTCAATATCAGTATCTTCAATGCGAAGAATAAATTCCCCGCCTTGGCTTTTGGCGAAAAGCCAGGAATAAAGCGCAGTACGAGCGCCTCCGACATGAAGATAACCTGTAGGGCTTGGAGCGAATCTGGTAACAGCCGACATGAAAACTCTCTGTATTTAATGAACGTGAAAATGTGCGCATTCTACCAGCCTATTGCATCAGGACAAAGTTGTTCACGTATTTGATGATTATCGTGGGTAGTTGCTGGCTATTTCTACAAAAAACAAGAAAATGATGGGTTTTCGTTCAAACGCACTTTTTATTTTATTTAGTTATTGACACTCTGTTTTGCGACTCTATAATACCGCCCCACTTGCCCATTACGGTAAGTTATGAAACACGCGGACGCTTAGCTCAGTTGGGAGAGCATCGCCCTTACAAGGCGGGGGTCACTGGTTCAAGCCCAGTAGCGTCCACCAATTTTTGGTGACACTGGTTCAACTCCTTTGGAACGAACCGCAGCAGACGTCCACCAAATCTTGGTGACACTGGATTTACTCCTTCGGGATAGACTTTGTTGATGTCTTTTTCTATCGTGTTTTTGTAAAAGATTTATATTGGACGCTTAGCTCAGTTGGGAGAGCATCGCCCTTACAAGGCGGGGGTCACTGGTTCAAGCCCAGTAGCGTCCACCAATTTTTGGTGACACAGGTTCAATTCCTTCGGAACGAACCACAGCAGACGTCCACCAAATTCTGGTTCAACTCCTTCGAAGCGAGCCACAGTAGACGTACGTCATACGTAAAATGAAAATAGTTTTAATGGACGCTTAGCTCAGTTGGGAGAGCATCGCCCTTACAAGGCGAGGGTCACTGGTTCAAGCCCAGTAGCGTCCACCAAATTCTGGTTCAACTCCTTCGGAGCGAGCCACAGCAGACGTCCACCAAATTCTGGTTCAACTCCTTCGGAGCGAGCCACAGCAGACGTCCACCAAATTCTGGTTCAACTCCTTCGGAGCGAACCACAGCAGACGTCCACCAAATTCTGATTCAATTCCTTCGCAACGAGCCACAGCAGGCGTCCCCCAAATTCTGGTTCAACTCCTTCGGAGCGAGCCGCAGTAGACGTCCACCAAATTCTGGTTCAATTCCTTCGGAACGAGCCACAGCAGACGTCCACCAAATTCTGGTTCAATTCCTTCGGAACGAGCCGCAGCAGGTCTCTTTTAATTTTTCGGTTCAACATTACTTCTTTCATTAAGCGATGTAACGTACCGCTGCTTTTTCTGTTAGGAATAACGCTGGCGTTCATTCATGTTAACTGCTTAACTTCACGGTTATTTTTAGCAAAACTTTTTTGATTTAAAACTTTCGTGATATGTTATTCCGCTCACTGTGGACAAGTACTCACTCAAGGTGAGCTCTCCCATTTGTTGACGAAGAGGGGTACGGCACTTTGGTGGCTAGATGATGCGGCTTCAGTAAGTGGGACGCCCAAGCCGGAGGAAGCAGGCTGATTTCTAAATAATTGGGCAAAAACGCCGATAGCTCTTTATTATGCTTCTCGCAACGAATAGGTAGTCCATGAATAAAAAATTGGCGCGTCAAGCAAAAGTGCTGATTGTTGATGACCACGTACTCGCCAAAGGGTATCTGAAATATTCCATGGAAGAATTGGGATTTGAAGATATTCACTATGTCGACAAAACCAGTCAGGCTCTCACTGCTCTCAGCAATCATTACTACGATCTAATAATTTGTGCTTACGATCTTAAGCATGAACAGGAAGGTTATTTTCTTTACGATCAATTAAAAGAGCATAAAGCCCTGCCGCCCAGTACCGCCTTTGTCTTTGTTTCTGCCGATACTACTGCCGATATCGTTCATTCAATTGTTGAATTACAACCTGACGAATTTCTAGCTAAACCCTTTACAGTACGGGAACTGGATAAAAGACTGTCGCGAGTACTGCTACGTAAACATGCGTTAAAGCCGGTTTATCAGCTCATTGAAAAGAACCAACCTGAAAATGCGCTGGACGAGCTGGAGTCTTTCCTTACAGAGCCTAAAAATGCCGAATTTTTTCCGCTAGCTTTAAAAACAAAAGGCGAACTTTTACTCGCGTGTGATTTTTACGATCAAGGAAAGGAGTTTTATCAGGCTATTATTAATGTGCAAAATTTCACGTGGGCGCAGTTAGGGCTGGTGCGTTGCCTTATTCATCTGGGAGAAAATGATGAAGCTGAAAAGCGGGTGCTGCGCCTTGCGTTTCAACCAGACTCCATGTTAACTGCATATGATTTGCTCTCTGCACTTCAAGTAAAGCTACAGGAATTTGAAGATGCTCTGGAAAGCGTCACAATTGCCAGCGAAATGTCGCCACGTAACCTGCGCCGCCATCGTATAGCAATGACTTTATCTCGCATCACCCACGATTACGCCTCGCAGTTTGAAGCAGCAAAAAGAATTGTTAAATTTGCCAAGAATTCGGTTCACGATAAACCAGAGAATTACCTGAATGTCGCTCGTGCGGGCATTGATTTTGCGATGACTGCAGATGAAGCTCAAACCTCTGCACTTATTAAACAGGCGAACGATTATTTGCGTCAGCTCAAAACAATGTTCCCGAAAGCGGATGTTGACGATCAAATGAAAGTAATAAACGCTCGTTTGCTTTATCTGCAAGATGAATCAGATAATGCCAAAGCGTTGCTTGGTCAGCTTAGTTCCCAGAGGTGGGAATCAGATGGCGTTGAGGGGCTGTTAGACAAAGCCAAAGCCTTTCATGAAGTTGGGTTACATGAACATGCGCTAAGCATTCTAGATGTAATTGAAAAGCGCTGCATCAGCGACCCCGCAATCAATGATCTCTTCTTACATTATATTCAGCAGGAAAAAACCGAGAAAGCAGAAATTCTGCTTAGCCCTAAAACATTAAATAGCACCGCAGTCGAGCAGTATCATCAAGGGGATCTAAGCCAGGCGTTGGAAACCTTCCGCCATGCCTTTATCATTATGCCTAAAAATGCAGCGATTGCTTTAAATTTGCTTCAAGCCACCGCAATAATGCTTAGGGACAAAAAGCGCTCACTTGAGGATGTAACCGTTCAGCGCACAATTTATCATTGTGTAAAGGCCGTCGAAGCGGGTAAACTGAATTTGGAGCAGGAAAAGCGCTATGAGCGTATAAGGAGTACGCTAAAGGATTTCACCTGAGCATAGCGATAATAGCAAATCAGCAACAACTGTGGTCTGAGACACAATCGCTTTAGGCGAATTTTTGGTGATAGACAACCACGTTATCATCAAAGACTTCATCTTTATAAGCCAATGTATGACTGAACGTCATTCCCAGCTTTTTCATAATTGCAATGGATGCGACATTATCTGGTAGAGCAATGGCCGCAAACCGGTTTACACCAGTACGTCGAAGTTCATTGCGAATAGCAGTAGCGGCTTCTGTAGCATATCCTTGCCCCCAGTGGGTGCGCATAAATCGCCAGCCTAGCTCCAGCGTGCTGTTATCGGGATTTTGAGTGAAAAATCCCATTGGCCGCACCAGCACCCAGCCTATTGCTGGGCGCGGCGATTCCAGCAGACTCACCTTCCATAATCCCCACCCTAGCAGCCGGTTAGCATAAGCGTTCAGCCGTGGCAGAAACACGTTATCAATATCGGCGCGCGAGGTTTTCCGGCCTCCATTGATATAACGCATTACCGCTTCATCTTGATCCAACGAATACAAAAAGTCGGCATCATTATGGGTTATATAATCAAACGATAATCTTGGCGTGTTAGCAAAGTCCACAGTAGCAATCCTTTCTCCAGTGGTAATTATTTTAATTGTAGATATAAAAATTTTTGCAGCGCTGGCAGCAAAAATTCAAGGCACTGCTATCCCCCAAGCATAGCCAAATGTCTGGTGGCACCAGTTTGGCCTTCTTTCAAATAATGCGTTGCATGTTTACCCGCAAGCGCTTCGTGGAGAAAAGCTTGTAAACCCTTCACGTCTTGTTTCTGTAGATATGAGCGTACATCAATACCTTGTTCACTGAAAAGACATAAATGGAGCCTACCATTTGCTGCCACTCGAAGACGATTGCAGCTTTTGCAGAAATCTTTGCTATACGGCATGATAAGCCCGATTCGCCCTGCATAATCAGGATGATAAAACTCCTGCGCAGGGCCTGCATCTTTGCGCCGGAGCAGAGGTTGCCAACCCGCTTCAATAAGTTGCTGCTTTAGAGGCTCGCCAGAAAGATGCTGTGCCTCAAAAAACCGGGCGTGATCGCCGGTTTGCATTAATTCTATAAATCGAAGCGTTACCGGCGTGTCTTTCAGCCAGGTGAGAAAGCGCTGTAACCGATTCGGTGAAAAATCCTGCAGCAACACAGTGTTAACTTTAACATCAAGCCCCTGCTCAACAGCAACATCTAGCCCTTTTAACACGTCCTGTAGCTTATCTTGACCGGTAATTGCAGCAAATTGGTGAGGATCGAGACTGTCGATGCTTACATTTACCTGATCAAGCCCGGCATCTTTCCATTTTCCAGCATATTTAGCCAAGCGCCCACCATGAGTGGTGGTAGCGATGCGCCTGATACCAGGTGTAGATTTACACAGCTGTATTATCTCAGAAAAATCTCTTCGCAAACTGGGTTCTCCACCAGTAATTCGAATTTTGGACGTTCCTAAACCGGCAAAACCCGTTACCAGTGTTTCAATTTCTTTCAGCGAGAGAAAATGGGCATCAGACGGCCCTGCGTAGCCATCTGGTAAGCAGTACTGACATCTGAAATTACACGCTTCTGTAATGGATAATCGCAAATAGTGAAAGCGGCGACCAAAATTATCTTCTAGCAACAATATTCCTGAAACAAGAGTAAATACGTCTTTAACCATGCCATAGATAACCCCAACTATAAACCTGAATCTCTAGTTCCCATTCATTTATTCCTAATTTACATTGATGTGTGATCAGCTCATAGATAGAGGGTCCAATTAACCAAAGCACATTGGAGAGGGAATACCCAAGGCGAGATCGTGAATATTTTTTAAACAATAAGTGAAAGTTTCTTAGCCGAACTTCTGGAGCATGAATGCTCCAGCAGAGCCATTAAGGATGATTTTACTGCGTTTCGGATAAGAAACTTTTACATATTCTCACAGCTGATCGTTTTGTGCTCACTCACTCGGTCGGCCTAAGGGAATACCCAGGCCTTTCAAACCAATGTAACAGAGTAAAAGCATTCCTTCACGAAATTGGCTGGTCAAAAGTTGAAAGATTCTTGCGCTGAGTGAGCTCATATTGGTACGGATTAGCGTAAGACCTAACTTTTTATCTATTTTGACGCATTTTTTCACTGTGCGCCTGCTCGACTTTCCAGCGCGATCAGGAAATGGGGGCTACGCATAAGCATTTCTTTTTTTGCTCCGAATGCGTAGAACGATTTGACAATCCTTTAGTGGTAAAAGAGTTGCGATAGGATTAGTTAACGGTAGGATACGGTCACCAAAGAGTCTTTCCCAGGCACCACCACGCCATGCCCAAATCTCGTACATTTGTTTCGCCCGATACGCCAGTGCGCTGGCGGGTTTTTCACCAGCTATGGCCTTATCTGCTTGAATTTCGCGGTCGTGTGGCAGCCGCGCTGCTGTGTTTAGTAGCAGCCAAGCTGGCCAGCATTGGCCTACCCTACGTACTCAAATACACGGTAGACAGCCTTAACGGCGAAAGCGTTACACAAGCTGCGGTGGCTGCGCCTATTGCATTGATTGTTGCATACGGCGTGTTGCGCCTACTCAACGTTATATTGGGAGAAATTCGGGATACGCTGTTTGGCCGCGTCACTGAACGCGCCATGCGCAGATTAGGTTTACAAGTGTTTGAGCACTTACATCAATTGGATTTGGATTTCCATTTAAATCGCCAGACCGGCGGTCTTTCGCGGGATATTGAAAGAGGCACAAGTGGCATCAGCTTTTTGATGCGCTTTATGATTTTTAACATCGCTCCTACGTTACTGGAAATTGGCATTGTGGTTGGACTGCTGCTCACCCAATACGGCATCTCCTTCGCGTCGATTATTCTGCTGTCGGTAATTACTTATGTACTATTTTCTATGAAGGCCACCGATTGGCGCACGCGCTATGTACACGCCGTTAACCAGGCCGACTCCAGTACCAACTCGCGCGCCGTCGATAGTTTGCTAAACTTTGAAACCGTAAAATATTTTAATAATGAAAAATACGAAGCCAAGCGTTACGATAAAGACTTAGCGAGCTGGGAAACAGCTAGACGAAAAAACCGGCTCTCACTGTTTGCTCTTAACGGTGGACAGGCATTTATTATCGCGTTCGCCATGACTGCAATGATGGCGAACGCTGCAATGGGTGTCGCAAAAGGCGATATGACAATTGGCGACTTCGTTTTAATTAATGCCTTTACCATGCAAATATTTATGCCACTAAATTTTCTCGGCTTTGTCTACCGCGAAATACGCGGATCACTTGCCAATATTGATAACCTGTTTACCTTACTCGATGAAGTACCGACGGTAGAGGATAAGCCTAAAGCCAGAGAGCTAGTTGTAAAAAATAGCCATATTCGTTTCGAAAATGTCGATTTTGCTTACCATCCCGACCGTCAAATCCTTAAAAATATCTCGTTTGAGATTGCCTCAGGCCAAAAAGTTGCGGTAGTCGGAGCCAGCGGTGCAGGCAAATCCACTTTAGTAAAATTGTTATTTCGCTTTTACAATCCGACTGCAGGACGTATTACCATTGATGGACAAAATATCAGTGATGTTTCTCAAGCCTCGCTTCGTCAAACTATTGGCATTGTGCCGCAAGATACGGTGCTATTTAACGATACCTTGCAGGAAAATATTCGATATGGCCGACCAGAGGCAACTGACGAAGAAGTGGATGAGGTTATCCGGCTAGCGCATCTTGCCCACTTTATTAACAGCTTGCCCGAAGGGCCAAAAACGCAGGTAGGTGAACGCGGGCTAAAATTATCCGGCGGAGAAAAGCAGCGCGTAGCGATAGCGCGGGCTCTGCTTAAAAATCCACCTATTTTGGTGTTTGATGAGGCAACATCTTCCCTGGACAGTCATTCTGAACGCGCTATTCTGCAGGCAATAAAAACGATTGCCGTGAACCATACCAGTCTTGTCATTGCGCATCGATTGTCCACTGTCATTGATGCAGATAAAATTATTGTCATGGAAAATGGCGAAGTGGTTGAGCAGGGAACTCACTTTCAACTACTCAGAAATAACGGGCGTTATGCGCATTTATGGCATACTCAACAACAGTCAAAAAATATTAATGCTTTAGAGAATAGGGAGGAGCGCAAGATCGATGGAATCTGAAAATATACGCATTGCTGTTAATCAAACTATGCCTTTTGGTAAATACGCCGGGCGTAAACTTATTCACCTGCCCGAACCTTATCTGGTTTGGTTTCATAAACAGGGTTTTCCCTCAGGTGCGCTCGGGCAGCAATTGGCGCTGATCTACGAAGTCAAACTCAATGGCCTTGAGCCGTTAGTACTGCCGCTGGTAGAGGATTGACTAACAGCTTCCGCTGGTTGCCTGTGGAAAGCTAAATTCCAATTCGTAAATGTGTTGCCCTTCATTTACAGTAATCGACATTGTTCCTGCGATACCGGTTAATTCTCCAGAACCGGAATCAGGCACAATATCGATTACCAGCGACTGGTCACCTTGATGCATTTGCCCATAGTGCTGAACCACAAACGCACCTTTCTTTCCGCACAACACCCCGGTAATTTGCTCAATCGCAACATATCCTGCCGAACCTTTCACCGCTGTCATTGCACTTAGCATTTCGCCCTGCCCTACAGCATCCAGTTCGCCCTGATAAATTTTATCTAACCCCATGCGGCCAAGGCTTATCTCATCTTTACCTTCTGCATAAGCTTGTAGCGGAGACATAGTGACGTTAAATATACCAGTGATTTTCATAGTGACCCTTCCATTAGCCAAAGCACCAAGGCACCTGTATAATCATACAGACCTAATTCAACTAAGATAGTATGTTTTCACGCCCAAAGAAACAAAAACAAGTGCTCATTGATAGACAAATCCGCAGTATTCACCAGGCAATAGGTGATAAAATGCTAAGGGAACCGCGGTATTTTACCGCGGCGCTTCACACTCTGGAGCACCGTTACCAAGCTGGCACGATAAGTTATGGCAGCTATTTATTGTGGCATGGAATACTTGAACAACAGCAAGATCCTTCACTCTTTTTGTCGTTGCTTTTGGCCTCAGACAGCCGCACAAATGCCTTGCGCAGACGAACTATTCTTACAGGTATTTTAACCGAGCAGGAGCGGGAAAATGCGCTGGAGAAATATATCGCCAGCGAATTGAGTTAAGCAGAACGTAAGTGATCCGCTACCAGAAATGCCATTTCTAACACTTGATCAGCATTGAGTCGCGGATCGCACTGTGTCTTATATGCCTCTTTTAAATCTTCATCGCTAATCTGGTAAGCGCCGCCAGTACATTCGGTTACATGTTGGCCGGTCATTTCCAGATGGATGCCACCAGCATGGGTACCTTCCGCTTCATGAGCGGCAAAGAACTGGCGAATTTCACTTAAGATGGCGTCGAAGCTTCGGGTTTTGTAGCCGCTAGATGCACTAAACGTATTTCCATGCATAGGATCAGAACTCCATACCACATTGCGTCCTTCTGCTTTCACTCGACGCAGCAAGCGGGGCAAGTTATCTTCTAGTTTGTCAGCGCCCATACGGGTGATTAACGTTAGACGGCCAGGATCGTTTTCCGGGCTCAGCACATCTATTAACTCAATAAGTTCATCTTCTTTCATGGACGGACCCACTTTCACGCCTATGGGATTATGAATGCCGCGGAAAAACTCAATGTGCGCGTGGTCAAGCTGACGAGTACGCTCGCCAATCCATACCATGTGCGCTGAACAGTTGTAAGGCTTGCCCGTAAGCGTGTCGATGCGAGTAAGCGCCTGTTCATAATTTAGCAGTAGCGCTTCATGAGAGGTAAAAAGAGAGGTTTCATGCAATGTAGAACTATTGGACGAGTTAATGCCAATCGTGTTCATAAATTCTAAGGTGTCCTGAATACGCCGCGCCATATCCTGATAGCGTTCTTTTAAGGGATTATTTTCCACAAACGCCATGTTCCAGCGATTCACCTGATGCAAATCAGCCAGGCCGCCCTGGGCAAATGCGCGCAGCAAATTCAACGTCGCAGCGCTGCGATGATAAGCGTCAAGCAGACGATTGGGATCAGGCCGCCGGGCAGCTTCGGTGAATTCGAAACTGTTGATGATATCGCCGCGATAACTGGGTAATGTGACGCCGTCAATAGTTTCCATGTCAGAAGAACGAGGTTTCGCGTACTGCCCCGCCATTCTTGCCACTTTCGTTACCGGACAACGACCTGCAAATGTCAGAACAATTGCCATTTGCAGGATAACTTTAAAGGTATCCCGAATTTTCGGCGCGTTAAACTCCGCAAAAGATTCTGCGCAATCCCCGCCCTGAAGTAAAAAACCCTTACCATTGCAAACATCGCTTAATTGACGACGCAGCTCGCGGGCTTCTTCGGCAAAAACCAGAGGCGGATACTTGCTAAGGGTTTGTTCAACGTGCGCCACTTGCGCCTTATCGTCGTATTCAGGCTGCTGAAGAATAGGTTTGCTTCTCCAGCTATCCGGTTGCCAGTTACTCACGGAAGCTCCTTTAAAAAATGATGACCTGATATCGGTGATGTTTCTGCGGATAATGAATATTACCCGTCAGTGTCTGCTTTGCATCCGGAACAAAAAATGCGGTGCTAAATCGATACGAAATATCTACCAAAAAAATAATCTGCAGCGAATTTTCGTTGTGCTGCAATTTTGGTTCACACACCTTCAGTAAAAGTGACCCTTGCGCCCACCATTGACCGGTTCCAAGGCGATTGAGCCTAACATAATTTGTAAAGTGTGTGCAGCTTTTTAACGCTCCGTGCTGCCGCGACGCAAAGCATGCACGCACAAGGTAAGTCATAGGGTGCAATTACGTTGTTTCTTTGCGCGTGCCAGCGCTGATATGCATGATTCCCTGGTACTTCTTCACTTCAAAAGGAAAGTCAAATACCTGTTGCAGCATTGCAGATGTCATCACTGATAATGGCGCCCCCGCTGATACAACTTTTCCTTTTTTTAACAGCACCACCTGATCTGCATACTGGGCTGACAACTGCAGATCATGGCAAGACAACACTATGGTATTTCCCGCAGCGGATAAACGGCGGCAAAGTATTAGCAACGCATGCTGATGACGTATATCCAGCCCCTGTAACGGCTCATCAAAAATAAGTACCGCTCTACCCCTTTCCACTGCTGACCACACCTGTAGAAACGCGCGACATAAATTTACCCGCTGCTGCTCGCCACCAGATAACTGATTGAGCGGTCGGGGGAGTAAATGGCTGACCTCCAATGCTTGTTCAAGCTCTGCGGGTAAATAGTCATCGCCTGCATTGCGGTTAGCATAAAACTGGAACAGCTCTCTTGCTGTCAGTTCAAAAAGGATGTGGGTTTGCTGTTGATGAAAGCCGCGGAACCCCGCAAGTTCAGCCAAACCGAATTCAGCAATTGTTTTTCCATCTAATAGAAAAGCCCCGGAATCCGCCTTACATAACCCGGCCAGTATAAGCAAAAGTGAAGACTTTCCGGCACCGTTTGCTCCCAAAATATGGGTACAGACGCCAGCGTGAAGGTGAAGAGAAATACCACGTAACCTGGTCGCTAACGTAATGTCTGACAACGCCATCGCATAGCTCATTGCCAACGCCCCTTAAACAGGGCCAGCAGCAACAGTGGACCTCCCAAGGTGGCGGTCACCATGGAAACTGGCAAAGTGATAAGACGAAAGGTTTCGGTTAATAATACCACCAGCAGTAAAATTAGCGCTCCCAGTAATGCGCTGGCTGGCAGCACCTGACGGTTATCAAATCCAATCAATAAACGTAGAAAATGCGGCACCAGCAATCCTAAAAAAGCAATAGAGCCAGCGACAGAAACGGCGGCGCCAACTCCTAATGCGGCGGCAATTAAGCTTCTTCGGGTAAGTGCCTGAGGTGCAACGCCAGCAGATGCTGCCTGCAGTTCGCCAGCATATAACCAATTTAACTGGCGTGCCTGGCGCAACTGATAAACAACGCTCACTATCATTATCGGGCCACTAATACCGATTACCCACCAATCAGCCTGATATAAGCTACCCATAAGCCAGAACGTTAAATTTCGTAGAGACTGAGCATCGGCAAATAAAAACAGCCAGGCCATAATGGCTCCCGACACTGTGGAGATGGCTATGCCCGCCAATATTACTGCAACCGCCGCCCCTTGTAAGTAGTGAGCAATCCGGTAAATAAGCCAGGTAGACAGTAACGCTCCGGCAAAACAGGCCGCCGGCAAAATATAATGAAAATAATTTTGTGCTACGGCCGGTAATGCCAAAAGGAGCACAGCAGCAATGAGGCTTGCGCCACTGGTAATACCGATGATTCCCGGATCAGCCAGTGGATTGTGTAAGACAACCTGCAGCGTACCTGAACTGACTGCCAGGGCTGCCCCTACCGTTATCGCGGTCAGTAACAAAGGCAGTTGCAACTGCCACAGAATATGCCAGCGGACTGAGGTGTTATCTGAAATTTGCCAGCTTTCTAAAAAAATAGCTGCGATAACCACTATAATTGCGATAACCAACGCCAACTTCAAGTAACGCGCTGGCAGTTGCATTGTCATTTAAGCTTAGCGATCAGACCGTCAGAAGCCTGTTCTATTAAATCGAGCACTAATTCAAATCCCTGCTTTCCCCCGTAATAGGGGTCCGGCACTTCTTCATAATGAGATTCAGCAAACTCCAGAAATAACTTAATTTTAGGATAATATTGACTGTCACTCATCGACTGCAGATGGGTTAAATTACTGTGATCCATGGCGAGAATATAATCAAATTTTTCAAAGTCCAACGGATCAACCTTGCGGCAGGAAATTCCCTTGAAGTTATAGCCTCTTGCAACGGCAGTCGCTTGCGACCGTTTATCTGGCGGGCTACCAATGTGATATCCGTGCGTTCCGGCTGAATCGATAGTGACTTTAAGTCCGGCCTTCTCGGCCTTTTGTCGAAACACGGCCTCAGCAGTAGGTGAACGGCAAATATTGCCCAGACAAACAAATAAAACCGAGGGCGATTGACGCATAATAAAACCTTTTTCTTCGTAATACCGAGTTAGCGCTTTAATGCGATATCTTGATAACTAAAAATTGTTACTATTATCGCGTATCATAAGCTCCAGAAAAACCAGGAGTCTTTATGACAGCACATGTTCTTATGTTAAGCAGTTCCCGTCAGGGCACCGAGGATTATCTGGCTCACGCCAAGCCTCATATTCTTACACATTTAGGCAAGCGGCGCGAGTTACTGTTTATGCCCTATGCGGGTGTGACTACCTCGTGGGACGATTATGTCGGTGCAGTGCAAAGTGCTTTACCTGAATGTCAGGTAAAAGGTATTCATCAGTTCACCGACCCTGCGGCCGCTGTTGCTCAGGCAGATGCTAACGGGCAAACTATCGTAGTCGGTGGTGGTAATACTTTTCATCTGCTTAACACGCTTTATCAGAACAACCTGATATCTCCTATTCAGCAGGCGATTGACTGCGGTACCCCTTATATTGGTTGGAGCGCCGGCGCTAACATTTGTGGTGCCACCATTCGCACCACAAACGATATGCCTATTATCGAGCCGCCAAGTTTTAATGCGCTGGGAATTCTACCCTGCCAACTTAACCCTCATTACACAGATTACCAGCCGCCCAATCATAACGGCGAGTCCCGGGATCAGCGACTGGCCGAATTTACCACACTCCATCCTGACATTCCGGTACTGGCTATTCGTGAAGGCACTGCGCTACGATTATCTTCTGGCCAGATGACGTTGCTGGGTGACAAAGACGGCGTCGTTTTTAAAGGCACTACCAGAACAATCCTGCGCGTGGGTGAAGATTTAAGCAAATATCTGGCGTAGTGGTATCAGGATCTCGCTATCGACCCTGCAATTAAAAGGAACTTCGGCTAAAAGTGGAGCGGGCAAGCTTCGCTTTAGCGTTTCCAGATTTTCTGAATAGTAAGGCATAGACGCAGAGAGCTGGTTTGCTACCCACCCTTTTACTGTTAATCCGTCTTTAGCAATTATCTCCGCCGTTAACATAGCATGGTTGATGCACCCTAAGCGCATGCCTACAACCATAATCACATCGAGCTCTAACGTAGAGACCACTTGCGACATCCAGCTGCTTTCACCTAACGGCAAGCGCCATCCGCCGGCACCTTCCATCAGCAGTACGTCAGGTCGGTACGCTGCCAAACGATGATAGCCGTCTACAATTTCTTGCAGCTCTATCACTTTGCCTTCTTCTTTGGCAGCAATATGCGGCGCGATGGGCGGCGCAAAAGCAATAGGATTTATTTGCTCGATAGGTACGGCAATGCTACTTGCTCCTTGAATAGCCAAGGCATCTTCATTAACCAAGCGTTCGTCTTGCACAAAGCATCCTGCAGATACGGGCTTATATCCCAGCGTCGACAACCCTGTTGATGCTGCTGCCTTAAGCAGGCGTTCGGTGACAAAGGTTTTTCCCACTTCCGTATCTGTGCCAGTAATAAAATAGCTTTGCATGTTACTTTTCCAATCTCAACTGTAGTACTTGATATGTCAAAGGCAACACCTCTTCGTCTTTAAAAGAAATGCGGTGGTAGTTGCCGTTAAGCGCAGCAAGGTCCTGCCGGGACAAACTTTTGTTACCGTTTACCTTGTGGGTTAACGCACCCGCCCCAACGCTCTTTATAGACCGAAGTAGCGGTAATATGTGATCGAAATGATCAGTAAATGCCTGCTGCCGCGAATGCACCTGAGTAAAGCCAGCCGTTTTTGCTGCCGTTATCCAGCAACCTTGAGAGAGCTGCGGGTTAGTGGTGATGGGCAGGCCACAACGTGCTCTGGCATCATCCAGTTCAGCGAAAGAACCATCAACCATTATTGCCAGTACCGCCCTGCCTGCCGGCTGTAACACGCGATAAATTTCTGCTAATGCTTGCGTTGGGGAGTGGCTCCACTGTAAGGCCATTGAGGAAAAAACCTGTGAAAAAGACCCATCTGCGAAGGGCAGCGTACAAGCATCGGCAACGAAAAAATGAATATGAGGATATTGTGTGCGTGCGTAATCAATCATGCCAGGAGCAATATCTACACCGACAGCACTTATTCCCTTCGCGACTAATTCAGCCGTATGCCTGCCAGTTCCGCAGCCTATATCCAATAGTTTTCCGCTGGCGCAAAATCGCAATTTTTTAAGGGCGTGTTGAGCAATAACCTGTTGAATTTCCGCAATTTGGTTGTAGCGAGAAGCGGCCTGAGAAAACTGTCGCGCTACAGTTTTGACTTGACCCTCAGATGTAGATGAACTGCTGTTATGCGATGACATCAATTGCATGGGATGGCGTCTCGCATTGTTAATTGCAACGCATCAACCAGCGCTTGAATGTCATTTTGGGAATGTTCACTATTGAGCGTTATTCGTAATCTGTCGCTGTTTTTCGGCACGGTAGGATGGCGGATGGCAGGAACCCATATGCCGCGCTGACGCAGCCCCTCGCTTACCGCCAGCGCATCTTTGGGGCAGCCAAGAATAACAGGTTGAATAGCACTAGTTGATTCGGTAAGGCTTAACCCAGCATCTGTCGCCAGATCTCTAAATATCGCAATGTTTTTTTGCAACGCTAGCCGACGTTCCGGCTTTTCAATCTCTGTTAGCGAATACAGCGTTGCCAGCGCCTGAGCCGCGGGCATAGCTGTGGAAAAAATATAATGACGAGCGAAATTTACCAGGTATTCCACCAGTTCCCGGCTTCCTGCGATAAAGGCTCCGGCGGTACCAACTGCTTTTCCAAACGTAGCCATTAACACAGGTACCTGATCTACCGACAAATCATATTGCTCACAGGTTCCCATACCATTTTTTCCTAACACGCCAAAGCCATGGGCGTCGTCCAGCATCAACCACGCAGAATGCTGCTCACACAACGCAACCAGGTCAGAAACGGGCGCGCTGTCGCCATCCATACTAAAAATACCTTCGGATGCCACAAGACAATCCTGATGATACGAATCAGCGATAAGCGTTTTCAAGTGCGGTATATCATTATGTTTAAAACGCTTTAATGTTGCTGCACTGCCCATGGCTCCGTCGATAAACGAAGCATGCATAAATTTATCGGCCAGAATAAGGCTATTACTACCGGAACTGGCTGCGAACAATGCCTGGCATAGCGCCTGATTGGCGGCAAAACCAGAATTAAACAACAGCACAGCTTCACGATTAAGCTTTTCTGCGAGATATTCTTCCAGCGCCCGGTGCGCTTGGGTGTACCCTGTTACCAGTGGCGATGCGCCACTGCCCCCGCCGAATTGAGCCAGCCCCTCTACCCACGTTTGCAGCACGCCTTGATGCTGGCGCATTGCTAAATAATCGTTACTGGCAAAGTTGAGGTAGTGCTGACCGCCCACACTGATGACGCCGTCTTTTTCGTATTCGACACACTGGCGCTCGCGCAGGTAACCAGCCTGTGCTTTTTGCTGTAGCGCCGATGCCATGAAGTCAAAAGCCATTATGCTTTAGCGTCTGCTTTTGCTGAACGATTACTACCACGAGTGGCATCATAAAACAGGCTGCTGGTATCTTCTTGCTGAGAAATTTCTTCTTGTAGCGCCTGTTCGTGAGCTTCGTCAGAATAATCCCGAGTACGTTCAGCATTAATACCGAGCTTGCGAAACAGCACTTTGTCTTCATGAGTATCAGGATTGGACGTGGTAAGAAGCTTACAACCGTAAAAGATACTATTTGCCCCAGCCATAAAACACAGCGCCTGCATTTGCTCGTTCATGGCTTCGCGGCCAGCAGATAAACGCACATGGGATTTTGGCATCATAATCCGTGCTACTGCGATGGTACGGATAAATTCAAAAGCATCAAGATCTTCTACGTTTTCTAACGGCGTACCTTTTACCTTAACTAACATGTTAATAGGAACGCTTTGGGGCTGTTCTGGCAAATTAGCCAGTTGCACTAATAAGCTGGCACGATCTGAAGCACTCTCGCCCATTCCCACTATTCCACCAGAACATACGTTCATTCCCGCTTCCCGAACGTTTTCCAGTGTTTTTAGCCGATCATCGTAGGTGCGTGTAGTAATAATATCGCCGTAAAATTCTGGCGAAGTATCAAGATTGTGATTGTAATAGTCTAAGCCAGCCTGCTTTAGCGCCAGCGCCTGTTCCCGTGTGAGCATTCCAAGGGTCATACAGGTTTCAAGGCCGAGCTTTTTTACCTCTGCAACCATGCTGGTGACATAAGGCATATCTCTTTCACGCGGGTTGCGCCACGCGGCGCCCATACAAAAACGCGTGGAACCGGCGGCCTTTGCTTCTCTTGCCCGCTCCAGAACTTTTTCGATTTCAAGCAGACGTTCTTTTTCAAGTCCGGTATCATAACGGGCGCTCTGTGGGCAGTATTTGCAATCTTCCGGGCAGGCACCGGTTTTAATGGAAAGCAACGTACTTACCTGCACTTCGTTAGGGTTGAAATACTGGCGATGCAAGGTTTGCGCTTTAAAAAGCAGATCGTTAAAAGGGAGCGTAAATAATGCTTCAACCTCTGCGGTTGTCCAGTTGTGGCGCACATGAGAATCGGAGCTAAAAGTCGGCGCGGCGGTCATGACCTATCCTTTACTAAATGAAAATGCTGGCTTAGTCTATGCGCAGCTACCGAGTTGTCAACTCTGACCTTTCATAAAACTTTACCAATGGTTTAAATTTGAACAATATTGATTTTGATAAGAAGCATATTTGGCATCCTTATACCTCTGCTATTAACCCCTTACCTTGTTACGAAATAGAGGGAGCAGAAGGCGTAAATTTAACGTTAAGCACCGGTGAAACACTCGTCGACGGCATGTCAAGCTGGTGGGCGGCGATTCATGGTTACAATCATCCGCTGCTAAACGATGCTGCACATAAACAAATTGATAAATTTTCTCACGTGATGTTCGGCGGGCTTACCCACGACCCTGCGGTATCACTTTGCAAGTCACTGCTAAATATGGCTCCATACGGTTTGCAAAGAGTGTTTCTTGCCGATTCAGGATCCGTTGCCGTTGAAGTGGCACTGAAAATGGCGTTGCAGTACTGGGCTTGTCAGGGCCGCCCGGACAAACACAAAATAGTCGCTCCTCGCAATGGTTATCACGGCGATACCTTTGCTGCCATGTCAGTGTGTGACCCCATTAACGGCATGCATAGTCTGTTTTCTAATGTGCTGACAAAGCAGCTTTTTGCTCCCGCCCCACAAACACGATTCGGGCAAACCTTCAGCGAAGATGATATTTTGCCTTTAGAAGAACTGTTCGCCCATCATCATCATGAAATGGCAGCGCTTATCATTGAACCTGTCGTTCAGGGCGCTGGCGGAATGCGCATTTATCATCCTGAGTATCTCAAACGCTGTCGTCAGTTGTGCGACAACTATGATGTATTGTTAATCTGCGATGAGATTGCCACCGGCTTCGGCCGGACCGGAAAGTTGTTTGGCTGTGATCACGCGCAAATCAGCCCTGATATTATGTGCGTTGGTAAAGCGCTGACCGGCGGATATATGACGTTGGCAGCCACCTTATGTTCAGAAGATGTTGCCCAGGGAGTTTGCCAAGGCTCGCCCGGAGTCTTTATGCACGGTCCCACTTATATGGGAAATCCTCTGGCCTGTGCTGTAGCAAATGCCAGTTTATCTTTAATTAATGAAAATCGTTGGCAAGAGCAGGTTCGCCAGATTGAGCGACAACTAAAGGACACCTTATCGAAATGTTTAGCGTTGCCATGCGTGGCCGATGTGCGGGTTTTAGGTGCAATTGGCGTGGTAGAAACTAAACATCCTGTCGATGTTGCCGCATTACAGCGCAGTTTTGTGAAGTCGGGGGTGTGGATCCGGCCGTTCGGTAAACTTGTTTACATCATGCCACCGTATATTATAAAACCAGATGCGCTTTTGCGTCTGACCGACGCGATATATTCTGCACTGGCAACCTGACTGAGCTTCTGCACTCTTTGCTGGTAGGGTAAAAAAATAACCGAGGAGTGGCTATGGGAATTTTTGTACGAGTTATTGACAAAATTGTGTTTGCTGCACTGTTTTTAAGTGCGCTACAGATCCCGATTCTTGCCGATCATTATCGCCAGTATTTAGCCGGTTTCTATGATGCCACCAGCGAACAGGTGCAGCAGTACCAGGCACTGGCTGATCAGTTCGATTACCCTTCTATTGAAGCGATGATCGACACGTTGCGCCAAAATCCCGATCGGATGATACAGGAAGATGCAAGTAACAAAGCGCAGACAGTAGCAAAGCTTGATGAGATTTCACATGGGCTGGAAACCCTACAACAAGGCCATTATTTTCAGCAGGCATGGTATATGTTTTCTCCCGAACATAAAAATACGCTGGTACGGGTAATGGACAATTTTGCTCCTTCCGTACCACTCTCGCCTACTGCAATTGTGTTTAGTTTAATTACCGCTATCGTGGTGAACCTTATAATTTGGGCACCTTTCTGGACCGTGGGAAAAGTGAGACATCTGCGCAGAAAGCGGGTGCGCTACGCTTAGAGGTTGTTACTGTTATTTATATATCAACAGGTTTGAAACGCTGCCTCATTTTGGCGCTTCTCCCTGTAAGTTTTGCTCATCGGCAAAACATGCCCGCAAGCATTATTCCGCCTTCTTCTTTTCTTTTATTTCCAGTGGCTTAGAGTGCTTTAACAATTAAATTACGCAAGAGAAGCCGATTAGGTATCGAAATTGCTACCTTTATTGTGAAGAGTGCACCTTTTAAACAGGCTGGGTGAGATAGACTGAACGTAGAAAGCCTGTTTTACAAAGGTTTATTATCTAACTACGTGAAATATAGGTTGTATATATGTTAAATGAAAACACCCTGCTTATTGGCCAAGTGTTGCAAATAAAAGACAAACTCCACGCGAAACGTCATGCCATTCCTGGGTCTTTGAAAACGGAGTGGGAACGGTTAGCTGCCGAGACTGCAAGTTTTGATTCAGACAGGCTGAGCACCTCCGCTGTTAAAGGTCAGTCTTTCAGAAAACCAAATGTTTTCTCCGGTGATCAACGTGATTTGACAGTATTGCTCAATGCGCTAAAAGATTTCGAACTCAAAATTAATAAAAATCGGCTGCATCATTAACTGACACTTCTCGCCCCCGTCTGACAATCAGACGGGGTGAATAACGACCACAGTCCTTACTTTGCGTTTACCATAACTGGCTAAACGGCCAAAGTCTTCTCTTGCCACGGGGATATGTTGATATTCCACCGCCTGATCTTCAAATGTCGTAGGATCGGGATCGTGAATGTAGAAGCATCTTTCGTCGGCAGCAGTCACTGTTACCCAGTGCGGAGCTTTCTGTTTATCAAACGCATAAGTACTAATAAGACAGAGGACCGCCGCACCTTGTAACAATGCCTCTTCTACCTGTTCAATTTTCCATTCGCTGTGCTTAACAGCAACGCCTTTGCCGGTAGCTTCTTGTAAAAAAGCATCTTCAACAACGCTGATAATATCCTTTTTGTGCTGGCTTCGTACACCATCTGCAAACAATGGAAGTGCCCGATTCACCCACACCTCAGCGGTAAAACCTGCATCATTCGCAGCCAGCGCTAACCCGATTGGGTGGCATCCGCCGTGACCTGAAGTCATGAAAATCGTGGTGGCTCGGCGCCAAATCTCCAACTCAGATAACTGCCTCATCGGGTAGTTTTTATCCAGATAAGCCAGCGCCATCATCAAAGCTGCAGGGCCACAGGTAAACTCTGTTGTCTGCTGATACCAGGGATATACATCAACAACCTCAGAAACGGAGGGAAAACTAAGTACCTTCTGCATTCGAATAGCATCAGACTTGTCTTCATAGTATTCATTATAAATACCGAACTGCTGGAAGCCGAGACGTTGATAGAGATTTATGGCGCCTGAATTATCCTCTGAAACTTCCAGGCGCATGAAGCGCTTTCCCCGCAGCAGGGCTCGCTTTTCCAGCTCCGCCACCAGAGATTGGGCTACGCCCTTACCTCTGGCTTCTGGAACCACTGCAATAGAATACAACCGCGTTAACTGCGTGCCGCGACGCAGCAACAATAGTCCGTATCCGAGGATTCGTTCTTGTTCTGTTGCTACTACAAATTCGGCATGGCTGGCAGTGACGTAAAACCGCATCCGCCGTTTGCTCAGTTTATCAGTCGCAAAGCACTTCTGCTCAATATCACACAGAGCATCAATGTCTTCATTTTGTACTGTGCGTACTGCTATTTTTTCAGTCACTTCAACCGTTGGGGCCATTGCCGCCATTATGTTCATCGACCACGTTGCTCCAGGCGATTTGCAAACTCCTGCATAATTAACTGGTAAAGTTCCTTACCCAGGTATTTGTCTTCCACACCCGAATCGATGCTCGGGTTGTCATTTACTTCAATAACGTAAACTTTATTGCCAGACTGCTTGATGTCCACGCCATATAACCCGTTACCTACTACTTTTGCTGATTTGATAGCCGCTTGCAGCACTGGCTTAGGCACTTCAAAAGTAGGCATAGTCGCAAAAGCGCCGGAACTAAAGCGGTCGCCTTCGTGGTGGTAAATTTGCCAATGATTGCGGGCCATAAAATATTGGCAAGCATAAATTGGTTTGCCGCCAAGTACGCCAATGCGCCAGTCAAATTCAGTAAACACATATTCCTGCACCAACACCAACGCTGATGCCTGCAACATTTCATCCAGACGCTGCTTCAGCGCCTCGATATTCTCGACTTTATAAACACCACGAGAAAACGAGCTTTCCGGAAGTTTCAGAACCAGCGGCAGACCCAATTCCTCAATTAGCTGTTGGCAAGTGGCATCATCTGCCTGAGAAACAAACTGACTTTGGGGCGCAGGCACTTGTTGATAGGCGAAAGCATCCTGCAGGAAAACTTTGTTACAGCAGCGCAGAATCGACTGGGTATCATCCATAACTACCAAACCTTCTCGCTCAGCCGCTCTGGCCAATCGATAAGTGTGATGATCAATGGCTGTGGTCTCCCGGATAAATAACGCATCATAATGCCCTACTCCTTCAGGAGTCAGGTGGCTCACTACCTCAGCATTAAAGCCCATTTTCTCTGCAGCTTTCACGAAGTTCTTAATGGCGCGGCTGTCACTTGGTGGAGTGGGTTCGTCTGGATTTACCAGAATCGCCATATCCCAGCGCATTTTTTTGCCTTTGCGGTCGCTACGCCATTCTTGTTGTGTAAACGACACAATGCGATCAATACAATCTGCTTTCAGCGTTTCCGGCAAATCATTAAAACCCCGGGCCACGCACTCAACAAAACCGATACTGGCGTCTTTTTGCCTGCTATTACGCTGAGCGGAATCTTGCGCGGCTACATGTAAGGTAACCTGCAAAATCGGGCAAGGAAAATGACGAAATGCCATTTGTGCAATGCGTGATAAATTCTGATCTTTCGTCTCACCAAATAGTACAAAAAACGTTGTTGGCTCAGAAGGTTTGGTTGGCCAACTGAATTTGTCAGGTAAAGGCAAACGCGCCGCGCCTTCGTCGGTGTCGGTCATCCGCAAGTCGTTGATAGTATTAACTGCAGGTAACACCCGGTGGCGTCGTGCCTGAGCCAGCAAGGAGCAGTAATAGCCCTGACTTAAATATTTGCCTGTGTCACATAAGTTGATTACACGAGTTTTTGGTTCGTTTAATTTTGGGAATTCTGCCAGGTAGTCCTGAAAGGTCAGAACAGTAAGGCTGGTGTCATTAAAATGGCTGACATCATCAGCAACAATAAGGGTTTTGTGCATTGAAAACGCTTCTATAAAACCAAAGGTAGGTTACAATTCTAGTAAAACCTTGGACGAAACCGCAATGTTTAATGTTTCGCCAGGTAAGGAATGCGAAGTGTACTGCATGCGCAAAGATTGCATAGCAAAATACGCACGGCTTTTTTTAATCGTTACGATGACTATTTGTGATGTGTTTTTCTTCAATGTTTCTATTGCAGTTAAAGCGCGCGGTCTGATCAAGGAGTGTTTATGGTTTTAGCGAGTATCGCCATTGTTGTAGGTCTGCCGGTACTTCTTTGGAGTGCTGGCAAGTTTGTGGGTGGTGCTTCCGGGATCGCCAAACATTTTGGTGTATCTCCATTGCTTATCGGTATGTTGATCATCGGTTTTGGAACCTCGGCACCGGAGATTATTGTCTCTGTATTTGCGGCAATGCAGGGCAACTCGGGAATTGCGCTAGGTAACGCGTATGGCTCAAATATCGCCAATATTGGCCTGATTCTAGGAATAACCGCGTTAATCAGCCCCATTGCGGTGCGGTCTGAAATTATTCGCAGGGAACTACCTGTGATGCTGGGCTTGACCTTCTTTGCTGCGTGGCAGCTCATCGATTTTACCTTATCAAAAGATGACGCTTTTTCCCTCCTCGGGCTATTTATCCTGCTTCTTAGCTGGAGTATCTGGCAAGGCATCCGCGGCGATGCTGATAACCTGGCTGCGGAATATTCTAATGAACTTAACAGCGCAGAGAATTCAGTCAAAACAAACTTGATTTGGCTGTTAGTAGGATTGGTATTGCTTATTGCCAGTTCCAGAATTCTGGTGTGGGGCGCTGTACAAGTTGCTACCTTTTTTGGCGTGAGCGACACCATTATCGGTTTGACCATTATTGCCATCGGCACGTCGCTACCGGAACTTGCCTCATCCTTAATGGCGATTCGAAAAGGCGAGCACGATTTGGCGTTAGGCAACGTAATCGGTTCGAATATGTTCAATACCTTAGCCGTAGTCGGTATCGCCGGGCTTATTCAACCCCTGACTATTGAAAGCAGCTTCTTTTATCGCGATGTCATGTTAATGGTAGCTTTTTCAATAGCGTTATTTATTTTCTGTATTGGCATAAGAGGCCCCGGCAGGTTAAATCGTCTGGAAGGCGGCGCGTTCCTGCTAGCGTATGTTGGCTATACCAGTTATCTGATTTCGACGGCGTTTGTAGCTTAGGCCACGGTTACGATTAACGTAAACAAACTGATTATAGAAATACCTGCAAGAATAAATAAATTAATGCCAAAATTATCTTTTTCACGGCGATTGCGCTAGGCTCTAAGCAACATGGTCACCAGGCTTAGCGTCAGGCACGCCTGAAGAAGTAATATCAGCGCGTCGACATATCGTTGCGACCACTGTTCGCTTCCATCCATCCCCCAGTAAGCTTGTAACCCAGTAACGAAATCCGGACGCGCAAAATGAAAAATGATCAGGGCAGCAACTAACACTCCCCAGCCTAAAAAATTAATACCCACCACAAATCGATAAAAGCCGTCCTTACTACGGGGGATATTTCTACGGTCATTTTTTCTTGCTACTGCCAATTTCTTGTCCATTTTAGTTAATGATCTCTGGTATCCGGTTATTGGATGAGTATACTAGCTGCTTACTGGATACGTGCGAAGGTGCACATCGTTTACTTGCTTTTCAAATGCGCAGTAACGGCCTGTTCTGGCACATCAATCATTGCGTATCCCAACAGAAAAAGAAACTGAAAGCTGCTTCCCTCATTTTCCGATCAGGTACATATTTCACCTCCTATCGGCAGATTGACGCTGCGGTTTAACCCGTGAGATGCGCCCACCGATAGAGTGTGCGAAGATAACTCGCAATTTCAATTAGTTTTAACGGAGATAATATAATGACGCATGCGCCCGTTGTCGATGTGCTTGGTAGCAAGTACGGGGTTGGCGAAACGGTAACCGTGAAAGGTTGGGTAAGAACTCGCCGTGATTCTAAAGCCGGCTTATCTTTCATAGCACTGCACGATGGCAGCTGTTTCGATCCTGTGCAGATAGTGGCGTTAAATACTCTCCCGAATTATAACGATGTTCAGCGTCTTACCGCGGGCTGCTCACTGGCGGTTGTGGGGACAGTAAAAGAGTCTCAAGGTCAGGGCCAGGCGGTAGAACTTGAAGCGGTATCTGTGGACATAATGGGTTGGGTAGAAAACCCGGATACGTATCCAATGGCTGCAAAACGTCACTCTATTGAATACTTGCGGGAATACGCCCACTTGCGCCCTCGCACCAATGTTATTGGTGCCGTTACCAGAGTACGTAATTGTTTGTCTCAGGCAATACATCGATTCTTTCACGAACGCGGCTATTTCTGGATCAGCACCCCCATTTTGACTGCCAGCGATACTGAAGGTGCGGGTGAAATGTTTCGCGTCTCGACCCTTGATATGTTGAACATTCCCAAAACTGAACAAGGCGACGTTGATTATCGTCAAGACTTTTTTGGCAAAGAAACCTATTTGACGGTGTCTGGTCAATTAAACGTAGAAACCTACTGTACAGCAATGTCGAAAGTTTATACCTTTGGCCCGACCTTTCGCGCAGAAAACAGCAATACATCACGCCACCTTGCAGAGTTTTGGATGATTGAACCAGAAGTAGCCTTTGCGGATCTGAGTGACGTTGCCCAATTAGCGGAAGATATGCTGAAATACGTATGTAAAGCGGTACTGGAAGAGCGCGCTGACGATATGGCTTTTTTCGCTGAACGCATTAATAAAGATGTTATAAAGCGGTTGGAATCCCTTGTCAGCTCGGATTTTGTCCGCATGGACTACACGGATGCCGTGAGTATTCTCCAAGCCAGTAGCAAGACTTTCGAGTTTCCTGTTGAGTGGGGTGTAGATTTGTCATCTGAGCACGAGCGCTATCTGGCAGAAGAACACGTCGGGGCACCAATCATCATGCAAAATTATCCTAAAGATATCAAAGCATTTTATATGCGGATAAATGATGATAATAGAACGGTCGCCGCAATGGATATTCTAGCGCCTGGCATTGGTGAAATCATTGGAGGTTCGCAGCGTGAAGAGCGACTGGACGTATTTGACCGTCGTCTGGAAGAAATGGGGCTGAGCAAAGAGGATTATGCCTGGTATCGTGATTTACGTCGTTATGGCACCGTACCTCATTCAGGGTTCGGTTTAGGTTTTGAAAGACTGGTAGCCTATGTTACGGGCATGCAGAATGTCAGAGATGTTATTCCGTTTCCTCGTACGCCTGGTAACGCCAGTTTCTAGTTTTTTGCCGGCGGCCACAGGCCGCCTCTCGCTCCTGTAATGCATGTTCCTTCACCCTTTGTCTTTGTCGGCTTGTTCTTACCTGATTTTAAGGTATTCTGAATATAGCAGTGTAAACGTTATCGATGGCTGGAGTTTATGACATCACAGGGGGAAAACCACATTATATGCGAGCAGTGCCAGCACGCCGTTATGTTACCTCAATTAGCTCACCGGCAACGCGCGGTTTGCCCACGTTGCGGTCATACGCTGCTCACGTACCGCCGTAATGACGCAGAAATTACTCTGGCCTATGCTATCAGTGGGCTGATATTCCTGTCACTGTCCCTGCCCTTTAACTTTTTAACGTTTCGAACCAGCGGACAGCAGCACCACATAAATTTACCGGAAGGATTGGCAGTTCTTGTCGACAATAACTACCTGTCGTTGGCAATTATCACCGGCTTAGCCACGCTTATTTTGCCTGGGATGGTACTTACCGGAATTGCAGGTATGTCGTTGGGGCGCTTTATCAATCACCCAAAACCTTACTTCAAGCACGTTCATCATTGGGTTAACCTGCTGATTCCGTGGAGTATGGCTGAAATATTTCTGGTAGGCACGCTGGTAAGTTTAATTAAAATTACCTCACTGGCTGAGGTAACCGTTGGCCTTTCCTTCTACGCATTTATCGCATTCACGCTTTGTATGACGCTTTGCCTGGTGTATTACGATGATCATCGTATGGCGCTATGGGTGTATCACGGCGATGTCCCTGCTTCGCCGCCACTTGATGAGCAAACGGCATCAAAGAGTATTCAACGTACCTGGGCGCTGATCTTTACCGCCTGTCTGCTTTACATTCCCGCCAACACGCTTCCCATCATGCATACCCAATTATTTGGTAAAGATGAACCCAGCACCATTATCGGAGGGATAATTTCGCTTTGGGAATCAGGCTCTTATCCTGTAGCATTAGTAATATTAGTGGCTAGCGTAATAGTACCGGTAGTAAAAATTGGCATTCTGCTGTGGCTCAACTATAGCGTACAGTATGGAGTTAACAATTCGCAGTTAACCCGCATCCGCTATTATCGTTTTACCGAAGGTATTGGGCGCTGGTCGATGATTGACGTATTTGTGGTGGCGGTATTAGTCTCATTAATACAATTAGGTGGTACCATTGCCGTTTTTCCAGGTCCCGCCGCGTTGGCGTTTTGTGCTGTAGTGTTTATCACTATGATTGCAGCAATGACGTTTGATTCAAG
The DNA here is from genome assembly GCF_002499975.2 of Alteromonas pelagimontana. Classification (NCBI taxonomy): domain Bacteria; kingdom Pseudomonadati; phylum Pseudomonadota; class Gammaproteobacteria; order Alteromonadales; family Alteromonadaceae; genus Alteromonas; species Alteromonas pelagimontana. Next base: position 604,765 of record NZ_CP052766.1, read on the forward strand.
ATTAATCTGGCACAGCAGGAAGCAATTAAATGAATGAGCAGGCCCAAGTAAAGCCGACAACCCGCATTTCCAAAGTCTGGATAATTCCTATTCTGGCTGTTCTTGTGGGCGGCTGGATGGTGTACTATCAATGGAAAAATCAGGGGCCATTAATTACGATTGAACTGAAATCGGCGGCAGGAATTGAGGTAAATAAAACGCCCATTAAAGTACGGGATCTTGATATAGGCCAGGTGAAAAATATTGAGCTGAAACCTGACTTAAACGGGGTTATAGTCACAGCGCGCATTGACGCGAACGCCAGCCATTTATTAACCGAAAACACCGATTTTTGGATGGTAGCTCCGCGTATCAGTTTCTCCGAAGTTTCAGGTCTTAATACGCTGCTTTCCGGTAGCTATATTGCCATGTCAGCCGATGATTCCGGCGGTGAACAATATCATTTTGTGGCACTTGAGCGTCCGCCTGTCACGCCACCGGGAACGCCCGGGCTACACCTGGCGTTAAAAAGCGATGATCGATTTGCTTATAAACCTGGCGACCCCATCATTTATAAAGGCTTTAAGATAGGCGAGTTCGAAGATGCTTCCTTTGATATCGATGAACGTGTGGTGTATTACAACGCATTTATAGAAGCGCCCTATCACAAGCTTATTACTGAAAACACCCGTTTTTGGAATGTCAGCGGCGTAAAACTTCACCTGAAATCCAGTGGCGTGAAAATCGAAACCGGCAGCCTTGAGACCTTATTGACCAACGGAATTACCTTTGGTATCCCTGAAGGGTTTCCAGCAGGCGAACAAGTCGGCGACAACGCCACCTTTCGTATTTTTCAAGACGCAACGGCGGCTTCTAATGCCCGTTATCGACTTGCTGCAGAATATTTGTTGTTAATTGATGAAACCGTCAGAGGTCTCACCGTAGGCGCGCCAGTAGAATATCGGGGCATTGAAATTGGCGAGGTACTTGCCATTAATGTCACCAGCGCAGTTAACGGTAATATTCTCGATGAGAATTATCCTATTCCGGTGCTTATTAACATTTATCCTGGTAAGGTGCGTCAGCAAGATAATCCCGAAAGCCTACAATTTGTGAAAGACACCATGCACAAATGGATTGGTAAAGATTTACGGGCAACCTTGCGCATGGGAAATGTTCTCACCGGCGGCTTATACGTTGATCTGCAACACGCACCGGGTGTTGAGCCTATTGAGCCTCAAATCCTCAATGGGCACGAAGTAATTCCTACGGTATCCAATGAATTTACCCAAATTACGCAAAAGGCTGATGCCATTTTGGATAAGCTCAACGAGCTGCCGCTGAATTCAATGATTGGCGATGTTCAAAGCGTTATCGTTGATTTGAAGGAAGCAGCAAATTCGGTAGAAACCACCAGTAACGATTTTGATGCACTCATGGAAGATATTGATGTTAAAGATATCAATCGTAATCTTAATCAAGTGCTGGCGAATATGTCTTCACTGCTTAAAAATTATTCGGAAGGCGGTTTAAGCAAGTCAGAAATCCAGGAAACAGTTGACGCCATGCAGGATACACTACGTAATTTGCAGCCCCTGTTATTGCAGTTGAATCAGAAGCCTAACGGACTGATCTTCTCAGATAACAGTAGTGTAGATATACAACCCAAAGCGCAATCAAAAGGAGTGTTCGATGAGAAGCCGTAATGTTATTGCGTTTTTGTTTGCCATCACTCTATTCGGGTGCGCCAACGAGCCCGTTGCACTGAATTATTACCTGTTACACTCACCGGATTTCAAAGCGCAACATGCAGCTAAAAGCGTTCGTGGAAGAATTCACCTGCAACAGCTAAAGCTTCCTGACTATCTTAAGCAGCGTAGTCTAGCCATGCAGACTGGCCCTACTAATGTGTTTTTTTCACCGCAGCACATCTGGGCAGAGCCGCTAAGCAGCGGACTGGTTCAGGCACTTACGGAAATCCTCTGGCGTGAATCTCAAGTTTTAGCGGTACCATTAGATGTTTACCCCAACGACAATGATATTTTAAATATCAGTATCCAAATTGATGATCTTATTGCCACTTATCAGGGAGAAGTCATTCTTAAAGGGCAGTATTGGATATATCCACATGAAAAAGATCCAGAAGTGCGTATATTTGATTTCCGCCATCCTTTAGAAGAAGATGGTTTTGAACATGCAGTGGAAAAAATGCGATTGCTCATTGGTAAACTGAGCCGGGACATTGCAGACGATGTTGTAAATAACTGATACAGGAAAGGCCACATGATAGCAGCGACCCTTGATAAGCTGCTCAAGGAAGGGTGCAGTCAACACTATGATGAGGAAACGAATCGTCAAATCCTCGTTGTGAACCTGTTCTCGCTGGTAGGAATTAGCCTTACTCTGTCTTTAGGTATAGTTGCACTTGTAGGCAAAAATTATCCGCTGGCCTTTTCGCTGCTTACGGCTTCTTTTTTGTTTATTGTTTCACGAAAAATTCAGTCGATTTTTAGTAATAGCGTTGGCCGCTTATTGGCAATGTACTTACTAACCGGCTGTTTGATGGCATTGATGTCTTTTCTCGTAGTCACCGGTGGTAGAGCCAACACCGGACCATTATGGATTTATATTGTTCCACCGGTAGCGATGTTCTTTGGCGGCTTTCGACGCGGCCTTGGGGTAATGGCCGGTTTCACACTTTTGATTGTGATCCTGTTATTTTTCCCAGATGATTATTTACTGCTAACGCATTACAGCTACGAGTTTAAAACCCGTCTTATTTATTCTTTTCTGACAGTGACCTTTCTTTCCGCGTTTTATGAGTACAGTCGTCAGAAAACCTATGAAACAGCTAAAGAGTTGAGCCGACAGTTTAAACAGCAGGCTTTGCACGACCCTCTTACCCACCTACCCAATCGTCGCGGCATTCAACAGCAGATAGAACAAGAGCTTTCGCGGATGACACGCCACGGCAGGCCAATCAGTATTGTTATCGTTGATGTAGACCATTTTAAAAACATCAATGATACCTACGGCCACGATAACGGAGATGTGGTGTTGACGAAAATTAGTGAGATCTTTAGAAAATGGATTCGACGCCAGGATTCGGTGGGCCGCTGGGGCGGTGAAGAGTTTATTTTTGTTCTACCAGAAACACCTGAAACAAACGGAAAGCTATTAGCAGACAAAGTTCGTAGCGCTTTAGAGGGAACCTTTATTAATATTCAGGGCAACGATATACAAGTTACGGCCAGCTTCGGTGTGTGCGAAATCAATAAGGAAATTACGTTAGATCGCGCGCTACGGCAGGCGGATAAAGCATTGTATCAAGCTAAAAAGGAAGGGCGAAATTGCGTTGTTGCCGCCAATGCCTGCGATGACTGACGTCGTTCAAACCATCACTAAACATTTCCATAAATAGTTCGTTACAATTGGTGTTAGTTTGTAGCATCTAATGCCGTTAATATTAGCTCAAAGAATCCGCAACAGTAAGTTATCAACTATGAAATGGATGAAAGTCGTCGCACCGTTCCTCATTCTGTTAATCGGCTACGCAGGAATGAAAGCCATTGGAGCCTCAGCTTCTGAAGAAGTGATTAAGGAAGAAGTTGATACTCGTCCCACTGTCACTATAGAAGATTTGAATCCGGTGGATTATACCGTCCTAATTTCCTCTTATGGCGAAGTGACGCCGCTGGAAAGCACCAATTTAGCGGCGCAGGTCGCAGGAGAAGTGGTGTCATGGCATCCCAGTTTTGTGGCTGGCGGTTTGGTAAAACGTGGAGATGTGCTTTTTTCTATTGAAAAAGACACTTATGAGGCGGCGCTGTTACAAGCAGAAGCCAATCTTTCTACGGCTCAAGCGCAATTAATTCAAGAACAAGCGCAGGCCGAAGTGGCTTCACGCGAAGCAACTTCCCTGCCCTCAAATCGCGTTACCGATTTGTACTTGCGTAAACCACAGGTATTAAGTGCTAAGGCGGCAGTAAAATATGCAGAAGCTCAGATCCGCATTGCGACTCGTGATTTGGAAAACTGTGAAGTAAAAGCGCCGTACGACGCCTTGGTAGTGGCTCGCAACATCGGTGTAGGCGACTTCGTTGCCGTGGGTACAGTAGCTGCGACAATGAACAACATCGAGACCGCCGAAATTGTCTTTCCCATAGCAAGGTTTGATCGAAACTTTCTACCTGCAGATATTGTGGGAAAAGAGGCATTAGTGAACGCCGATACCCCTCGAGGCAATGAATTCGAAGCCTATATTCATCGCGACACCGGTATCGTCGATCAGACCACCAGAATGACTCATTTAGTTGCACGTGTTGACGATCCGTACGGTTTGCATTCCACCAAGCCAGTACTGAAATTTGGCGCTTATGCTACGGTTTCCTTCAAAGGGCGCACGCTAGATAACGTATATCGGGTGCCTCAGGAACTTATTACAAATGGCCAGCTGTGGACGCTTGATGAAGAGAACAAGCTGGTTTCGCAACCTGTTGATATGATCCGCGAAGATGGTGGCTACTTTTTGATTCGCGGCGAGTTTGACAGCAACCGCGTAGTCATGAATTTACCGGAATATCCACAAACCGGGATGTCTGTAAAAGTGATAGCTGGAAACGATAATTTAGTCGCTCAACGTCCGCGTCCAGAGTAACAGGAGCCAGCATTATGAAGGAAGAATACGATACGCATACGGGTATAATATCGTGGTTTGCAAGAAACTCTGTGGCTGCCAATTTAATGATGATTTTTGTCATCATCATGGGCGTTGTCGGCTATATGACCATTCAGCGTCAGATGTTTCCTAACATCGAAATTAACTACATTAATATTTCTGCACAATATCCCGGGGCCTCACCGCAGGAAATTGAAGAAAGCATTCTGGTGAAAATAGAGGAGTCGTTAAAAGACGTCACGGAAATTAAGCGCATAATTTCCCGCGCGTTTCGAAATGAGGGGCGCGTTACCTTAGAAATTGATAAAAACGAAAAGCTTACCGATGTCCTGGATAAAATAAAACTACGGGTAGATGGTATTGCTACCTTTCCGGCAGGAATGGAGCCGGTAAATATCTCTCAGGATGAGTTTCAGCAAAGCGTAATTGAAATGCCGCTGGTTGGTGATGTCCCTCTTACAGAACTAAAACCCCTGGCAAAACAAATTGAAGATGAGCTACTCCAGTTGGCCAATATTTCGCTGGTTGAAGTCTCAGCACCGGATGATGAAATCTCGGTAGAAATTAAACCAGAAATGTTGCGCATGTATAATCTGACGATTGACGACATAAGTGCAGCAATCCGCGCCTATTCGGCTAATTTATCCGCAGGCCAACTAAAAACCAATGCGGGAGTGATTTCTGTCCGCGTTGAAAACCAATATTACAGCGGCGAAGAGTTTGGCTCTATTCCTGTTAAAGTTGGCACAAGTGGTGCCAGAGTATTGCTTTCTGATGTAGCCACGATCAATGATGGTTTTGTCGAAGGCGAGCGTTATTTTAAATATTCAGGCAAAAACGCAATTTATATTGCTGTTAATGCAACTAAGAATCAAAGCATTATTCCTGTTGCCGAGACAGTAAAAAGCTATATTGAAGCACGTAACAAAACCCTACCCAAAGGCGTGCAACTGGAAGTTCTGGTAGACATGACCTACTACCTGAATGCGCGCCTGAATATGATGTTATGGAACCTGCTGGAAGGTTCGATTTTAGTGGCGTTAATGTTAACTATTTTTCTGCGCTTCCGTTTAGCGTTTTGGGTAATGCTAGGCTTGCCCATCTGTTTCTTAGGCGCGGTGATGCTGATGCCGCTATTCGGGCTCAGTATCAATATTCTCTCGCTTTTTGCGTTCATCATGGTGCTGGGTATTGTGGTCGATGATGCCATTGTTATCGGCGAGAGTGCCTACACAGAAATTGAATCGAAAGGCGGCGGTGTAGACAACGTAATACGCGGTGCCAAGCGGGTCGCTACGCCGGCAACTTTCGGTGTACTCACCACCATTGCGGTATTTGCACCTTTCACCCTGAGCAGTGGCCCCGAAGGCGCATTCTTTTATAATATTGCGGTTGTCGTAATACTCTGTTTGGCGTTCAGTTTAATCGAATCCAAGCTGATCCTGCCCGCCCATATCGCCCATACTCGTTTTTCGCCTGTGAAAGAAAACAGTTTGCGGGCAGGTTTTAATCGCCGCTTTAGTGGCTTTGTTAATGGCCCCTACCGCAGACTGGTTGAGCATGCACTGGAATGGCGCTGGGCAGTGTTGATGATATTTGTGGGCTTATTGATGCTGAGCGTCGGCCTTATAAGCGCCAATTTTGTGCGAATGGTACCCAATCCAAAAGTGCCCCATGATTTTCCACAAGTGAAAATTGAAATGAACGAAAATGTGTCGGATGAGGCAACTATCTTTGCCTTGAAAACCATCGAAAGCACTATCAGGAACATAGAAGAAGATATTAAAAGCGAATATGGTAAGGGAATGGTTCGTGACTTACTTGCGTTTAATGAAGAACGCACAGAAGGGAGGATCGTCGCCCCGTTGGTAGAAGAGGACCTGCGTCCGTTTGACACCTTTGAACTGGCCCGACGCTGGCGAGAAGCGATTCCCGAAATTCCCGGCATGAAATCTTTTACTGTCTATGACGATGTGAATGGTGAAGGCGATGACGGTGAATTCGGCTATTTATTGTACGGTTCTGATATCAGCACGCTCAACGCAGCCGGACGTAAATTTATACAGATGCTGCAGCAGCAAAAGGGTCTGTTCGATGTAAGCTCGACAATTGATCCAGATAGCAAAGAAGTACAGATGACGCTACTACCTGTTGCCTATGATTTAGGGCTAACGCTGTCAAATATTGCTAATCAGGTGGGCTCCAGCTTCTATGGTGGTGAAGCTCAACGTATTATTCGTAACGGTGAAGAAGTAAAAGTAATGGTGCGATATCCAGAACTTACCCGCGAACGCTTTGCCGAATTGAAATACACCATCATTACCACGCCTTCCGGGAAAGAAGTCATGTTGGGTGACGTGGTCAATCTTATCGAAAAGCCGGGGATCAGTTATATCCGCCGTGAAGGAGGCTATCGAAGCGTATATGTTTGGGGCAATATTGATGAAGAAGCCATTGAGCCTAATGAAGTCGTCAAACAAATAGATGAGAAGTTACTACCTCAGCTTAAAGAAGCCTTTCCTTCGGTAATGACTGAACTTGGGGGGGATATTGAAGAACAGCAAGCACAGCAAAGCGAGCAGGTGTATTTCTTTGTTGCCGCTATGCTCATGGTTTATGTATTACTGGCAGTGCCGCTTAAAAGCTACGGCCAGCCGCTGATCATAATGTCGGTCATCCCTTTTAGTCTGACGGGTGCAATATGGGGCCATTTTTTGTTGGACCTGGATTTAAGCATGATGTCCACGTTTGGCTTAATTGCTGCGGCCGGTGTTGTAATCAATGATTCGCTGGTAATGACAGATTTCATTAACCAGAGACGGGCGCAAGGTTACTCCGTGCGAGAAGCCGTTGCCGAAGCGGGAAGCGCGCGGTTTCGAGCCATTACCCTCACCTCTATTACCACCTTTGTTGGTGTACTGCCCATTATGTTCGAAAGTAGCCTACAGGCTGCTTTTGTTGTACCTATGGCGGTGGCGCTAGGTTTTGCCGTTATGTATGCGACAGTGGTAACGCTGGTACTGGTGCCTTGCCTGTATTTGATACTCATTGATCTTGGCGTTCCGTTTACAGCCGTGAGAAAGAAACTACGTAAACACTCAGCGAATAAGTCTGGAAAGAGTAGCGACCTTTCAGCGGAACAACATTAATAAATCTATACAGGGGAGCCAAGTCTCCCCTGCTCTTTAGAAAACTGGTCACTGCCATAGCTCCCGTTTTTATTCCACGTTAGAATAGCGTTCTTATTTAACGATTTAGGGAACAAAATTGTCGGATTTTACTCTTCGTGTTGCTACCTCTGACGACAGCCAACAAATTCTGGCATTTATTACAGAATTAGCCATTTATGAAAAAGCCGAGCATGAAGTTGAATCTTCAGTGGAAGATATCAAGCGAACACTTTTTAGTGAAGAGGCCACCGCACATTGTGTTATATGTGAACGCGGTGGAGCGGCAGTAGGTTTTGCCGTGTATTTCTATAACTACTCCACCTGGCAAGGAAAGAACGGGCTTTATCTGGAAGACTTATATGTTTCTTTGCAACACCGCGGTTCTGGAGCCGGAAAAGCACTGCTAAAATATCTTGCCCAACATGCGGTTGCCAATGATTGCGGACGTTTCGAGTGGAGCGTACTTGACTGGAACGAACCCGCCATCAGGTTTTATGAATCGATTGGCGCCAAGCCTCAGAGCGAGTGGATAAAGTATCGTCTGGATGGTGAAGCCTTAACGTCATTTGCAGAATCAGAGTAAACTGAAATTACAGGGTCTGGTAGTCTCAAGATCTTCCGCCTCTTTTTCTCATGCTGGCGCTGCGGGATTTAGGCGCGATAGTGACTTAAAAAAAGCAGAGCCGTTTGTGTTGCCACTTTTTTCTTGCCTTGCAAAGAGATTGGTGGCTCGATTTTCATCAACTGCGGCCAGAAACAATGCCCTTTTATTAAACTTGAAAGCTCCTTAACGCTATATTCCAAGTCTGGCAGTGTTAAGGTACCGTCGTCCCGCGCAGACTTAAGCCACTTATGCAGCACCGTTTCCTGGGCCGTAAGCTGCTCCACCTCATCTCGCAATCGATCAGGATGATAGAAAAAGTGACCAAAGGCGACTCTCGCCAACTCCAGATATTCACTACCGGTAATCAGTTCAATTTCAGCCAGTAAAATGGCAGAAAGTTGGTCTTCAAGTGGTGTAGTGTTGTCATATTGCACCGGAATACTCACCATACTCTTTTGCCAGAGCGCTTTGATGAGATGCATGACGATGACTTCTTTCGCGTTGAAGTGGTTGTATACCGTACGCTTCGACACATTTGCCATTTCAGCCAGTCTATCCATGCTGGTTCCCGCCACACCGTACTTTTGAAAAGCTTGCTTGGCAGCACAAATAATAGCTTCGCGTTTTACGTCGCTTCTGGTTCGGGTAACCGTAGCCATGGTATTCACTTCTTTAACTCAATCCGATCCATTTTACACAGCAATAATTATTGAGCAAATTAAGTTACGGTGAAATATCGTGCTTCCATGCGCGCTTTTCAGCGACTTCGTTTTGCCTTAACCATCTGCTCGACATAACGCATGATGTCGCGCCAGGAGACAATACCTACCGGATTATGTTTATCGTCGATAATTGGGATACAGGAAATAGCATGGCGATTAAAAAGCGCTATAGCGCTTACAATGGAACTCGATGCTGTTAAGGTTATCAACTCCCGGCTCATTATCTGGTGAGCTTTGCGTTCCAGTGTGGCTCTGTCGCGGCTGCGCTCGGTGACTTCATCAAGAAAAGGGCTTAGGGCTTTTAACAAATCACGATCGGAAATTATTCCCAACAGCTTCTTATTTTCAACCACAAGTAGATGGTGAAAGCCGGTGCTTTGAAAAATTTCACGAACAGTGGCAAGGTTATCATCCAGGTGCACCGTGACAACCCGTGTGGTCATAATATCAGCAAGACTCATGATTTCGTACTCCCCGGTTCTTGTTATAAGCATATCTGTTTCACTCAGGGCAAGAAAGCGTAAAAGCACGATTCAGTCGCAGTTTGCTCTACATCAAGTTGTATAAGTACGTACAAGAAAAACGTGATTTATAGAAATAGCTGCAGAAGAAGGTTTCGCTACACTTGTATTCGCAGGAGAAAACACCCATATACCAGTAGCATTTTTAAACAATAAGGGAATAAACCATGGCAACAGTGACACTTAAAGGTAACCCGTTGGAAACAGTAGGCGAACTTCCGGAAAAAGGAAGCAATGCTCCAGGTTTCACTTTAGTTAAAGCTGATTTAAGCACGGTCAGTTTGGATGAGCTAAAAGGCAAGCGCGTAATTTTAAATATTTTTCCTTCTATTGATACGGGCACATGTGCCATGTCTGTACGTAAATTTAATGAAAAAGCGAGCTCTGTGGAAAATACACAAGTTGTCTGTGTTTCTGCAGATCTTCCCTTTGCTGCTGGGCGTTTTTGTGGTGCAGAGGGCATTGAGAATGTGGTAACCGCCTCAACGTTCCGCTCTGACTTTGGTAAAGCCTACGGGGTAGAATTTAGCACCGGCCCATTGACGGGCTTGTTATCTCGTGCAGTTGTTGTCTTAGATACTGATGGCAAAGTTGTCTACACTGAGCAAGTAAAAGAAACCGCAGATGAGCCAGATTATGATGCCGCTTTAGCTGCACTGCAGTAACCTTCTGTTATTCTCAGCCCGCCTCTGTGCGGGCTTTTTTGCATTTACAGGGCTGAGAAAAATTCTCGTGCTGAGCGAGCACACATTATTGCGGATTGTTCTAAACTGCTCCTGGGAATGTAGCCCTCAAGTTTCCCCAAAGCTCCATGAGTCGTAAGCACACGCTTGGTGAGATTTTTATCCAACGGTATCGGCATTGAACGCCAAACCAGCTGGCTCTCAAGAGCGCAGACACAAAAAACCCGCTTCGTAGCGGGTTTTTTTAATTGGCGGAGAGAGAGGGATTCGAACCCTCGTTAGGGATTAACCTAAACACACTTTCCAGGCGTGCGCCTTCAGCCACTCAGCCACCTCTCCAATTTTAAATCTCATATGAGCCCTATCTTTGCTCATATCAGCAATTAAAACGCTTATATCAGGGCTTCCTGTCAGCGCGCGTATAGTAGGTAATGTTGCGCCGTGAATCAAGAACTTGTCGAGAAAAAAGGTGTAACTGCCGATTTATTCAGCGTTTACAGCAACTTTGCTGTTAAGTTGCGCCGAAAAATTGAGCATGCGATTTAAAGGCACCAGCGCGTCTTTGCGCAGGTTTTCATCAACAGTTATCTCATGACCCTGTTGGCCTTGCGTCAAGGCGTTATATATAGCCTGTAGTCCGTTCATTGCCATCCAGGGACAATGAGCACAGCTTTTACACGTAGCGCCATTACCTGCTGTTGGAGCCTCAATAAATGTTTTGTGAGGCGCCAGTTGTTGCATCTTATAGAATATTCCCTTATCCGTTGCTACGATAAATGTATCGTTAGGCAGCGTTTGAGAAGCCTTTATTAGCTGGCTGGTTGAGCCCACTGCATCTGCCATTTCCACAACGCTGGCAGGCGACTCAGGATGCACTAAGATGGCAGCGTCTGGATACAACGCTTTCATGTCATTTAGCTTCTGCGCAGAAAATTCGTCATGCACAATACACTCGCCCTGCCACATCAGCATATCTGCACCTGTTTGCTTGGCAATATAAGCGCCTAAATGGCGATCTGGGCCCCAAATAATCTTTTTGCCCTGCTCGTCCAGATGCTCAACGATATCAAGGGCAATACTTGAGGTAACTACCCAGTCGGCGCGCGCTTTCACTGCCGCAGACGTATTTGCGTATACCACAACGGTATGATCCGGATGTTGATCACAAAATTCACTGAAAGCATCTACAGG